>JAXLWJ010000060.1:0-12450 GCA_046328535.1 Anaerolineae bacterium
GTCGTCGTCTTGTAGTCGCGGCTAAACAGGACAACGTCGCGCCCGGCGGCCAGCTCGGCCAGAGCCGCCTGCGCCATCTGCGAATACTGCGTGTCGAAGTAGTAGTACGTCGCCGCCGCGTTGGCCCACTCGTCGAAGTAGCCCCGCGCCGTGGCGATGCCCTGCCAGCCGACCAGCGCCACAAACACCATCACCGCCGCGACGGTCTGCACGGCGGCGCTGTTCCACGCCGCCCGCCGCCGCGTCAGCCACAGGATGCCGTCCACGGCGGCGACGGCGGGCAGGAAGTACAGGAACGGCAGCGCGCCCAGGCTGCGGCTGGAGTTGGGCCGCCCCTCGACCGACAGGAAGCTCGGCAGGAGCATCACCACCAGGAAAATCAGCGTCATGGCGTAGGGCAGCCAGGGAGGTAGTCCCTCCCCCCCCTGCCCCCTCTCCTCTTTTCTGGCCCCCTCTCCCTCTGGGAGAGGGTTAGGGTGAGGGTCTTCGTCCGAACGCGAGGCGCCAAGACCCTCACCCTGCCTCTCCCAGGGGGAGAGGGGTGGACGGAGGGAGCGCCACACGAACAGCGCCAGCCCGGCCAGCGCCAGCAGGCTCAGCGCCGGGTTGAAGATCGGCTGCGGGACGACGTTGAAGCGCCAGTTCTTGTCGCCGCTGAGGCTGAACATTGCCAGCACCGAGGGGACATTCTCGCGCAGCGCCGCCCACGGGTCGCCCTTGCTCAGGTCGTTGTTGAACACCCACACCTGGTCCACGCGGACGAACAGGTACTCCGGGTTGCGATAGTAGAACCAGGCCAGCGGCGCGACGACGACGGCGGCGACGAGGATGCCGAGCGCCAGCCCGCCCAGGTTGGCGCGGAAGAACCGCCATGACCGGGCGGCGACCAGCGCCAGGAGCAGGGCCAGGGCGATGGGGACGAGGCGGCTGGCGTAGTAGGTGTACGCCGTCAGGCCCAGGGCGACGCCGAACACGGCGAACAGCCATTTCCGGCCCGACCGCAGGGCGAGCCACAGCGCCCACAGCGTCAGAATCTCGAACAGGGGCAGGGTGATCACGCGTAGCCCGTTGCGGCTGTTCACCAGATGCCAGGTGGAGGTCGCCATGAAGCCCGTCGCAAACAGGCCGACCCACCGCCCGCGCCACGTCCCCGGCCCGCCGAACAGGTCCCGCGCGAACGGGTACGTCGCCAGGACAGTCAGGATGCCGTACAGCGCGCTCGTGACCTTGAGCGCCTCGACCGAGCGGCCCATGATGCCCATGACCACGCCGATGGAGTAGATCATCAGCGGCTCGGCGCCGGTGAAGCCGGTGAAGTAGACCGGGCGGTTCTGC
Source organism: Anaerolineae bacterium (assembly GCA_046328535.1). Classification (GTDB taxonomy): domain Bacteria; phylum Chloroflexota; class Anaerolineae; order Epilineales; family JAHCIE01; genus JBDHWG01. The sequence continues at coordinate 1,336 of JAXLWJ010000060.1, forward strand.
CCGATCCACGTCTCCCAGCCCAGGATAGCGTCGTGGGCCTGATCGTAGTGCAGACCGGGCGGCAGGTCGTCAATGCGGTAGAGTCGCAGGACGACGCCGACCAGCAGCGCCGCTACCAGGAGCAGCGGCTCCCAGGGAATGCGCGCCAGCCGCGCCCACACACTGGCCGTCTCGCCGCTCAGCGTCCGCGCCGCCATAGCCCAGTTCTCATCGCGAGTCCCCCATCCGGTACACCCACACGTAATCCATCCCGCCCACGCGGCCGACGAACACCGGCGCGCGCCCGGCCATCTGCCGCGCGATGTCCTCGCCGCGCTGCACGTCCGTGATGTACACGACGGCGTAGTCGGCCTCCTGCCACGGGCGCTTTGCCTCTGGCAGAATGACATCGCCCGCGAACCACGGCGCGAGGCCGACTGCGCCCCACGACGCGACCTTGAGCGCCTCGGCCTTCGGCTGCGCCGCCAGGTAGTGCGCCGCGCCCTCCATGCCCTCGCCGATGCCCAGGGGGAGCACATTCGCCGCAGCGCGTTGCCCACCGAGCAGGGGATTATACCACGCCAGGTAGTACGGATAGGAACTCAGGACGAGCGCCGACTGGAGCAGCAGCGCCACGCCGAGGATCGCCGGGCCGAGACGCAGCCGCGTGCGGCCGATGCGGCGCTGCAAGGGCGCGATTAGCGAGACGCCCCAGGCCAGCCCGACGCCCGCCGCGACATTCAGCGGCAGCAGCGCGGGTAGGAGATAACGCTCGAACTTGGCCGCCGACAGCGACAGGAACGCGCCGAACAGCACGGCGTACAGCACGAGCAGGGCCGCCGCCAGCATCGCTTTGCCGCCATCGGCCATGCACCAGTTCCCGCGCGCCATGTCAACGGCCGTCCAGCCGAGGAGAGCCAGGCCGAGCAGCGTCAGGGGCGTCGTGCGGAACAGGAACACCAGCGGGTAGAACAGGACGCCGGGCGCGGCGGTCGGTTCGCCCAGGAAGAAGGTCGGGTCGTAGGCGACGGGCGCGTACGAGCGCAGGGTATTGTAGAGGGCGGTCAGGGTCTCGCCGGGCGCGGACCACATCGCCGGCCACGCGGCGACATACGTCACGACGGCGGCGGCGGCCCAGCCGAGGACGGCTCGTCCCTCACCCCCCGGCCCCCTCTCCCAGAACGGGCGAGGGGGAGGAAGACCCTCACCCCCTGCCCCCTCTCCCAGAACGGGCGAGGGGGAGGAGGACGGTGGGTCTTCTCTGGCCCCCTCTCCCATTTTGGGAGAGGGTTGGGGAGAGGGACGACGCCCCGTCCACCACGCAACCAGGCCCACGATCACGACGTACCCTAGCAAGAACACGCCGGTCGTCTTCTGCAGCGCGGCCAGCCCACCCAACGCGCCCGACGCCACCAGCCACGGCCAGCCCCCCGCTCGAAGAGCATTCAGTAAGGTAGAGGCGCGGCGGGGCGAAGACAGAGCTTTCGCCTCTTCCTGCTCCCTTTGCGTCTCTGCGCCTTGGCGTTGCCTGTCTCTCAGGAAAATCAGCAGCGTCAGCACGCTGAGCAGCATCAGCGACGCCAGGACGGCGTCCAGGGTCATCAGCCGCGAGTGGCCCAGGAACGCCGGGTCGAACGCGACGAGAATGCCAGCGACGAGCGCCGCTCGCGCCCCGAACAGCCGCCGCGCCAGCAGATAGATCGCGCCGACGGCGAGGGACGTGGCAAGCGCGGTGGCGACGGGCAGGTCACGCCAGTAGTCGGCGAGCGCGCCCAGCGCCGCCGTATCGTCCATGCTGTAGCGCGGGCGGCTCGCCTGCCCGATGGTCTCCCAGGCGTCGGGGCCGCCGCTCAGGCCGCGCCACGTGAGCGGCGCGCTGCCTAGCCACATCGAGACGACGCCCGGCTGGCCGATGATATACGTGCGAGGCCAGCGTTGCGTGTCCACCGCCCGCCAGAAGCGCAGCGTCGCGTGCGTCCAGAACAACTCGTCCCACGTGGCGAACTGGGCCAGGCCGACGGCGCGCGGCAGGAACGCGGCGATCACCAGGAGCAGCGCGACGAGCCAGGCCCTCACGCCCGCCTCCAGAAGGCCCATGCCAGTCCCGCGACCACCAGGGCCAGGGCCAGGCCCGACACGGCCAGCCCGATCTTGACGGACGGCGGGTCGAAGCGCAACTCGACGGTGTGCGCGCCGGCCGGGACGGGGACGGCCATGAGGGTGTTGTACGCCCGCAGGAGGGGCGCGGGTGCGCCGTCCACGGTCGCCTGCCAGCCGGGGTACCACATCTCGGACAGCGCCAGGAGCGCCGGCGCGTCCGCCGCGACCTCTACGACGACATGGCCGGGCGCGAGTTGGCGGTACGTGGGCTGCGCTATTGTTGCAAGGGGCTGTAGAGACGCGGTATACAGCGTCTCTACTCCACCCTCCGGCGCGACCAGCGCTGTCTGCCACGGGTCGAAGGCCGGGTCGGCGAGCCGCGCCAGCGCCTCGGCGTCGTCCATCACCTCGACATGGCCCACCAGCCACGCCCGTGGGCCAGGGGCGGCCTGCAAGAGATACGTCGTCTCCTGCGCCCCATTCGCCGGGTTGACGACCGGCAGCCTGGCGATCTCCATCATGCCCGGCGCGTCGTTGTGCCAGGTAAGGAAGGAACCCACGCCGAGCAGGCGGCGGCGGCGCTCCGGCGGCACGGCCGCGTAGAAGTCGGCGTAGCGTTGGGTGCGCAGTGGGCTGGCCCCCCAGGTATCTTGCACGTTGTGCAGGATGCCGTAGTTGGCGGGCAGGCGGTACTCGTTCTCGACCCGCGTCGTTCCCGCCGCCTGGAGCGGCTCGATCAGCGCCGCCGGGTAGCCCAGGTCGGCTGGCGGCAGCGGCCCGGCGAGCAGCGGCTGCGCGACGCGCAGCAGGTCCACCGCGACCAGCGCGATCGCCAGCCCGACCCACCATGCCCGCCGCCTCGGCCAGCGCAGCCACGCCAGCGCGAGCAGCGCGAACGCAGCGAGCCACGCGCCCACCAGCGCCAGGGACCACAGCTCGGCGCGGCCATCGCCCGCCACCGGCCCCCGCGCCGCCCACACCCCCGCCACAAGGGCGAGTCCGAGGCCAACCAGGAGAAGGGCAACGCCGATCCACAAAGACGCAAAGGGACCACGACGATCTTCTTCTTCCTTCGCGCCTTTGCGCCTTTGCGTTTCCTTCCCCTCTCCCACAGAAGCCAGGAGTCCGGCCAGCCCCGCGCCGGCCAGCATCGCCAGGGCGAACGCGACCAGGAACGCCGCGCGCTCCTGCCCCTGGAAGATGTTGAAGCCCGGCGCGAGCCAGTAGAACACGGGGTAGACGAACAGCCCGCCGCCGAACGACAGCAGCAGCGCCACGCCGCCGAGCGCCGCCCAGAACACCGTGTCGTACGCGCGCCACGCGCGCACCAGGGCGTAGACGGCCAGGATCAGCGGCAGGATGCCGACATACAGCGGCGACCACAGGCTGACGACGCCCGGCAGAATGACGCCGACCAGGTCGCGGAAGGGGAAGCCGTGGGCGAGCTTGTCGTAGCTCGCCGCCGCCCGCACCGAGAGGCGCGCGTACTCGATCCCGGGCAGCCAGCCTGCCGCCGCCAGGAGCAGCCCAAGTAGGGCCGAGACGGCGACGAGGACGGCCCCGCGCCACGGGCCGAGGCCCACGCGCCAGGCACGGTACATGCCCCACGCCAGCGCCGTGTAGCCGACGTACATCGCCGACTGGGGATGCCCCGCCAGCAGAAGCATCGCCCACACGAGGGCCATCAATAGCGTTCCCGGTAGCGCGTGTAGCGCCGACTTCAGTCGGCTCTTGACGGGGATGCCGACTGAAGTCGGCGCTACGTCCGGTAGAGACGCGCCATGGCGCGTCTCTACCGCGATATCTATCAGCAGCAGGAGCAGCGGCAGCCAGGCGTCGGTCTGGAGGACGGCGAGCTGGAGCGGAGGGTAGCTCGTCAGGTAGCCGCCGCAGGCGAACACTATGGCCGCGAGGAGCGCCGCCGGGCGATGACCGAGGCGGCGCCGCGCGAAGGCGTAGGTGAACGCGCCCGCCAGGAACAGGTGCAGCGCCACCTGGAGATAGAGGGCGCGAATGGGCAGGTCGCCGCCGCGCCAGGCCGCCGCCAGCAGCATGACCAGGTTGGGCGGGTAGAACACGCCGGACTGGATGTCGGCCAGGAAGGGGTGGCCGCTGAACGTGTACGGGTTCCACAGCGGCAGCCGCCCGGCGGCCAGCTCGCTCGCGGCGAAGCGGTCGAAGGCGTAGAACTGGTCGAAGAAGTCGCCCAGCGGGAAGCCGGCCCGGCCGAGGAGCGCCGGCCCTATCAGTAGGGCGACGAGCGCCGCCAGGACGAGCAGCGCCAGGGCGTCGTAGCGGTTCCAGCCGGGGGGCGTAACTTCGGCCGCCACGGCCTGGCGGTCCGCCGACCCGCCTGAGTCCGCAACGGCGGGAGTCGCCGACGAGAGGGAGGGCGCGCTCATGGCCCCACGACGGTGAGCGGGCCGAGGGTGGCCGACGCCTGCTCGGACACGGTCGCGGCGTCATACACGACGACACGCCACGTGTAGTCGCCGGGCGCGAGGTCGGCCGGGAGGCGGACGGCGATGCGGTCATCTACCGGCTGGCCGCTCTGCCACGCGCTGCTAGGGAACGAGCCGTCGCCCGGCGCGCGGTCCCGCTGCCAGACGGTTCCCCCGTTCGGGCCGACGAGGCGCAGCGAGACCTTGAGGTCCGGCGCGACGGGGCCGCCCGGCGTCCAGCGCAGCAGCACGGCGACGATCTCGCCCGGCCGAGCCGGGTTCGGCGCGGCGGACCACGTCAGGTCGAGGGGAGCCGCGCCGTCGAGGGCCTGGGGCGCGGCGGGCGGCGGCAGATTGTCGCGTATGGCGTAGCCGAACACGCCGATGTCGCCGACCATGCCCGACTCGAATTGGTAGCCGTGGGCGTCGAGCCAGGCTTTGGGCAGGCCGGGCGTGAGGGGCTGCTCCACCGATAGCCACACGACAGAGTTCTGGGATGCGACGTCGGCGACGGTCTTTTCAATCTCCGACGGCGGCTGGTCCTTGAGGCGGCTGCTCTGAAGGTTGACGGTGCGGTTGAGGGTGTCGCTGCCGTAACGCCGCGCCAGGAACTGGCTCGGCCCCTGGAGCAGCAGCGCGTCACTGGGGCCGGCCTGCTCCAGAATGTGGCGCAGGTAGTTCTTGTAGTACGCCTTGGCGTAGGCCGGGTCGGTGTACCACAGGCTCAGGCTGACCAGGCTGGCGGCGATGACGAACGCCGCCAGGACGACGCCGGCGACGCGCGCCCGCCGCCCCACGGCGACGACGCCCTGGGCCAGGACCAGGCTGTAGACCGGCGTGGCGGCGATGAAGTAGCGCGGGTGGAAGTCGGGCTTTTTGAGCAGGAGGACGACGATGGCGAGGGCCGGCACGACGATGGCGGCCAGGGCCAGGAGAAGCCCGCGCCCGACCGGCGCGCCACGCCGGGGCAGGAGCGACGCCAGGCCGACGAGGTAGATTGCCAGCGCGCCGAGGTTGAGCCAGGGCGCGGCGGCGGGCGGCACGCTGCTGCCGAAGGTGTACAGGCCGACGAACTGGGACACCGTCGCCGTGACCGGCTCGCGCCAGCCGGGGAAGCTCAGGATACCCAGGGCGCGAGGCAGCCAGGGCAGGAATAGCAGGGCGATGGCGGCCTCGGCCAGGAGGAAGGCGCGCCAGGGCGCAGGCTTGTCAGCGGACGCGGGCCGGCGTGTCAGCCACAGCACACCCATGGCGTAGAGAAAGGCGACGGCCAGGGCCAGGACGGCGTAGTAGTGGGTGTAGAGGGCGAGGGTGGCGAAGGCGACATAAGCCAGCCAGCCCCCGACGGCGCGGCGGCCCCGCTCGCGCAACCCCACATCCAGCGCCCACAGCGCCGCGATGCTGAGGGCGGCGAGCTGGCTGTACATGCGGGCGTCCTGGCTGTACCACACCTGGAACGGGTTGAGGGCGAAGAACAGCGCGCCGAGCAGTCCGACGCTGCGCCCGAAGACGCGCTTGCCCAGCAGGTAGACGAATGGCACGGCCAGCACGCCCCAGATCACCGAGGGGAAGCGCAGGGCCGTGTCCGCGCTGCCCGCGACGGCGAACCAGGCGTGGAGCAGCAGGAAGTACAGCGGCATGTGCTCCACCGGCAGGTCGGCCAGGATTTGCCCGAACGGCGCGCCTGCCCGCACCAGGGTGATGTACTCGTCGCTCCACAGACTCTGCCCCCCGAGCCAGGCGACGCGGGCGGCGAAGGCGACGAGGATCGCGGCATAGGGCGCGGCCCACCACGCCAGGGCCACGAGGTCGGCGCGAGGCCGGCGCCTAGCGTGCGCGTCCCCCTTCTGCCCCCCTCGCCCATTTTGGGAGAGGGATGGGGTGAGGGCCTGACCGCCGGGCGACGGGACGAGACCCTCACCCTGCCCTCTCCCAGAGCGGGCGAGGGAAAGGATGGCGCGTGCGCCCTGCGGCTGTGCCGTCATTTCGACTTCGCTCCCACGGTGAACGTCGCGGCGGTGAACTCGTTGCCGCGGCCGTCGGCCAGCGTCCGCCGCTCGCCCGTCGCCAGGTCGTACCAGCCTACCTGGAGCTTGTAGTCGCCCAGCGGGAGGTTGTCGGGCAGGGAGAACTGCGCCAGGTCAATGACCACTTCGCTCGGCGACCAGCGCGAGGTCGGGTAGGACGTGTTCAGGGGCGTGTGGTCGTCCTGCAATACGGTCTTGCCGCTCGCGTCCACCAGGTGCGCGAACAGCGTCAGGTCGGTGTCTAGCGGCGCGGGCGCGCGCCAGAACAGCGGCATGCGGATCGTGTCGCCGGGGTGTGTCGCCGTATCGTAGGAATAGCCCAAGAGCTGCGGACCGTCGCGCCACGTCGCGTCCAGGGGCGTCGTCGGCCGCACCGCTCCCCACGTCACGCCGTCCGCCGCAATCGCCGGGCGGACCGCGCTCGGCAGGCGCACCACGGTCAGGAGCGGCGCGCCCGGCTGCCCATTCACGGTGGACTTGTCGGCGGCGTCGTTGAGCCAGGTCGTGAGGCGGCGGTAGCGGCGCTCCTGGTCGGGCGCGTAGGCGTAGACCGCATCGCGGCCGTCGGCGGCCGGCACGACGGCGCCGCGCTCGAACTCGATGCCCGTCGGCGGGTTGTCCCGCGTCAAGAAGGCGATGGTGGACTGGCCCGCCCACAGGGGCGCGAGGTAGACGTGGTCGCTCTGCCCCTGCCAGGCGAGAATCTGCCGCGCCACGTCTTCCTTGTCAATGTCGTAGGCGTAGTACAGCGACGGCTGGCTCGCCCAGACGACGAAGTAGTCCCGCGCCGTCCAGACACCGGCGACGGCGAGGACGAGGATGGGCAGGGCGTAGGCGGCGAAGCGACGCCATCGCTCAGCCCCGACTCGTCCCTCTCCCCCTGCCCCTCTCCCAAGATGGGCGAGGGGAGAAGAGGAGCCTTGCTTGCCCCCCCTCTCCCCTTTGTGGGAGAGGGGGCTGGGGGTGAGGGGCCATCCAATCCATGGCGGCGCTGAGGCCGGCGGCGACGGCGAGGCCGAGCAAGGGGAGGACGCCGATGGCGCGGGAAAAGTTGGGCGCGCCGTCGCTCAGGAGCGTCGGCAGGAGGGCGACGACCGCCCACAGCAGGACGAGGACGTAAGGGCCGCGACTCAGGCCCCGCGCGCGCGTGCCGGCCCAGGCGAGCATCACGACGCCGAGGACGAAGAACACGGCCATCAGCGGGTCGAACGCCGGGCGGCCGGGCAGATTGTGGAACTGGGAGTTGTCGCCGCGAATGAAGAACATCCCCAGGACGGCGAGCGCCTGGCCGAGCGGCCCCGTTGGCGCGTTCTCGCCCGCCGCCCCGACGACGGCGACGTCGCTAGGGTGGCCGAAGAACAGCCAGCGGTGGTCGAGGAAGTACAGGCCGAGGGGCAGGAACAGGATGAAGCTGACGACGCCAACGATGGCGAGGCTGAGCAGGGAACCGACCCAGCGCCGCCGGTCGGCCCACACCAGCCACAGGGTGTACGCGGCCAGGGCGAAGGGGAGCAGGCGGCCGGTCGGGTGGGCGTAGATGCTGGCGGCCAGGGCGACGCCCGCGCCGAGCAGGGGCAGGGCGCGGGGGGCGCGGCGACCCGTCCCCTCGAAGTAGAGCCAGAAGACGAGGGCCATCGCCAGCGGCACGAGGATGGCGCGGATAGAGTAGCGGCTGAAATGGACGCCCCAATAGGTGACGGCCATCGCGCCCGCCGAAAGCACGCCGAGGCGCAGTGCGTCGCGCCGGGCGGCGAAGATGCGGGCGAACGCGGCGCACACGACGACGAGGGTGAGCAGGCCGACGGCGGCTGACGCCAGGCGCAGCGCGGCGACGTTCGGCCCCCAGGCGGCCAGGAAGAGCGCCTGCCAGTAGCTCAGCAGCGGCTCGCGCCCGCCGTTGGCCGGGAAGAAGATGTCGCGGGCGCCGCCCACGACGCGCCAGGCGTCAATGGCGTTGTACGCTTCGTCGAACTGGAAGCCGGGCGGGACGCGGTCGAGGGCGGGCAGGCGGAGGGCGGCGGCGACGGCGAGGATGGCGAGCAGGGCGAACGCGGCAAGGCCGAGGCGCTTGAGCCGCGCGCCTTCGCCGGCCGGCGCGCGGGCGTCCGCGTGCGCGATGGGGGTGTCCGCTATGCGCAGGGGCCGGTCGGCCATGACCTACAAGGGTGGGCGCTGGGCCAGGGCGACGGCGGTCAGCCCGACGGGGAAATCCACGTGCTTGACCAGCCGCGCCTCGGTGCGGAGGACCTGGGTCAGGATGCTGTTGAGCCAGGGCGGCCCCATGGCGACATCGGACGAGCCGGTGGGGGCCAGGGGGATGACCGGCTCCAGGATGCGCTTGGCGGCGGCGACGGGCAGCAGGAAGGTGTTGGCGTAGGTGGCGCGCTCGACGCGGAAGCCAGCTGCTTCGCACTTACCGCGCAGCTCCTCGACCGTATAGCGGTGGCGGGTGTGGACAGTGCGGTCGTGCTCGCCGCGCAGCGACTCGAACGCCGGCACTTTGATGAGGAACCAGCCGCCGGGGCGTAGGACGCGGTAGCACTCGCGCAGCGCCGCCACATCCTCCTGCACCTGGAGGTGGTAGAGAACGTCCATGCACGTCAGCATGTCGAAGCTCTCGCTCTTGAAGGGCAGCGCCTCGATGGAGGCGTCGGCCAGGTTGCGCAGGCCGCGCCGCTGGGCGAACTGGAGCGCCACGTCGGACAGGTCCACGCCGACGGCCCAGCCGTTCTCCTGGAGGCGCGCCAGCAGGCCGCCCGTCCCGCAGCCGACGTCGAGGATGCGCGGGGCGCGGAGATGGCCGTTGAGGATGCTGGCGGTGATGTCGCGCATACCCACATACCACCAGTGGGTATCCTCAGACACGTACATGCGGGCGTATTCGTCCAGGTTCATGGCTTACCAGTAGTGCGGTCCGTATTGTTTGTAGAACTCGACCGTGCGCGCCAGCCCCTCGCGCATGTCTATCTTCGGCTCCCAGCCTAGCTCGGTGTGGATGCGCTTGTACGAGCTGTAGATGTCGCCGACGTCAATCTTGGCGCGCTCCGGCGGGAAGGGCTTGAGGCGGAAGCGGCCCGACCCGGCGACACTGACAAGAGTCTCGACAAGCTCCAGGTGGCTGACGGGGGACGGCGCGCCGAGGTTGTAGACGCGCCCGTTGGCGCATTCGTAGTGCGCGGCGAGCAGGAGCGCCTCGACCGCGTCGTCTACATAGTTATAGTCGCGCAGCTGCATGCCATCGCCCCAGATTTCGATCTCCTGGTCGGTGACGGCCAGGCGGATGAACCAGCCGAGCACCGTCTGGCGGCTGTGCTTGACGAGCATGCGCGGGCCGTAGGTGTTGGTCATGCGCAGCGCCGTGGCGCGAATGCCGTAGACGTTGTTGTACAGGATGTGGTAGTGCTCGCCGGCCCACTTGTTGATGCCGTTGACGTCGACCGGGTTGACCAGGTGTTCCTCGTCCAGCGGCAGATAGGCGGGGCGGCCGTAGAGCTGGCGCGTCGAGGCGTAGACGATCTTGATCTTGGGGTTGCCCTTGCGGCACGCTTCGAGAATGGATAGCTGGCTGCGGCAGTTGATGTCCAGGTCGGTGTACGGGTCGCGCATGCTGTCAATGTGGCTGAGCTGGCCGGCCAGGTTGAACAGGTAGTCCTGGTCCTGCACCAGGTAGCGCATGCCGTGCTCGTCGCGCACATCGGCGATGTTGATGCGGACGCGGTCCTTGATGTCGGCGACGTTGAACAGGTTGCCGCCGTAGTCGGGGATCAGGGAATCGACAAGCAGCACATTCGCGCCCAGGTTGACCAGGCGGTGCGCCAGGTTGCTGCCGATGAATCCCAGGCCGCCGGTGACGAGGACGTTGCGGCCGACGAAGCTATCTGTGTAAGGCATACCCCATAGTGTACCATAGACGCCATGCCAGGGCAAAGAATTGGCGGGCGGCGTCGTCCGGTTTGTCGCCCGCAGGGTTTGCGCCTATCATAACCCCGCTATGCGTTTGTCCTCCCCTTTCCAGCGCCTGCTCATTGTATTGGCCGTCGGCCTGCTCGCCTTCGCCGTGCGCTGGCCGAACCTGTACCTGATTCCCCGCACCACCGACGAGACGGGCGACATCAACTGGGTGCTGCCCATCGTGCGCGGCGAGACTTTCCCGCTCACCCACAACGACACGTACAACGGCATCGTCTACCCGTACAGCATGGCGCTGCTGTTCAAGGTCTTCGGCGTCAACCCGTGGATCCCGCGCGGCATGATGGCCGTCGCCGGCGCGCTCCTGGCCGCCCTGGTCGCCTGGGTCGCGTTCAGCATGGCGGCGCGCATCGAGAAGGAGGAGACGTCCGGCGCCGCCGTCGCGGCCCTGGCCGCGGGCCTGCTGACCGCGACATCCTTCGCCCTGGTCACGGTAAACAGCCGCCTCGGCTGGTCCAACGGCCTGACGCCGCTGTTTACCACCGCCGCCATTGCCCTCACGCTGTTCGCCATGCTGGACGGGCGGGCGTGGCGCCTCGTCGGCGCGGGCGCGGTGTGGGGCCTCGCGCTCCAGACGCACCCCTCGACGGTTGCCCTGC
>JAXLWJ010000061.1:0-11773 GCA_046328535.1 Anaerolineae bacterium
TGCTGCCGCACGTCCTGCCGGAGGTCGCGGCGCTGAAAGGTGTTACGCAGCGGCCGCCCCACACGCTGGATGTGTACGGCCACTCGCTGGCCGCGCTCACGCAGATTGAGGCGATTCTGGGCGCGTTCGATCTCGGCGGGGCGGCGGGCGAGGCGCGAGTGGCCGAGGCGCTCGCGCCGTACAGTGAGGCGCTGCGGGCGCACTTGCTGGAGCAGCCCGTCGTCGGCCGACCGCGCTGGTCGCTGCTCAAGCTCGTTGCCCTGCTGCACGACATTGGCAAACCGGCGACGCGGAGCGAACACGACGGGCTGGTCCACTTCTACCGCCACGAAGTTGTGGGCGAAGAGATGACTGGCCCTATCGCCCGCCGCCTGCGCCTGAGCAGCCGCGAGACGGCGTGGCTCCAGCGGGTCGTCCGCCAGCATCTGCGGCCGCTCTTCCTGTCTCAACAGTCGCCGCCCAGCGACCGCTCGCTCTACCGCTTCTTTCGTGACCTGGGAGACGCCGCGCCGGACGTGCTGCTGCTCTCGGTTGCCGACAACCGCGCCAAAGGGCCGGATGCGGCGGTTTCGATCGCGGCGCGGGGCGACGAGCAAGTGTTGGATTTCGCGGTGAGCGCGCTGGCGATGCTGTATGCCGAGGAGACGCCGCCCGTCGTGGCTCCGCCGCCACTCGTGACCGGCCGCGATCTCATGGTGGCGCTGGGGTTGCCGCCGGGACCGCAGATTGGCGAGTTGCTGGAGAAGGTGCGCGAGGCCGCCGCCGCCGGCGAGGTGACCACGCGCGACGATGCCCTGCACCTGGCGCGGCAGATCGCGCAGGAAAGACGCGCGTGAGGCGCGCCCCATAGACTGACCAACGAACTCCAAAGAGGCCGACATGGACGCAAAGCGCAATCCCTCTCTCTTCTACGGTGTCATCTTCTTCGGCCTGGCGATCATTCTCGCCGCCATTCTTTACTTCTGGCTCAAATGGAATCTCTACGTGGTGTGGCTCATTTCGGCCGGTGTGGCGACCTTTGTCGCCTACGGCTACGACAAAATGCAGGCCGGGCGCGGCGGCTGGCGCGTCCCGGAGATGATCTTGCACGCGCTGTCGCTGGCCGGCGGCTTCGTTGGCGGCTGGCTTGGCATGTTTGGCTTTCGCCACAAGACACAGAAGACCATCTTCACCGTCGTCCTTGGCCTGGCGACGGTGATCTGGATTGTGATTGGCTACTTCGCGCTGCTCAGGCAGTAGATGAGTTCCTTATGGACCCTATAGCATGAGCGTGTTGGGCGTCGAAGTTCTCAGGACGGTGCAGGGCGCGCTGGGCGCGTTCGACATGCCGGGCATGGTGGTGGCGGCGCAGCGCGGCGACGAGGCGGCCGAGACCCTGGTGGTGGGCGTGGACGACGCGGGCCGACCGCTGGCGGCTGACAGTCTGTTCCCTGTCGCCTCCGTGACCAAGCTCGCCACCGCGCTGGCCGTGTTGCGCCTGGCCGATGCCGGCGCGATTGGCCTCGACGATCCGCTCGCGGCCCACTTGCCGGACGCCGTCGCGGCCAAGCCGGGCGTAACCCCGCGCAAGCTCCTGTGCCATGTCAGCGGCCTGCCGCTGGACCTGCCGCCCGGCGCCGCGCTGTATGCGCCCGGCCTCGACTGGCCGACGCTGGCGCGCGCCTGCCTGGCGACGCCCCTGGCGGAGCCGCCGGACCGCGTCGTGCAGTACAGCAACAGCGGCTATGGCCTGCTAGCCGCGCTCGTGGAGCGGGCGACGGGGCAAGGCTTCGCGGCGGCGCTGGCGGCCCTCGTGCTCGACCCACTGGGGGTGGAGGGCTACCTGGGTGTGGAGCCGCCACGCCGCCCGGCGCGGGTGCGGGGCGTGCGCGGCCACCATCGAGGCACGGACCTGGAGCCGTTCAACTCCGCTTTCTGGCGCTCACTGGCGTTTCCGTGGGCCGGTTTGCTGACCGACGCGGCGGGCGCCCTGCGCCTGGTCGGGGCATTCTGCGGCCGGCCGGCCGGCTTCCTCTCCCCGGCGCTGGTCCAGACAGCGGCGCGGGACGCGACCGGCGGCCTGGGCGGCGGCTTTGGCGGGCCGCTGCGGTGGACGCCCTGCCCCTGGGCGTTGGGGCCGGAAGTGCGCGGCGCGAAGACACCGTACTGGGCGCCGCCGGAAGCCAGCGCGGAGAGCTTCGGCCACTCCGGCGCGTCCGGCGCGCTGGCGTGGGCCGACCCGGCCGCCGACGTCGCGTGGGTGATCCTGGGGACGCGCACCGGCGACGGTGGGTGGATGCTCCAGGCGGCGCCGGACATCGGGGCGCGAATTTTGGCGTCCGCCGCCACCGGCGCGTAACTTCCAGCTATTTGACCCGTCTTTCCGTTAGACCTATAATTGTGCGTCCTTCGGTTTGGGCGGGAACATATCCCGCCGCCGCCGCCGCCACACTCCCCGGGAGCGCCCAGACCCGATGGAGACGAGGGGCGGCATTGTCATGTCATTGTGAAGCTCAATTTCTAGGAGGCGGGACCACGCTCTATGGATAATCGCTTCAGGTATACGTTAATCGCAATTGTTGTCCTGGCGCTCGTCGCCCTGTGGGTCGTGTGGCCGGCGAACCCCGGCGTCAACTTCGCCCTCGGGCCGCTGAGCTTCAACAAGGACATCAAAGTCCACGAGGGCCTTGACCTGCAGGGCGGGCTTCAGGTGCTGCTCCAGGCCAAGACTATTGACGCCAACGGCAACCCGGCCCCGCCCTCGGCCGCCGACCTCGATGCGACGCGCTTCATTATCGAGAACCGCGTGAACGGCCTCGGCGTGTCGGAGCCGATTGTGCAGATCCAGGGCGACGACAAGATCATCGTCGAGTTGCCCGGTATCAGCGACCCGGACCAGGCCATCAAGACCTTCGGCCAGACCGGCCGCCTCGAGTTCATTGACGCTGGCGATACCTACCTCCAGCCCGGCACGAAGGTCCAGACGACGTATCCTGATCTCTGGCCCGTCGCGGCTGACAGGCTGAAGATCACGTCCACCGGCGCGGTCACCAACACCGGCTCCATCAGCGACACCCGCTTTGCGACCGTTGTCACCGGCGAACACCTGGCGTCGGCCGAGCTTGGCTCGAACCAGACGACCGGCGAGCCGGTGGTCAACTTCGCGCTGACCTCCGACGGCTCGCGCCGCTTCCTTGATTACACGAGCAAGAACGTCGGCAAGTACCTGGCCATCGTTCTCGACGGCCAGGTCATCTCTTCACCGCGCGTCAACAGCGCCATCAGCGACAGCGGCCAGATCACCGGCAACTTCACCCGCGAGACGGCCAACAGCCTCGTGCTCCAGCTCAAGTACGGCGCGCTCAAGGTGCCGCTAGAGGTGGTTGACACGCGCGTGGTCGGGCCGTCCCTGGGCCAGGACTCGGTGCAGCGCAGCCTCATGGCCGGTTTCGTCGGCCTGCTCGCGGTCGCCATCTTCATGATGGTCTACTACCGCTTGCCGGGGATCATGGCGACAATCGCGCTGCTTATCTACGGCGCGATCGTCTTCGCCCTGTTCAAGCTCATCCCCGTGACGCTGACCCTGCCCGGTATCACCGGCTTCATCCTGTCCATCGGCATGGCGGTGGACGCCAACGTGCTGATATTCGAACGCATGAGAGAAGAGCTGCGGAACGGCAAGCGCCTGCGCGGCTCCATCGAAGACGGCTTCCACCGCGCGTGGCCGTCCATCCGCGACTCGAACGTCTCGACCCTGCTAACCTGCGCGGTGCTGTTCTGGTTCGGCTCGCAGTTCGGCGCCAGCATCGTCAAGGGTTTCGCCCTGACGCTGGCGATCGGCGTCGTGGTCAGCATGTTCACCGCCATCGTCGTGACGCGCTCTTTCCTGCGCCTGACGCGGCGGTTCTGGGATATTGACGAAAACACGCCTGAGGCGACGGCCCGCCTCCAGCGGCTGTTTGGCTTCTAAGGGGGGCGCATGATTGACCTTATTGGCAAGCGATACTGGTTCTTCGGCATCTCTGGGGCGATCATCATTGTTGGCCTGATTGCTCTGGCGCTATGGGGGCTGCCCCTCGGGTTGGACTTCACGGGCGGCTCGCTCATCGAGGTTCAGTTCAAGAACCCCACGGTAGCTGTCCAGCCGGCCGACGTATCCACGATACTGGCGGCGCGTGGCTTCAGCGATGCGGTCGTTCAGACGTCGGGTACGAACACCGTGCTGATCCGCACCGCGCCCATGGACAACGACACGAAGCTCGCCTTCTACGCCGACCTGCGACAGAAGTATGGCGACCTGACGGAGTTGCAGTACAACAACGTCGGGCCGTCGGTCGGCGCTGCCGTCGCTCAACGCGCCATCATCGCCGTAGCGATTGCTGAGGGCATCATCCTCCTCTACATCGCCTGGGCGTTCCGTAAGGTGCAGCACCCGCTACGTTACGGTGTCGCGGCCATCATCGCCCTCGTTCACGACGTGCTCGTGCTGCTGGGCGCGGCGGCCATCCTCGGCCACTTCCTGGGCTGGCAGGTGGACTCGCTGTTCCTCACGGCCATGCTCACCGTCATCGGTTTCTCGGTGCACGACACCATCGTTGTGTTCGACCGCATCCGCGAGAACCTGATCAAGTATCGCGGCGAGGTGTTCGACACGGTCGTCAACTTCAGCATCATTCAGACGCTCGTTCGGTCGCTCAACACCTCCCTGACCGTGGTCATCACCCTCTCGGCGCTGGCACTGCTCGGCGGCGTGACCACGCGGCACTTCGTGGTGTACATGCTGATTGGTATCATCAGCGGTACGTACTCCTCGATCTTCAACGCCGCCCCCGTCCTGGTTGTCTGGAACAACAAGGAGTGGCGGCGCTGGTTCCGCCGTGAGGAACCGGCGACGCGCACAGGCCAGGCGTAGGCAAGCGCGCCGCACATACGTGGTACGTGGCGAGTATCGGGGCAGGGTTCGTCCTTGCCCCGTTTCCATTTGGGGGATTGGATGACCGTACCCTGGCGCGAGTTTGCCAGGCGCGCCGACAGCCCGCTGTGGCCCGCGGTCGCTGCGGCCGCCGCCTACGCCCTGCTGCTGGCTGTCGTCCTGAGCCGCCACGGGTTCAATCTCGCGTACCTGATTCAGGCGGGCGATGCTTTCGCCGACCCCACCCGCACCCCGCCGGGCCTCGTTGTTCTGCCCGGCTCCCAGGGCTACGACGGCCAGTTCTACTATCGCCTGGCGCTGTCCCCGCTGACTGCGGCGCCCGACGATTTCGGTATTCGCCTCGATAACCCTCCCTATCGCCAGCAGCGCATCCTCTACCCGCTCGCCGCATGGGCGTTGGCGTTGGGCCGCGCCGAGGCGCTCCCCGTCAGCCTGGCGTTCCTGAACTACGTTGCGGTGGGCGCGCTTGGCCTTGTCGGCGGCCTCTACGCCCGCGCCGTGGGCCGCCACGCCCTCTGGGGCCTTGTCTTCCCGTTCTACCCCGGCCTTGTTTTCACCGTCACCAAAGACTTGACGGAAGCCGTCGCGGCGCTCTGCCTGCTGACCGCCCTCTGGCTGACGCACCGCCGGCGCTGGGGCGTCGCCGCCGTCAGCCTGACCCTGGCCGTCCTGGCGCGCGAGACGGTGGTCATCGTGGCCGGGGTGGCGCTGCTGGTCTGGGCCGTCGCGCGCGTGCGCCGGCGGCCGCCCGACGTCGCGCCGCTTTTCTTCGCCCCGCCGCTGATCGTGTGGGCCGCGTGGCAGGTCTGGCTGCGAACGCGGTGGGGCGTGTGGCCGACCGTGGCCGGCGGCGGCAACCTGACGCTGCCCGGCGGTGGGATGGTCGCCTTCGTCGCGGCTGTCGCGCGGAACCCGGCGGCCGAGCGCGTGTGGGCGGTCGAGCTGGTGTTGCTCCTGGCGCTGATCGTCGCGTCGCTGGTGGCGCTGCCGCAATCCCGCGCCTTCGCCTACGAGAAGACGGCCTGGCTCATCTACCTCGGCCTGCTGCTCGTCCTCAGCGGGCTTGTCTGGAGCAACGACCAGAACTTCCTGCGGGCCGCGACAGAGCTGCTACTCCTGGGCCTGGCGATCCTGATCGGGTCAGGCGCGCGCCTGCGCGCGCCAATGGCGGCGGCCTCGCTGGCGGTGTGGGCGCTCCTGGCGATCCAGGTGGGGCGGGCGTACTGATGTCGAATTGCGCGGCGCGTCCTCGTGCGGCTATAATTCCTGGATGCGTTCGGTGAAGGAGGAGGGTGAACACACAGATGCCGACTTCGGGGGTGGATGGGGTTGCGCGTGGGCCACTCATGGCGATTGGGGGCGCGGAGGACAAGGTCGGCCCGCGGCGGGTGCTGCGCCACTTTCTGCGGCTGGCTGGCGACGGCGCGGCGCGCATTGTCGTGCTGCCCGTGGCGTCATCCTTTACGGCGGAAGTGGGCGAGCGATACCTGGCGCTGTTCAATGAGTTGGGCGCTGCCCGCGTCGCCGTGATTGACGTCGCAACGCGCGAGGAGGCGCTCGACCCAGGCCTGACGCGCGCCCTGGACGACGCGACGGGCGTGTTCCTGAGCGGCGGCAACCAGGTCAAGATCACAACCCTGCTGGGCGGCACACCCCTGGCGACCGCCATTCGCCACTGCCACGCGCGGGGCGCGGTCGTCGGCGGCACGAGCGCCGGCGCGTCGGTCCTGTCGCAGCACATGATCGCGTTCGGGCGCAGCGGCGGGGCGCCGGAGCAGCGCATGGTGTCCCTCTCGCCCGGCCTCGGCCTGACCAACCGCCTGGTCATTGATCAGCACTTCCGCCAGCGTGACCGGCTGGGCCGCCTCATGTCGGCGGTGGCCTTCAACCCCTTCTTGATTGGCGTCGGGGTGGATGAGGATACGGCGATTGTGCTAGACCATCACAATATGCTCGAAGTGGTCGGGGGGCATAGCGTCACTATCGTGGACGGCGGCGAGATTACCTACACCGATATTCACCAGGTCAAGCAGTACGGCAACGTGAGCGCCCACAACTTGCGGATCAGCGTCCTGACCAACGGCCAGCATTACGATGTCCGCGCGCGCCGCGCCATCACGCCGCATCCCACCGCCGGCTTCCCTGAGACGTCCCTGGAGTTGGCCGAGGATGACTGACGGGCGCAGCGCGTGGGCCATCGAAGCCGCCGGCCTGAGCAAGACCTTCGGGACTCTCACCGCCGTAGACAACCTGAACCTGCACGTCAGCCACGGGGAGATCTACGGTTTCCTGGGACCGAATGGCGCGGGCAAGACGACGACCATCAAGATGCTCGTCGGGCTGCTCAAGCCGTCTGTGGGGACGGCGCGCATCGCGGGCTACGACGTACAGCGCGAGGCGCGCCATGCCAAGAGCCGCCTCGGCTATGTGCCAGATCAACCCTTCCTCTATGACAAGCTGCGCGGCGCCGAGTTCCTCACCTTCATGGCGCGCCTCTACCAGGTAGACCCGGCGCGGGCCGCCGCGCGCTCTGAGGAGCTGCTGCGCCTGTTCGACCTGGCCGACGCCGCCGACCAGACGGTCGAAGGGTACTCCCACGGCATGCGGCAGAAGCTCGCCCTCGCCGGCGCGCTCATCCACCGCCCATCGGTGCTGTTCCTCGACGAGCCGACGGTCGGTCTCGACCCGAAGAGCGCCCGCCTCATCAAGGACCTGCTGCTTCAGCTCCGCGACAGCGGCGTCGCCGTGATGATGTCAACGCACATCCTGGAGATTGCCGAGCGCATGTGCGACCGGGTGGGCATCATTCAACACGGCAAGCTCGTCGCCGAAGGCTCGCTGGCCGATCTGCGCGCCCAGCGCCAGCAGGAAGAGAGCCTGGAAGAAATCTACCTGTCCCTGACCGGGGGGCCGGACTATGCCGAGTTAGCCCGTGTCCTCGCTTGACGATGGCAGGAGCTGGGGCGCGGTGCGTGAGACCGGGCTATTGCTGGCCCTGGGGTGGCGCCTGTGGTGGAACAAGCTGCGGCGCTCCTCCTGGCGCTACCGCATCGGCTGGCTGGCGATCGCGGTGATTCTGGTGGGCGGCGCGTTCCTGTTCGCCGCCGTCCTCGGCGTCATCGTGCGGGGCGCCGACCGCGCGCCGGGCGGCATGGACGCCGTCCGCACCCTGCCGGGCGGCCTGCTCTCGGCCGTCTTCCTGTTTACCTTCATCACCGCGTTCGGAAACTCACTCTCGGCGCTCTACCTGGCGGGTGACCTCGATCTGCTGATGGCCGCGCCCGTCTCGCCGCGCAGCGTGTTCGCCGCCAAGCTCATCCAGTCCACGCTGCCCAACTACCTCCTCATCACGCTGCCTCTCGTCCCGGTCTTCTGGGCCTACGGTCAGGCGCAGGGGTTCGGGCCGGCCTACGTTGTGGCGTTCGCCCTGACCCTCATCGTGCTGCCTATCCTCCCCGTCAGCGTGGCCGCCCTCCTGGTCATGGTGGTCGTGCGCCTCGTCCCGCCGCGCCGCGTCGCCGAGATCATGGGCCTGCTTATCGCCGGCGTCAGCATCAGCCTCTCCCTGTGGGGGCAGGCGGTGGGGTTCCGCACCACGCGGCTGGCGCGGCCAACCGACGTGCTCCAGGGCTTGAGTACCCTGAACCGGCCCATGACACCGCCCGGGTTGGCCGGCCAGGGGCTGGTGGCGCTGGGGGGCGGCGACTGGCTGCAAGGCCTGGGGACGCTAGGAACGTTCGCGGTCCTCTCCATCGTCGGCGCGGTTCTCTCGCTCGAGGTCGCCGGACATCTCTACTATGTCGGCTGGGCGCGCACACGCGCCGGCGCGGGCCGCACCCGCACCCGCCGCGCCGCGCCCACGTCGCCCGGCCTGTGGGCGCGGTGGATGTCCCACCCGATCCCCGCCGTCGTCCTGCGCGACTTCAGCATCCTGCCCCGCGACCTGTCCAACCTGATCCAGATCCTCGCGCCGCTGGCGTTTGGCGTCTTCTGGGTGTGGGAGATTCTGCGCAACCCGACCGGCCCGCAGCTTATCGGCGGCGCGTTGCAGCCGGTGTGGGGCCTCGTCGGCGTGTTCGTCGCCATCAGCGTCGCCAGCCTTATCTTCGCGCGCTTCGGCCTCAACGGCATCAGCCGCGAGGGGCGGGCGGCGTGGATCATTCGGGCCGCGCCTGTCTCCGTCTGGCAGTGGCTGTGGGGCAAGTTCCTGGTGGCCTATCTGCCGTACCTGGCCCTCGGCAGCGCCCTGGTGGTCCTGCTGTGGGCGGTGCAGCGCGAGGACGTCTTCGTTCTCGTGGAAAGCTGGCTGGCGCTGGCCCTCGTCGGCGCGGGCGTGTCCGGCATCGCCGTCGGCATTGGCGGCAGCGTGCCGCGCTTCGACTGGTCGCACCCGCAGCAGATGGTCGGCGCCGCGCCGGGCTGCCTGGCGTTCATCGCCTACAGCGGTTTTACAATGCTGCTCCTCGGCCTGTTCGCGCTGGCGCGTGTCGCCTCGGCGACGCCGTCGCTGCTGGGCCTGTTCGCCTGGGGCGCCGCCCTGTCCGCCGCGCTCCTGCTCACCCTGGCGGCGGTGTTCATTCCCCTCACCATCGCCGCGCGCCACCTCTCGCGCCTCGAATAGCCGGCCTTTGCCGTTTTGCCGCCACAACCATATAATCAGAGGTCATGCCTTGCAGGACTATTGAGCCTGTCGGGTCTCATCTGACCGCTGCGTGAATCCATACGGAGAACTCCTCTACATGCGCATCCTGGAGACTCGCGTCTATCGTGGGCCAAACCCCTACGGCTACCGGCCGCTGATTCGATTGATTCTGGACCTCGAAGACCTGGAAGACTACCCGACCGACAAGATGCCGGGGTTCATTGACAATCTGCTGGCGCTCATGCCGTCGCTCGAAGAGCACGGCTGTTCCTATGGCCGTCCCGGCGGCTTTATTGAGCGCATGCGCGAGGGCACGTGGCCGGGCCATGTGGTCGAACACGTCGCTCTCGAGCTTCAGAACCTGGCCGGCACGCCGGTGACCTACGGCAAGACGCGCACGGTTCCGTGGGCGGCGATTCCCGACGAGGCGCGCGAGTCAGTGCGCCAGCGCCGTCTACCCCACGCGCCAGCGGGCGAGGACGCGGAGGCGTGGGTGCGCCATAATCCCGGCGTCTACTACGTCATCTACGCCTACCAGGAGGAGAAGGTCGGCCTGGCGGCGGGCGACCTGGCGATCGGGATTGTGCGCTCGCTCGTCCCGCTCGACCTGCCGAGCGCGATGCCGGCCGACGAACGGGCGGCGTTCAACCCCCGCGCCGAGATGGAAGACCTGGCGCGCCTGGCGGACCGCCTCGCCTTCGGCCCCAGCACCGGCGCCATCATTGACGCCGCCCGCAAGCGCGGCATCCCCTATATTCGCCTCAACGAGCATAGCCTCGTCCAGCTCGGCTACGGCATCCACCAGAAGCGCATCCAGGCGACCGTGACGTCCGAGACGCGCCACATCGCCGTCGAGATCGCCCAGGACAAGGAGCTGACGACACGCTTGCTGGACGACATGGGGATTCCCGTGCCGCGCCAGATCGTGGTGACGACAGCGGAGGACGCGGTCGAGGCGGCCGAGCGCATCGGCTATCCGGTGGTGACGAAGCCGCTGGACGCCAGCCACGGGCGCGGCGTATCCCTCAACCTGAACTCGCCGGAGGAGGTACGCGGTGGCTTCCGCGCCGCCACCGAGCACCGCGACGATGTCATCGTCGAGACCTTCCTGCACGGCCACGACTACCGCGTCCTCGTCGTCAAGGGCGAGGTCGTGGCAGTATCGCAGCGCATCCCGGGCCACGTTGTCGGCGACGGGACGCACACGGTGCGCGAGCTGGTGGACATCGTGAACAGCGACTCGCGGCGCGGCGTCGGGCATGAGAAGGTGCTGACGCGCATCGCGATTGATCGCCAGGCCGAACGCCTGATGCGCCAGGCCGGCGTGACGCTGGACACGGTGCTGCCCGACGGCCAAGTTCTCTATCTGCGCTCGACAGGCAACCTGTCCACGGGCGGGACGGCGATTGACCGCACCGACGAGATCCACTTCGACAACGCCGAGATCGCGCGGTTGGCGGCGAAGGTGGTCGGGCTGGACGTGGCCGGCATTGACTTCATCACGCCCGACATCGCCCGCTCGGTGCGCGAGGTGGGCGGCGGCATTGTCGAGGTGAACGCCGCGCCGGGCTTCCGCATGCACGTCTCGCCCAGTGAGGGCAAGTCGCGCGACGCCGCCGGGCCGGTCATTGACATGCTCTTCCCGCCGGGTACACCGTCGCGCATCCCCATCGCCGCCATTACCGGGACGAACGGCAAGACGACGACCTCGCGCATGGTGGCGCACATCCTCAAGATGTCCGGCAAGCGCGTCGGGCTGACGACCACCGACGGCATCTACATCAACGGCGAGCGCTACCTGCGCGGCGACATGACCGGGCCGTGGAGCGCCCGCATGGTGCTCAAGGACCCGACGGTCGAGGTGGCGGTGCTAGAGACGGCTCGCGGCGGCATCCTGCGCGAGGGCCTGGGCTTCGACCGCTGCGACGTGGGCGCGGTGCTCAACGTCTCCGGCGACCATCTGGGGCTGCGCGGCGTCGAGACGCTGGAGGACCTGGCGGAGGTCAAGCGCCTGGTCGTCGAGGTCGTGAAGGACGACGGCACGTCGGTGCTCAACGCCGACGACCCGCTCGTGGCGGCGATGGTCGAGCACGCCGAGGGCAAGCCGTTCTACTTCACGATGAACCCGCGCAACCAGATCGTGCGCGACCACATCGCCCAGGGCGGCCGCGCCGTCGTGCTGGAGGAGGGGGTCAACGGCCAGCGCATCACCCTCTACG
>JAXLWJ010000062.1:0-9289 GCA_046328535.1 Anaerolineae bacterium
GTTCATCGAGCAGTTCCCGGACACCCGCGCCGCCGACGCGGGCCGCTGGCTCATGATGAGTGACTGCTGCAAGCACTGCGTGCATGCCGGCTGCCTGGAAGTCTGCCCCACCGGGGCGATCATCCGCACCGAGTTCGACTCCGTCTACATCCAACAGGACGTGTGCAACGGCTGCCGTAACTGCGTGGCGGGCTGCCCGTTCGGGGTCGTCGCCATGGACCGCAACACGGGGACGGCCAAGAAATGCACGCTGTGCTACGACAGGCTCCAGAACGGCCTGACGCCGGCGTGCGCCCAGGCGTGTCCGACAGGCTCCATCCTCTTCGGCGACGTGCAGGAGCTGCTCCAGCGCGCCCACGCCCGCGTGGACCATCTCCACAGCCAGGGGCGCACGGCGGCATACCTCTATGGCGACAGCGCCGATATCGTCGGCGGGCTGAACGTGTTCTACCTCCTGGAAGACAAACCCGAGGTCTACGGCCTGCCGTCCAACCCGCAGCTCCCGTCGCGCAACCTGTGGCCGTCGTCTGGCTTTGCCGTGCTGACGGCCGCTATTGTGGCGCTGGGCGCGTTTCTGAA
This sequence comes from Anaerolineae bacterium, assembly GCA_046328535.1. Lineage (GTDB taxonomy): Bacteria > Chloroflexota > Anaerolineae > Epilineales > JAHCIE01 > JBDHWG01. The sequence continues at coordinate 580 of JAXLWJ010000062.1, forward strand.
CTTTCGCAGCCGCCGCATCGCGCGTAACAGCGCCGACCAGAGCGCGTAGGGGAGGGCAGATGTATCCCACGTTGCCGACGCAGACGCAGTTCGTCCTCAACCCCGAGTGGAGCGTCTGGGTCATCATCTACTTCTGGCTTGGTGGCATCGCGGCGGGCGCGTACTTCACGGCGGCGCTCGTCCAGCTCATCGGCGGCGATTGCCACCGGGGCATCGTCCGCACCGCGCACCTGATCGCGTTTCCGCTGGTGGCCGTCTGCGGTATCCTGCTCATCATTGACCTCTACCGGCCGGAGCGCTTCTGGCACATGGTTATCCAGTCGGACACGTTCCTGCCGATGTTCAAGTGGTGGTCGCCGATGTCCGTCGGCGCGTGGGCGCTGCTCATCTTCGGCGCGTTCTCCTTTGCCTCGTTTCTGAACTCCCTGTGGGAGCTAGGCATCCGGCTGCCGTTCGGCAGCTTCATGAACGCGATCCACCACGGCTGGATCGGCACGATCTTCAACTTCCTCGGCTCGTTCTTCGGGTTCTTCATCGCGTCCTACACCGGCGTCCTGATGGACACGTCCAATCAGCCGTTCTGGAGCGACCAGGGCTTCATGGGGGCGCTGTTCCTGGCGTCGGCCGCTTCGACCGGCGTTGCCGCGACCTACCTGCTTACACCGAAGCGGCCGGAGAACGAAGAGGGGCTGGGCGAATTGAACGGCTTCGACCGCTGGGCCATGCTCCTGGAGCTGGCGCTCATCCTCATCTTCTTCATCGCTCTTGGCGCGGCGCTGTCGGCCGTATTCCTGACGAGCGTCTACGGCGTGGTCCTCGTCCTGGGCGTCATCGTTCTCGGACTTGTCGTGCCGTTGCTGCTCCACCGATTCGCCGGCCACGCGCGCTGGGTCATGTATGTCGCGCCGATACTTGTCCTGATTGGCGGCTTCCTGCTGCGTTTCGTCATGGTCACCATTCCACATCACGTGTAGGAGTCTATGCCTAACAACACCGTCTGCCTCACATTCGACTTCGATGCCATGTCGGTCTGGTTCGGCTACAAGAACGTCACGCCGGCCATGCTCTACCGTGGCGAATACGGGGCGCGCGTCGGCGTCCCGCGCATCCTGGACCTGCTGCGGCGGCATGACATCGCCGCGACCTTCTTCGTTCCCGGCCACACGGCCGACTCGTTCCCTGATGAAGTCCGCATGATCCTGGACGCCGGCCACGAGGTCGGCCACCACTCTTACGCCCACGTAGACCCGAGCGAGCAAACGCCGGATGAGGAGCGGCAGGACATGGAGCGCGCTTTCGAGGCGCTCGAACGGGTCGGCGTGCGGCCGCTCGGCTTCCGCTCGCCGTCGGGCGATTACTCGTCGGCCACGTTGTTGCTCATCGAGGAACACGGCTTCCTGTACGACTCGAGCCTCATGGCCGACGACTTCCGCCCCTACCACCCGCGCCTGGGCGACAGGGTGACGCAGCAGGAGCCGCTGGTGCGGGGGCAAGAGGCGCGGGTCTGGGAGCTGCCCATGTCGTACGAGTTCGACGACTGGGCGCATTTCCAGTTCAACTTCAATCCCTACCGCAACGGCACGTCGGCGCCGAGCAAGGTGCTGGAGATCTGGACGGCGGATTACGACTGGATGGCGCAGCACGTGGACGGCGGCATCCTGACGATTGCGATGCACCCTCAGGTCATCGGGCGCGGGCATCGGATGACGATGCTGGAGGGGTTCATCACCCACTGCCGCGAGGCGGGCGATGTCCGCTTCGAGCGCATGGGCGACGTAGCGCGGCGATTGTAGCATTACCCCTGTAGCGCCGACTTATGAGGATTTACAAAACAACTGCGCCATCGCCCGACGGCGCCGGGCTAAAGCCACGGCGCTAAGGAGGCAAAGTCCCTGCGGGACTCAAGCAGTCCGCAGGACTACGTCTTCTCAGCGCCAGTGCTTCAGCCTGGCGCCCGCGCGGAGCGCGGCCCGCCCACAATGGCGTGGTTATTTCGGTGATGTTCATTAGTCGGCATCCAAGAGCCGACCAAAGTCGGCGCTACAAATGACACGGAGAGGGAGAAGGCGCGCATGCAAAAGTTGTTGATGGCGCTGGCGGTCGTGTGGCTATGCTTGACCCTGGCTGCCTGCGCCAGTCCGGAAGCCCAGCGGCAGCGGGCCGGCGGGCCGGGCGCCGATGTCGGCAACCGACCACCGACGGTGGAGCCGTTCCCCAGCAAATTCGTGGCTGTCACACCCGGCCCGTATCTGTCCCCCATCGGCGCGACGGGGTCTGTGCCGCCCGCCGCTGAGCCGGATAAGCGATAGCGGACGGCGTTCTACTCCCACGGGGGGCTTCGGTGTATACTTGGGGTCGCGCGCGCCCAGGACTGCTCGAGCCTGGGCCGCCCGCTGCCGCACAATCACCCACCCCTGTGGAGGTCTCATGAACGTGGAAGAACTTGCCTCGCGCCGCCCGTGGGTTGGCTCCGAGGTTGACGCCTTTATCCAGGACAACACGGCCCGCTATCTGACCCTGTCCCCCACCGAGCTGGACACCGAGCTTGAGCGCCTCGTGAACACCCATGAGCGCTACATGGACCACGAGTGTGTGCAGCTCTACGCCGGCACGAACATCGTCAACCCGCGCGTCGGCCGCATGCTGTCGTCCACCCTCGGCAGCCGCGCCAGCCTCGGCTACCCCGGCGCGAAGTACAACATGGGCATGCAGTACGGCGACCAGATCGAGATCATGCTGGGCGCGCTGCTCAAGAAGCTGTTCGACGCGCCCTACGCCGAGTACCGCGTCCCGAGCGGCACCATTTCTAATCTCTACGTTTACATGGCGACGACGAAGCCCGGTGACACGATCATGGCCTTCTCCGACGCAGCGGCGGGCCACGTGAGTCACCACGCCGCCGGCGCGGCTGGCCTGTACGGCCTCGATATCCACGAGGTGCCATTCGACGCTTCGCGGATGGATATTGACGAGGCGGCGTTCATCGAGAAGGCGCGGGCGCTGCGGCCCAAGCTCATCATCGTCGCGGGCAGCATGTGCCTGTTCCCCTACTCGATGGGCGCGGTGAGGCAGATGGCAGATGAACTTGGGGCGTGGGTACTCTACGACGCGGCGCACATGGGCGGCCTGATCGCTGGCGGCCACTTCCAGCAGCCGCTCCACGAGGGCGCCGATGTCATGACCGGCTCGACGTACAAGTCGTTCGGCGGGCCACCGTCCGGCATGATCCTGACAACGTCGGCCGAGCTGGCCGACCGCCTCGAGCGGGTGGCCTACCCGGGCATGACGGCGAACTTCGACCTGAGCAAGGCGGCGGCGATGGTCGTCGCCGTGCTGGACCTCCTGGAGTTCGGGCCGGCGTATGGGGCGGCGTGCATCGCCAACGCCCAGGCGCTGGCCGAGGCGCTGCACGAGTTCGGCGTCACGGTGCATCACGTCGCGGGGCGCGGCTTCACCGGCTCGCAGCACGTCGCTGTCGAGGCGCTGGCCTACGGTGGCGGTAATCGCGCGTCGGCGCTCCTCTCCGGCGCCAACCTGCTCATGAGCAGCATCACCCTGCCCATCGCCGAGCTGCCGGACGACGCGAACGCGATCCGCATCGGGACGCAGGAGGTGACGCGCTGGGGGATGACGCCGCGGGACATGCGAACGGTCGCCGGGTTCATGGCGCGGGTGCTGGTAGGGGGCGAAGACCCAGCCGGCGTCAGGCCCGACGTTGTGGACTTCCGCGCCCAGTTCCAGGACCTGCACTACGTCCGCTGTTAGTGATCCCGTGCCTGTCAGCGGAGCGCGTGTTTCAGGTTGGCGCGCTGCGCTGTCGCTGCCAGGGCGGCCAGCAGAACGAGCGCCGTGAACAGGTGTACCGCCGCGTCTCCCGGCCCGCCGGCCGGGCCTGGCATGAGCGCCTCGACCCCGGCCAGCGCCATCAGGAGCGCCGCTACCAGTCCCACCGGACGGCGCATGTTCGCGCGGGTTGCGGCGCTGATGAGAGCCGCGCCTACCCCAAGTCGCACGAGCGCGATGAGGGCGCCGGCGGCGAAGCCAGAGTACTGGACGACGTCGGGGCTGACCAGGCCTGCCAAACCGGCGTAGGCCAACATGAGAATGCCGGCGACGACGTAGAGCAGGCCGGCGGCGGCGACGACCGTGCGCGAGAGAGGCGGGCCAACAAGGGCGCGCTTGGGCAAAGGCGCCTTCTCAACCCGCCCAAACAGCTTGACCAGGCCGAAGAGGATGGTGGCGAGCAACCCGAGCCACAGGGGGAGCGTCACGACCCACGCGACTGTCCCCGGCGGTGGTAGAGAGATGCCGAGCAGTCGCAGTGCGCCCGTTGCGAGACCGAATGCGGTCAGATGCCACAAGAAAATGGTCATCATGACCATGTTGATCGCGACGATAGCCGCCCACACTCGTGGGCGCTGCGCAAAGCGCGTCAGCGGTTCGCGCACGAGCATGGCGAGCGCCACAAGCAGAATCACAAGGACGGCGATGCACAGCGTTGGCGGGAACATGTTCGAGAATCGGTCGCCGGGCAGGCCGACCAGACTGCGGGGATAGGGGCCGTAGGTTGTCAGGCCGACGAGCAGGGCGATGCTGCCAAGAATCACGGCGACGAGCCGCTCGCGCCTGATGCGTTGCAGACGCCCGTCGGCGTAGAAATAGCCCAACTGGTAGGCCAGCATCCACACCGCGGCCATGTTGATCAGCCCGATGGCGTCCACGGCCAGGGTGAAGCGAGTGACATCAACCACGACGACGGTGGCGAAGAGAGCCACGGGGACGGCGGCGCCCCACCGCCGATGGAGCGCTCGCGTCAGCGGCGTCAGGCCAATGACAAGCATGTAGACGCCGATGAACCACAGGGGCTGGACCGCGATCAAGGACAGCGTGCGCACAGCGTCCGACGTTGGCCGCGTTATCTGGAGGACAATCGCCACTGGTATCCAGATTGCGAAGAAGAAGCCGATGGGGCGAAGAAGACGCGCCGACCGATGGTAAATGAAGTCGGCGTAGCCGCCGCCTCGGCGATGGATTGATCGCAGACTCAGCAGGCTGGCGAAGCCCCCGACGAAGAAGAACAGGGGCATGATCTGGAGCGTCCAGGTGAGCACCTGGAGCCTCGGCAGAATTGCGAGAAGATTGCCGAGCCACACCGGCCCGTCCCAGTCTACGACAGCCATAAGCCAGTGGCCGAGGACCACAAGCAGAATGGCCGCGGCGCGAATCAGATCAGCGTACCGGTCGCGTGTTGCCGGCGTCGCCGCCTCGAGCGCCTGGGTCGCATCAGGGGCTGGCCCCGCCAGGGAATGCGCCATCGCGGGCCTCCTTCCCTCTCAAATACAGTATACATCATGATTCCCTCGTTGTCGAGATGTTTTCTCGTAGGAAATGCGGTGATCGAAAGGGTGCAAGAGGATGTCTGTCGCTGATGCGGTGAAGGCCCTAGAAACGCTGGCGCGCGAGAAGTCCGATTTGCGGGAGGCGGCGCTTGTCCAGCGTGACATTATGCTGTGCCAGTATCGTCCGACCGCGCCGCTGTCACCCTGGCGGCCGGCTGCGGACGAGGTTCGGGTCCGCGTGGCGCGGGGCATCCCGCTGTTGCCGGGCCATGAGGCGGCGTTCGACCTATCCCACGCCGAGGGCGTGTTCCACGCTCTGCTGAAGCTCGTGGAAAGGCGGCGAGAAACGAAGGCGCAGGCGCGCATTCTCCACCAACTTGTGCGAGAGCCGGGCGTTGCCCAGGATTGGCTGCTCACGACATTGGCCGGCGATTGGGACACACTCCAGGGCTACGCCCAGCGTTTGGACACGCCCCTTCTGCCAAGCCTCTTGCGCTGGAGCATCGCCCCGACGCTCCAGGCGTGGGTCGCAGCCAACGACCCGACGTTAGACCTCGAACGGTGGCAGATGGGCTATTGCCCCATCTGTGGCGAGTGGCCTGCGTTGGGGGAGTGGCGCGGCGTCGAGTTGACGCGGCGGCTGCGCTGCGGCCTGTGTGGCGGCGACTGGCGCGCCCAGCGCCTGCGCTGCCCCTACTGCGACACCACCGACACAGCGCTGCTCGGCTCCTTTAGCGCCGAGGGTGATGCGCGCTGGCGCGTCGAGACGTGCGGGCATTGCGGCGGCTACGTCAAGACCGAGACGACGTTCGCGGCGCTGCCGACGCTGCTCTTGCCGGTCGAGAACCTGCGCAGCCTGTACCTGGATGTGCTGGCCGAGGAACGCGGGCTGCGGCGGCCGGCCGGGCGCCGCGATGTCTGGCAATCTGACCCCCCTTCTCCCATTTTGGGAGAAGGGGACGGGGGATGAGCGACGCATGCCCGAGCTGCGGCCCAAGGACCTGTTTGAATTGATGCGCGCTCGCTGGGAGAAGCCCCGCGAACGCGCCCGCGACATGCGGGCCGACGAATATGGCGCGTCCCTCAAGCTCCAGGTCATCGAGGACATCATCGCCGCCGACCCCGACCCGGACGCGCTGGCGCCGATGCTCGCGGCCTACGTCGCCGACCGCGGCCCCGGCAACGGCCCACTGCGCGGCGTCTGCACCGATCTGATCTACGACTGGCAGCAGGCGCAGATCTCGCCCCAGTGGGTCGAGTGGCTGCGCACGGCGCCGGCCGAGGCGCGCGGCACAAAGCGGCGCGCCCGGGACGACGAGCCGCCACTTTGACTTGACAGTTCACCACCGCCGTTGTACACTCAGCCCCCGTCGCCCTGTGACGCATGATGGGACGGCGCAATCTCTTCCTCCTTATCTCACTATTCTGAGTGGCCCCTGCCGGCCACCGCATACTCTGACGGGGTTACCGATGAAGATAACCGAGGTTCGCGTGTTCGTGACCTGTCCCGCCGGCGAGGCGGGCCAGACGTATGTCCTGGTCAAGATCCTAACCGACCAGGGCGTCTACGGCGTTGGCGAAGGCACCAAGAATGGCCGCGAGCTGGCCGTCGCGTCGCTGCTGGAGAATCACCTGGCGCCGACGCTCATCGGCAAGGACCCAGGGGCTATCGAGGACATCTGGAAGTACCTGTATCGCGGCGCGTACTGGCGCGGCGGCCCGATTCAGAACACGGCGTTGGCCGCCATTGACATGGCGCTGTGGGACATCAAGGGCAAGGTGGCGGGTTTGCCGGTGTACTCGCTGCTCGGCGGCCCGACGCGCCGCGGCCTGCTGACCTACGTCCACGCCCACGGGCGCGATCTCGACGAGGCCACCGATGAAGTTCTGAAGTACAAGGAGCGCGGCTACAAGGTCATTCGCGCCCAGGTCGAGACGCCGGGGATGCCGGGCGGCTACGGCGCTGAGGACAAGAATGATCCCGCGTATCGCGAGGCGTTCGAGAAGCGGCTGCCCTACGAGGGTGTGTGGGAGCCGGAGCCGTATCTCCAGATCGTTCCGAGGCTGTTCGAGCATCTGCGCGACAAGGTGGGGTGGGATGTGGAGCTATTCCACGACGCCCACGGCCGGCTGTCGCCGATTCAAGCGGCGCGGCTGGCGAAGAGCGTGGAGCCGTACCGCCTGATGTTCCTGGAAGATCCCATCAGCCCGGAGAACGTCGAGGGCATGCGCATCGTGCGCCAGGCCAGCACGACGCCGCTGGGCATCGGCGAGATCATCAGCAGCAAGTTCCAGATCATGCCCATGCTCCTGGAGCAGACCATTGACTACATGCGCTGCTCGCCGATGCACATCGGCGGCATCACCGAGGGCAAGAAGCTGGCGGCGATGGCCGAGCCGTTCGACATTCGCACGGCGTTCCACGGCCCAGGCGATGTGGGGCCGATTGGCGCGGCGGCATCGGCCCACGTGGGCATGGCGATCCCCAACTTTGGCATCCAGGAGTGGGTGCGCCACGCCGACATCGTTCACGAGGTCATGACGGGCGGCGCGTGGTTCGAGGACGGCTATCTCAAGCTGCCCGACACGCCGGGCCTGGGCGTGGACATCAACGAGGAGCTGGTGGCGCGCTTCGCCTGGCATCGGAAGTATCTGCCTGCGATCCGCCGCGCCGACGGCAGCATGCACGGTTACTAACAGGCGGCCCGCCTGTCTAGCAAAAGCTCAAGGAGGAGATTCATGCACCGACTGCACACCCGTTTTGCTCACCTCGCCCTGCTGGCGGCGATGATCGCGCTGTTGGCGCTGGCTGTGGCGGCGTGCGCCCAGCAAGCCGCGCCGGCCGCCGCGCCGGCGCAGGCCACGTCCGCGCCCGCTGCCAAGCAGGCGGACGCGCCGACGGCGGCGCCGAAGGCCGCGCAGCCGACGACAGCGCCGGCGGCGGCTCAACCAACCGCCGCGGCGGCCGCCGCTGGCGCAGCCGGCGCGCTCCCGAAGCTCCAGGGCGACAAGTTCGTCTACTGGGGCGGCCTGATCTTCTCGGACAAGGCCAACAAGATGCTGGAGGACCGCATCAAGGAGTGGGGCAAGGCGCGCAACGTCCCCGTCGAGGTTGTGATGGTCAACCAGAACGAGACGGTGCAGAAGGTCTCGGCGGCCATCCAGGCGGGCAACGCGCCCGACGCCTTCGACCTGGGCCGCGACTTCATGCTCCAGCTCAACACGCAGAATCAGCTCGTCCCGATGGATGACCTGTACAAGAAGATCGGCGACGCCCACGGCGGCTGGCTGCCGCCGATCGCCAAGGCCACCGACCCCAAGACGTTCAACGGCAAGATTCCGGGCATCCCCTTCGGCGTTACCGGCAACGT
>JAXLWJ010000063.1:0-8650 GCA_046328535.1 Anaerolineae bacterium
CCTCTGCCGCCGTCGGCTGGCCGGCGATGCCCCCGACGGCGCGCGTCGAGAGCGAGCCGCACGCGCAGGCCACCCGCAGGCAGCGCGCCAGCCCCCACCCGTTCAGCCAGGCGTAGAGGAAACCGGCGTCGAAGGAGTCGCCCGCGCCCGTCGTGTCGGCGACGACGACCGGAAACGACGCGGACGCCGCCGTCTCCTCCCCGCGCCGCGCAATCGCCCCCGCCGCGCCGAGCTTGACAGCAACGGTCGGCGTGACCGCAGCGAGAGCCGCCAGGGCCACGTTCGCGTCGAGCGCGCCCGTGATCGCCAGGGCTTCGGTCGCGTTGGGCAGGAAGATGTCGGCGCGGGCGAGGGCGTCGCGCAGGCCGCCGTCCCACGCCTCGGCCGGGTCGTAGTTGGTGTCGAGGGAGACGGTCAGGCCCAGGGCGTGGGCCGCGTCGAAGAGCGCCGGCGCATCTGGCCGCAAGCCCGCCAGCAGGAAGTAGCTCGCCAGGTGCAGGTGGCGCGCCCGCGCGACAAGGCCCAGGTCAATGTCGGCCAGGCGCAGCGCGGCGATGGTTCCCAGGTGTGTCAGGATGGCGCGGTCGTGTACCTGGGAGAGAATGACGCTCACGCCCGTCGTGACCTCGCCCGTGACCACGACGCCCGACGTGTCCACGCCGCGCTCGGCCAGGGCGCGGCGCATGAACGCGCCGAAGGCGTCGTCGCCGACGAGACCGGCGAAGGCGACACGCAGGCCGAGACGGGCCGCGCCGCAGGCGAAGATGCCCGCCGAGCTGCCGACGACGACCCGCGCATCCTCGATGACCTTCTCCGTCTGCCCGAAGACTGGGACGACATCCCCGCTCAGCACCACATCAGGGTTGAGGTCACCGACAACGACGACATCGAAGTCCTTCATAGGCTCGCCATAGCGCATAAGAATCGCTGTCACCCCGACGATAGGAGGGGTCTGGACTGCGGCGGACCAGATACCTCGTGCCTGCTCAGAACACAGACGGCGTCGCTGCGAGGAGGACGATAGGACGACGAAGCAGCTTCCCGCTGGGCGACAGGACGCACTTTCGCCGCATAGCCTTGCCCTTTGCCACGGCGGGGGATTGCTTCGCTGTCGCTCGCAACGACGGCTTGGCAATGTTCTCGCGCTGGCGCATGCCGCTACGGGCATAGGGTTCTCGGCATGACAGCCCAGGTCATTGGTCAGGAAAGACGAAGGGGAAAGATCAAGAAGTCTCTTCTTCCTTTGCGTCTTTGCGCCTTGCGTTCCTATCATCCCCTGTGTCCCTGGGGCGGGCCAACTCAGTCCGAGGCGCGGCGCTGGGCGGGCAAAGGTCCCGCCGCTGCTCCGCCGTGGCTGAGGCTCCGCTCGTCGTCAGCGGCGCAGCGTCTGGCTGAAGCAGCTGACGCCGACGACACAGGCGACACACGCCAGCCTGCCGAGGCTACGGACAGCGGCGCGCCCACCAGCCCAGCCACCACGTCAGCCTCGAACTCGCCGGAGCTGCGGCCCACCCATGAAGAAGATCATGTTCACCGAGACCATGCGCCCGGGCGCGTGCGCCCGTGCTGGCTCGGCGCACCGTCTGCCGGATGACCGTGCTCACGATGTCGGCTGCGCCCGTCACGGCGAGGGCGGCGAAGGCCAGCCAGAAGTTGCGCGACAGGCCGAACACAATCGTCGCCAACCCGTAGACTCCACGGACACCAGGAGTACCGGCCCCGACGGCGAATCCGGGTGTACGAAGGACATGACGACGCTGGCGACGACCGCGCCGAGCGCCGTCGCCGAGTAGAGGATGCCGAGGCCCTCCGCGCCCACGCCCAACTCCTGCGCGAAGATGGGCAGAGCCGCTGCGCCGCGCCGAAGAAGGTGGCGACGAAGTCGAGCAGCATCGTCGAGCGGATGATGGGCGTGCTGAAGACGAAGCGCAGCCTCCTGAGCGCGCCCAGCGCCGACGGTCTGCATGCTCGCTGGCCGATGCGCGTGCGCATGAGGACGAGCGCGATTAGCACCGCGACGAATGAGGCCGCATTGATCCAGTACACCGTCGCTGCGTCCGGAGCTGTCCGATGATCAGGCCGGGCGGCGGCGGGGCCGATGATGTTCAGCCCTGCCACGCGATGGTGTTGAGGCTGGCGGCGTTGGCGAAGTGCTCGCGCGGCACGAGGTTCGGGACGAGCGACTGCCGCGCCGGGTTGTCGAAGGCGACAGCCGCCGCGCTCAGCATGGTGAGCAGGTAGATCATCCAGACGTTGACGACGCCCGTAGCCGTGAGAACGGCCAGCGGCCGCGATACCCATCATGAATATCTGGGTGACGAACAAGAGCCGCCGCCGCTCCATGGCGTCGGCGATCAGCCCCGCGAACAGGACAGCACGATGATGGGGATGACGCGGAATAGTCGATGCCGGAGCCTAGCGCCACCGGGCGACTGGCTCATGTCGTAGACCTGGTAGTTGATGGCGACGAACTGCATCTGGGTGCCGATGCCGAGATGAACACACCCAGTTGCCAGCAGCCGAAGTCGCGGACTGGTGCCGCAGCGGTGCGGCCACCGTTGGGTCGGCGGGCGCTAGATTGGACATGGGTTCTTTCGTCGCGGAACGGGCCCCTAATTGTGCGAGTTTGAGCCCGCTGCGCAAGAATCGGCCCTACCGGCGCATGCCGGCACTGCTCCGCAGGCGGCGGGCCGTCGAGCGCCGCGCCGCACGCGCACACGTAGTCCACGACCCGCGCCGGCACGCCCACGACCAGGGCGTGCGCCGGCACGTCCCGCGTCACCACGGCCCCCGCCGCGACCAGGGCGAAGCGCCCGACCGTCAGCCCGGCCGATCACCGCGCCCGCGCCCACCGACGCGCCGTAGCGAATCACCGTCTGCCGCGCCTCCCAGTCGTCGGCGCTCTTCTGGCGGCCGTCCGGGTTGATGCGCGCGGCGCGCGGTTTTTGGTCAGGATCGCGCCGGGGCCGATGAATACGCCCTCCTCCAGAATCGCCGATGGTAGACGAGGGCGGCGTTCTGGATTTGCAGTTCGCGCCGACGCGCACGTCGAAATCAACAATGTAGGCGTCCTTGCCGACGATGACGTTGTCGCCGAGAACCGCCGCCTCCCGCACCTGCGCCCCCTTCCAGACCTTGACGCCCTCGCCAAGCGTCGCGTGGGGCGAGACCTCCGCCGTCGGATGAATGATTGCCTGCGCCATGCGTCCTCCTTCTTGCGGCTATGATACACCTCGGCTATAATATCTACCATCTATCACGCGCCCAGCGCCAGGAGACCCGATGCCCCACGAGTATGGGGTCACGTCGTCCGAAGTCCTCGCCACCCTGTCCGACCATCGCCATTCCTCCATCAACCCTGATCTCGTACCGCGCGATGGGCGAGGCCCAGCCTCGCCGAATACTGCGCCACCTTCATGCGCGACGCCGGGGCTGCGTGTCGAGGTCCAGGAGGCCGCGCCGGGCCGCCCCAACGCCATCGGCATCCTGGCCGGGGACGGGCGGCGGGCGCTCGGCTCATGCTCAACGGTCACCTGGATACCGTCGGCGTCGAGGATGCCGCAGCCGTTCACGGCGCGGCGCGAGGGCAGCCGCATCTGGGGCGCGCGGCAGCGTGGACATGAAAGGGAGCGTCGCGGCCATAATGTGGGCGGCGAAGGCCATCGCCCGCGCCGTCCGCCTCCAGGGCGACCTCATCATCACCTGCGTCGCCGACGAGGAGTACGCCCTCGGTCGGCACCGAGGCCATCGCCCGCGCCTACACCGCCGACGCCGCCATCGTCACCGAGCCGACCGACCTCGACCTGTGCCTGGCGCACCGCGGCTTCATGTGGATCGAGATCGAGATCCGCGACAGGCCGCGCCGCCCACGGCAGGCCGTCTGAACGAGGGCGTAGACGCCATCGCCCAGCGGCCGCGTCCTGGTCGCCCTGGAAGCCTACGCCCAAGAGCTGGCGGGGCGCCCCGTACCCGCCCCTCGTCACGCCCTCCGTCCACGCCTCCATCATCGAGGGCGGGCGGGAGCCCGAGCGTCTACCTCGACCGCGTCCTGAAGATCGAGCGGCGCACGGTGACGGCGAGACGCGGCACAGCGTTATGGCGGAGAGGACGCGCTGGGCGGGCGCCCCTGGCGGCTGCCGACCCGACGTTCCAGGCCGAGGCGCGCTTCCTGTTCAGCCGCGAGCCGTTCGAGACGGCGCCGACGACCCATCGCGCTGACCGTCGCCGTCGCAGTCGAGGGCGCGCTCGGCCAGCCGCCGCGCCTCATCGGCAGATTGCTCGACGGACGCCGCGCTGCTCCAGGCGGCCGGCATTCCGACGGTGCTGTTCGGGTGTACGGGTGGGGGCCTGCACAGCATCGCCGAGTGGGTGGACGCCGACCTGGTCGTCCAGACGACCCAGGCGCCTGTCGCGGCGGCGCTGGACTGGTGCGGCGTGAGTTCCTAAGAGCATAGAAACGCAAAGGCGCAGAGACGCAAAGGGGAAAGATCAAGACGTCTCTTCTTCCTTTGCGTCCTTGCGCCTTTGCGTTACCTTCTATCCCCTGACCTTGACCATCACCCCGTCACCCGTAACCCCGCCACACCGTCACAGGTTCACGGAGGAACTCGATGCGACCGCAAATCTGGGCCGTGTTGCGGCGACTGGAGGCCGCGCTGCCGGACGTGTTCTGGGTCATCACCGGCAGTGTCGGGCTGGCGCTCCAGGGTATGCCGCTGGAGCCGAACGACGTAGACATCCAGACGGACGACCCCAGCGCCCACGAGATCGCGCGCCGTCTGGCCGTGTATGTCACGGAGCCGGTCACATTAGCCGAGCGGTCGTGGGGGCGCTCGCTCAAGGGAAAGCTAGAGATAGCTGGTGTGCAGGTCGAGGTCATCGGCGGCATTCAGAAGCGCGGCGATGGCGGCTGGGAGCCGCCGCCGGACCTGCCGAGCCTGGCGCTGACCGTCGCGGTCGAGGGGATGCGCCTGCGCGTTCTGCCGCTGGCCTACGAGGCCGAGGCGTACCGCCGCATGGGGCGGCTCGAAAAGGCCGCGCTGATCCAGGAATACGCAACTAGGTAGAGACGCGCTATAGCGCGTCTCTACGGTAGCGCGTCTCTACTGCGGTCCACCGTGGCGCAGCTCCGGGGCCGCGCTCGATGGCGTGGCCGCCGGGGTGGCCGTCGGCGAGGGCCGCGGCGAGGGCGGCGCGATGTTCTGATAGATCGCCGGCAGGTACACCTTGAATTCGCCGCCCGCTGCGGCTTGCGGCGGCGGCGGGGTGGCGGCTGGTGTCGGCGTCGCCGGGGCCAGGTCGCCTAGCTCCCCGCTGACCTCCAGCCACGACAGCCACTGGTACAGCGTCACCTGGCTCACGCCGAGCCGGTCCGCCAGCAGCTTGCTCGCCGGGCCGCGCATCTCAGCCGGCAGGCGCATGAGCGCCTGAAGCTCGGGGATGTGCTGCCGCGCCTGCTCCAGGGACGGAATGGCGGCCAGCAGGTCCAGGATCGTCGGCGTCGGTGGGCCGGGCGGGGTCGGGGTGGGCGTGGGGGTGCGCGTCGCGTATGCCGCCGGCGGGCGGTCCTGATTGTGGGTGGTGAACGCGCCCACCGCCTCGGTATCCAGCAGGCGGAAGCCGTCCCAGGCAAATCCGTCCAGCAGGAACGGCACCTGCCCGACCACGTAGTCGTCCTTCTCGATCTCCCGCTCCAGCCACATGTAGTCCTGCACGACGTCGCCGATGCTCGCCCGGCCCTTCCACGCGCTCCACGTCCCCGTCTCGGTCAGCACGAACGGCTTGTCGTAGCCCGCCGCCAGCGTCGCCGCGCGGATCTTGCGGTAGCGCAGGGCGTAGAAGTCGCGGTCAGGGCCGTTCATGAAGAAGTCCTGCTGCGAGCCGTAGGCGTGGACGCCGATGTAGTCCACGAGGGGCAGGCTGCGCGGGAACAGGCGGGTGTAGTCGCCCGGCTCCAGGACGCCGACGCCGAAGTTGAAGCCGGCGACGCGCCAGCCGCGCTCGTGCATCCGCCGCGCGAAGGCCTCCTGGGCGCGGTCGAACGCCTCGGCCTCGCCCGGCTTCTGGACGCCGGGTTCATTGTAGAACGTCCACGCCGTGATCGCGCCCTTGAGCGACGCGAACTTCGCGTCAATGGCGTCGGCGTAGCGGACGGCGCCCTCCGGCGTCACTGTATCCTCGACGGAGTAGCGCCCGATGATGAGCGTCTTGGGTAGCGTCTGCTTGATCTCGTGGGGCAGTTTCAGCGAGGGGTCCTGCATCAGCACGACGGCGGGACGCATCTGGAAGATGGCGTCGCGCGCGGCGTAGCTTTCGAGGTACAGGCCGATGCCGAGCTTGGTCGGCGGGGACTCGGCAAAAGCCGCTGGCGCTCCCAGCAGAGACACGAGCACAGCGGCCAGCAGTGCGAAATGGACGAATCGTCGCGGGCTAAGAGTCATGCGGCTCCCGTCGCCTGTTCCAGGGTCGAGTCGTGTGGGCGTGCGGCGGCGGATGCACGCAGTCGGATAGGTAGCGCTTCAGAGCGCCCGTGCTATAATTATAGCCGGTTTGGCTCTGCTGCCTAACCCCCAAGTCACTATCTATAACGCGGCGGCCGCGCAGAAGTTACTGTGACGCGCGGGACCGCCCCAAATCTCACAATCCATACCGCCTGCAAGGAGAACGCTCATGCATCGCAGCGAGGCGCAGTGGTACAGCACGCGAATCGGCATTGACATGCCCATCGCCGCCTACGGCCACGCCGGACCGGCTCTGCTCATGCTCCCCACCGCCACCGCCGACTACCTGGAGTACGAACGGTATCACCTCATCCAGGACCTCGGCCACCACATTGACAACGGCCGGCTGCGCATCTACAGCATCAACAACATCACCAAGTGGGCGCTGTTCGACCACGGCATGCCGGGCTGGCAGCGCACCGCCCTCCTCGCGGCGTATGACGACTACATTGTGTCCGAGGTGCTGCCCTGGATCCGCATCAACAGCGGCGACCCGTGGATTCAGCCAGTCATCGCCGGCATCAGCATCGGGGCCTACTCGGCCGCCAACACTTTCTTCAAGCACCCCGACGTCCTCCGCGGCCTGATCGCCATCAGCGGCACGTACGACATTGCGTACTACCTGGACGGCTACTTCGACGACAACCTGTACTTCAACAACCCCGGCAGCTACCTGCCCAACCTCCACGACGACTGGCACCTCTCGCGCATGCGCCAGGACGCCATTATCCTGTCCTCCGGCCAGGGGGCCTACGAGGAGCCGGGCCGCACGATCCACCTCTCCAACATGCTCAACGACAAGGGCGTCAACCACTGGCTCGACCTGTGGGGCTACGACGTCGCCCACGACTGGCCGTGGTGGCCCAAGATGCTCGACCACTACGTCCACAAGCTGTACGAAGCGCGCGTCTGGTAGCCCCGCCCGATGTCCTGCCCCGCGTGGCTGACCGTCTTCCAGCGCACCTTCCCCAGCGCCAACATGGCGCTGGTTCACGGTCCGCGGCCCATCCTCGTGGACACGGGCTTCGGCAGCGATTTCGCTGTGACGGACGCCCTGCTGCGTGACGCCGGTGTGGCGTCGGAGCGCCTGGCGCTCATCGTCAACACCCACTATCACAGCGATCACGTGGGCGGCAACTACGGCTTTCAGACCCGCTATGGGTTGCCCATTGCCGCTCACCGCTGGGACGCCGGCGCCATCAACCGCCGCGACCGCGAGGCGTGCGCGGCCGAGTGGCTCGACCAGCCCATCGAGCCGTACACCATCACGCAGCCGCTGTCGGAGGGTGACACGCTCGACACCGGGCGCGTCACCCTCCAGACGCTCCACACGCCCGGCCACACCCTGGGCCACCTCTCGCTGTACTCGCCCACCGACGGTGTCTTGATCGCCGGCGATGTGTTCCACAGCGACGACGTGGCCTGGCTCAACCCGTTCCGCGAGGGCAGCGGGGCCATTGAGCGCGCCCTTGAGTCGCTGGCGCGCCTGGCCCGCCTGCCGCTGACCTGGGCCGTCTCCGGTCACGGCCCGCCGATGGCGACGCCCCTGCGGGCGATAGACGCCGCCCGCCGCCGCTACGAGGGCTGGCTGAGCGCGCCGGAGAAGGCGGCGTGGCACGGGGCGAAGCGTATCTTCGCCTTTCATCTGATGCTGCGGGATGGCATGGCCCAGGCGGAGGTCGGCCCCTATCTGCTCCAATGCGCCTGGTTCCAGGATTACGCGCGCCACGTCTTCGACTGCGAGCCGGCCGACTTCGTCGCGCCGTTCCTGGCGGAGATGCTGCGCTCGGGCGCGGCCGAGTGGCGCGCGGGCCAGCTCGTCGCCCTGACGCCGTACAATGCCCGGCCGCTGACCTGGGCCACCGCCCCCACCCGCCCCCGCGCCTGGCCGCCGGCCGGCGCCCACATGGGTGCGTAAATGATTTGTAGACCTGAAAATAAGCCTGGGCTGTCATTGCAAGACCTCCATGCCCGTGGCGGCATGCGCCGACACAAGAAACGTCTAGGCTATCACCCCGAGCGGAGCGAGAGGTCTGGACTGCGGCGGCCCAGATGCTTCGCCTTCGGCTCAGCAGGACAGCAGGACGGCTCTCCGCAAGGCCCGGCATCGTCGTTGCTCGGCGACGCCGCCGATTGATGCACATTAACTA
>JAXLWJ010000064.1:0-8036 GCA_046328535.1 Anaerolineae bacterium
AGCGCTTCGTCGGCGGCGCGACCGTCGTCGGCCACAGCGTCGCCCAGGACCTCGGCTACCTCAGCCGCGCCGGCGTCCTCGTCGGCCACGCCAGCATTGACACGTTCGAGCTGGCGAGCATCCTGGTTCCCTTCGCCTCGCGCTACAACCTGGCGACGCTCATGGACGAGCTAGGCATTGACTTCCCGACCCACCACCGCGCCCTCCAGGACGCCTGCGCCGCGCGCGACCTCTTCCTGGCGCTCATGCGCCGCGCCGAGGACCTGGACCTGGACGCGCTGCGCGAGATCAACCGGCTGACGGCGCGCATTGACTGGCCGCTCAAGACCGTGTTCCAGGACGCCGAGCGGGCCAGGACGCGCAGCGCCTTCGGCACGTCTATCGGCGCGCAGCTCCGCGCGAAGGGCGCGATGCGCGGGGGCGCGGTGGGCCTGCTATCCGGCGAGGAGGAACTGGAGCCGCTCCGCAAGGCCAGGACGCGCACCCTCCTGGACACGGACAGCCTGGCGGCGCTGCTGGGGCCGCACGGCGCGTTCGCCCAGCGCTTTCCGGCCTACGAGCACCGGCCGCAGCAGGTGCAGATGCTCCAGGACGTGGCCGAGGTGTTCAACGACGGCGGCTACCTGCTGGTCGAGGCGGGCACCGGCACCGGCAAGAGCATGGCCTACCTCATCCCGGCCATCTACTGGGCGGCGCAGAACGGCGAGCGAGTCGTTATCTCCACCAATACCATCAACCTCCAGGACCAGCTGTTCGCCAAGGACCTGCCCGATCTCCAGCGCGTCCTGCCGATCCCCTTCCGCGCCGCCGTCCTCAAGGGCCGCAACAACTACCTGTGCCGCACGCGCCTGGCCGCCTTCCGCCGCCGCGACGACCTGACCACGACCGAGGTGCGCGTCCTGGCGAAAATCCTCGCCTGGCTGCCGTCATCGCTGACCGGCGACGTGGGCGAGCTGGCGCTGATGGGCGACGAGATGGCGGTGTGGTCGAAGGTCTGCTCCGACCCCGACGCCTGCCGCCCCGACGTGTGCGGCGAGGGCTGCTTCTACTGGCGCGCCCGCGCCCAGGCTGAGGCCGCCCACGTCGTCATCGTCAACCACGCCCTCCTGCTCTCCGACATGGCCGTCGGCGGTCAGGTGCTGCCAGAGTACGACCACGTCATCATTGACGAGGCGCACCACCTCGAAGCGCGGGCCACGGACCAGCTCGGCCAGAACCTCACCCAGAGCAGCGCCCAGGCCCTGCTCTACGACCTGAGCCACCCGATGCGCGGCGGGGCAAGCCGCCCCGCCGTTGAAGGCGCGGGCGCGGCGGGCGAGCGGTGGGGCGGGTTTCTGGGCGACCTGGACGCCATTCTGCGGCTGAGCAAGGCCGCGCCGGAGACGAAGGCGCACTTTGCCCGCCTCATCGGCCCGCTGCACAACGACATCGAGCGCTCGGGCCGCCGCCTCACCCAGATCTTCACCCTGCTCCAGCGCTTCCTGGAGGACCAGCTCGCCGAGCGCCGCGGCCAGACAGCGTACGACATCCAGATTCGCCTGACCCACGGCATCCGTGTCTCGCCGGACTGGGAGACCATCGAAGCCGAGGGGCGCGACCTCCACGACCAGCTCGGCCACATCGGCGAAAGCCTGGGCCGCATCTGGCACGGCCTCGACGACGCCGATTTCGAGCTGGCCCGCCACGATGAGTGGATGGGGGAGCTGGCCGCCCGCCGCCGCGCCATCCTGGAAATGAGCGACGCCGCGCTGGATATCCTGGCCCAGCCGCGCCAGGACATGATCTACTGGGTGTCGGTGCAGCCGCGCGGTGACACCATCGAGTTGAACAGCGCGCCCCTCCACGTGGGCGACCTGCTCCACCAACGGCTCTTCGGCGCGAAGGAGACGGTCGTCCTGACCTCGGCGACGCTGCGCACCAACGAGGACTTCGCCTACGTGCGCGAGCGCCTCGGGCTGGACGACTGCATCGAGGACGCTGTCGGCTCGCCGTTCGACTACGAAGCCTCGACCCTGCTCTACCTGCCGACGGACATGCCGGAGCCGACGCAACCGTACTTCCAGAAGCGGCTAGAGACCGCGCTCATCGAGCTGTGCCGCGCCACCGAGGGCCGCACCCTCGTCCTGTTCACGTCCCACAGCCAGCTGCGCCAGACGTACCGCGCCATCAGCCAGCCCCTCGGCGAGGAGGGCATCCTCGTCCTGGGCCAGGGCCTCGACGGTGGTCGGCGCGGCCTACTGGAGACGTTCAAGACCAACGAGCGCACTGTGCTCCTCGGCACGCGCAGCTTCTGGGAGGGCGTGGACGTGGTCGGCGAGGCGCTGAGTTGCCTCGTCGTGACGCGCCTGCCGTTCGACGTGCCGAGCGACCCGGTGTTCGCCGCCCGGTCGGAGACCTTCGACGATCCCTTCAGCCAGTACGCCATCCCCCAGGCCATTCTGCGCTTCCGCCAGGGCTTCGGGCGACTCATCCGCTCCAAGACGGATCGGGGGGTCGTGGTCGTGCTGGACCGCCGCCTGCTGACCAAGACCTACGGCCAGCATTTCGTGGCCTCGCTGCCGCCGACCACCGTCCGCCGCAGCCCGCTGGCCGAACTGGCGCCGGCCGCCGCGCAGTGGATTGGCCCGCGCCGTCGCGCCACCGCCCCGGCCACCGACCAGCCCACCCCCGCTGCCCCTCAACAGTCCACGCTTGGGCTGTGACTCACTTCTAGGCGGTACGCAGTTCGGCGGAGCGTTGGACCACGAAAGGTCTGGAAAGGGCGCGAAAGGCGCGAAAATCAACCGCCCGCCGTGAGCCTTTCGCGGTTTTCGCGTCCTTTCGTGACCTTCGTGGTCCAACAGCCCATCGCCGTGTAAGTCCGCGTGCTGAACGATGAGCGATTCCCCAGTAGAGCGAGAACTATTCGATGCAAATCCACAGTCCTCTCAGCAATTTGAGCGAGCTGCTTTCTCAGGTCAAGGAGTCGGCCTCTCGATACAGGGCCACACTTGAAAGGAATGAGGCGGCCACACGAGCCGTACTGGTCGATCCTGTGCTTCGCGCTTTGGGCTGGGATACGGCAAACACATACATGGTCGAGGTCGAGAAAACGTTGGGCCAGACGCGAGCCGATTATGCGTTGTATGACAGCAATACATCGGTCAAGGTGATCATCGAGGCGAAGTCTCTTGGCAGCAACCTCGCACAAGCGAACCTGATCATGTCCCTGGTCAATTACGCCTTTACTTTCGAACTCCAAGATATTTTTCTTACTGATGGCCTTATTTGGCAGCATTTCACAGACTTTCGACCCGGGAATATCCGCGTTGAACGAATCTTGAATCTCGGCAGCGACAATCCCGTGGAATGCGCAGCCTATCTCGTCCAGCGTCTCGACGCCGCGAGGTTTTGGCCGGAAGAGCAGACAATCGACCGCCTTGCCCAGCAAGTTGCGCAACTCGAAAACACTGTCTCTTCCCTTCAGCAAGAGCTAGATCGTCTTGGCAGACCATCGGCTCCTTCACTTCGTCAACCCGCTCCTACCGCACCCCGAACGCAGGAAGATAACGAATCCCTTGATCAGGTGCGTTTTATCCGTCTCGAAGACCTTCCAGACTTGACCGGCAAGAAGCCAAGCCACTTCAAATTGCCAGACGAGTCAGTACTCAGAGTGAGAAGCTGGAAAGACGTGCTGGTCGAAAGTTGCAAGTTCGCGTTGACGCGAAACCCGCATATTTCCGTTCCATTGGCGGACCGTTCTGGGAGAAGAGTGTCGTTGTTCAGCACATTTCGTCCACCTGATGGGATTGCATACGTGGCCCGCGAATACAACGAACAGACTGTCTATATCTATGTCAATTATGATGCGCGGCATTGCATTCTCAATGCTCTCTATGTGCTGAGGTATGCAACGGGTAACGACCTCGCGTGCGAACCCGCCGTTGCTATTGTTGACGCACGCTGACCCTTCCCGCCAGTGAGAATTAGGTGGTCTTCAACTGCATGGCAAACTCGTGACGAACCGATGCTATCTTGATCACCTCCAGTCCGCTGATGGCCTAATCACCACGGATGCGGCGAAGCGCGCCTTTGCAGCTGCCGTGAGAATCGAAAGAGACAGGCGGATAGAACCATATCTTGCTCAGGCGCGCACGTTGCAGCACGTGATAGCTCCGGCCAGATCGCCAAGCGACCTAAGTGCAATACGGGGCATAGAGGGGGCGCTTCTCATCGCAGCAGGTCTACCTGAGAGCGAACTGCCTCGCCTTCGGGCTGACACAAAGCTGCAAGCCATAGAAACCCTCATCAAGGACACACTCGAACTCGCGGGAGTGGGGTTTGCTGAGGAATTGGTTGCTCGGTTCCTCCACGCAAGAAACGGGACCCTTGATGACTCGATGCCCACTGTTGGAGACTTCTTGGCGCAGCAGAAATTGACTCATGGCATTATGGCTGCTCTAAGCATTGCTGGCATCAAGCACAGATGGCAAGACGCCAGGAGACGATGGTCGTCCACGTCGAAAAGCGGATGGGACCCAGACACGTCGGTGCGGGGGCTCACATGGAAAACGGACCATGGGTCCCGGACGCTACTCTTCAATGTCTGGGCGCCGCCGGTCAAGAGCAACGTGGACATGTGTTTGGTCAACCTCGCTCCCAACCAACTCAACACCACCGGGTTCGCGCAGCCTTCGTCCTACATTGCCCTGGGCGAACTCAAGGGCGGCATTGACCCCGCCGGCGCCGACGAGCACTGGAAGACGGCGCGGACGGCCCTCAATCGCATCCGCGACGCCTTCGCGGACACGGACTCTTCCCCGTACACGTTCTTTGTTGGCGCCGCCATCGAGAAGCGCATGGCGAACGAGATATGGAGAGACCTTGCAAGCGGTGAGTTGAGCAACGCGGCTAACTTGAATGAGACCAACCAGATCGCTTCGATCTCAGGCTGGTTGGCTTCGCTGTAACGAAAGGGCGCGAAAGGCGCGAAAGACACGCGCTGGGTGACTTCCTTTCGTGGTCCAGCCATCAATCCGCCCAACTGTGTAACTCCTATCAACTATCCTATTCAGGGAGGCGCGCATGGAACATCGGTCTCGTGTTGGTCTGATCGCGGCGTTGGTTCTCATGGTGTGGGCGTTGGCGGCGTGCAGCCAGGCTGGGGGCGGGGGCGCGTTGAAGGTGACCGGCAAGGACATCGCCTTCGCGGAAACGCAGCTGACCGCGGCGGCGAACGCCCCGCTCACCGTCACCTTCTCCAACGCCGGCGCGCTCGCCCACTCCCTCATCTTCGACCTGCCGCCGGCGAACGACAAGGCGGGCGATGTCGGCGTGCCAAATGGCTGGGCGACCGGCCAGGGAATTGCGGCCGGCCAGTCGGCCACGCTGAACCTGCCCGCGCTGCCCCCCGGCCAGTATCGCTACTACTGCGCCGTACCGGGCCACGCCGAGGCCGGCATGGTCGGGACGCTCACCGTCAAGTAAGCGCGCCGCGGATACAGATAGCGTTTGTGGTATAATGGAGGCATAGCCAGGGCGTTCGTAGAAAGGATTCGTCTCATGACCGTCACCCGCCAAATCATCCACATGTGGCACGACCTGCCGCCAGGTCCTGAGGCCCCTGACCTCATCTATACGGTTGTCGAGGTGCCGCGCGGCTCCAAAAACAAATACGAATATGACAAAAATCTCGGCCTGATCCGCCTCGACCGTGTTTTGTTCTCCGCAATGTACTACCCCGGCGACTACGGCTTCATCCCCCAGACCTACTACGACGACGGCGACCCGCTGGACGTCATCGTCATGGTCGGCGAGCCGAGCTTCCCCGGCGCGCTTATCGTCGCCCGCCCCATCGGCATGTTTCGCATGCTCGACAATGGCGAGCCGGACGACAAGATCCTCGCCGTCCCGAACTCCGATCCGCTGTACGGCGCCTACCACGACATCAGCGACATCCCGCAGCACTACCTCAACGAGGTGGCGCACTTCTTCTCGGTCTACAAGGACCTGCAGGGGGTCAAAGTCACGCCCGTAGGCTGGGAGAACGCGGCGTCCGCCAAGCGCGCCATCACCCACGCCATGCGGCTATATCAGACCGAGATCCGCCAGCTCCCGCCCTGGTTGGTTAGCCCGGCCGCGCGCTCGGTGGACCTGCCGGACGAGCCGCCGGTGGACCCTGACAGCTCGAATGATGGATGATGGTTAGCCCCCACCCAGGTTGATGCCGAATAGCGGCAGGATGAAGCTGATGACGAGGAGCGACACCGACAGCGCCCCGATGCTAATCGTCGTCGCCCACGCCCCGATGTTGAACAGGCGGCCGTTGACATAGTCGCCCATGATGTCGCGGTCGTTGACCAGCCGCATGATGAACAGCAACTCGATGGGCAGCAACACGCCATTGACAACCTGCACCAGGACGAGGAGCTGGAATAGGGGCAGGCCGGGGATGAGTGTCACCAGGCCGCCGAGGATGAGCAGTCCGGTGAACAGGCCGTAGAAGATGCGGGCGTGGGTGAAATCCTCGTCCAGCCCGCTCTGCCAGCCGAACGCCTCGCACACCGAGAAGGACGTGGCGAGGGGCAGGACGCCCGCTGCCAGGATAGACGCGCCGAGCAGACCGATGGCGAAGAGGACCGTCGAGAAGCGGCCGGCCAGTGGCTCCAGGGCCAGGGCCGCGTCGGCCGCCGTCTGGATCTGGATGCCATTCACGTAGAGCGTCGCCGCCGTGGCGATGATGATGAAATAGGCGATGATGTCCGACAGCAGCACGCCGGTGATCATGTCGGCGCGCGCGGCGTCGTAGTCCTGCACGGTCACGCCCTTGTCCACGATGGCCGACTGCTGGAAGATCTGCATGTAGGGCGTGATGGTCGTGCCGATCAGCGCCATGATGAGTACGAGGTAGGCGCTGTCGGGCGTGATCGAGGGAATGACGGTGTTGCGCGCGACCTGGCCCCAGTCTGGGCGCGCCAGGAACGCCGAGATGATGTAGGCGAGAAAGGCTGTGGTCATCAGCAGGAAAACGCGCTCGACCCGCCGATAGGAGCCTTTGGTCACCAGCCACCACAGCATGGCCCCCACCAGCGGGACGGAGATGTACTTGGTGACGCCGAACAGCTCCAGCGCCGCCGCGATGCCGGCGAACTCGGACACGATGGTCGCGGCGTTGGCGACGAGTAGGGTTAGCATGGCGAAGGCCGTCCAGCGCACGCCGAACCGCTCGCGAATCAGGTCCGACAGCCCCTTGCCCGTTACCGCCCCCATCCGCGTCACCATCTCCTGGACGATCAGCAGACACACGGTGATGACGACGATGACCCACAGCGTCGCGTAGCCGTACTGAGCGCCGGCCGATGCGTAGGTCGCGATGCCGCCCGCGTCGTCGCCGGCGACGGCGGCGATTATCCCCGGGCCGAGGATTGCCAGGTAGCGCATCAGGCCGCCGCGGTGGAAAACCCGCACGCGGCCGCGCATGTGTTCGCGCCAGCGTTCCAGCGCCGTCTGAGGCTCGCTCATGTGTTTCCCCTACGCAAACCCGCCCCGGCGCGTCTACTCCCCCAGGTTGACGCCGAACAGCGGCAGAATGAAGCCGATGATGATCAGCGATACCGACAGCGTGCCGATGACGATGGTCGTCCCCCAGGCCAGCAGGTTGAAGGCGCGGCTATTCACGTAGTCGCCCATAATGTCGCGGTCGTTGACCAGCCGCATGATGAACATAAGCTCGATGGGCAGGAGCAAGCCGTTGATGACCTGCACCAGCACGAGCAGCTGGAACAGCGGCAGGCCGGGGATGAGCGTCACGAGCGCGCCCAGGATGAGCAAGCCGGTGAACAGGCCGTAGAAGATGCGGGCGTCGGCCAGGTCGGCGTCCAGGCCGCTCTGCCAGCCGAAAGCCTCGCACACCGAGAAGGACGTGGCGAGGGGCAGGACGCCCGCCGCCAGCGTCGAAGCGCCAAACAGGCCGATGGCGAACAGGATTTTGGCATACGGTCCGGCCAGCGGCTCCAGGGCGATAGCGGCGTCGGCCGCCGTCTCGATCTGGATGCCGT
>JAXLWJ010000065.1:0-7969 GCA_046328535.1 Anaerolineae bacterium
CGACCTTGCCGCGCTGGTCGCTCAACCGAAAGGGGCGTCCGTTCTGGTCCGTCAGGGTGAAGTCGGGAGCCACGTGGTCGGCGGCCGACTGGGGGGGCGGGGGCGCAGCCGGCGACGGCGCGCTCGCCGCCTGGCAGCCGGCCAACGCCAACAAGGTCGTCGCGGCCACTGCCACGAGCAACGCTCTCCACCCGGCAGTCGTCCACATCACGGTTGGTTCATCTCCCAGATCAAGCGCAGTCCGATCAACGCCAGGGACGGCACGACGAAATCTATCGCATCCGTGAGTGGCGCGATCAGGCTCACCATGCCCCCCGTCGCCACGACCGGCGCGTGGCGCTGGTCGGGCGGGAGGGTCGAACGCAGGCGGCCGAGCAGCCCCTCAATCATACCTACGTAGCCGAATATCGCGCCGGATTGGATGGACTGCTGCGTCGTGCGACCGATGACCGAGGGCGGGACATGCAGGTCAATGCGCGTGAGGCGAGCCGCCGAGCGGCTGAGGGCGTCCGCCGCCGTGCGGACACCGGGCAGGATCGCGCCGCCGAGGAAGGCCCGCTCCGCCGCGATGACGTTCATGACCGTCGCCGTGCCGAAATCGAGCGTGATGACCGGCGCGCCGTGCAAGGCGACGGCCGCCACGGCATCCACGACGCGGTCGGCCCCCAGGCTCACCGGCGTCTCATACTGGATGTCCAGGCCGTTGCGCACGCCGTAGCGGACGACGAGCGGCTCGACGCCGACGTAGGCGCGGATGGCCTCGACCAGCGTCGCCGTGACCGGCGGGACGACCGAGGCGATGACGGCGGCGTGAACGCCGTCGCGCCACCGGCTCGACAGCGCGTTGCGAGGCAAAGGCGGGGCCGACGGCAGCGCCGCGCCGGCCATGCGCAGCAGGTAGCGCAGGGTGACGCCGTATTCGTCGGCCGTCTGGGCGTGGTCTGTCGCTACACGGAAGTGCTCGGTGAGATGCTCGCCGTCGAACAGTCCGTAGTGAACGTTCGTGTTTCCGACGTTGATCGCCAGGAGCATCAAGGAATCTCGGCTGGCACGAAGTCGTTGGTGTAAGCCGTCTTGGGGTCGACGGGCTTCTGGATTAGCCCGGCGTCCTGCATAAAGCGCGCCGATGTCTCCCACGCCTGCGGATCGCTCTGGCCCAGGTTGTTCCCGCGCCAGAAGGCGGTCGTCGCGTCGAGGACGGCCTTCTGCGTGTCCGGCGCCTTCGCCGTCTCCGGCACGGCCTGCACAACCGCCCCGAACGCGCCTTCGGTGTCATAGACCGAGTCGCGGATGCCGCGCAGGGTGGCGCGCACCATGCGCTTGACCAGGTCCGGGTTGTCCTTGATCGTCTTCTCGTTCGTGACGAGACCGTTCGCCACCAGGTTGATGTAGTCCGACACCTCGATGGTGCTGGGTGTCTGCCCAGCCCGCTTGACCTGGAGTGGCTCGTTGGTGGAGTAGCCGACGGCGGCGTCCACCTTCTTCGCCAGGACGCTCTCGGCCTGGGTGAAGCCGATGCTCTGGAGGTTCACGTCCTTGGGGTCAATGCCGGCGGCGTAGAGCAGGCCGCGCAGGCCAATGTACGTCGCGCCGAACAGCCCCGGCACGCCGACCGTCTTCCCCTTCAGGTCCTGGGGCGATTTGAGCGGCAGGAGCGAGAAGACAGCGACGGGGTACTTGCGATACCAGTTCATGACATAGACGAGGGGCAGGCCCTGGGAGCGGCCGAGGATCACTTGATCGCCGCTGCCGATGGCGAACTGCGCCTTGTCCGTCGCCAGGAGCTGCATCAGGTCGTTTTCCATGCCATAGTCGAACGAGAGGTCAATCCCCTCGTCGCGGTAGTAGCCCTTTTGCTGAGCCAGGTAGAACGGCGCAAACTGGACGTTGGGGATGTACCCCATGTACAGCGTGACTTTTGTCAACGGAGCGCCCGTCGCGGACGCCGTCGGGGCTTGCGGCTGGGCGGTCGTTCCGCCGGACGACGCGCAGCCGGCCATCAGAAATGCGAACATGAGAACGGGGATCAAACGCCAACCGGGCATTGCCACAATGCTCCTTGTAGTCAAGCCGTTTTCACGGCCGAGTGACGAGACGCTCGACGAGCGTAACCATCAGGTACAGGCTCATCGCCAGCGCAATGAGAGTGAACAGCGCGACGAACATCAGCGCAGTGTCAAACATCCCACGCGACAGGTTGACGAGCGCGCCCAAGCCCGTGTCTGCGCCGACGAACTCGCCCACGACGGCGCCGATCACGCACAGGGTCACGCCCATGCGCAGGCCGCCGAACATGATCGGCAGCGACGCCGGCAACTCGAGCTTGGCGAACGTCTGCCAGCTCGAGGCATTGAGCGAGCGCATCAGCTCGCGGCTCTGCGGGTCTACGCTGCGCAGCGCCACAACAGTATTGACGAGGATGGGGAAGAACACGACCAGGGCGCACACCAGCACCTTGCTCGCCAGACCGTGGCCGAACCACAGGATGAGCAGCGGCGCCAGCGCCACAATCGGCACCGCCTGCGACGCCACCACATAGGGCGAGATGATGCGCTCGACGAGCGGCTGCTTGGCGATACCGTAGCCGAGGATGACGGCGACGACGAAGCCGAGCGCGAAGCCGAGCAGCGCCTCGACCAGGGTGACGCTCAGGTGACGCGCTAGCGTGCCGTCGGTGAGGGCCTGGGCAAAGCGCGCGGCCACGTCCACCGGGCCCGGTAAAATGAACGGCGGGTAGAGTTGGGACAGCCCCGCCCACAACGCGAGCAGGATCGCCAGGCCGACCGGCAGCGACAGCCAGCCGAGCCAGTGCTGCGACCGGCCTCCCCGGCCGCCAGCGCGCGCGCCGCCCTCCGCTGTCTTCCCCAGAGGAACCGACTGTGTGTTCAACACGGACCACTCTCCCTGCTTATCGCGCATAGTCAAGCAAAAGCCCCATGGCATTCCACGGGGCAGGGAGAGCAAGCCGGGCGCGTCAAGACGCAGCGCCGGCGCGCCGGGTACAGGCTCGCGGCAGCCAAAAGTCCCCAAGATTCGCTGAGGACTTCGGGGACTGACGCAGACACACGCCCGAGGCGCGGCAAATGCCGCGACAGGGTTGTTGAGCCTGTCAACCTTCTCTCATCCGGACTTTACCGTCGGCTCTGGCGTTCGACCAGATCCTGCCGTAATGGCTCGCGGGCTTAGCGCAGTGCGCCCCACCGCCGATCGGGAATTGGCTCGCGTGAGCCTCACCCTGCCCCGAAGGTTATAGTATTCTTATTTGCGATCACACTCCATAGTATAGGGAAGTCGGGGGCGATTGTCAATGCGCATCCCACCAAGAAAGGCGGGCTGCCGGTGGAGGTTCCGCCACGCGCGGCACGGAGGTTGCGTGTATGCACGATGACGGCACACGCAGGTAGCCATCTCCTGCTGGCGCTGGAGAGCCATCTCCAGCGCCCTCGGAGGCGGTGGAGTTGTCACTCCACTGCCAGCAGGGGATCGGCGCCGCGAACACGAAATTTGGCCCTGAGAGCAAAGGTGTGCTAAGCTAAGGATTGTCAAGGAGAGGCTCGCCGCCAGGAACGGCGGGCGTCTCATCATGGAGAGTTACCTAACGTGAATGCTCTGGTCGTTATCCCAACCTACAACGAGCGTGAGAATATCGAGCGCCTCGTCCCTGTCATCCTCGGCCTGCCCCAGGAGTTTGATATTCTCGTCATTGACGACGCATCCCCCGACGGCACGGGCGAGGCCATTGATGAGCTGGCGCGGCAGAACCCCGGCCGCGTCCGCGCCATGCACCGCGCCGGCAAGCAGGGTCTCGGCAGCGCCTACGTCGCGGGCTTCAAGTATGCCCTGGGCCAGAACTACGACCTCATCTTCCAGATGGATGCCGACTTCCAGCACGACCCCCTGGACCTGCCGCGCTTCGCTGACGCGGCGCAGGACGCCGATGTCGTCATCGGCTCGCGCTACGTCGAGGGCGGCGCGACGACGGACTGGTCCCTGTTCCGCCGCATGATTAGCCAGGGCGGCGCGGCGTACACGCGCGCGCTGCTGGGCCTGCCCTACCGCGACGTGACCACCGGCTACCGCTGCTTCCGCCGCCAGGTCTTGCAAAACCTGAACCTGGACGAGGTCACCACGACCGGCTTTGGTTTCCAGGTCGAAATGCTGTATCGCTGCTACCAGATGGGCGCGCGCGTTGTGGAGATGCCCATCGTCTTTCACGTGCGGCGCGTCGGCGAATCCAAGATGAACTCCAGTATCTTCGTCGAAGCGATGGCGCTGGTATGGCGGTTGCGGCGCGACGGCGCGCACCACCACCCGCCGTCAGTCAGCACAATCGGTCATTGAAGAGAGTGACGAAGGTGAACTCACTCCGTCACCTCGTCACTCCGTCACTCCGTCACTCCGCCACTCCCTCACCGCGTCTCTCCAGCAGTAGAACCACCCACAGCCCAAGCAATAGCACATTCCGCGTCACCTGAACAATGATCGCCTCCGGCTGCAAGGCCGTCAGAGCGTTCCAGCCGTGGGGGTAGAGGTATTCGGTCAAGAGGGCAGCCCCGAGATACAGCGCCCACACGGCGCTTCGCCGCGCGACGACCAGCGGGATCAGCGGGTACAGCCACGTCACGTACTGCGCCGACAGCACCTTGTTGAACAGGACGAACGCCAGGATCGCCGCCGCCGCGAAGCGCAGCCGCCGCTCGCCCGTCGCGGGACGGCGCGCGTAGCGCCAGACCACGACCGCCAGGGCAGCGGCGATCAAGGGCAGCGCCAGATTGGCGAGCGGCGCGCTCCAGTCGGACGCGACCTCCTGCGACCCGAAGGCGAACAGGCTCGTCACCCGGTAGCCCGCCAGGTGGCCGAGCAGCAGGGGCGACGCCAGCAGGCTTTCGATCTGGACACCTCGGCCGCCGTGGTAAGCTGCGAGCTGCGCCAGGCCCTGGGGCGCGGCGACGAAGAACGGCAGGCCGGGGACGACGAGGGCGACGGCGAACGCCAGAACGCCCAGGCCGAGGGAGCGCCAGCGGCTCTGACGGATGTCGTCCAGCGCGAACAGCGGCGTGACTACCGCCGGAAACAGCTTGATGCCCGCGCCGAGGCCGAGCATGGCCCACGCCCATCCCGAACGCCCCGCATCCCACAGCAGCAGAGCCAGCAACGTCAGCGCCGCCGGCGCCAGGTCGAAACGCTCCAGGACGACCATCGTGCCGAGGGCGGCGAGGAAGACAGTCTGGGCGGCCAGCGGCAGCACCGCCGGGCGATCCGCCCGCCGTAGCCACAGCCAGGTGAGGAAGACGATGGCGAGATCCACGGCGGCCATCTGCACGGCGAACGCGACGCGGAAAGCGTCCGCCGTCGGCGCGAAGAGGCGCGGCAAGCCATAGAAGAAAGCGGCGAGGGGGGGGTACTCGAAGGCGTAGTCGCGGTACAGCAGCCCGCTGTCAAGGATGCGGCTGGCGCGGCCGAAATCGGACGGCAGCGTCGAGAGGTCGGCGCGGTAGATGGGGGACACGTAGAGGGCGAGGAGAACGACAACATGAGCCGCCAGCGCCAGTCCGAGAACGGGGAGCGTGGCGCTGGCGTTCCAGATGCGCCGCGACTCGATAGCGCCCCGCGGGACTTCTAGCGGTGGCGACTTCTCGCGCGCCACGCCCTACGCAACCCAGTACCACAGGGCGTACATCACGCTCAAGACGGCCAGCAGGCCGATGCTGATGACGACAACGACCTGGTCGAGCCACTTGTGGCGGCCGTAGTAGCCCATCGTCATGAACAGCGGGAACGCGGCCATCGTGTGGCGGACGAGGGAGGTCAGCGTGCCGGTCGAAATCGAAGCGAAAAGCACGAGCGCGGCGAAGATCGTATAGCGCAGCGGCAGCTTGCGGATGCCCAACACCAGCAGCACGAGGGCGACGGTCGTCACGGCCAGGTCCAGCAGCGAGCCGCGAAAGCCGTGCGCCACGACAGGCTCGCGCAGGTAGTTGAGGAACGCATCCCACGGGTACGCGACTTCTCGCTTCCAGGCCTCCTGGACATGGATGAACGCCAGCGGGTCGCCGAAGCGGTAGAACAGGTAGACCGGGAACATCAGCGCGCCGATGAGCGGCAACAGGCCGCTGGTGAACGAGCCGCCGAGGCGGCGTGTCTCGCGCCAGTGATTGATGGCCTCGGCCAGGAAGGGGATGAAGGCGAACGCGCCGACCAGCCGGCTCAGCGCTGCCAGGAACCCGGCATAGGCGCCCGCCGCCCAGTATCGCCGCCGCGCCAGGTAGAAGCTCAGGATGATGAGCGCCAGGAAGACCGGCTCGGCGTAGGGCGCGGAGAGGAAGATGCTGCCGGGGAAGATCGCCAGGTACCACACCGCGCGCCGCGCCGTTCCCTCCTCGAACTCCAGCGCCGTCAGGCGGTAGAGGAAGGTCAGGGCGAACAAGAAGGCGACGTTGGAGATAATCAGCCCCGCGACGGTGTAGTCCGCGATGTTCGCCTCGCGGCCAATCGTCAGCAGCGTCGTCAACCCGCGCAGCAGCGCCGGGTACAGCGGGTAGAACGCAATCGTGGATTCCTGGCCCGGAATGAAGTAGTAGCCGAGCGTCGCCACCTTGATATACCACATGGCGTCCCAACGCGACCACATATCGAGCCAGGGGTAGGGCGAGACATGGTACACAATGCCCAGGTTGTTCTCGGGCATGATGTACATCGCCAGGACACCGGCCACAAGAATGAGCAGCCGGCTCATGGCAAAGGGGACGAAGACGGCGGTGAGCCAGGTGCGCGAGATGGCGAAGCGGCGGCCGGATACGGCCGGCGCCACGATCTCACGGCCGAGCTGTTCGGGAACCTGGGCCATGCGAACTCCTCAGAACAAACGCCGGTTGATGCAAAGTCTGCTAGACAAACATAATAAATGCAAATGCCTGCGGGGACGGAGTCACCCGCAGGCAATGACGGTATTGCCCGACGAGGCTGCTGCGATATGTGGGCTAGATGCTCAAGTACTTCTGCCAGATATCGTGTCTCCCCCGCTCTCCGAGCAAGACGTATGCCAG
Organism: Anaerolineae bacterium; assembly: GCA_046328535.1. Classification (GTDB taxonomy): domain Bacteria; phylum Chloroflexota; class Anaerolineae; order Epilineales; family JAHCIE01; genus JBDHWG01. The sequence continues at coordinate 7,047 of JAXLWJ010000065.1, forward strand.
GTAGCGCGGGCGAGCCGGAACCGACAGCAGCGCCATGTTGGCCGTCTCCGGGGTGCGGTTGCCCTTGCGGCGGTTGCACGGCGCGCACGCCGCCACCACGTTGTCCCACGTCGTCCCGCCGCCCTTGCTGCGCGGCACGACATGGTCAATGGTAAGCAGCGACTTGCCGGGTTGAATACCGCAGTACTGGCAGGTGTAGTTGTCGCGGGCCAGCACTGTGCGGCGCGACACGGGCAGCGGCAGGCGCGGCGGCACCGGCACGTAGGTCACCAGGCGGATGACCGACGGCACCGACATATGCAGGTGTTCGGCGCGCAGACGCGCCTCGGTCGCCTCCACCACTTCGGCCTTCTCCTTGAGAAGCAGCAGAATGGCGCGGCGCAGGGGAATGACATTTAGCGGCTCATACGTCGCATTCAGCACGAGTACATTGATCATAGTTGCACTGCTCTAGCTGGAGCGCCCGCGTCCCCCCGGTGGCCTTCACCCTACATCATAACAACGTCGCCTTGTTCCCTGGCCGGGGATCGTAGCGGAGCGCAAACTGTTCCAGGAAATCTCGCTCCACAAACCACTTGTTGCCTATCTTGAGCGCCGGGAGCTTGCCTTGTCGTATCAATCGCTTGACCGACTCCGGATGGATATGCAAGCGCGCGCCCGCGCCTTCGACATCAATATATGCGTCAAACGGGTTCACTCTTGGGACCCTCACAAATGTTTGCTATCGCAACAATTATAGAGTAATGTTTCGCCGCGTGTCAAGATATTTCGAGGCCGCTGGCCGACAAATCACGCTATTGATGTACGACTGCATCAATAGAACGTTGGATAGCCCCCTGAAGTTCCTCCAACCTAGGCGTCTTCCAGGAACGCCCCGGCCAGGGGGTCGTCGGGCAGGTGGCGGGCGTCGTTCCAGATAATCA
>JAXLWJ010000066.1:0-7084 GCA_046328535.1 Anaerolineae bacterium
CAGGCGTCAGCAACGTCGCAGCGGTGGTGTAGTGGACGACATACTCCTCGAAGTAGCGCTTGTTTTCGATGATGTACCGCACAATCCCACCCAGGAACGCCAGGTCCGTCCCAGGCCGGATCGCCACGTGGACATCGGCGACCGCTGATGTGCGGGTGTAGCGCGGGTCCACGTGGATCAGCGTTGTCCCCTGTTTCTGCGCCAGGACCGGCCAGCGGAACCCGACCGGGTGCGACTCGGCCATGTTGCACCCCATGAGCAGGATGCAGTCGCTGTTCACGAGATCGCGCGGGAAATTCGTGCAGGCCCCGAAGCCGAATGATGTACCCAGACCGGGCACGGAGGCGGAGTGTCAGAACCGCGCCTGGTTCTCAATCGGCAGGATGCCTAGCCCACCCGTCAGCAGCTTGCGGATCAGGTACACCTCTTCATTGTCGTGGGCCGAGCCGCCGAGCGCCGCGATGGATTTGAGGGAATTGACGGTGATCCCGTTCTCATCCTTTTCGACGAAATCCGCGTCGCGGGCGTCCTTGATGAGCTGGGCGATGCGATCCAGCGCCCAATCAACGGGCTTCTCTTCCCAATGGTCGCTGTAAGGAGCGCGGTACTTGACCGTCGTGACACGGTGCGGATTGGCGACGAGTTGGAGGGTGTTCGCGCCCTTGGGACACAGATGGCCTTCGCTGAGCGGACTCCGCGGGTCACCTTCGATGTTGATGATCTGCCCACCCTTCGTGTAAATAAGCTGGCCGCAGCCGATGGCGCAGTAGGGGCAGACGCCGTGGGTGACAGTCGCGCCGCGCAGGCGGGAGTGGACGGCAGACGAACGGGGGCTAAACGGTTGCTTTGATTTCATGCGCTCCCTCTTGATACACACTGGGTACGGGTGGATGCCTACGCCGCGTAGACTTCTAGCTTTGCAGCCCGCGTCATAACGCGCAAGGACAGGGAGGCCAATGCTCCCTGCCCTCGCGCCGCGACAACCGCGTTGCTTACGACGCGCACCTGCACTCTACTTCGTTGACTTACCGTACTTCTGATAGTAGGACCGCCAGATGCGGCGGTAGACCCGCAGTCCACGGGGTAGCGAGCGCACACCGGGGATGAATGGGATGAGCAGGAAAAATAGCACTACCGGCACCACAGTCGCTACGGCCAGGATGTCGGTGCCGATGTTGCTCCACAAGGGGACGTTGTACCACATCGTGTAGAACCACAGCCAGGGCTGGCCGGGCCAGTTCCCGATCTCGCCCATCACGCCCCACTGCTTCCCGGTGAGATTGTACTTCTCGGCGATCGCGCCCAGGTAGTCACCGTCTTCGATATACAGCAACGACTTGGTGTAGTTCATCGAGTAGGTGTTGCCCGGCGCGTCAATGCTCTGCGAGGTCAACCCACCAGTCTGGGCCAGTTTCAGCATGCCGCCGAGCAGCGTCGGAATCGGCCCGCTGTCCTTTCCCCCGGCCAACTGGACGGTCGAGCCGTTGATCGTCAGGGTGGACGAGAGCGCCGCCGTGCTCCACGCTTGCTGCTGCGTCGGGGTCGCGCCGGCCCACTGGCCGAGCGCCTTCTGGATATCGGGGTTCAACGCCGCCGCCGCCGCCAGCGGCTTGACGACGAAGTCGTCCGGCGGATTGACGAGCATCCGCACGCCGACCCACGCCTGGGGCGAGATTGGGCCGAGGGACTGGAGCTGGCCGGTCTGATTGTTGTATGGGGGACCATAGGTGGCCGTCTCCGACGTTCCCGCCAGCTCGGTCAGAGTTGTGTTGACGAAGTCCTTGGGGTCAGCGTTGGCCCAGCTCTGAAAGCTCACGCCCCTCACCATGGGCGAGCCGAACAGCACGGACAGGGCGACGACGAGCACAGCGACAACGACGACGGCGATGATACCTTCTTGAATCAGATCATACCGCTCGATGGGACCGACCCACTCGCGGTTGGCGTTCTGGCTATCGCGCTTCCAGCTCATTTCGCCACCTCCAGCGGCGTCAGGTGCTCTTCCCGCGCATCATAGGGCGGCGTGATGCCGTGCTTGCGCACAAACAGCAGGTGTACCACGACGACGAAGAGGGCAAGGGTCGGGAACAAGATGACGTGCATTGTGAGAATCTGGCCCGGGTTGAGCAGATTAAAGAACGCGCCCAGGCCGGTTGAGTTGATGGCGTCTTTCGCCTGGGTCGTCACCCACTGGGCTTCCCAGTTCTGGAGTGAGGCATAGCCAGTAAGCGCCGTGACGGCGGCGGTCAGGAACGCCAGCACGCCCAGCATCCACGTCGCCCAGCGCTTGCCGCGGAACGCGCCCATCAGGAAGCTGGCGAGGAAGTGGACCGCCATGAACAAGAAGAAAACCTCAACCGACCAGTAGTGCATGGCGTCCACAAAGGCGCCCAGGCTGGTCGTGAGCCACCACTCCGGCCCGAAGATGGCAAGGATGAAACCCGTCACGAACAGCATGATCATGGAGGCCAGGGTCGCCACCCCCATCGTGTACAGCCAACTCTTAACATAGACCGGCTCGGCGTCGGGCAGCAGCCGCTGCGGCGGCCAGTTCGAGAGAAACCAGCGCCGTGACCGGCCATCGAGGGTTGTGCGCAGCTCTGGGGGCAGCTTGGCCGGATCGTCAACAATGACGACCGCATCCTCGCCGCACTCCGCCATCTTCCGCACTTCGGCTTCGAGGTTTCTCCAATCGCTTCGGAGGCCCATGATTACTCTCCCTTCGGCACGTCGTAGCCCGTCGTGTCAAGTTCGCGCGCCGGGAACGGCAGGAAGATGCCAAGAATCAAGAGAACCAGGATCAGCCCGAACCAGATGGCATTCGGTAGTTGCAGGTAGAACCAGCTCGGCCAGTTAATGACGTAAGCGGGCGCGCAAAGGTTAATCAAGCCGGTCGTCTCGCACGGTGGTAGTGGCGGCATATCGGTCTCCTTCTGTGCAGCAGAGGGGTGCGGGCATGATAGGCGGCAGCGATGGAATAGAACCCTGGTGCAGAGTGTGTCCGATACCAGGATACTCCTGCCGCTGCGCCCGCGCATCCCCATAACAGACAGGATTACCCTGTCAGTGTTGCCTATCACAAATGACAGATGGAGCCGCCAGCGCACGACAGGGCCTCACCGACGCGCAGTGAGGCCCTGTTTCATGCGAGTATTCTCTTGTATGGGACGAAGATCGCCTCGACCAAATTGGCCGCCGATAGCTTACTCCGTGCGCTGGCCGCGCGCGAAATCAGCCTCTCCCTCGTCCGTGTCTTCAACCGTCCGCTCGCCACGCGCGAAATCTGAGTGTCCGTGCGCAGGCGGCTGCGTTTCCTGGCCCGCCGCGAAATCGCCACCCTCAGATCCAGGGTGAGTCTCCACGTCCTGTGTGCGCTGCCCTCTGGCGAAATCAGCGCCCTGGTGCTCGTGACCCTGCTCCTGCTTCGTGTCCTTCTCTTGGCTCTCTGACATTGTGTCCTCCAGTGGATGCAGCTTTACATTGATTAAGCATACTCTGGCGGATGCCGGTTGTCAACACCGCGAGCCTCGCCGGGCGCCCCTGAATTTGACCTATCATTTCCACCAGGTGTTCGTTACACTCGCGGACGGTTCGCGAGCAAGCAACGGCAGGAAGATGCGCCACTCGGTCGCGCCACCGACTCTGAGCGGGAAGACGTTCGACAGCCCTAGCGACGGCGCCGGGTTTGCGACCGCCACGCCCACTACCCCACTCGCCGGGATCGCGCCGGGGTCAACCTCCGCGATGAGACGCCCATCGTTCGCATACGCCGTCGGCTGCGGCTGGCCGTTCCACAACACCTGCCCGTTGGGTACGAAGCCCGCACCCTCGACAGTCAACATGCGGCCCTCCAACGTCGCGCGTGTCACAGAGGGAGCGGGGTTGCTGACGAGGAAAACGACCGTATTCGAGGTTGGGTGGCCTGACTCGGCCGCGACGACCATAACCCGCGCCTCGCCGGCCGCCAGGAGCGCAGCCGGGACTGTGGCATGCAGAGTGTCGCTGTCCGCGTAAGTCGTCGTCAGGGGAGCATCATTCCAGTAGACGGTCGCGCCGTCTTTGAAGCCGCCGCCGCTGACCGTCAACGCGACGTCGCCGCCGCCGACAAGCGCGCTCGACGGCGCTACGACGGTGATGTGGGGCGGGGTCCCCAGAACGGTGACAGCCCACGTGGCGGGGGCATCCGGCCGCGCCGTGTGCGGCCACGGGTGGTCATCGTAGGGCGCGGACACAGCATCATGGCCGACCATCAGCCCGACCGAGCGGTTCGCTCCCCCTACGGCCGACAGATCCACTTTCAGCTCAGCGTTCCACGTTGCGTCGTCCGCCCCGACGCGCGCCGTGAACCCGCCCGCTCCTGCTGGCAGCCACCCACCCGCATCGCCGCGCCGCCCCACCGGCGCCCCATCCTCCTTCACGTAGAACTCGTAGTCGCCTGCCTCAGGCGAGCTGCTCTGGCTCAGGGTCGTGTCCACCCGCAACGCCGCCGCTGCGCCGGGTGATGCGCCACTCGACCGAGGCATGCCCGTGAAGCAGACATAGACCGAATCGCTCGTGCGGCCGAGCAGCGCCACCCCGGCGCTGCCGTCATCGTACGGCGCAAGCTCCATGCGCGCAGCCTCCGCGTAGGCATCGTCATCGCAAGAGCCGTCCAGGGCAGGGGGCGGGATCGTCGGGACAACGAGCGGCGCGACGACAAAATCCACCGCGGCCATTCCCGTGTGGGCGGCCGAGTCCGTGGCCGATAGGGATGCGTGATAGGCGCCCGGGGGCAGGCCGGCCAGCGTCAGTTGCCGCCCCGTCCCGACGATTGGCGTCGGCAGCGGCCCGCTGACCTCCCAGCCCAGGCGGTCGCCGCCGAGAACCCCATCCTCGGCATCGTTCGCGCCGCCGCGCAAGATGACCGCGCTGCCGGGCGTGAGTGTCTGGGCCGCCGACGGCGTGTCAATATACGGTTGTGGCGGCCGGTCACTCAACGTGAACGCGGCCGAGGTAGCAATCGCGGTGTTGTAGCCGTCGCTCGCCAGCACCCGAACGCGGCTGACAGTCTTGCTGCCCGGCGTGCCGAGGAGGCTCCGCAGCGAAACTGTGACCGTGTCCGTGCCGCTGACATTGGGCAGGTCGGTCAGCAGCGCCCGCCACGTCTGGCCGTCGTCGGGGCTATACTGCACATTGAACAGGAGCTTGTCGCCGGCGTCAGGGTCAGAGGCGCGCCAGCCCAGGCTGAGGTCGGCGTCGAACGTCTCGCCGCCGGCCGGTGTGGTGATCGAAACGATTGGCGCGCTTCGGCCGGGGGTACGGCGGACCAGCTCTGTTTCGCCGTCCATCAGCACAAGACTCTCCACGGCGACGGCTGGCGCCGGGAAGGACAGGAAGAACGGTAGTTCCGTCCCCGCAGCGTCAGACGGCGTCGGCAGGGTCATCGCGCGGTCGTCGAGGACGACGCCGCCCGCGCCCAGCACCCGCAAATGATACGATGCCGACGCTTTGGGCCGGCGTAACGCAACGTAGGCGGAGGCGGCGCTCGCCTGCCACTTCGCCAGCATCCGCCCGCTGACGGCGTTTGTCGGGACAACCCAGGCGTAGCCGAGGGAGGATTGGCCCGGCGCGCCTGGGTTGATCGCGCCACGTATCAGCACTGCCTGGGAGGCGGCGGCAAGCTCGGATGCGGCCGCCGTGCGTTGACCACTGCCCGGTTGTTTGGCGTTGTGCGCCGCCCCCGGCTGATCCGGGCTGCCGCGATAGCCGCCGGGAATCGCCGCCAGGATGCCCTTCCATGTCCAGTCGCTCGTCCAGCGCGGCTGCGGCGGGCTGAGTTGATGAGCATAGGACATCAGATCGCCGGTCGCCCGCGGCAGGATGATCTCGAAATCGGTGGTGTCCGCTGACGAAATCAAGCCGTAGTGCCGGCTCGCGCCGTCGTCCTGGTCCATCTGGCACGTGGGGTATGGGTAGGTCGGATCCGTGTCGTCCGGGCCGCCAACAGGGCAGTTGACGTGCTTGCGCCCGTAATCATGCCCCAATTCATGCGCCAGCGTCGGCGCGCGCTGATAGCGCCACTCCTGGCTGGGGCGAACCCCGGCGGGGAACGCCAGGCGGAACCACATCTGGTCCCAGCCGAGGAACGATGAGCCATTGTTGCCATCGCCCGCGTTATCCATGCCGTCGCCGTTGGGATCGCCGGCCACCACGCCGACGTAGTGGGTCCGCGCGCCGGCGTTGTCGCACACGTCCGGGTCATCGGAGAGCTTGTCGCGCAGCAGCAGCGACAGCAGCACCAGAGTGCTATCGCTGCTCATGTTGAACGGCACGTACTCCCAGGGCGGGATGCCGAAACGCGGCTGCAACCTGGCGACATCGTTGTCCTGGTAGAAGCGCCACACCTTCGGTGTCGGCAGCAGCCGCTCGGCCATCTCGACGGCGAAGTTGTGGTCCGGCCCAAACATGCGCACCCGGTTCTGGGTGCGCACCGGGATGAACACTGCGCAGATCGGCGCAGCGTCGGCAAAGCTGATGTCGCGGGCAACGTCGCGGTCGAGGGACGGCGACTCGATTGTCGCCTTCAATCGGATGCTCCCCCACTCCGTCCAGTTGTCCGGCAACTGGAACAGCCAGCCGTTGTCCAGGCGCGAGCGGTCGGACGTTTCGGCGCCGCCAGGCAACGGGAACGCGAGGGTCGCGTGTCCGTTCAACGGCCGCAGAATGCCGAGGTAGCCGCCACCCTTCCACGCCTCTAACTTCGCCTTGATCCCGTTCGTGCGTGGCCCGCCGGCGCGGCGTCCGTAGACGCGCACGAACGTCGGCTTCCCAGCGACGAGTGGCACGTCATTGCCGTTGGCGGCCAGGCCCGGACTCTGGATGCCCTGGGTAATCTCCCAGCCGGAGAGCCGCACGTCGGGCGGCGCCGGTGGGGCGTCTACGCGCACGCGCGTGATGCCGAGGTTGGAGCGGAAGTAGACCCAGCCGCCGCCGACAGCCAGGGGCGCGTCGAGGCTTCTGACCAGGTAGTAAGTCGGCGTGCGGGCCACGATCGTTTCCGGCTGCGGCGCGGGAGCGCCGATGCTCGCCGTCTGATCCAACGCCC
>JAXLWJ010000067.1:0-6477 GCA_046328535.1 Anaerolineae bacterium
ATGAGCTGGCCGGTCTGGGCCTGGTCATGGTAGCTGAAGCTGAGGCGCTGGAGCTTGGTGTAGAGGTCGTTGCGCATGTCGAACGCAGCGCCCTGGCTCGCCCGCTCGCCGAGATAGCTCTGGAAGAACTGGAACAGGCCGCGCACGACGGCGAAGACGAGGATCGCCAACGTCAGCCCGACGATGAGGGGGATGTTCTGCTGGCCGATGCCGTCGTTGATGATGCGCCCGATGAGCGCCGGCGTCACGAGCGAGGCCGCCGTCACAATGATCAGGCTGACGAAGGCGATAGTGACGTCCAGCCAATGTGGGCGCAGGTACTTCATGACCCGCCATAGAGGTTTCATGCTGTGTCCTCTCAAACACTCGGACGCACGAAAAATTACTTTGATAGGCTAAATAATAGCCGGTTGTGAGCCGCGTGTCAACCCGACGTTCGGCTAGGCGCGGGTCATCCGAATGGGGGACGGGCAGCAAAAAGGGCGGCGCACCCGCGCCGCCCTTCGTTTCCCCGCGCTATTCAGTTGGTGGTCATTGCAACTCTGCCGGCGTTCGCTCTGATCAGGGCAGGCCCCAGTAGCTACAGGTCTTGCTCATGCTCTGGACCGTAGCGCTGCGCAGGATGCGCGTGCTGCCCTGATAGACGCGGACCCAGTCGGGCCAAGTGCAGCTAGAGCTGTAGGCGCTGCCTGCACCCCAGCTGAGGCCGATCGGGCTGCCGATGCCGTTGATCTTGGGGAAGGGATTGGCCAGACTGCAACGACCGACACCCATCCCGTTCGTCGTGAACGTGCACAGATCCGTGATGTAGCTGGGCTCGTCGCCTGCGTGGTCACCGGTGTCGGTGTAGCTGGCGCGGACTGTGTAGGCGGTGTTGGGATTCAGGCCCCAGAAGTTGAAGGAGCCGCTCCAGCCCTTGCCACCCATGCTGTCCTGATCATATTCCAGGCTGCCCATGCCACCGCCGGCGAACTCGGCTGCGCCGAACGTGAGCGGCCACCGCATCTGGCCGGGCGCAGTAAAGTCCCCCTGCGCCGAGGCGACGCCGCCGACGACGAGCACCAGGGCGAGCGCCACAATAAACACCCCCACGTATCGCATCCTCAACATGACATTCTCCTTGTTGGATGGTGGGCCATACGGCCCGACGGTGTGAACAAGAGCCGCAACCCCCCGAACTCCCCGCAGTGATCATTGCGCATCAAATCAATAGTCCCCCTCCTTTGACTGCAAGAATCTCACTGTCTCGTCGGTATATGTTGTGAAGACTGTTCACCTCGATTATCCCATGACCACCGTTTCGATGGGTATCGGCCGGGGCAACCTGGGCGATACAAAACGACGATACAAAGACTCTTATGCACATTCGGGGGGGGTCACGTGATTGAGCGAGCGATTGGGAATCGAGACACGTCGGGCAGAACGCCGGGAAGAAGGGGGGCGACTTCCCGGCCTCTACCACATCACTAGCGTAGTCAATCATTGACAATTCTCGTCGGATGTGCTATAGTGGTGTTGCACCGTTCCATTTGTGATTAAACCATGAAGATGATGACGCTGGGTATCTATAGCAAATCGGGGAGCGATACAAAAAGCTGATACAAAGAGTCTGACCACGTCCCGGGCGATGGAGCCCTCACATTATGGAACAATCTCTGGGACACTGGCTGAAGGAACGACGCAAGGCTCTGAAGCTCACGCAAGCGGAACTGGCTCGCCTGATTGGATACTCCGAGGTTTACGTCCGGAAAATCGAAGCGGATGAGCGCCTGCCCGCGCCCGACACACTCGAGAAGTTCGCTTTCCATCTGTGTCAGCCCCACGAGCAGGCCGTGTTTCTGCGCGTCGCGCGGGGCGAGCTAGGCTCGGACGAGCTGCCCGATCCGTTTCTGCCGGGCCCACGCTGGCCGTCGGAGCCAGAGGCCCCGTACCCGCTGACCTTGCCTGCGCCCCTGACATCCCTGATTGATCGCGAGGCCGACGTTCTCACCATCCGCGAGCGCCTGTCGCGGCCCGGCGTGCGCCTGATCACGCTCATCGGTCCACCTGGCATTGGGAAGACGCGCTTAGCGCTGGAAGTCGCGCGGCAGCTCGCGCCGGCCTTTGACAACAACGTGTACTTCGTGGGCCTGTCGGCCACGGCCGAGCCGGAGGCGGTCGCGCCGGCCATCGCGCGGGCCCTGGGGATCCGCAATGGGGTCAACGGCGGCCTGGTCGAGTCGCTGAAGGCCGCCCTCGGCCAGAAGAGTACCCTCCTCGTCCTGGACAACTTCGAGCAGGTGACCCTGGCCGCGCCCCTCGTCCAGGAGCTTTTGGAAAGCGCGCCGTCGGCCAAGGCGTTGCTGACGAGCCGTACCCCGCTGCATCTCCAGGGCGAGCACGAGTTCCTTGTGGCCGCTCTCGGCTGCCCGCCGCTGCCCGTCACATTCCATCTCGACAGCGACACCGCCGCCGCTTTTCCGTCGGTGGCGCTGTTCGCGGAGCGCGCCCAGGCCGTGCGCCCGCAGTTTAGGCTGACATCCACCAACGCCGAAGCCGTGGCTACCATTTGCGCCCGACTGGAGGGCGTGCCGCTGGCTATCGAGCTGGCGGCGGCTCACGTCAAGTCGCTGACACCACAGGCGATCCTGGGCCGCTTGCAGCCGTACATGTCGCGCCTGGCCGCGCCGGGCCGGGCCGCGCCGAGCCGCCACCGCACGATGCGCGACGCCATTGACTGGAGCTACAGCTTGCTGGACGAGCCGGAGCAGGCGGTGTTCGCGCGGCTGAGTGTGTTCGCCGGCGGGTTCACCCTCGAGGCGGTCGAGGCGGTCGCCGGCCAGTACGCTGCCGGCAATGGCAGCGCGCCAGCGCTCGATGCCCTGGATGCGGTCAGCGCGCTGATAGACAAGAACTTCTTGCAGCACGAAGAGGGGGCGGGCGGCGAAGGGCGCTACCGAATGTTGGAGATGATTCGAGAGTATGCGCTGGACCGCCTGGCCGAGCGCGGCGAGCTGGACGCCCTGCAGCGCGACCACGCCGCCTACTACCTCCGCTTGGCTGAAACCATACTCAGCCGCGACCCGATGGCAGACGAGAGGCACGTCACGCGGCGACTGGCGGTGGAGCAGCGCAACATGGAAACGGCGCTTGTGTGGGCCAACGCCTGCTCCAACCCTGACATGGCGTTGCGCCTGTGCGCCGCGCTCTGGCCGCTCTGGTTGAGCCACGGCCAGCTTCACGAGGGCTACCTATGGTTGGAGACGACGCTCGCGCAGGCGAAGGAGGCCGCTACCAACCCCGCGCTTGCCAGCGCGCTCCTGGGAGCGGGCATGCTTGCCAGCGCCCAGGGCTACTACACGGAAGCAGCCGCGCGGTTGAATAGCAGTCTCGCGCTCTGGGAGGGCCTGGGTAATGCGGGCCAGGTCGCGGCGACTCTGCGTGGCCTGGGCGTCGTCGCGGCGAACCAGGGCGACTTCGAGGTCGCCAAGGTCCGCTTCAGTCGGGCGCTCCATCTGTCCCGCTCGCTGGACGACAACGAGGGGGTCGCAGAGGCCCTTAACTTTCTCGGCCAGGCGCATCTCGACCTGGGCAACATTGAGGGGGCGCGGCGCTGTCTCGTGGAAGCCCTGCCCCTCGTGCAGCGTCCCGACATGAGCCACGAGCGCACCCTGATTCTGCGCAATCTGGGGCGCGTGGCGACGGTTGTAGGGGATGATGTGCGGGCGGCGCGCTACTTCGACGAGGCGCTGACCATCGCCCAATCCGGCGGCGATGTCGTCGCCGTCGCCAAGCTGCACGTCAACATGGCCGAAACGATGCTGCGCCAGGGCGAGGTGCGACAGGCGCTCGACAGGCTCAAGGCGGCCCTGGAGCTGGCGGCGCGGCTGGGGGACAGGCGCGGCATCATGCGCAGCTTCGAAGGGCTGGCGGCCTGCGCAGCGGCGCGGAACATGCCGCTCATGGAGGCTCGGCTGCTGGGAGCGGCGGAGCGCCTGCGCGCGGCGATGGGCTTGCCGCCGGTTTCGGCCCGCGACCCGTCGCTGATGGCGGACGCCGAGTATCCCGCCGAGCTTGACAGCAGGCGCGTCGAAGCGGCCATCGAGGAGGGCCGGGCGTGGTCCATTACTGAAGCCGTCACCGCAGCCATGAGCATATAGGCGCTTCAAGATGGGGAGTGGACCACGAAGGGCGCGAAACGGATGTAAAACGCGAAAGACACTCGGCGCCTCATACATGGAAACGGAGTCGCTATGCAGAAAATGACCGCGCTAGGTCTATCTGTCGCTACGGGTCTCGGCCTGGCGCTCCTGGCTTTGGCCGCGCTGTGGGCCGACAGCGTCTTTGCCGAGCATCTGGGCTTTCCCCTCGCAACCTCAACGGCAGCACCGACCCCGGAATGGCAGTGCTGGGTGGACACGGCGCCGGGCGTCTGCCCGACGCAAGAGCAGCTCTGGTCACTGTCAATGATTTCGCCTACCGATGGGTGGATGGTAGGCACCGGGGGCGCTTTGTTGCGCTGGAATGGGGCAGCCTGGCAGATATGGCCAGGTAGCCCAACAAACCAGTGGCTGTCTTCGGTCTCCATGATCTCAGCAACGGACGGATGGGCTGTCGGCTGGCTGGGGACCATCCTCCACTGGAATGGTACGGCGTGGTCTGGGTGGCCGAAGCAAGTGACTAATCAGGCTCTCCACTCGGTGTTTATGCGCACGACCACTGACGGTTGGGCGGTTGGGAATGGTGGCATTATCCTCCATTGGGACGGCTCCGATTGGACGTCAACGACCGATCCCACCCCCGTGATATACGGGGTGTTCGCGCTCTCCGCGACGGATGCGTGGGCCGTCGGCGCGCAGGGAGCCGTTCTGCACTGGGATGGGATGACCTGGACGCGCGTGTCGGCTGTGGATGCTAGCGCTCCGGCGCTCAGGTCCGTCTACATGCTATCCGCCACCGAAGGCTGGGCCGTCGGGCAAAGGGGAACGATACTTCACTATCAAAATGGATCGTGGCAAGCGGTTCCCAGCCCGGTCCAGAACGTCCTCTATTCGGTCGTTTTTACATCGGCGACGAATGGCTGGGCGGCGGGATCGGCTGGCGTCTTAGTGCACTGGGATGGCTTCACGTGGTCGAAGACCACCAGCCCAACGACGGCCTGGCTTCACAGCATTGCGATGCGGATGGCAACTGACGGCTGGGCCGTCGGCGATAGCGGGACGATCTTGCACTGGAACGGCACGACTTGGACGGGCGGGGGATCGGCGCTGGATGCCGCGGCTTTCGCCGCGCCTGAGGACGGCTGGGCGGTCGGCGCGCGGGGAACGGCGCTCCACTTCGATGGCGCCGCGTGGACGCCGACGACCACCGGCGTGACAGACACGCTCCGCAGCATCGCCGCCATCACGGCGAGCGATGCCTGGGCGATGGGCGATCGCGGCGCAATCCTGCGCTGGAATGGGGTAGCGTGGTCGCGGCGGTCCGTGTCCGGCCTGGCCGTCTTCACCGATAGCCTGTTCTCCGTCGCCGTCACCGCGCCGAGTGACGGCTGGGCCGTCGGGCAGAGCGGGCGGATGCTGCACTGGGATGGCGCCGCGTGGACGGCCGCGCCGAAGGTGACGTCGGACTGGCTGCTCTCCGCCGCGCTGCTCTCGGCCGACGATGGCTGGGCGGTCGGGACAGCGGGGCGTATCCTGCGCAAGACCGACGCGGGCTGGAGCGTGTGGGCGCAAAGCCCGGTAACGGCGACGTTGTGGTCGGTCGCGCTGCGCTCGCCGACGAACGGCTTCGCCGTGGGCGACAACGGCACGCTTCTGCGCTGGAACGGCAGCCAGTGGACACGGGCCGAGCAGGGACTGACAGGACAGACGCTGCGGAGCGTGGCGTTTGTCTCGGACACCGAGGCGTGGGCCGTCGGCGACAACGGTACGATTTTGCATTGGGCGGACGGCGCGTGGACGCAGGCGGCGGCGCCCATTAACGTGTCGCTGGCGTCTGTGGCCGGGTCTTCGCCGTCAGCCGTGTGGGCCGTCGGCGAGAGGGGCATCATCTTGCGCTACGGGAGTGTGTCGGCGCCGCCGACCGTCACACCCTCCGCCACGGCGACTCCGACGCATACCGTGTCGCCCACGGAGACAGCGACTGCAACGGTGACGCCCACCCAGACGGCCACGGCTACCCCGCTCCCACCGACTGGGACCGCGACACCGACGACGGAGGCGCCAACCGTGACGGCGACGCCCACGGCCACAACGGAACTGCCGCCGGCGACAACGGGGACGCCGACGGCAACGCTGACTCCCACGGAGACTGCGACCGCAACGGCAACGCCTACGACTACGTCTGAGACGCCCACGGCCACGCCGGCGGCGAGGATCTACCTCCCGCTCGTCGCGCGGAACGTCCGGCTCAAGCCGTAGGCCAAACGGGTCCCGCCGTGGCATCTACATTCTGTCACGCATGCGGGGAGAGACATGTAGTGGCGACTTCCAGTCGCTC
>JAXLWJ010000068.1:0-5853 GCA_046328535.1 Anaerolineae bacterium
TTGTCTCTTGCATTGCTACCTTTCCTCCAATGATCCTGTGCCACACTCCGGTACGTGTCGTTCCAAAATGCGGTTCGAGTGACGGTCTCCGGCGCGGACCTGTGGGTGAGTGGAGGTCAGGAGCTGGGAAGTGAAGCGAACCGGCCGGTTCGACCCACTCTCCAATTCCTGTACCTCCGAGGCTGCCCTGCAGGACTCATGCCTTCAGGCTAGGCCCATCTCCGGAGCGATTGAGACGTTTTTTGCACTCCCTGCGGCGCTGCCGCGAAACAAAAACGAGTAGACCGGGCCTCAAGGCCACGCTACTCGTTTTGTCAACATCTATCCGACCTGTGTTACTTCCTCAGGCCAAGCCGCTGTAGCACCTCGCGATAGCGATTGTTGTCCTTCTTGCTCAGGTATGCAAGGTGGCGGCGACGCTGGCCGACGAGCTTGAGCAGGCCACGGCGTGAAGCATTATCGTGTTTGTGTGTCTTGAGATGCTCGACGAGTTGATTGATACGCGTGGTGAGCAGGGCTACCTGGACCTCAGGCGAGCCGGTATCGCCGTCGTGGAGATGATACTCCTGGATGATAGTCTCCTTCTCGGTCTTGCTAAGCGACACCTGGAAGCCTCCTTCACGGCAGAACTGGGCGGTGCAAACGCGCCTTTTCCTTCTGGGGAGGAAGTATACACCATAAGGCCCTGATGTGCAAACTTTCCGAGTCCCAACGGACAGACAGTCACACACTACAGGTAAATTGGCGCTGACAGAAGCTCGCACAGAGTCGCCACGGTGGCCGCTACATCGTCCATGTCCACCATCTGCGCTGGCGTGTGGATGTAGCGCGCCGGGATGCTGAGCGCGCCGGACGGCACACCGGCCCGCGTCGTGTGCATGGCGTAGGCGTCGGTCGTCCCGAAGTAGCCAATGTCGAGCTGGTAGGGCGCGCCCGTCCGTTCCGCCGCCGCCTGGAGCGCGCGCCGCACACCCGGATGCGCCACCAGTCCGACGTCCTTGACCGCGATCGCCGTTCCCCCGCCGAGGCGCGCCGTCTCCGGCTTCCCCCTCGGCGTGTCCGCGACGGGCGTCACGTCCACGGCAATGGCGAGGTCCGGCTCGAGGCCATACGCCGCCGGGCCGGCTCCCATCGCGCCGAACTCCTCTTGCACGCTGAACACGGCGATGAGGGTGTGTGGGCTGTCGCCGAGGTTGCGCAGCAGCTCAATGAGCGCGGCAACCCCGGCGCGGTCGTCGAAGTTCGGCGCGACGACACGCCGGCCCAGACGGACAAAGCCCTGGCGGAAGACGGCGACATCCCCGACAGCGACGGGACAATCGGCGCGGCTCGTCGCGCCGAGATCGAGGAACATCCCAGCGGCGTCGGGTTTGTCGTTCGGCAGCGGCTTACCTTCCGCGCCGAACACGCCCACTGCCCCATTGGCAAAGACGGCGTGCGCGCCGAGCAGGGTATTGGGGTTGACGTAGCCGACGTTGGTGAAGCGGGCGAAGCCGCGCTCGTCAATCTGCGTGACGATGACGCCGATCTCGTCCATGTGCGCGGCGATGAGCACCCGCCGACTGCCTTCGCCGCCGCGCCCGTTGCGAATGGCGATCAGGTTGCCCAGGGCGTCCACGCGCGCCTCGTCGGCCAGGCCGGCGATTTCCTGCTGCACCACGGCGCGGATCGCGCTCTCATTCCCGGATGGGCCGTAGGCCGCGCTCACCCGCTCCAGCAAATCAATCATGGTGTGACCTCATCCATCGTCCGCAGCGTCTGCGCCAGCAGGGCCGCCGCCCCGTCGAGATCCGCCGGGCGCATCAGCGACGCTGCCGTGTGGGCGTAGCGCACCGGCAGGCCGACGAGCGCCGTCGGAACACCCGTCTGGGCGACGTGAATCACCCGCCCCTCGCCCGCTTGCGCCCCGCGGGCCGCCCGCTGAACCGCAACGTTCGCCGCCTCGGCCGCAGCAGTGAGCCGCGCGACAAGCGCCGGGTGCGCCAGAAAGCCGTTCTCGCTCAATGTAATCACCGGCCCCAGGCCGACGCGCACCGGCGGCTCGTCGCCGTCTTCGGTCGGCAGCTCGTCCACGGCGTGACCATCAATAATGAAAGCCGCGTCCGGCGCGACGGCATACGCCGCGATTCGCGCCCCCCGCGCCCCCACGCCCTCCTGGACCGTGAACACCGCGTGGACATCGCAAGGATAGTCGCCGGCCAGAAGCGCCGCCAGAACGGCGACGCCGGCGCGGTTGTCCAGCGCCTTGCCCTTGACGAGCGCTCCCAGCGGCTCGAACGCCGTGTCGAAGACGGCGTAATCGCCACGGCTGACGGTGGCCTCAGCTGCATCGCGGTTGTCGGCGCTCACGTCAATCGTCAGGTCATCCATGTCCGGGATATTCTTGCGGCCGTCGGGCGATGTCAGGTGAAACGGCGTGACGCCGATGACCCCCGGCCAGGCGCCCCACCCGATGCGCACCGCCTGCCCAATCAGCGCGCGCGCCTCGACACGCCCTGCCGCCTGGAAGCGCAGCCGGCCGTTGCTGTCCACCAGGACGATCATCAACGCTGGCTCGTCCATGTGCGCCGTCAGCATCACGCGGGGCGGGCGGCTCGCTCCGACGGGCGTCGTCGCGCGCTTGACGGCAAAGAGGTTGCCCATCGTGTCGGTACGCAGCTCGTCCACGCGCTCGCGCAACACTTCGCGCAGAATGTCCCGCACCGGCCCCTCAGCGCCCGGCGGCCCGTCCGCCTGCGACAGCCGCCGCAGTAGCTCCATGTCCAGTTGTGTCACCATCATCCCCTCGACGCTCCCCCAATCCGAGTAGCTCTATTCTACAGCAGTTCTCCCTCACCCCCTAACCCCCTCTCCCATGCAGGGCGAGGGGGAGAAAGAGGAGACGCGGGGTGTTCTGACTAGCGAGAGAGGCGCGACGCGATCAGGCTGCCGTAGGCGCGGATGCCGGCGGCGCTTGGGTGGATGCCGTCGCCGGCGAAGTACTCCGGATGGTTGACGCTGGCGTTGTACCAGTCCACCAGCGAGGCATTCGGGTACTGCCCAACCTTGCTCCACAGCAGGCCGTTGTTGCCGTCCTGCCAGCTGCGTCCCGCCTTGATGTTGACGAACACGACGCGCCGCCCGCCGGCCAGTCGCATGATCGTGTCGAACTGATCAGCGGTGAACGTGCCGTTCGTGCCGATGTGAATGAGAATCGTGTTCCCGAGCGCGCCGGCCGCCGCCTTCGCCTGCAAGACGGCAATGGCCGCGGACACCTGCCGGCCGACCGCCGCGTCAATCGTCACGTTCCCCAGGTCGCGGCGCAGCTCGTCCGACGCGCCGAGCATGATGGAGTCGCCGATGGCCGTAATGCCGCCCCCCGACGCGACGGGCGCGGCCACGGGGGCGGATTGGGCGGGCGGGGGCGGCGGGGGCGGCGGGGCGGCGCTGCCGGCCGCTACCCTGGACAGCGTGAGGTACGCCGCCAGCACCCAGCCCGCCTGGCCGTCAGCGGCGCGAACGTAGAACCAGTTCCCCTCTGGATTCTGCCCCAGCACCGTCAGCCGCTCCCGCACGGCAACTACGCGCCGCAGGGCGAAACCTGTACCCGGCCCAGCGCGCATGTTGAGTACGGTCTGCGGGACAGCGACGATGACAGAGGATTGGTCGGCGAGGGGCGCAGGCGCAGGCGCGGGTGTCACATCCGCCGACGCCAGCCAGGTCTCGCCGACGAGGACACACACCACAGCGGTCAGGAGTGCGAGGAACAGCAGGAGCAGCGGCGGCACGGCGGAGTCAAGCCACCGGCCGCGCGAAGAAACGAAGCGCCGCATGACAACCTCCGGGATAAGTCCAACAACCGGCAGAGAATTCAGTAGACCATAACGACAGTATACCACAACCGAGCATCAAATAGCAAGAGGTAGCAGACTAAACCCCGGTCTTCCCGTTTTCTGCCCGCGCCTTACACTCTTCCATGTAGGCGCGGAGAAGTGCATTCATCCGCGTCTGATACCCAGGCCCCTGTTGCTTGAACCATTCCAAGACATCGCGGTCGAGGCGCAAGGTGAGTTGCGTCTTGGTATGCGGCTTCAAGCCGCGTTTGACGACGGCCCTGGCAAACATCTCAAGGGTCACCTCAGGCAGATCAGACAGGTCAATATCCTCGTCGGACATCGCATCCAGGCGTGAGAAGTCAGTGCGAGATACGTTCGAAATATGCTCGTTCTTCATGTCGTGTCGCTTTTCTAGCGGATATGATCCGAATAGTGTCTTCGTATTCGACAAAGACTATTGCCACTGCGCGCCCTCGGAGAAGTCCAAGAGCAACAAAGCGCGTCTCGCCGTAGTCGAAGCGGTCGTCCTCAACGATGACAGTATCGCCTTTGAAAACCTCTGGCACATCGAGAAAATCAATGCCATGCTTGTGGATGTTCGCCTCGCGTTTGGCCTCATCCCACTCGAATGACGCATTCATGCTTCACGCTCATAGTGTAGCTACAAAATGTAGTGCCGTCAAGACAAAATGCGGCTACTCCCGCGCGGCATCCGGCCCCAAGATCGCCGCGCGCATGCGGTGCTTGAGGTACGCGCCGTCGCGGGGCGGCAGGACCATCGGGTCGTCGGTCATGGCGACCTTGACCACCGCCAGCAGCAAGTCATCCCGCGCGTGGATGTCGTCGCGCAGCGCCGCCACGTCCTCCATCTCGCGCACCGTGTAGGCGTGGGGGAAGCCGCAGGCGCGCGCGACCGCCGCCAGGTCCGTGTCCAGCGAGGTGTGCGTCGGCTGGCGGCCGGTCTCCCCATAACGCTCGTTGTCCAGCACGACGATGCGCAGGTTGCGCGGGCGCTGCGCCGCGATCGTGGACAGGCTGCCGAGGCCCATCAGCATCTCGCCGTCACCCGTCAGGACGAGCACCGTGCGCGCCGGCTGCGCCAGCGCCAGGCCCAGGCCCATCATCGCCGCGCCGCCCATCGCCCCCCACAGCGGAAAATCCAGCGGGCTATCGCCAACGCTCGCCACGTCCCACGCCGTCGCCCCCAGGCCCGCGATCACCAGCAAGTCTCCCCGCTCCCGCAGCAGCGCCTGCGCGACCGCACGTCGGTTCAGTGTTCCCTGGGGCATCACTTCTTCTCCGCAAATGACTTGGTCCCGATCAGGCGCTGGGACAGCAGCACGGCGACGGCGCAGTAGCTATCGAACGCGAGACGCGCCGCCGCGTCCACCACCTCGCCCACCTCGGCCGGCTCGCTCGCCCGGTAGACCACCAGCCCCATCGCCTCCAGCACCTGTGGCGTCGCCTGGCCCATCCGGACTTGCCACGGGTTGAACTCGCCATACTCGCCGCGCATCGTGATGAGCGTCAGGAAGGGGAAGCCGCACGTCTTCAGGAGCGAGAACATGTTGACGCAGTTCCCGACGCCGCTCGACTGCATGAGCAGCGCCGCCCGGACGCCGCCGAGGTACGCGCCGGCGGCGAACGCCACCCCCTCTTCCTCGGTCGTCAGGGACACAAGGCGGACGTCAGGATCAGCTTCACACAGCTTCAAGAGCGGAATGTGTCCAGCGTCGGGGACATAGGAAACCAGCGCAATGCGCTGGCGCTTGAACACGTCATAGATGTCATTCGCCCAGTGGCGAGGGGTATCCATTGGGGGGCCTCCAGGTGCGGGAGCGAGATTGCGGCGTAGTCTAGCGCATCCCAGTGGAAGAAGCAAGACCCCGTAGCATGGGCGCTACGGGGTCTCGGTCTTCCCTGTCCCTGGACGCAACTCAACGAATACTAGACAAACCCGATCACCAGTTGCCGATTAGCTTAGGGGCTCCCCCGCTGTGGTGGTTCAAGGGCAGACAGGCGCGAGTTTGGAGCGATC
>JAXLWJ010000069.1:0-4996 GCA_046328535.1 Anaerolineae bacterium
CACGATCATCTCCGTGCTGATGTCGGTGAAGAAGCTGACCAGCCCGAGGACGAAAACGTTGCGCGTTAGCCCCGCCAGCCAGCGGCGCGTCCGTGACATAGACTCAGGGGGGGATTCCAAGTGATTACCCTTCTCTATGCCGGGCGACAAACGCGCCCGGATTGGCGCTTGCGGCGCACCTCATCTATGATAGCACAAGATAATTCCCTCACGAAGAGGACACCGAGATGAAATGGATTACCCGCGAGAGGCTGCGCGTGGACCGCGTCGCGTCCGCCTGGCTCATCCTGCGCTTTGTGGACCCCGACGCCCAGTTTCTGTTCGTCCCGCGCGGTAAGGTCATGGAAGTGGCGGACCAGGAGCGAGCGATCCCCTTCCATGTCTCCGAGGCTGAGCTGGGCAAGCACGGCAACCGCACCGGCTTCGACGCCATCATCGCCCGCTACGACCTGGACGACCCCGCGCTGCATCTGCTGGCCGACATCGTGCGCAACGCCGACCGCGCCGACCCGACGCTGACGACGGCGGAAGGTCCCGGCCTGTGGGCGCTGAGCCACGGCTTCTTCCTGCTCGACCTGCCGGACGACGAGTCGCTCGCCCGCCAGGCGCCCGCCTTCGACGCGCTGTACGCCTACTGCCGCGACAAGCTCAGCAAGCCGGCGAAGTAGCGATGGCGCGCGTTTCCTGGCGCCGCTGGTTGGCCTGGGCGTTCCTCGTCGCCGCGTCGGCCGCCGTCGCCGCGCTCCAGCCCATCACTCTCGATCTGCGCCCCGACCCGGCGCTCGGCTGGGCGCTGGTCGGCGTGGGCGCGCTCCTCGTCGTCGGAGGGCTACTCGCCTGGCGCCCACTGCTGTGGCTCGGCGCGGCGGCCCTGTGGACGGTCATTCTCGGCGGCCTCTTCACCCAGGTCGCGCCCTTTGGGACCCCGCCCGGCGCCCTGTTCGGCCCGCCGGGCCTCGCCGCCGCCGCCATCCTGCTCGTCTGGGCCGCTCTCCTCGGCCCGCGCCGCTGGCTCCTGCGCGGCATCGTGGCCCTCGGTCTGGTCACACTCATCGTGCTCGGCTTCGTCTGGGCCACGGCCCCGGCCGCTGCGCGCACCGCCACCTTCGGCTGGCTCGCCGCTGACAGTCAGGGCCATGTCTGGGCGGCCGACGCTGACAGCGGCTTCATCTGGGTATTCAACGACAAGGGGCAGCGTCAGGGAACGCTCTGGCCGCGACAGGCCGCGCCGGGCGCGCGGGGGCCGGGCATTCTCGGCGTCGGTGTCGGCAGCGAGGTCACGGCGGGCGCGAGCCTGGGGCCGAACGGCCTGCCCGATATCGGCCTGGTCTTCTGCGGCCTGGCCGTGGACGGTCAGGACCGCCTGTATGTGGTGGACCCCGGCAAGCGGCGGGTGCAGCAATTTGACTCGGGCGGCTTCCAGCGCGCGGCCTGGGACCTGCCTTCGGACTACGCGCCGGCCCAGGGCTGCGTCGCCGCCGACAACGACCGCGTCTACGTCGCCGACGCCGGCGGACTGGTTCACGTCTTCTCCACGACCGGCGAGCCGCAGGCGGCGTGGGCCGTCGGGGACGTGCGCGGGCTGTCGGCGGCGGGCGATGGGCGGCTGGCCGTGCTGCGCAAAGGCGATGTTGTGATGCTTGCCGTCCCCGACGGCGCCGTCGTCGAGCGCTGGGAGCTGCCGCCCCCGACCGAGGGCCTCGACGCGCCCTACGGGGCGATCCTGGCGCGGCGCAACGGCGAAATCCTGGTGACCGATCTCAACCGCGCCCAGATACGGCGGCTGGAGCCGGGCCAGGGGGCCGGCGACCCGCTCGGCACGCCCGGCGACTGGCCGGGCCACGTGGCGGGCGCGGGCGGCTGGCCGGGCGAGCTGGCCAGTCCAGCCGGATTGGCCGAGGACGCCACCGGCCGCGTCTATGTCTCGGATATCCTCTACCGCGTCATCCAGCGTTTCACGCCGGATGGCCGCGTGGATGCGGTATGGAGCGCGCCGGAGGACGAGGCCGCCGACCTGGCCCGCGTCCCAACGCCCGCGCCGCGCGTTCCGACGCCGGGCGCGGCGGCTCGCGGCTGGCCCGACTGCGCCCCGCTGATCCAGGGCGCGCCGCCGATGCCGCCGGGCTACGCGCCGGGCTTCCCCTTCCCGGCCCGCTTCCGCATGTTCAAGACGGCCCCGGTGTCGGGCAAGGCCGGGCAAACGATGGTGGTTGGCTACGGCGCGATAGGCTTCGACGAGGCGGCGGGCGGGTTGCTCCAGGAGCTTCAGGCGGCCGGGTTCCGCCTCGGCCTGCGCGACTCCGAGCCGGGCGAATCTGAGACGGAGTTTACCGGCAACGGCTGGACCGGCAAGGCGTGGGTGCGCGACTACACGGCCTGCCCCGGCGTGACGGAGTGGGTGGTCATCGCGGGCCAGCAGTAAGACCAGTCACGTGCCGTAGTGACGACCGATGATCCTACGATACTCTCACCGCTACTATGGAAGCACCGGCGGGAGCTTGACCTGGCGCTTCAGATAGGGCAGGAACACCTGGTACACGCGCGGCGTCGGCGTCGGACTCCCGTCGCTCGCTGTGGGCGAGGGGCTGGGCGTGAGGGTCGCGGTTGGCGTCGGACTCCCGTCGCTCACTGTCGGCGAGGGGCTGGGCGTGAGGGTCGCGGTTGGCGTCGGACTCCCGTCGCTCGCTGTCGGCGAGGGGCTGGGCGTGAGGGTCGCGGTTGGCGTCGGACTCCCCTCGCTCACTGTCGGCGAGGGGCTGGGCGTGAGGGTCCGCGTCGGCGTGGGCGTCTTCGTCGGCGGCGCTGTCTCCGTTAGCGTCACCGTCGGGCTGGGCGTGAGAGTCTGGGTCGCTGTAGCCGAGGGGCTAGGGGTGCGGGTCGCCGTCGCCGTTGGAGTCGGCGTCGGACTCCCCTCGCCCCTTGTGGGGGAAGGGGTGGGGGTGAGGGTCGGCGTGAGGGTCGGCGTGAGGGTCTGTGTGGCAGTCGGCTGCGGCGTGATAGTCGGCTCGACGAGGGCGCAGTCGTCGAAGGCGACGTGTTGCAGGCCGCTGCTCGTCCCGAACCAGCGGCTGCAGAACGTCTCGCGCGCCGTGCTGAGGGTGTTCATCGTCGCGCTGTCGGCGGGGCGGCTGAAGTTGCGCCACTGCTGCGCGACCGTGTCGTAGCGGCTCGCCCCCTTGTCGTGCAGGAACCAGACCTGCGGCCCTTCGATGACGATGCCGCGAATCAGGGTGCTGGCGAGGCCGCCGCCCGTGTTCGCCGGCGTGAACGTCTTCCACCGCCCGCTCTCCGCGCCGCTGGCGGTTGGCGCGCGGGCGCTGACTCCGGCCGCCGTCGCCACCCAGACGCTGCCGTAGGCATCCACGGCGATGGCGGTGACGTAGTCCGACGGCAGGCCGCCGCCCGTCGAGGCGTTGGTGAACGTCGTCCAGTCCTCGTGGATGTCGCTGACCGTCCCGTAGCGGTACAGCATGCGCACGCCCGACTCGGTCGCCAGCCACACTTGCGTGCCGCCCTGCGGCGGGGCATACACGGCGAGGCCGCGCACGTTGCCCAGGGTCGCGTTTTGCCCGTCCACCCACGACAGCCACTGGCCGGTCTGCTGTGTGACGAGGCGCGAGGGCGTGCTGCCCCACGCCGCGGTCGCTGCCCAGACGCGCGTCGAGTTCCCGACCGACGCCAGCCCGACGACATTGCCCGGCAGCCCCGTGCCATCCACGCCGTAGTTGGCCCACGCGCCCCCCTGGGATAGCCGCGTCAGGCCGCCAATCGGCTGGCCGTTGCGGTTCTCCCCCGTGCCGATCCAGATCTCCGTCCCGACCTGGACCAGGGCGCGCACGTTGTCCGACGGCAGGTGCGCCGCCGACTGGCCGGTGTACACCGTCCACTGCCCCATCTCCAGCCGCCCCAGGCCGCGGTCCGTCCCGGCCCACAGGACACCGGTGGAGTCCTTGAGCAGGGCGGTCACCCCGTTCGACGGTAGCGCCCCGATCTTGTAGGCGGCCCACGTCGCGTCGTTCGCCGCCAGGCGGGCGATGCCGTTGGCCGTGGCGAACCACGTCGCGCCATCCGGCGTATTGAGGATGGCGCGCACATCGCTGCTCGGCAGCCCGCCGGGGCTGGCGGCCAGGGTGAGCCACAGGTCATCGCTCCCGTCCGCCGTCCCCCGGTCGTCCACCCGCGCCACGCCGCCCGCGCACGTCGTCCCGCAGCTGTACGCGGCGAGCCAGACGCGCCCGCCGGTATCGGCGCCCAGCGCCCGAACGCGGCTGGCCGGCAGCTTGTCCGCGCCCATGACCTGCGGGTCACCGTCGGTGCGCCAACGCGCCGCGCCGCCGGCTGTGCCGAACCAGCGCACGCCCGCGCCGGTCACGATCACGGCGTCAATCAGGTTCGCCGGCATGGCGGGCGTCGAGCCGCTGTCGTATGAGGTCCACGCCGTTCCATCGTAGCGATGCACGCCGTCTCCCTCACCGACCGTCGTCCACACGACGCTACCGTTCTCGATGGCCCAGATCGTCGTCGGCACGGTCGCGTTGCGCACATCGGTGTAGCGGGCGGCGATGGCGTCCTGCATGCTGCCATACGCCTGCCACGTCGCGCCGTCCCACACGCTCGCGCCGTAGCTCGTCGTCGCCCAGACGTGGCCCGCGCCGTCAACGCCGACGCCGTCCACGCGGTTCACCAGCAGGCCCTGGCTGCTGTTCCACGACCGCCACGCCCCGCCGTCCCAGCGGGCGATGCCGGCCATCGTGCCGGCCCAGACGTAGCCCGTCGCCGGGTCCACGGCGATGGCGCGCGCCTGATTCGAGGGCAGGCCATTGTCAATGGTGTACACCGTCGCCGTGCGCGTCGGGATGTCCCAGCGCACGACGCCACCCTCGGTCGCCGCCCAGAGGCTGTTGCCCTGGACGGCCAGGGCGTTCACCTCGTCGGCGTTCGTCGTGACGCTCCAGACAATCGGGGTATCGGCCCCGGCGCGGGCCGTGATAAGACA
>JAXLWJ010000007.1:0-154894 GCA_046328535.1 Anaerolineae bacterium
CATCAGCCCTTATGCGCCAAGCGGCGGCGCCAATCTTATGTTTTGTCCACCCCTCGCGATTAGGGTACTGAAACGGCTGCTCGCTTTTGTCGAGACGATTGAGGGCTTGCCCCGCAGTTCCCTTGACCCGCTTTTAGGGTACTGAAACATGTCGGCGCGACGCCGAGCGTCAGGTCGTATGTGCCCCGCAGTTCCATTGACCCGCTTTTAGGGTACTGAAACGCCGCGCCGGTGCATTTCGTGAGCGTACCCGACACGCAGACCCATCTGTTGATCGACACGTGGTATCACTGTCGTGCCGTGCGGCGGACGGCTCAGCGGCGGGGCTGGGACGTCAGTGGCGGGCTGAAGAGCAACCGCACGCTGCGCCTGATCGCCGACGATGGCACACGGCGGTGGCTGAAGCTCAGCGAGTACGCGGCCAGCTTGTCCCGCCAGGAGTGGCGCGCGACGACGTGGCCCACTCAGCACGGGTCGTATACGGTCTACGTGCATGCCGTCTCCACCTGGGTGCGCAAGCTCGGCCCGACGCACGTCCTGTTGACACGCCTGAGCTTGGACGCGCCGCTTGCGCAGACCCGCTACTGGGGCAGCACGTTGCTGGACGCCGACGCCCAAAGGGTGATCAACGCGCTGGCCATGCGCTGGGGAGTAGAGGTGCTGTTCGAGGACAGCAAGGACTTGAGTGACCATTATCAACTCATGAGTGCGACAGCCATCGTGCGCTTCTGGACGAGCAGCGGGCCGCCCTCCAGGCCGCTGACCCCGACGCCGCCATCTCGTGGGGCGATGCGCGACGGGCTCTCCAAGCTGACCATCGGCGCAACCTCTTGCGCTGGCTGGAAGCTCAATTCCAGGCAGGCGTCAGCGCCGATGCCTTGTGTGACCGCTTGGTCGCTTGACCAACTTCAAACTGCAAAGATAGAGATCCATTGCAAGGGGGCGCAACTCTTGCTATAATGGACCGTGTCAGCTGATGGAGGGACGCTTATCGAGAGAATGCCTTGCGCGCCAGGGAGCGCGCCATCTACGCCGCGCCGGATGTGGCGGCGGCGACATCGGGGGAACGCAGCGCCTGGGCTGGTCCAGCGGACCAGTTGACGAGGTGGAGGTTTCCCACCGCGAGGTGGGACTAACCGCACACGCGGGAAAATCGAACAGATCGGCGGATGCCTCCAGGGCGGCCACAGCCCTCCGTCTTTCCCCTCCAAGATTAGCGCAGCCGATAATCGGCCGGGTGACCGGCCGCGACAACCGGCGCGCGCCGTGGCATATCCTGTTACTCGTGGGCTACACATCTCGTGACGAGACCGTCGTACATGAGTCGTCCCGAATTTCTTGGGGGCAGGTGGCGACCCATTTTCGCCCCCTCATCCCCCTGCCCCTTCCCCCACAGTGGGGGGAAGGGGAGAAATCCCTCCGGCCCCCCTCGCCCCTTGTGGGAGAGGGGCTGGGGGAGAGGGATGAGGCCAAAGATTCGGGATGACTCATGTTCCCCGGTCCGCCGAGCGCCTGGCGACTGTGTAGCCGACCCTATCAAGGAGGGACTCCCCATGTGCGGTATCGTTGGATACGTCGGCCACCGCGGCGCGACACCTATTCTGCTGGACGGCCTCAAGCGGCTGGAATATCGCGGCTACGACTCGGCCGGTGTCGCCGTGCTTCAGGACGGCGGCGCCCTGGCCGTGGCGAAGGCCGAGGGCAAGCTGAGCCGCCTCATTGACGCCCTCGACGGGCGACAGCCCTGCGGCAGCCTGGGCATCGGCCACACCCGCTGGGCGACTCATGGCGCGCCCAACACCACCAACGCCCACCCCCACTCGGACCCGTCGGGCGAGGTCGTCCTCGTCCACAACGGCATCATCGAGAACTACGCCGAGCTGCGCGCTGAGCTGATCGCAGACGGCCACGTGTTCCAATCGGAGACGGACACCGAGGTGCTGGCGCACCTTGTCGGCGTCGAGCTTGACGCGCTGCGGCGGGCCAACGGCGCGGGTCGCCGCGCCCTGCCGACGGTGTTCGCGGAGGCAGTGCGCCGCGCCCTGCGCCGCATCGAGGGCGCCTACGCCATCGCCGCCTTCAGCCGCGCCGAGCCGGACGTACTGGTCGGCGCGCGCAAGTTCTCGCCCCTGCTCGTCGGTCTCGGCGACGGCGAGAACTTTCTGGCGTCCGACATCCCGGCCATGCTGGAGCACACCCGCGACGCCATGACGCTGGAGGACGGCGAGATGGTGATTCTGTGGCCGGAGCGCGCCGAAGTGTACACGCTCGGCGGCGCGCCGGTCCAGCGTGACCCGTTCAAGGTGACGTGGGACATCGCGGCGGCGGAGAAGGGCGGCTTCCCCCACTTCTTCCTCAAGGAAGTGTTCGAGCAGCCCGACCGCCTGCGCGACGCCCTGCGCGGGCGGCTGGCGGGTGGGACGACGAATCTGCCGGAACTGGACGGGCTGGACCTGAGTCGCGTCGAGCGCGTCAGCATCGTCGCGTGCGGGACAGCCTACCACGCTGCGCTGCTGGGGCGCACGCTCGTCGAGCGGTGGGCGCGCTACCCGGTCGAAGCGGCCATCGGCTCCGAGTTCCGCTACGACGAGCCGATGATTGACGACAAGACCTTGCTCATCGTCGTCAGCCAGTCGGGGGAGACGGCGGACACGCTGGCCTCGCTGTACATGGCGCGGGAGGCCAGGGCGCAGACGGTCGCCATCACCAACGTCGTCGGCAGCACGGTCACCCGCTACGCCGACGCCACGCTGTACCTGCAAGTCGGGCCGGAGATCAGCGTCGCGGCCAGCAAGAGCTACATCGGCCAGCAGACGCTGCTGGCTCTCGTCGCCCTGTACCTGGCGCAGGCGCGCGGCACGCTGACCGCCGCGCAGAGCGCCCAGATCGCGGCGGACCTGGCGGCGCTGCCCGACCACATCGCTGCGATCCTGGCAAACGCCGACCGCATCGAGGGCATCGCGCGGCAGGTGGCCGGCGTGCGCAGCTTCTTCTATATGGGCCGCGGCCCGAACTTCCCGACGGCGCTGGAAGGGGCGCTCAAGCTGAAGGAGCTGAGCTACATCCACGCCGAGGGCTATCCGGCTGGCGAGCTGAAGCACGGCCCGATTGCCATGCTCGACCCGGACCTGCCATGCCTGGTGGTGGCGACACGCGGCGCGACCTACGCCAAGACTGTCAGCAACATGCAGGAGGTGCGGGCGCGCGGCGCGACGGTCATCGCCGTGGCGACCGAGGGCGACGAGGACATCCGCCGCCACGCTGAACACGTCCTCTACGTACCGGCGGTCGTGGAGGCGCTGTCGCCCATCGTCAATGTTGTCCCATTGCAGATTCTGGCGTATTATGTGGCCGTCGCGCGCGGCTGCGACGTGGACCAGCCGCGCAATCTGGCGAAGAGTGTGACGGTGGAGTGAGTATTGCGCATCGCCATGATCGGGCCGTTCGGGCTGCGGCCCAAAGGCACCATGGGGGCGCGGGCGCTGCCCCTGGCGCGGGCGCTCGCCGCGCAGGGCTACCAGGTGGCGCTGTTCCTGCCCCCGTGGAGCTGCCCCGAGGATAGCGGCAAGGCGTGGGAGGTGGATGGGGTGATGATCAACAACGTCGCCCTCCCCACCTCCCCGGCCGGCGTCTTCCACGCCCAGCTCACCCAGCGCCTCGTTCAGGCCGCCCTGGCGATGGCCCCTGACGTCATCCACTGCTTCAAGCCCAAGGCATACAGCGGGCTGGCCCAGTCGGCGCTGTGGAGCATGCGGCAGGCGCGGCGCTGGACGGGCCGCCTCGTCGTAGACGAGGACGACTGGGAGGGCGCAGGCGGCTGGAACAATCTAGAGAACTACCCGTGGGCGATGAAACAGACCTTTGCCCGCCAGGAATCGTGGGGCCTGCGCCACGCCGACACAGTCACCGTCGCCAGCCGCGCCCTGGAGACCATCGCCTGGAGCCTGGGTGTTCCGCCGCGCCAGGTCGCCTACATTCCCAACGGCGCCGCCGAGGCCCCGCCGCCTGGCAATGCCGAGGCCGCCCGCGAGCGGTGGGGCCTTGACGACGCGCCCATCGTCCTGCTCTACACCCGCTTCTTCGAGTACAAGGTCGAGCGCATCGTGGATGTGTTCACGCGCATCCATACCGCCGCGCCGGAGACGCGCTTTCTCGTCGTCGGGGAAGGGCTGTTCGGCGAGGAGCGCGAGCTGCTGGCCCGCCTGGACCGCGTCGAGCCGTCGCCCTACGTCGTCTACGCCGGCTGGCCGGGCGACGCGGCGCTGCCGGACATCTTCGCCGCCGCCGATCTCGCCCTCTACCCCCTGGACGATACCCTGGTCAACCGCACCAAGTCGCCCGCCAAGCTCCTGCAACTCCTCGGCGCGGGCGTTCCCGTCGTTGCCGACGCCGTCGGCCAGGCGACTGTCTACGTCGCGCCTGGTGTGGCCGGGCTGCTCGTCCCGCCCTGCGATGATGTGGCGATGGCCGAGGCGGCGGTGGACATCCTGCGGGACCCGTGGCGGCGGCACGCGATGAGCGCCGGAGCGCGGGCGTGGGTGGCGCAGCACTACACCTGGCCGCGCCTGGCGGAGCGCCTCGCCGCCGCCTACCGGGGCGAAACCCTCTCGCCCTCTCTCCCGTAAAAGGGGAGGCTGCCACAAAGGCACAGAGGACACAGAGGGTGGCGAAGAGATGAGATGTGATGTATAATGTAATGTATACTCGCAGGTCGAGGAGCAGACAATGGCCGAGATGGTACGCAAACAGATTTACATCCATCGGCGTCAGCAAGCGTTGCTGCGACGCCTCGCGCGTGCGCGGGGCGTCAGCGAAGCAGAGGTCGTGCGTCAGGCGATAGAGCGCGAGGCGATGGGCGAGGCCCGTGCGATGCAAACCTACGATACCTCAGCGTGGGAAGAGATACTCGCCTTTTCTGCCGCGCGTGCCACAGCAGCCACCGAGGTTGCGCCTTACCAGTGGCGGCGCGAAGACGCCTACGACTCCCGTGAGGCATCGCTCGGAGCGAGATAGCCGCGCATGGCAGCCATCCTCATTGACACGAACGTTCTCGTCTACCTGTACGATCACGCCACCCCGTCGCGCCAAGCGCACGCGCAGCGCGTGTTGGAGCAGCTTCAGATCACGAGGGCCGGCCGTTTGAGCGTCCAGACACTGGCGGAATTCTTCAGCGTCACGACTCGCAAGCTCAAGCCCCCGCTCACGCCGGCCCAGGCTTACGAACAGGTCAGCCTCTTCTCGCGCGTGTGGCCCGTGTTCGACCTCACGCCCCTAATCGTCCTCGAAGCAGCGCGCGGCGTCCGTGACCATCAACTCTCCTACTACGACGCGCAGATGTGGGCCACGGCGCGTCTCAACCAAACACCTGTCATCTTCTCTGAGGATACGCCTGGCGTCCCTATACTGGAGGGCGTTCGCTTCGTCAACCCATTCGCGCCCGCATTCCGCCTGGGCGAGTGGGCATAGCCCCGCCTTGCCGCCGCCTACCGGGGCGAAACCCTTTCAACACCTCTCCCGTAAAGTGAGCAGGACCATCGCCCAAGAGCAGACAACACGATAGGAGACTGCGATGCCTACATTCACCCGCGCCGAGATTGAGGCTCACGTCAAGGTCGCCGGCGCGATAGACCTGTCCAATGCAGAGCTTGCCGGGCTGGACCTGACCGGCGTGGATCTGTCCGGCGCTAACCTTGCCGGCCTTGACCTGACCGATGTCAACCTCCAGGGCAGCGCCCTGTCGCGGGCGAACCTCTCTGGCGCGAACCTTTCTGGAAAGGACCTCACCCAGGCGAGGCTCCAATACACCGGCGTCTCAGGCGTGTATCGCCACCCGGCCACGTTCACCCGCACCGACCTCGGCGAAGCCAATCTCTCCGGCGCCAACCTCCAGGGAACCAACCTCGCGGAGGCCAACCTGGCCCGCGCCGACCTCTCGGAAGCCAGCCTCCAGGGCGCGAACCTCCAGGGCGCGAACCTCCAGGGCGCGAGCTTCCAGGGGGCGCGCTACGATAGCCGAACCCTCTGGCCGGTCGGATTCACGCCACGGCTCGCGCCCGGGCTGATCCTCGCGGCGGACGAGGAGTACAGCAAAGATACACCCTTTAGGCGCACGAAAAGTTTCGACAACTGAGGCATACTTCTTACACTGCGTCGAACCTCTCATTTCTACAACGTGAAGGAGTACAGCATGTTCAGGCGAGAAGAGCGGCGTCACGAGGAGTTCCGTCGGATGGAGCGGCGCCACCGCCGCCGGCGGATGATGGTCGGCGGGATGGTCGTCGTCGGCAGCACCGAAGCCATGGTCAAGATGTCGGAAGCCGACGCGATGAAGATCCAGGAAACGACTGGTCAGAATCCGGAGGACATGTCCCACGAGGAGCTGCAGGCCACCATGCAGCAGCAAGGTGTCCAGGAGCACCCGGTCACGCCGGAGGACCAGCAGGCCATGGCGTCGGCCGAAGCTGCGGAGGAAGGCGGCCAGGAAGGCGCACAGGGGTAGAGGCGACTCTCACCCGGCCATACGAGGCGCGCCCCAACTTCAAGCGCCGTCCCGCCAGCGCATGGCGAGGACGGCGCCTCTGATTTGGAGCGTCTATCGTTCCCGAAGAGTCCCACTCTATCTTTGCACTTGTCTTGGCGAGGTGGCTTGGAGGGGCAAGCCCCTCCAAATCCTCCCCCCTTTGGCCGTTCACTGAACTGCAACGCTCCGCCGGGCGGCGGCGGAAGGAGGAATTCGCGGGGGCCTGCGGCCCCCACACCCCCGCGTTATACCAAATTGCAGAGATAGCGGTCCTAGAGCTACACGACAGCGGCCGGCGAGATCTCGCCGGCCGCTGTCGTGTAGCTTCGCTGAGTGATGATGCCCGCTGCCCGCTGCCCGCTAGAATGGCCTAATGACAGAGATGCCCAAGAGCGACAGGAGCCAGAGAATGATCCAGTACACGATGCCGATAGCGATGGCGGCGATGATCGCGCCGGCGAACCCGGCGACCTGCATGCCGGGTACGAAGCGGTCGCTAATCATCAGCACGATCGCGGCGATGATGATGTATATGATGGCGCCGAGCAAACCGCCACCGAGACTGATGCCCAGGAGACCGAGCAGCCAGTACACCAGGGACGCGACGACGGCGATGACGATGGCCGCGATGAACGCCGAGCCGTAGCTGGCGACAGTCAAACCCATGTTCATCCGACCGACAATGTAGATGACCAGGGCGGCGACCAGGAATCCAACAATGAGAGAGATGATCAAGCCCATACGCAAGCCCCCTTTCGTGGGACCCCGATGACGTTGGGAGAGCGGACAGCGGGCATAGCCAGTATATCACCTATTCAGCGGTACGTAAAGGCAGAAAACCGCCAGGTATGTAAAGTCTTCTTAAATGTGAGTGGGCGGCGGGCATCGTCGCTAGGCCAGTGGGATATCCGGGCGGTTCTTGCGCATCCAGTCGAGCAAGTCCCCCAGTCTCTGGTAGCGGATGAGCGTCGTGAGAAGCTCTCTCACCATCCCGGCTCGAACCGCCGTACCCAAATCGTCGGCATTGATGTTCAGGTCGAAGCATGCCGTCCTTAGCTCGTCCTCGCTCAACGCGTCTGTAAGCCGGCGGCGGAGAGTGACCAGGTCAACATCCTCTGTGCCAGGCAGCTTCGGCGCTTCGGCGAGGGCGGCGCCTGTCGTCGTCGGCTGATCCAGGCGCTGAAGAGAAGCGGCTCGCTCCTGGATGGAGCGCAGGCTGGCCTCGAGCGTGGCAATCTCCCGCTTCAAGGCCGTCAGGTTCGCCTCCAGCGGGGCGGCGAGCGCCATCGTTTGCAGCGTATCCAGGATGTCGTAGAACTTGCGCTCCTGGGACAGCTCCGCGGCCACAGCGACGGCGCGATCGTAGAACGCGCCGGGCGCCGGCCCGTCGGCATACTCCACCAGGGTCACATGGGTCAGGTTCGTATCCCCGGACACATAGTCGGCGAGGACACGCACCATCACCTCCGCCGCGCTCGCCGGCGCCATGCCGGCAAATCCGGTTGCCAGCGCGGGAAAGGCGAGCGTCCGCACGGCGAGGGCATCGGCGAGCTTCAGGCTCCGCAGCATGGCTGCGCGGAGATGCGCCTCGCCAGCGTAGACGCCCCTGTCAAAGTCAACGACGACGATGAACAGGATATACTGAGCCTGGAGCGCGCCCGCCGTCGTCACCACCACGTCCCCCAGTTGGAGGGGGCCATGCTTGCGGGCGTCTTCCCGCACCACCTTGCCAGCGGCTTTGAGCAAGGCGAGCGACGCCCCACCGCCCATCGTGAGGTAATTGTCATCCGAGCAGACAAGGGCATCCGCCGCGACCGCTGCGAGATCCCCACGCGTGACGCTGACGGTCGTGCGGCGAAATTGAAAGGTAGCGCCGGCCGGCCCTATTGGAGTCCTCTGAAACGCATCCATGCTGCCCTCCTCAAACATTCCTGGCTTTGCGAGCTGCTCTTATGGTAAACTAAAGCAGGGCGCATCGCGCGAGATTGAGCGACATCCCTTTACGATGGCGGCGCGGAGTGGTAGGAGGGTAACCCGATGAAACGGAGAGACAGTCTCACCAAGATCCTGGCCGTGGCAGGCACAGTGCTTATGTGGCTCCCATTTCTGGCGCCGGTCCTGTTGGCGATTGGCGTGACGATGACACGGGGCAGGTTTCTGTTTGACTATCTCATGCCGGCCGAGCTTTTCCCCGCTGTGCTCGGCGGCGGCGCCCTGCTCCTCGCAGCGGCAGTGCGGATGCGGTCGCGCCGGGCGCTCATCGGCGGGGCGCTGGGCATCGCCGTCGGCGCGCTGGCAGCGGGCCAGGCGCTTGCCGTCGTCACCGGTCTTGCCTCGGGCGAAACGGGGCCGAGCGGCTGGCCGTGGGCGCTGGTCCTCGGGTCCCTGGCCGCCTATTCCCTCGCCGTGGCGGCCATGGGCATCGGCGGATTATTGCTGCTGCGCGACCTGTTCAGAACTCCTCGTGGATGAACAAAGTCCTGGGGTGAGAGGTCGGCATGGGAAGAGAATAACAGAGACACGACGCAGGGTCAAACAGCTAGAATTCACGCACCCGTCACAAATTCCTTCCTGCGCCGTTATACCTTCCAGGAATGGCCGGAACCGGCTAAACTACTGGGTTGTCGTGCATGCACGGTAGAGACGCGATAATGGGCTTGCGCGAATCATCTCTGTCTGCCGCTCACGGTGGAGTGCCAACTCCACCGTTCGTCGGGGGCGCTGGAGATGGCTCTCCAGCGCCAGCACGATTGCGGCAAGCGTTACGCAAGAGCTATCAGCACGGCGCTTCGGACGATATGGTCAGGTCTTCGCGCTAGGAGGAGTCGCAGCATGAGGCGAGGTATTGCGGCGCTGGCCGCGCTGCTGCTGGCGGTCGTCGCGGCGGCAGGCGGGTCACGCCCGGCGGGGGCCGAGCTGCCCCTGCCCGACAAAGTCTTGTTCACAATCGGGTCACAAGCGCCCGTGGACCAGTTCGATTATCCGGGCGGCGTCGCCGTCGGCCGCGATGGCACGGTGTACGTCGCCGACGCCAACAACAGCCGCGTCCAGCGCTTCGCGCCCGATGGGACGTTCGTGAGCGCGTGGGGCGAGCAGGGGGCGGGGGACGGTCAGTTCCAGCGCGTCGGGGGTATCGCCGCCGCGCCCGACGGCTCGCTGTACGTCACCGACCTCAACAACAGCCGCGTTCAGCGTTTCTCGGCGGACGGCCTATACCTGGGGCAGTTCGGGAGCGCGGGGAGCGGCGACGGCCAGTTCAACAAGCCGCGCGGCGTCGCGATCGCGCCAGACGGCACGGTGTACGTGGCCGACACGTTCAACAATCGCGTCCAGCGCTTCACGCCCGCCGGGGCCTATTTGGGGCAGTGGGGGGCGCGGGGCGCGAGCGACGAGCAGTTCAACCTGCCGCGCGGGGTGGCCGTGGCCGCCGACGGCCGGGTCTATGTCGCCGACACCGCCAACGGGCGCGTCCAGGTGTTCGACGCCGACGGGGCCTTCCGCGCGAAGTGGGGCGCTACCGGCGCAGACGATGGGCAGTTCATCTCGCCGACTGGGGTTGCTGCCGCCACCGATGGCACGCTGTATGTGGTGGACAGCAGCAACCACCGCGTGCAACACTTCTCGACGTTCGGGGTGTTTCTGGACAAGTTTGGCGTCTACGGCCACACCATCGGCCAGCTTGCCGCGCCGGAGGCGATTGCGGTCGCCGGCGACGGGGCGATTATCGTCGCCGACACGTACAATCACCGCATGCAGCGCTTCTGGAAGGACGGCAGCGTGCTGAGCGTGTGGGGCAGCCAGGGCATGTCGAGCACGCAGTTCGATCATCCCCAGGGCCTGTCCGTCGCGCCGGACGGCACGGTGTACGTCGCCGACACGACCAATCACCGTGTGCAACGCTTCACGGGCGAGGGCCTCTTCTTCAGCAAGTTTGGGAGCGTCGGCAGCAAGCCCGGGCAGTTCCAGGGGCCGCAGGGGATCGCGGTGGCCGGCGACGGCACGGTGTACGTCATGGACACCAACAACTACCGCATCCAGCGCTTCTCCGCCGATGGCGCGCTGCTGACCACGATTGGCGGGTTCGGGCATGGCGACGGGCAGTTCATGGTGCCGAACGGGATCACTATCGCGCCGGATGGCACGCTGTACGTCGCCGACGACAGCAACAATCGCATCCAACATTTCGCGGCGAACGGCGCGTTCCTGGGCAAGTGGGGCAGCTTCGGGCGTGGCGACGGCCAGTTCCAGTACCCCCACGGCCCGGCCGCCGCGCCGGACGGCACGATCTACGTCGCTGACACGGGCAACAACCGCATCCAGCATTTCGCCGCCGACGGCGCCTTCCTGGGCACGTGGGGTGGGCCGGGCGGGGGTGACGGGCAGTTCAACACGCCGCTGGGGCTGACGGTCGCGCCGGACGGCACGGTGTACGTGGCCGACTCGGGCAACAACCGCATTCAGCGTTTCGCCGCCGACGGCGCGTTCCTGGGCGGGTGGAATGGCGGCGACACGCCGCTGACCACGCCGCGCGGCATCGCCCTGACGCCGGGCGGCCTGGCGTGGGTGAGCGACACAGACAACAGCCGCATCGTGGTGTTCGGGCCGGACGCGCCTGACACGTGGCGTGGCGAGTACTACGCCAACCGCTGGCTCGCCGACGCGGCGGTGTTCATCCACAGCGACAGCAACCTCGATTTGCTGTGGGTGGAAGGCTCGCCGGGTGGCGATGTGCCACTAGTCAATTGGTCGGCGCGCTGGGAACGCGTCGTGACGGTGGACGCCGGCCTGGAGGTATTCACGGTGGAGGCGGACGGGGCGGTGCGCGTGTGGGTGGACGGGCGGCTGATCGCCCAGCGTGTCGCGGGAACGGGGCCAATCAGCGGCTTCCTGCCGCTGGCCGCCGGGCCGCATCGGGTGCGCGTCGAGTATGCCCACCAGAGCGGCGCGGCCTCCGTTGCGGTGCGCTGGCAGACGACCACTGTGAGCAATTTCTTGTACTTGCCGCACATCACGCGGTAGACAGTGCTCCTGTAGCGGGGACTCACCGCAGGACGCGCTCGTCGCCGACGCGCCGCGTGATGCGCCGCTCGTCCAGGTGCTCCATTAGCGCCAGGGCGTACTTGCGGCTTGTGCCAAAGGCGTCGCGCACCTCGGCCACGGTGATCTTGCCATTCTGCTGCAAGATGGCGACGACGCGCTCCATCATCGTGTGGTACGCTTCAGCGGTGAACGCCACGTCTTCGGAGACACGCACGAGGACGCCCTGCTCGACCAGGGAACCGAACACATCCGCGCCGACCTGCGCCACGGCCTCACCGACGGGCGGCGGGCTGTAGGGCTGCGCGCGGAACGCCGCGAGTACCCTGTCCACGGCGGCCTGCTGCGCGGCCGAGAAACGCGGGGCGTGCTGGGGCAGGCGCAGGCCCGTGTCGGTGGCGGCAAGCAGGTTGCCGGCGACGCCGCTCTCGACGAGCAGGTTGAAGACCTTTGGCGGCAGGGGCGTGGCGCGGGCCGCGCTCACCCGCGTGCGGGCCTCTTCGCGCGGCATGACGACGCGCAGGGGGTACTGGCGGTGGTAGTCGCCCACCGTGTCTACGAGCCGGTCGAGCAGGGCGGTCCAGCCGGCGGCGCTGGCGACGAGGGTTGGCGGGCTGATGGCCGCCTCGCCGCCGCCCCCGCCGACGAGCGCCACGACCGCGCCATCGCGCACAAGCGCGCGCAGCGCCTCGTCGGCGGCGTCGCCCAGGTTGCTCGCCCGCGTCACCACGCGCGCCTCGACCGGCTCCGCGCGCTGGATGGCGGCGAGCAGGATTTCGGTCGGCGTGCCGTGGGCGAGGGTTTCCAGCCGCCGCACGACTTCCGGCCGGAAGCGGCGGTGGCGGCGCGTCGGGTATGCGTCTATCACCACGCCGCCGCCGATCGTGAGGCTGGGCGACGGCTGGCGCAGGATGAAGCGGTCGCCCTTCACCACGACCGCCGGCTCGGCGAGGACAAGCTGCGCCCAGGCCGTCTGCCCCGGCTCCAGCGTCTGCACGCCCAGCAGGCGCACGTGGGCGCCCATCTCACTCGCGCCGGTGAAAAAGTCGAGGGCGGCGTTGTGGCGGATGGGGTGGGGCGCGTCGGGCAGCAGGCGCAGTTGCACGTCTAGCATGCGCGTCGGCTTGAGCCAGCCCGGCCGCGTGACAACATCGCCGCGCCGGATGTCCTCCGTGCTGACCCCGCCCAGGTTGATGGCGACGCGGCTGCCGGGCGCGGCCGTCTCGATCTTCTGCTTGTGCGTCTGGAGGCCGCGAATACGCGCCTTGAGACCCTGGGGCAGAATCTCGACCTCGTCGCCGACTTTGAACCGCCCATCTATGAGCGTTCCGGTGACGACCGTTCCAAAGCCCTGGATGGTGAAGACGCGATCCACCGGCAGGCGCGGCCGCCCCTGGTCTAGGCGGCCCGGCGTGTCGGCCAGCACGGCCTCCAGCGTCGCCAGCAGATCGGCCAGCCCCTGCCGCTTCCGCGCTGACACCGGCATAATGGGAACGTCGGCGAGGCTGGTGGGCTTGAGTGTCTCGGCCACGTCGGCGCGCACGAGGTCGAGCCACTCCGGGTCGTCCACCATGTCGGTTTTCGTGAGCGCCACGACGCCGCGGCCCACCTTGAGCAGGTCCAGGATCGCCAGGTGTTCCCGCGTCTGGGGCATGACGCCCTCGTCGGCGGCGATGACGAGGAGCGCGGCGTCTATGCCGCCGACGCCGGCCAGCATGTTCTTGATGAAGTCCTCGTGGCCCGGCACGTCCACGATGCTGACCGACTCGCCGCCCGGCAGGGTGAGCCAGGCGAAGCCGAGATCAATGGTCATCTCGCGCTCGCGCTCTTCCTTGAGGCGGTCCGGGTGCGAGCCGGTGAGGGCTTCGACCAGGGTAGACTTGCCGTGATCCACGTGGCCGGCGGTTCCGATGACGCGCATGGTAGACCAACTTTCGGGGCTAGGGCCGGCGGTAGCGCGGGTCGGCGCCGATGATCTTCTCGCCCGGCTTCGGCGCCCGAGGCTTGGGCGACCTGGCTTTGCTGTCCTCGACCTCGGCCAGCCGCTCCTTCAGTTCAGTCATGCTCCGCCGCAAACCCTCCTCCTCGATCTCCCACAGGTCTTCGATGCGCATGAGAAGCTCGCGGTCCTTGGCGTCCAGGCGGCTCGCCAGCTCGGTGACACTGCCTACGTCTGTAGACCGCCACGCCTTGAGTTGCTCGATCTCCTCGCCTAAGCTCTTGTTGGCCGCCTTTTGCTGGCTCCAGTCCCAATCGCGCTGCTTGAAGAACAGCGCCCAGCGCTTGTCCACATCCCTCTGCCACTCGCCGAACTCGCGCCGCAGCTTCTCGCCCTCGATGCGCTGCGCCTCGGCAGCGGCGCGCTGGTCCTGGTCTATCACCTTCGCCATGTCGTCCAGGTCGGCCATCTGCTTGGTAACGCCGACGTGGTGCTCCTCGTAGCCGCGCAGCACCTTCCGCCACCCGTCCAGGACCTGGCGATGCTCCGCCAGCTCCACGTTCCACTCGGCCATCTGATGGTCGCGGCGAGAATCGCGGATCTTCTCGCTCTCCACCATCTCGGCGAGGGTGCGGCGCAGGTCGTCCTCGAAGCGTTGCAGCTCATCCAGGCGGACGCCGGTGCGCTGAATCCAGTCCTCCAGGAAATCTACTTTCTCCGCCGTCTCGGCGTCAGCGCGCGCGAACTTCGGCAGCTCGCCTTCGATCAGGTCCAGCCGGTCAGCGTGGCGGTCGCTGTGTTCGCCCCAGAACTTGATGCGCGCCGCCAGCTCCACAAGGGTCTGGGCATGCTGCGGCCAGACCGCCTCGACCTTCTCCACCCGCGTCGTGGTCTGGGTCAGCGTCTTGTCCAGGATGGGGATGACGGCGGTGCGCTCGTCAATCTTGTGGTCCACCGCGGTGACGTCGCGCTCCACCACGCCCAGCCGCGTGCCCTGCTTCTCCAGCTGCTCACCCAGCGATGGGATCGGCTCGACCTTCTGCGCCAGGTCCCGCGCCAGGACATCTATACGGGCGCCGAGCTGGGCGACCAGGGTGTTCTGCCGCGCCATCTCCGCCTCGGTGTGATCTACGCGCGGCTGGAGCGGCTCAATCGCCCGAATCTGCGCCTGCATGTCGGCCAGGGCGCGCGCCGTCGCCTGGCGCTCGGCGTTGCGTTCCTCGATGATGCGCTGCACCTCGGCCTGCGACCCGGCGCGATACCCCTGCACCAGGTGGAGCAACTCGCCCTTCGCCTGCGCGACCGCCTCCTCGATCTGGGGAAACTTCCCAAGCTGGCTCTGGGTCGCCGTAAGATCGGTGCGCAGCGCCTGGATGGAGCGGCCTAGCTCGACCATCACGGCGCTCTGGCTTGCCACGCGGCTCTCGAAGTCCGTGACCAGGTTCTCGGCGCCGGTGACGCGCGCTTCCATCTCCTGCAAGGCGCGGCTAAACTGGGCCGTCTCGGTGATGTGGCCGTCAACGCGCGCTGCGACGCCCTCGACGCGGCCCTTCGTCGTCTCCTGCGCCTCGCGCACCCCTTGCAGCAAGTCGGCGAGCTGGGCGATGCGGTTCGTCTCGGCGTCGAGGCGCGGCGCCAGGCGGTCGAGCCGCGTCTTCGCTGCGTCCTGCGCCTCGCGCAACCCCTGGACAAGATCCGCGATTTGAGCAACGCGGTTCGTTTCTGCGTCGAGGCGCGGCGCCAGGCCGTCGAGGCGGCGCGCGGCCGCCGTATGGTCGTCGCGGAGCGTCTGCACGATGTCGGCGAGCTGCGTGACGCGCTCCATGTGGGCCGCGTCCTGGCTGCGGATCGCGGCGACATCGGCGTTGAGGCGCTTGCTCTGCTCGTCCATCAAGCCGACCAGGTCGGTTCGCACCTGGCCGATGGCCTTCTGCAGGGCGTCGAGCTGCGTCAGCCGTGTCTGGGTGCGGGTCATGTCGCCGACAATCTCGCTCAGGCGCTGGCTCACGCCGACCACCTCGGCGGTCTGCTCGGCCAGCCGGCCGTGCAACTCGTCCAGCGCGGCCCGGTCGTAGGCCAGCTCCTCGGTGATGCGCGCCAGCTCCGTCTGTAGCTTCTTGTTGTCCATCGGGCGTCTCTCTCTAGACCAAGTCTCTTCCCCATCCCCCCGTTGACGGAGGGAACAGAGGGGGTCGCCGGTGTCGGTGTGATTATACAGTCAAACGCGGGGCGCCGCCAAAGCATCATGGGCAATTGGTCACGCGGCGGAGGCCGCGTTATAATAGAGAACCACGTCAAAGATCGGGCAGGACGAATGATTATGCGGATTGGTATTGACGTCAGGATGATGTATTACTCGGGCGCGGGCATTGGGCAGTATATCCGCCGCCTTGTGACATCCCTCGCGCGAATTATCTCAGAGGACGACGTTGTCCTGTTCCAGAGCCGCCACGAGAAGCGCTTGCCGCTGGACAATGCGCGTTTCACGTGGCGGCCGCTCATGACGCCGGCGCACCACCGCTTCGAGCAGATGAGCCTCCCGGTCGAGCTGATGCTGTCGGGCCTCGATGTGCTGCATAGCCCCGACTTCATCCCGCCGATGCGCAAGTCGTTTCGCTCCGTCGTGACGGTGCATGATCTGGCGTTCCTGCGCTTCCCCCACTTTCTGACGCGCGAGTCGGCCAAGTACTACGGGCAGATTGACGACGCCCTCAAAAGCTCCGACCACGTCATCGCCGTCTCGGAGGCGACGAAACAAGACCTCGTGCAGTTGCTCGGCGTCAACCCCAATCGAATCTCCGTCATCCACGAGGCCGCCGACCCGACGTTCCGCGTCGTGCCGGACTCGCCGGCGCTGGCCGACGTGCGCGCCCGCTACAGCCTGCCCGGCCCGTTTATCCTGTTCGTCAGCACCATCGAGCCGCGCAAGAACCTGCCGACATTGCTGCGCGCCTTCAACCAGCTCCTCGATCTCCAGGTCGCGCCGGGCAGCGCGGGGCGCGGGGCGGACCCGTGCCAGCCGCTGACCCTCGCCATTGTCGGCAAGAAAGGCTGGCTGTACGAGGATGTGTTTACGACGGCGGCGGAGCTAGGCCTGAGCAACCGCGCGCGGTTCCTCGACCGCGTGCCGCTGGAAGACCTGCTCCTGCTCTACAACAGCGCGGCGGCGTTCGTCCAGCCGTCGCTGTACGAGGGCTTCGGCCTGCCGCCCCTCGAAGCCATGAGCGCGGGCGCGCCGGTCATCGTGTCGGACGCGGCGTCGCTACCGGAGGTCGTCGGCGACGCCGGCCTCAAAGTGCCGCCGATGGATGTGGAGGCCTGGGTGGAAGCGATGCGGCTGGTGCTGACGGACCCCGACCGCCGCGCCGAGATGGTGCGCCTCGGCCAGGAGCAGGCGACCCACTTCTCCCTGGACCGCATGGCGCGGGAGACGCTGGCGGTCTACCACAAGACGGCGCAGCGCCGCTAGATCACGGCGGCCGCGGATGTTTCGCGCGAAACATTTTGGCGTATGAGCGCCCAACGCATCCTCTTTCTCACGCCCCAGCTGCCCTATCCGCCCCACCAGGGGACGGCCATTCGCAACTGGCATATCATCCAGCACGTCGCCGCCTCGCGCCAGGTTGACGTGCTGAGCTTCGCCGCCGACCCGCCGGCCGCCCTGGCGGGGGCAGCGCCGCTGACGGCCCTCTGCGGTCGCGTCGAGGCGCTGCCCGCGCCGACACGGACGACGGCGCGGCGACTGGCGGACATGGCGCGGGGCCACGCCGACATGGCGCGGCGTCTCTATAGTGACGCCTTCGCCGAACGCTTCGCCGCGTGGCTCGCCGACGGCTACGACGCGGTCCAGGCGGAGGGCATCGAGATGGCCCCCTATCTGCTCCAGATGGCAGCCGCGGCAGGCGTGCGGCGCGTCTACGACGCCCACAACGCCGAGGCCCTGCTCCAGGAACGCAACTTCCGCACCGACGCCCGCCACCCGACGCGCTGGGTCGCGTCGGCCTACTCCCTGGTGCAGTGGCGGCGGCTGACGGCGCTGGAGAAGGAGCTGGCCGGCCGCGCCGACCGCGTCATCGCCGTTTCCGACGCCGACGCCGACGCCCTGCGCGCCCTCGCCCCCGGCTTCGACCCCCTGGTCGTTCCCAACGGCGTAGACACGGCCACCTACGACCCGGCCGCCGTCGCCGCTGCGCCAGGTCTGCCAGGGGGCGTCCCCTGGCTCGTCTTCACGGGCAAGCTCGACTACCGCCCCAATATCGAGGCCTGCCGCTGGCTCGTCGAAGAGGTCATGCCCCTCGTCTGGCGCGCCATTCCGGACGCCCGCGTCGCCCTTGTCGGCCGCGACCCCGCGCCCGCCGTGCGCGCCCTGGCCGGCGAGCGGGTGACGCTCAGCGGCTGGGTCCCCGACACGCGCCCCTACATCCGCGACGCGACAGTCTACGTCGTGCCGCTGCGCGTCGGCGGCGGGACGCGGCTCAAACTCCTGGAGGCGCTGGCGATGGGCTGCGCCATCGTCAGCACGACGCAGGGCGCCGAGGGCGTGGCCGTCGAGAATGCGGCGCTGCTGCGGGACATGCCCCAGGACTTCGCCGCCGCCGTCGTCGCTCTCATCGGCGACGCGGCGCGGCGGGCGGCGCTCGGCCGGGCGGCGCGCGCCCTGGCCGTCTCCCGCTACGACTGGGACCGCGATCCTCCCGCGGCTCGATACCGTCTATGCCTGACCAGCGCACAGAGGCCCCGCCCGCCCTCAGCCTGCCGCACCGCACCCGCCGCGTCGCCCTCGCCGCGACGGCCGGTGTCTTGCGCCGCGCTCCCACCCGCCACACCCACGCCGAGGGCGGCCGACTGCGCGTCCTCCTTATCCGCCCGGACCACCTGGGCGATGTCCTGCTCATGACGCCGGCGCTCGCCGCCCTCCGCGCCACGTGGCCGACGGCCCACGTCACCGTCCTGGTGGGGCCGTGGAGTGAGGCCGTCGTCCGCCGCAACCCCCACGTGGACGCCGTCGAGACGCTGCCCTTCCCCGGCTTCACCCGCCAGGCCAAAGGGAGCGCCTGGGACCCCTACGCGCTGGCGTGGCGCGAAGCCGAGACCCTGCGCGGCCGCTTCGATATCGCCGTCATCCTGCGCTTCGACCACTGGTGGGGGGCGCTCCTGGCTGCCCTGGCCGACATCCCCTGGCGCGTGGGCTACGACGTGCCGGATGTCGCGCCGTTCCTCACGACCCGCGCGCCATACGCGCCGGAGACTCACGCGGCGGCCCTGAACCTCGCCCTCATCGCCACCCTGACCGGCGGCCCGATCGCGCCCGACCCGGCGCGCTGGCCGCTGGCGTTCCCGGTCGCCGACGCGGAGCGCGCCGACGCCGAGGCGTGGCTGGCCGCGCGCGGTGTCCGCCCCGCCGACCGCCTGGTGGCGATCCACCCCGGCGCGGGGGCCGATGTCAAGCTCTGGACGAGCGAGAGCTGGAGCCAGGTGGCGGATACGCTGGCCGCAGACGGCGCGCGCATCCTCCTGACGGGGAGCGCGGCGGAAGCGCCCCTGACCGCCGACATCCGCGCCCGCATGCGCCACGCGGCGATAGACGGGGCGGGCGCAACGCCGCTGCCCCGCCTGGCCGCGCTCCTCGAACGCTGCCGCCTCGTCCTGGGGCCAGACGCAGGCATCCTGCACCTGGCGACCGCCGTCGGGACGCCCACCGTTCGCCTGTACGGCCCGATTGACCCGCGCAAGTTCGGCCCGTGGGGCGACCCGGCCCGCCACCGCGTCGTTCTCGCCGGGCCGCCGCTGGCGTGCCAGTTTTGCGACCGCCTCGACTACCCCGCCGCCGACCTCCCGCTGCACCCCTGCGTGCGCTGGATCACCGTCGCCCAGACCCTCGCCGCTGTCGCGGCTATTCAGCCAGCCA
Source organism: Anaerolineae bacterium (assembly GCA_046328535.1). Classification (GTDB taxonomy): domain Bacteria; phylum Chloroflexota; class Anaerolineae; order Epilineales; family JAHCIE01; genus JBDHWG01. The sequence goes on from JAXLWJ010000007.1 coordinate 19,405, forward strand.
GCGCCTGATGGCCCGCCCCCCCCCGATATGTTAAGAGGCGGGAAACGCAAAGCCGCGAAGGCGCAAAGGAAGACGAGAGCGCGTCGTTGCGTCTCTGCGCCTTTGGGTAGCTCCGCAGTCGGGCGGATCGCTGGACCGCGAAAGGCGCGAAAACGACGCGAAAAACGCGAAAAGAAGCGCCCGCCGTGGGCCTTTCGCGTTTTTCGCGCCCTTTCGTGACCTTCGCGGTCCGACGCCTCGCGCATAGGCTGTCATGCCGAGGCACGAGGCATCTGGGCCGCAGTCCAGACCCCTCCTATCGTCGGGGTGACAGCCGTGTCGTCATGCTGCGTGCAACGAAGCATCCCCCGGCGCATCTGGAGGCCCTTCGTTGCACTCAGGGTGACAGCTCGTCTCATCCTTCTGGTGGTGGACGCAAGCCCATGAGGAACTCCCAACTGAACCGGAGTATAATTCGCCGAAGATGTCCGACGCACAACTGGGAGGAGCTATGGACATGCAGGAGATTACGATTCGAGTCGATCCTGAATCGGCTCGCGCCTATGAAGCAGCCACACCTGAGGAACGACGCAAGATAGACCTCCTTCTAGGCCTGCGCTTGAAGCAGGTAACCAGTCCGGCCGATTCACTCGCTCGGGTAATGCGCGAGATCAGCGAGAAAGCACAGGCACGCGGGCTGACCGAGGATACGCTTGACGAGATGCTCCGTGACGAATAAGCCCCGTTACGTCTTTGACTCCAATGTCATCGTTAGCGCCGTATACAGGGTACTGCCTCCCCGCGTCCGACTCTCTAGAAAGCAAGGGCTAACCATTTGTCTGCCTCTCGTCGTCTAATCGTTGCGGTGGCCGCCGCCCTGATCCTCCTCGTGGCCGCGGCGGCGACCCTGGCCCAGGGGCCAGCGCCCGAACCTCTACCCGCTTCGGACGGGGCGACCGGCAATCACGCCTCCCCCCGTCCCGCCCCCCACGCCCTGCCCGCCGACCAGCCGTCCGACGCCCCCGCCGCCTGGCGCGTCGTTGACCCGGATCTGCTCAAGGCGGCGCTGACGGACCCGACGGCCGCGCTGGACTTCATCGTCACCATGCGCGAGCGCGCCGATCTGAGCGCGGCGGCGGCGAAACCGACGCGGATCGAGCAGCGGCGGGCCGTCGTCGCGGGCCTCCAGGCGACGGCGCAGCAATCCCAGGCCCCCCTGCAAGCGAAATTGAGCGCGGGCAAAGCCGCCGGCCGCGTGACACAGGTCGAGGCGTTCTGGGTGGTCAACGCGGTTCACGTCGAGGCCGACGGCGCGACGCTGCTGGACCTGGCTGCCGTTCCCGGCGTGGAGAGCATTCGCCCTAACCACACCTGGAGCCTGGACTGGAAGCCGTCGAAGGACGACGAGACGGCGCGCGCGACGGACACGCCGGAGTGGGGCGTGGCGCGCATCCGCGCCGACCTGGTGTGGAGCCTGATGGGGATAGACGGCAAGGGCGTCGTCGTCGCCAGCATGGACACCGGGGTGGACTGGCAGCACCCGGACCTTCAGACGCGCTATCGCGGCTACGACCCCAAAGGACTGGCGACCCACAACGGCAACTGGTTCTGCGCGACTGACGAGGGCTACCTGTACCCCGGCGACGGCATCGGACACGGCACCCACACCATGGGCACCATGGTCGCGGGGCGCGGCATCGGCGTCGCGCCGGGCGCGCAGTGGATCGCCGCCAAAATCTTCAACGACCAGGGCCGGACGACCGACGCCTGGATCCACAACGGCTTCCAGTGGCTCCTGGCGCCGGGCGGCGACCCGGCCCGCGCCCCGGACGTCGTCAACGGCTCGTGGGGCAGTACACTGCGCGACGGGCTTGTCTACCAGGATGACGTCCGCGCCCTCCTCGCGGCGGGCATCGTCCCGGTGTTCTCGGCCGGCAACTCGGGACCGGCGGCGGCGACGATCAGCATTCCCGGCGGCTACGCCGAGAGCCTGACAGTCGGCGCAACCGACGCCGACAACATTGTCGCCGGCTTCAGCAGCCGCGGGCCGAGCGCCTTCTCCGCGATCAAGCCGGACGTCGTCGCCCCGGGCGTCCGCATCCGCTCGACGTTCCACGGCGGGGGCTACGCGCTGGAGGACGGCACGTCCATGGCGACGCCCCACGTGGCGGGCCTGGTGGCGCTGCTCGTTCAGGCGAATGGGCGACTGTCGCCCCAGGCCGTGATGTCCCTCATCAAGGGGACCGCCCGGCCCATCGGCGATGACCCGCTGCCCAACACGAACTACGGGGCGGGCCTGGCCGATGCGTATGCCGCCGTGGGCGCGGCCATGGGCGCCGGCGAGCTAGGCGGCCGCGTGACGCGGAGCGGCGACGGGGGGCCGGTGCGCGGGGCGGACGTGACGGTGACCGCCCGCAACGGCGGGAGCGCGATCCACGTCCAGACCGATGCGAGCGGGGCGTACACCGTGCCGCTGCGGGCCGGCGGGTATGATGTCGCGGTGAGCGCCTTCGGCTACGCGCCGGCGCCGCCGCGCAGCGTCACCATTCAGGACAGCGGGCGCGTGACCCTGGACGTGACCCTGACCCTGCTGCCGGTCGGCGTGATCTACGGGCGCGTGACGGACACGGCCGGCGCGCCCCAGGGCGGCACGGTCATCGTCGAGGGAACGCCCGTCACGGCGACGGTCGCCCCGGCGACGGGGGTCTACAGCCTGGCCCTGCCGCCGGGGGGCTACCACCTGCGCGTCGAGCAGCGCGGCTTCCGCGTCGGCCACGCCGATGTGACGCTGCAGACGGTGGGCGCGGCGGTGCAGCAGGACTTCAGCCTGACGGCGGCGCCGACGATCCTGCTGGTGGACAGCGGCGCGTGGTACTATGCCGAGACCATTGCCTACTACAAGGCGGCGCTCGACGCGCGCAACTACCTGTACACCGTCTACCCAATCCGCGACACCCAGACGAGCGCGCCGAGCCTCGACGCGCTCAAGGGCTACGACGTCGTCATCTGGTCCAGCCCATCGGACGCGCCGGGGCTTGTCGGCGCGGACAAAACCCTGGCCGCGTACCTGAAAGGCGGCGGCCGCCTGATCCTCAGCGGCCAGGATGTGGGCTACTGGGACGGCGGCGGGACGGGGCATTTCACCGCCGAGTATTTCCGCGGGCTGCTGAACGCTGTGTACATCGCCGACGACGCCCAGACGAACGCAGTCGGCGGGCGCGGCCCGTTCGACGGCCTGCATTGGACGCTCAACGGACCGGACAGCGCCGACAATCAGACAGCGCCCGATGTCATCGGCCAGGTGAAGCCCGATGTGAACGGCATCGCCGCCGCCTATGGCCCAGACACGCCCGGCGGACTGCTCGTCGGCACGTGTCTGCCCTACCGCGGGCTGTACTTTGCCTTCGGCATCGAGGGCGTGAGCGGGCTGGCGGCCCGCGCCGATCTGCTGGACCGGGCGATACGCGCCGTTTCCACCCCGACGCCGGACTACGCCCTGAGCGCCCGGCCGGACCGGGCGGCTGAGGTCGCCACGGCCGGCAGCCTCGTCACCTACACCCTGTCGCTGCGGAACACGGGCCGCCAGGCGGACACCTACACCCTCAAGACGCTGACGGCCACGTGGCAGACCCAGATTCTCGACCCGGTCACGACGCAGCCGCTGGAGCGGCTGACGCTCAACACATGCGAAGCGCGGGATGTCTTGGTGCGCGTCAGGATGCCCTCGGATAGCGGCTGGAACAAGTCCGACGTGGCGGCGATCGCCGTCGGCCGCCTGTCCGACGCCGCTGCGCCGCCGCAGCTCGTGCGCCTGACGACGAAGACGCCCGCGCCGCTGCTGCTGGTAGACGACAACCCCTGGAAAGACCTGCACAGCATCTACGCGCAGGCGCTCACGTCGGCGGGCATCCCCTTCGACAGTTGGCGCAGCGGCGAAGGCGACGGCGGACCCGGCTCGCCACCGCCGCAGCGCCTCGCCATGTACCCGGTCGTCCTGTGGTTCACCGGCTACGACTTCCTGGACACCCTCGCGCCGGCCGACGAGGCCGCGCTGGCGGCGTATCTCAACAACGGCGGCCGCCTGCTGCTTTCCTCGCAAGACTACCTGTACACGGCGGGGCTGACGCAGTTCGGCGCGCAGTACCTGGGGGTCGCCGGCTACACCGAGGACCTGCTCACGGATAGAGTCGTGGGCGTGCGCGGCGACGAGATCGGCGACGGTCTCGGCCCATATCCGTTGAATTTCGAGGGCGTCTTCGGCAGCAGCCGCTACAACCACACGGACGCCCTCGCGCCGACGGGCTACGCTGCGGCGGCCTTCCTCGGCGTGAGCGGTCAGCCGGCCGCCATCCACCTGGACAAAGGCCCGTTCCGCACGGCGTTCTTCGCCCTTCCGCTGGAGACGTTGGCCCCGGATGCCCTCGTGACCGTCCTGCGGCGAACGGTCGGCTGGCTACAACCGCTGGGCGCGTCGCAGATGCTCGCGGACCGCAGCGTTGTCGCCGATGGGGACACGCTGACGTACTCGATTCGGGTCGTCAATCGCGGCGCCAGCCGACGCGCGGCGGTGTACCTCTACAACCCCATCCCGGCCCACACGTCCCTCGTCCCGGACAGCCTGTCTGGGGCGGCCGCGGCGGGTGACCGCATCGTCTGGAACGGCACGCTCGCGCCTAACACCGAGGTCAACATCCGCTACAAGGTCACCCTGGAGCATGGCCTGCCACCCGGCACGGCCATCGTGAACGCGGCGTGGGTCGGCGACGAGAGCGGGCTTGTGTCCGAGATTCGCCACACGGCGCGGGTCAACGTCCCCGATCTCTCGGCGTCGTCGGCCGCGGCGGACCGCGACGCGCTCCTGCCGGGGCAGACGGTCAACTACGTCGTTACGCTGCGCAACCGGGGCGCCCTCGACGCGGCGGCGGTGATGACGGCGACGCTGCCATCGGAATTGGCGGTGGTTTCGGGCAGCGCGTCGGCATCGGCGGGAACGGCGCGGGTGGACGGGAATACGGTGTACTGGGCCGGGCCGGTGGCCGACAACGGGGTTCCCGTGGTGATCACGTGGGATGCGCGCGTGGCGGACAGCTATCGCGGCGGCCCACTGCGCACCGGGGTACTCATTGACGATGGCTTTGCCGGCCCGCTCGACAGGTCGGTCGTCGTCGGCGCGACGTGGCGGGTGTTCCTGCCGCTGCTGGTGAAACGGTCGAGACCTTAGGAGAGGGTGACGAGGTGGCGAGGTGACGGAAGTGACGAGGTGACGGGAGTGACGAGGTGACGAGGTGGCGAGGTGGCGAGGTGACGAGGTGACGAGGTGACGGAAGTGACGAGGTGACGAGGTGACGGAAGTGACCAGCAGATTCACACCGTCACTTCGTCACACCGCCACTTGGCCGTACAGGATTGCGCCATGTCAATCATCACCCTCACAACGGACTTTGGTCTCGAAGATGGCTACGTCGCCGCCATGCGCGGCGTCATCCTCGGCCTGGGGCCGTCGCTCACGGTCGTAGACGTCAGCCACGCCATCGCGGCGCAGGCGGCGCCGCAGGCGGCGTATGTGCTCAGTACTGTCGTCCCTTACTACCCACCCCAGGCGGTGCATCTCGTCGTCGTGGACCCCGGCGTGGGGAGCGCGCGGCGGCCGATGGCGCTGCGCTGCGCGTGGGGGACATTCGTCGGGCCGGACAATGGCGTGATCCCGGCGGCGCTGGACTTCCTGGGGGCGTGGGGCGCGTGGCAGGCGGCGCATCTCACCCGGCCCGCCTACTGGCGCGCGGCCGAGGTCAGCGCGACGTTCCACGGCCGCGACATCTTCGCCCCCGTCGCTGCCCATCTGGCGTTGGGCGCGCCTATCGAGGATGTGGGTGAGCCATTGAGCGACCCGCTGCGCCTGCCGGACATCCGGCCGACGCGAACCGAGGACGGCGGCTGGGACGGCGTCGTGATCCACGTGGACCACTTCGGCAACCTCATCACGAACATCCCCGGCAGCGCGGTCGCCGGGGGCGCGGCCAGCGTCGAGGCGGCGGGCGTGACGATGCCCGTGGTGCGGACGTATGCCGACGTGGCGGTCGGGGAGGCGCTGGCCTACGTCGGGAGCAGCGGCCTGGTCGAGGTCGCCGTGCGCGACGGGCGCGCCGCCGCGAGATTGGGCGTCGGCGTCGGCGCGCCCGTAAGATTAAGGTGCAATCCACGGGAATCGTAGTAAACTTACCAAAGAGGCTTACCACGGAACACACGGAACACACGGAATATGGAAAAGTTTATCATCGAGGGCGGGCGGCCCATCAATGGCACGGTCACGCCCAGCGGCAATAAGAACGCGGCCCTGCCGCTGATTGCGGCGACGCTGCTGACGGACGAGCCGGTGACCCTGCACAACGTCCCGGCGATTGTGGACGTGCAGAACCTGTGCGAGCTGATGACGACGCTGGGCGTCGAGGTTACGTCGCCGGCGCCGGGTTCGCTCCAGTTTCGCGGCGGCAATGTGCGGCCCGCTGCCCTGGACACGGAGCTGTGCCGCGCCATCCGCGCCTCCATCCTGCTGGCCGGGCCGCTGCTGGCGCGCTTCGGCAAGGTCGAGCTGCCGCCGCCGGGCGGCGATGTCATCGGCCGCCGCCGCCTGGACACGCACCTGCTGGCCCTGGAGAGCCTGGGCGCCGACGTGTCCCTGGACGGCCAGCTGCGCATGAAGGCGAAGGAGCTGACGGGCGTGGATATCCTGCTGGACGAGATGAGCGTCACGGCGACGGAGAACGCGCTGATGGCGGCGGCGCTGGCGAAGGGGACGACGATCATTCGCAACGCCGCGTCGGAGCCGCACGTCCAGGACCTGGCGCGCTGCCTGAACGGGATGGGCGCGTGCATCAGCGGCATCGGCTCGAACGTCCTGGTGGTCGAGGGCGTGGAGCGGCTGCACGGGACGGAATTCCGCGTCGGCCCCGACTACACCGAGATCGGCAGCTGGATCAGCGTGGGCGCGGTGACGTATGGCGAGCTGCGCATCCGCGACGTGCCGGAGGAGTACCTGCGCCCGATGCGCCTGGTGTTCGAGCACCGGCTGGGGGTGCGGATGCGGCTGGAGGGGGACGAGCTTGTGATTCCGAGCGGCCAGCGGCTCCAGGTGCAGGACGACGCGGGCGGCGCGGTGCCGAAGATTGACGACATGCCCTGGCCCGGCTTCCCGCCCGATCTGATGAGCGTGGCGCTCGTCGTGGCGACGCAGGCCGCCGGCACAATCCTCGTCCACGAGAAGATGTTCGACGGCCGTCTGTACTTCGTGGACCGCCTGATTGACATGGGCGCGCGCATCGTCCTGTGCGACCCGCACCGCGCGGTGGTCATCGGGCCGAACCGGCTGCGGGCCGACCCGACCGGCCTGCCCAGCCCCGACATCCGCGCCGGCATGGCGCTCGTCCTGGCCGCGCTCATCGCGGAGGGGCGGACGGTCATCCGCAACATCGGGCAGATCGACCGGGGCTACGAGAAGCTGGACGAGAAACTGCGGGCGCTGGGCGCGTCCATCGAGCGGGTAAAGGAATAAGTTTGACTGACCCAGCGTGTCCGGCATATAATATAGCGTCATTGCCACATACAGAGAGGGTTATCACACATGCCTAAGCGCACGTATCAGCCAAAGAAGCGCCAGCGCATGCGTGTCCACGGGTTTCGAGCGCGTATGGCGACGCACGATGGGCGTCGGGTACTCAAGGCGCGCCGGCTCAAGGGTCGCAAGCGCCTGATTGCCGTGAGTGTCGACAGCAAGTAGTTCCGTATCAGCGTCGAGGACGAGTGGCAAGTGACACGTGACATAGCACACTCCTGAACTTGTCACCCGTCACTTGCCACTTGCCACCTGAATGGACCGCCAGTCACGCCTGCGGGCGAATCAGGACTTCCAGCGCGTCCGCCGCGAGGGACGTTCCTGGTCCTCCCCGCTGGCTGTCCTCATCGCTGCGCCGAACGCTGCCGACCACACGCGCTTCGGGTTCGCAGTGGGCAAGCGCATCGGGAACGCGGTCACGCGCAACCGCGTGAAACGGCGGCTGCGCGAAGCGGTTCGCCTGCATGGCGCGGCGGTCGCGCCAGGGTGGGATCTGGTGTTCGTGGCCCGCGAGCCGATTCGCGAGGCGACGTTCGGCGACATCGAAAGCGCCGTGTGCAACTTGATGGCGCGGGCGCGCGTGGCAGATTGCTAGGGGCAAGAGATCCGTTGGGAGGGTCTCACCGATGAAGTGGTTAGCGCTGCTGCTGATTAGAATTTACCAACACACGTTTTCCGTTTGGCTGCCGCCGAGCTGCCGTTTTACACCCTCCTGCTCGCAGTACGGCTATGAGGCGATTCAGAAATATGGCGTGATCAAGGGTGGCTGGCTTGCGACGAAGCGCATCTCGCGCTGCCATCCTTTCAACCCGGGTGGCTACGACCCAGTACCGTAGTGGAGGTTTGCGGGCCTCATGGATTTTTCTATAGTTGGTAACATATTCAACGCGCTGGTTGTTCAGCCTTCGATCGCGATTCTACAGTTCTTTTATGGGATTCTCGGCAGCTATGGCTGGGCGCTGATTCTGATTGGCGTCCTGGTGCGCCTCGTGACGTGGCCGCTCCAGATGCAGTCGTTGAAGCAGCAGAAGCTCATGTCCAGTCTTCAACCGCAGCTCGAGGAGCTGAAGAAGAAGTACAAGGACGACAAGGAAAAGCTGACCCAGGCGCAGATGCAGCTCTACAAGGAGAACAACGTCAACATGCTTGGCGGCTGTCTCCCGATGCTACTGCCCTTCCCCGTCCTCATCGGCCTCTACCAGGCGATCCAGCAGCTGTCGCACACGGCGGAGTTCGCCGTCGCGTTCCTTTGGCTGCACAACCTGGCGCTGCCTGAGGCGCGCCTGCCCCTGCCGTTCTTCTCCCAAGACCCGAATGTCCCGATCGGCATCCCCATCCTGCTCATCATCATGGTCATCAGCCAGTTCGTTCAGCAGCAGATGATGACCATGCCGAGCCAGGACCCGACGCAGCGGCAAATGTCGTCCATCATGAAGTGGATGCCCCTGTACTTCGCGTTCATCTTCATCAACGTCGCGGTGGGCCTCGTGCTCTACTGGGTCGCCCAGAACGTGACGGGCATCATTCTCCAGTACTGCACCGTCGGGCCAGGCGGCCTGAAAGTACCACCGCCGCCGTGGCTCAAGCAAGACAATCCGCCGATCAAGACGCTGTCCACGCCGACGGCCGCCGTTGCCGTGACCGAAGCCAGCGTATCTTCTTCTCCACCCACTGATGCGTCAATCGTGTCCGACGGGGACACGGAGAACGCCCCCAAGAGGCGAGCGAATGACCGAAAGAAGAAGCGTAGAAGCTCGAGGTAAGAACGTTGACGAGGCCATCCAGAAAGGGCTGGCCCAGCTAGGTGTTCGCCGCGATCAGGTAGATGTCCAGATTATCAGCGAGGGCAGCCGCGGCATCCTCGGCATCGGCGCGGAGGACGCCCGCGTCCGCGTGACCGTCGCCGCTGCGCCGCCTAAGCCGGCCCCCGCGCCCGTTCCCGCGCCTGCCCCGGCCCCGCGCCCGGAGCCTGTGGCCGCGCCAGCGCCGGCCCCCGCGCCGGTCGCTGCGCCGCCGCCCGCCGCGCCCGCGCCGGTCTCCCTGGAGCCGGCCGTTTCCCAAAGCGTGGAGGATCTGGCGCTCACGACGGTGCGCGAGATGCTCCAGCAGATGGGCGCGAAGGCCCAGATCACCATTCAGCTCTCGCCGCCCGCCGACGAAGGCGAAGACGTGGCCTACCTGGTGGACGTGCGCGGCTCGAACCTCCAGCACCTCATCGGCAAGCGCGGCGAGGTACTCGACTCGCTGCAATACCTGACGCGCCTGATCGTGCAGCACAAGTCGGGCCACTGGGTGAGCATCATCGTGGACGTGGACGGCTACCGCGAGCGCCGCGCCGAGACGCTGCGGGCCACCGCGCGACAGATGGCCGACCGCGTCAAGCGCGATGGACGCTCGATTTCGCTGGACCCCATGCCGCCGTATGAGCGGCGCATCGTTCACCTGGCGCTGCGCAACGACCCCGATGTCATGACCGTCAGCGTCGGCGAGGGCGACAACCGCAAGGTGACCATTCGCCCGAGACACTAACCGTCGCGCCATGATGGTAGAGACGCGCCATGGCGCGTCTCTACTGCTTCACCCGGCCAGACGCGCCATGGCGCGTCTCTACTGCATATCTTCACCCGGCCAGCCACCTATGACACAACCCCAGTTTCTCGTCGTCGGCCACGTCACCCAGGACATCAAGCCCACCGGCTATACCCTGGGTGGCACGGCCACATACGCCGCTGTCACCGCCCACCGCCTGGGCGTGCGGGCCGCGATTGTCACCAGCGCCGCGGACGACCTCGACCTGTCGGCGCTCGACGGCGTTGCCGTCCACCGCGTCCCCGCGCCCCACACCTCGACCTTCGAGAACATCTACGACGGCGGCAACCGCACCCAGTACCTGCGCGCCGTCGCCGCCCCGCTCGACTGTAGCGATGTCCCGCCCGATTGGCGCGCGGCCGCCACGGTCTTGCTCGGGCCGCTGACGCAAGAGGTGGACCCGAACATCGTAGACTGCTTCCGCAAGTCCATCATCGGCGTCACCCCCCAGGGCTGGATGCGCGCCTGGGACGCGGCGGGGCGCGTCAGCTTCACGCCGTGGGTGTCGGCGGGCAAGGTGTTGAGCCGCGCCAACGCCCTGATCTACAGCATCGAGGACGTGCATGGCGACCACGCCTTCGTAGACATGCTCGGCCGCCTGGCGCGCATCATGATCGTCACCGAGGGCGTCGGGGGCGCGTACCTCTACCAGGGCGCGGCGCGCGTCCACTTCCCCGCCTACGCGGCGAACGAGGTGGACCCGACGGGCGCGGGGGACGTGTTCGCCGCCGCCTTCCTCATCCGGCTTCAGGAGACGGGCGACCCGGCCCAGGCAATGATGTTCGCCGCCGCCACGGCTTCCTTCGCCGTGGAAGCGCCCGGCATCGCCGGTCTGCCGACGCGGGCGCAGGTGATGGAACGGATGCAGGCCGGCCTGACGAACGCCGACGGATGACGCATGGCGCGCATCTACGCGTTGGCGAACCAGAAGGGCGGCGTCGGCAAGACGACCACCGCTGTGAGCCTGTCGGACGCCATCGCCCGCCGCGGCTTTCGCGTACTCCTCATTGACATGGACCCCCAGGCCAACACGACCAGTTCGCTGGGCGTGGACAAGCACGGCCTGGCCCGCTCGATCTACGACTCGCTGCTCCAGGAAGCTCCCTCGACGACGTCATCCTCGCCGACGCGGAGCGCGGCCTCGATCTCGCGCCCGCCTCGCCCGGCCTCGCCGGCGCCGAGTGATGGGCTGATTGACAGTGTTGACGAAATTGGGATGGACGACGATGCGCTCCATGTCGGACACGACGAGGAGGGGCGGGTTCTGCAACGCCTCGCGGTACTGGAGAAGCTGCTGGTACGCCTTGTCGAGATTGGCGTCCTTGCCCTTGTACTCCCAGGCGAAGAAGCCGCGCTTGTAGACATCGGCCCAGCCCTGGCCGCCCCGCCCCTTGGTCGCCCCCGCCTCGAAGGCGAAGCGCGTACCCGTCGGGTCGTCCTCGACCGGCGTGGGGTGGCCGACGAGGCGGCACAGGTCAATGAAGTGCTCCTGGTAGCCGGAGCGTTCTTTGACGACGGTCTGCCGCCACTTTGAGACGAAGGCCTGGGGTGAGAGAAGAGACATGACAGGAGGATAGCAGAGGCGCGCTCACTCGTCAATCAGCGCGAGGGCCGCCGTAGGGCTGCATCAAAGTCAGGCGTTACCCCCCTCATCCCCCGTCCCCTTCTCCCCTTGTGGGAGAAGGGGCGCGAGAAAGGGCCTCTTTTCCCCCTCTTCCGCTCTGGGAGAGGGCGGACAGGTGAAAGGTGGCGGTGGCTCGTCCCCCACCAACCCCCGCCTCGCTGCGCTCGGCACCCCCTTCCTCCCCCACCTGTGGGGGGAGGAAGGGGGTTGGGGGGGATGGAGGAGGGACGCTGTGGCCCCACCCCACAAGGGCCTGTCCGCCCTTGAACCCTTGTGGGAGAAGGGCGGGGGGATGAGGGGGTTCCCCGGCGCTTGACGTTTCGCCCTAAACACGCTAATCTCTACCCCATGAGCAAGCCGCCTAGCAGACTCGGCCGCGGTCTCGGCTCCCTCATCCCCAATGGGGAGGAGGCCGCCGCGCGCCCGACGGTGATGGAAGTCCCCGTCGAACAGATCGTCCCCAACCCCTACCAGCCGCGCCAGAGCGTGGACCGCGCGGGGGTGGAGGAGTTGGCCGCGTCTATCCGCGCCCACGGCCTGATCCAGCCGCTCATCGTCACCGCCCAGGGCGGCCGCTACCAGCTCATCGCCGGCGAGCGGCGCTGGACGGCGGCGCGCCTGGCCGGGATGGCGACCGTTCCCGTCATCGTCAAGGAGGCGACGGCCCAGGCGATGTTGGAGCTGGCGCTGGTGGAGAACGTCCAGCGCGCCGACCTCAACGTGCTGGAAGAGGCGGCCGCCTACCAGCAGCTTCACGAGGAGTTCGGGCTGACGCACGAGCAGATTGCCGAGCGGGTCGGCAAGAGCCGCGTGGCCGTGACGAACACCCTGCGCCTCCTCCGCCTGTCCGAGCCGGTGCGCGCCGCCATCCTCGATGGCCGGGTCAGCGCGAACCACGGCCGCGCCCTGCTGATGCTGCCGCCGGAGGCCCAGCCCGATGCCCTGGCGCTCGTCATCGAGATGGAGCTGAACGCGCGGCAGACCGAGGCGCTGGTGCGCAAGATGTTGGAGGCGGCGGACGCGCCGCCGAAGAGCGAACGCCACGCCGGGGACGCCGGAGACGATGGCCCGCAGCTTCTGGACCGCTTCCGCGAGGCGCTGCGCACCAAGGTGGACCTGGTGCGCGGGAAGAACGGCGGCCGCCTGGTGATCTATTTCTACTCCGACGAGGAATTGCAGGGCCTGTATGATTTGCTCGTCCGGGAGTGACGTGCCTGCGAGCATGTTGTTTCGCATAGGCTCCGAAGAGAAAGGAAACGCAAAGACGCAAAGACGCAAAGGAGAGATGAGAGTTTTTCTTCCCTTTGCGCCTCTGCGCCTTTGCGTTTCCAACTCTCCGGGGTCGCGCTGTCGTTGGAGCCTACCGTGACCACAGCCGCGCCGCCCGCCGCCCCGCCCATCTGCGACTACGAGGGCAGCCCGTATCGAACATCCTTCTGGAACGACGACCGCCGCTACGAAGACCTGGTGGACCGCATCGCCCTGGCCCAGGTTCTCCCGCCGGAGGGGCGGCGCATCGCCGAGATCGGCGCCGGGTTCGGCCGCCTCGCCGACCTGTACAGCGGCTACGACCACGTCATCCTGCTCGACTTCTCCAGCTCACTGCTGCGCGAGGCCCAGGCGCGCTGGGGGCAGGATCAGCGCGTGTCCTACGTCGTCGCCAACCTGTACTTCCTCCCCCTGGCGACGGGCAGCGTGGACACGGCGGCGACGGTGCGCGTCCTGCACCACGTCAAGGAGCTACCGGCGGCGCTGGAGGAGATCGCGCGCGTTGTGCCGCCCGGCGGCGTCTACGTCGCGGAGTACGCCAACAAGCGCAACCTCAAGGCCATCGCCCGCTGGCTGCTCGGCCGCCAGGCCGACAACCCGTTCGACCACACCCCCTACGAGTTCGTGGCGCTCAACATTGACTTCCACCCGGACGCCCTCGAGGACCTGCTCTCGGAAGTGGGGCTGGTGATCGAAGATCAGGTGGCGGCTTCGATGTTTCGCATCGCCTGGCTGAAGCGCCTGTTCTCGCCCGCGACCCTGGCATTCTTCGACGGGCTACTTCAGCGCCCGACGGCGCCCCTCAAGCTCTCGCCGAGCATCTTCCTCCGCGCGCGCCGCGTCCCCACCGACAAATGAACTCTATCTTTGCACTTTGCTGCGCAGTGGGGGTGTGGGGGCCGCATGCCCCCACGAACCCCCTCTCCCCTGTGTCGTTCAAGGGCGCAGTTCCCACTGAAGAAGGGGAAAGGGGGAGGCTGGGTTTGGAGGGGGGAGGCGGAGGGCTGCGCCCTCCAAGCCTCCCTACCAAACACAAAGTGCAAACATAGAGATGATGCCGCCCGGCTGAACCGGGCTATTGACGTAATCACCGCACGGCGCTACAATGGAGGGGCAGATCGCCCCGCAATCGCCTGACAGACACCATATCCCGCTCGCGGTGGAGTGCCAACTCCACCGCCCTCGGAGGCGCTGGAGATGGCTCTCCAGCGCCAGCGCGATTGGGGCAACAAGTGAGATTGTTGCAGTATCTACGGCGGCGCAGATCTCTGGGGTCGAGGATGCTATGGATCCGGTGCAACTCCGCGACAATATCCGGGACCACTTCAACCGGGATGAGCTGGACGACCTGTGCTTCACCTATCTCGCCAAGTACGGCGTCCGCTACGACGACCTGCCGGGCGACGGACTAGGGGCGCAGGCGCGCGCGCTGGTCGAGCTGTGCGAGCGGCGCAACCTCCTGCCCCAGTTGGTGGATGCCTGCAAGCGCGCGCGGCCGGAGGTGTCGTGGGAAGATCCGACACCGGCGCAACCGACGCCGCCGCCACCGCCCGCGCCAGACACAGCGCCGGCCGCACCCGACGCGAGCGCGCCCGTCGGTCCACCCACCGGCAGCACAGCGCCCCCGCCGACGCCAGGCGCACCACCGACGCCCCCCGGCCCCCCGGCCGCTGCCGCGCCCGCCGACCCGCTCGACCCCCACTTCACCGTTCTGATCAGCCGCATCCTCGCCGGCCGCCTGGCGCCGTTTCTCGGCGCCGACGTCAACCTGCTCGGCCGCCCCCAGGCGGCGGGCTGGAGCAAGGGCCAGTATTTCCCGAGCAGCGCCGAGATGGCGACGTATCTGTTCGGGCGGCTTCAGGCGCTAGGCTACCCGCCGACGGAGGAAGGCGACCTGGCGAGCATCACCGAGCACGCGACCCTCACCCTCGGCGTGGGCAGCCTCTACGAGGAGATGCGCAACCTACTGGACGCCGACTACCCGCCGACCGCCCTGCATACGCTCCTGGCGGGGCTACCCGCGCTGCTGCGCGACCGCGGCTACCCGCCCGTCTACCAGGTCATCCTGACCAGCAACTTCGACGACATGCTGGAGCGCGCATTCCAGGCGCAGAACGAGCCATACGACGTGCTGCTGTACATGGCCCGCGACGACTCGCGCGACATCGCCCGCGACCAGTTCGTTCACCAGCCCTACGGGGGCGAGCCGCAGGCCATCGAGAAGCCGAACGAGTACAACGCGCTGCCCCTGAATGGGCGCACTATCATCGTCAAAATCTATGGCGCGCTGAACCGCCGCGCCCCAGACGGCGAGAATGACAGCTACGTCATCACCGAGGATGACTTCATCGGCTACATGAGCCGCATAGACATTACCGGCCTGCTGCCCGCGCCCCTGATTAGCCAGGTGCGCAAGAGCAACTTCCTCTTTCTCGGTTCCAACTTGAGGGACTGGAACCGGCGGGTCGTGTTCCAGCGCCTGTGGGACGAGCCGACGTTCAAGAAGTTCCGCTCGTGGGCCGTCCCGCTGAACAAGAACGTCTCCGACTCCTGGTTCTGGCAGCAGCGCGATATCGAGCTTGTCGCCGACGTGAGTCTCCAGGAGTATGTGGACCGGCTCGCGCGCCGCCTGGCTAACCTCCCGGCCGCCGGAGCGAAGCCGTGAGCGTGCCGCCCCGGCCGCCCTCCCCCTACAAGGGGCTGATGCCGTATAGCGAAGGCGACGCGCGCTTCTTCTTCGGCCGCGACAACGACCGTGACCTCATCATCGCCAACCTGACGGCGGCGCGCCTGACGCTGCTCTACGGCCCGAGCGGCGTCGGCAAGTCGTCGGTCCTCCGCGCCGGTGTCCGCTACACCCTCGTCAAGGAAGCCGCCGCCAACCTGGCCGGGTACGGCGCGCCCGAGATGGCCGTCGTCTACTTCAATAGCTGGCGCGATGACCCGCTGCCCGGCCTGCTGCGGGCGGTCGAGGGGGCGGCGCGCGAGGCGCTGACCGGCTTCAACGTCGTCGCGCCGACGGCCACCGATTTTGTCGAGGCGCTCGATGGCTGGACGGACGTGGTCGAAGGCCCGCTCCTCATCATCCTGGACCAGTTCGAGGAGTACTTCCTGTACCATGCCCAGGACGACGGCCCCGGAACATTCGCCTTCGAGTTTCCTCGCGCGGTCACGCGGCGGGGTCTGCGCGTCGCCTTTCTGGCCGCCCTGCGCGAGGACGCCCTCGCCAATCTCGACCACTTCAAGGGCCGCATCCCCAACCTGTTCGACAACCGCCTGCGCGTAGACCACCTCAACGCCGCTGCCGCCGAGATGGCGATTCGCGGTCCGCTCGCCGAGTGGAATACCCTCGTGCCGCCGGGCGAGGCGATGAGCATCGAGGATGACCTCGTCAAGGCCGTGTTGGAGCAGGTGCAGCGCGGCGCGGTGCTGCTCGGCGACACCGGGCGCGGCCAGGCGGCGGCGACGGGGGGCGACGTGGGCATCGAGACGCCGTTCCTGCAGCTCGTCATGACACGGCTGTGGGATGAGGAGACACGGCAAGGCTCCCACGTCCTCCGCCTGGCGACCCTCCAGGCGCTCGGCGGCGCGGCGCGTATCGTGCGCACGCACCTGGACGCGGCCATGGCGACGCTCTCGCCGACGGAGCAGAAGACGGCGGCCGGCATCTTCCACTACCTCGTGACCCCGTCGGCAACGAAGATCGCCCATACCGTGTCCGACCTGGCTGTCTACGCCGACGCGACGCCCGACGACATCCGTCCGGTCGTCGAGCGCCTCAGCCAGGGCGACCTGCGCATCCTGCGCCCTATTGCGCCGCCGCCCGGCCAGGCGGGCGAGACGCGCTACGAAATCTACCACGACGTGCTGGCGCCGGCCGTCCTCGACTGGCGGGCGCGCTATCAACGCGAGCAGGACCGGGCGGAGGCTGAGGCGAAAGCGGCCGAGGAACGCCAGGCCGCCGAAGTCAGGCTGGCGGCGGAGCAGGCGCGCGTCACACGGCTGCGTCTGACCCTACTCGGCGTCACCGCGCTCCTGGCGCTGGTCATCGTCCTGGCGGTGTTCGCCTGGACGCAGCGGGCGGCGGCGGTTCAGGCGACGGCGGAGGCGGAGCAGCAGCGCGCCGTCGCGGAGACGCAGCGCGAAGCCGCCGTCCGGGCGCAGGCGACGGCCGAGGCCGCCCGCACTGAGGCCGAGCGGCAACGCACCGAAGCGGAGGTTCAACGGGCGGCGGCCGTCCAGGCGCAGGCGACAGCCGAGTTCAACGCCCGCCAGGCGGAGTCGCGGGCGCTGGCGGCGTCGGCGCTGGCGCGGCTGGCCGTGGACCCGGCGGAGAGTGTCCAGCTCGCCGTCAAAGCCAACACCACGGCGCGGACGGCCGAGGCGGAGGAGGCGCTGCGGCGCTCGCTGCCGGAGTCCTACGTCCGCCGCATCCTGCGCGGCGCGCCAAGCGGGGTCTGGACGGCGAGCTACAGCCCCGACGGCACGCGCATCGTCACCGCCCGCGCCGACAACACCGCCGAGGTGTTCGACGTGGACAGCGGCCGGCGCGTTGGTGTCCTCCAGGGCCATACCGATGGCCTGAACGGAGCCGCGTTCAGCCCCGACGGCGGGCGCATCGTGACAGCGGGCGCCGATGGCACAGCCCGCGTCTGGGACGCGACGACGTTCCAGCCGCTCGCCACCATCAGCCAGAACGGCAGCGAGATCTACAAGGCGGCGTTCAGCCCGGACGGCAAGCTCGTCGCCACGGCCAGCAAAGACAAGACGGCGCGCCTGTCGGACGCGGCGACGGGCGCCGCCGTCTGGGTGTCGCCGCCGAGCGACGGCGCTGTCGTGGATGTCGTGTTCAGCCCGGATGGACAATTCCTTGTCGCCAGCAGCCTGAACGGGCCGGACGGCGCGGGCAACGATCAGCCCGGCGTGGCGCGCGTCTACCGCGTGTCCGACGGTGAGCAGGTCGCTGAGTTGGGCCGCGCCGGCCTGGGCCGCACGCAGTATGGCGGCGTGTGGCAGAGCGCGTTCAGCCCGGATGGCACGCGGGTTGTCACGGCGAGCGAGGACAACACGGCGCGGGTGTGGGAGGTTGGCTCGTGGCGGCTGCTGAGTGAGCTGTCGGGCCGTAACGGTCATAGCGGGCGGGTCAGCCACGTCGCCTTCAGCCCGGACAATCGCCTGATTCTGACGACCAGCGCCGACAACACGGGCCGCGTGTGGGACGCGGTGAGTGGCGACCTCAAGGCATCGCTAGTGGGCCACACGAGCTACGTCGTGGACGGCGCGTTCAGCCCGGACAGCCGGGCCGTGATTACGGCCGGGCTCGATGGCGTGGCGCGGGTGTGGGATGCCGCGACGGGCCGCGAGCTGGCGGTGCTGCGCGGACACACCGCCGGCGTGTTCTCGACGATGTTCGACAAGACCGGCCAGTTCGCCATCACATCGAGCGGCGACGGCACGGCGCGTATCTGGCAGGCTCCGACGCGGCCGAGCCTGTACGAGATGCGCGCGACGGACGGCCTGACGACGCTCGCCTTTAGCCCGACCGGCGGGCTGCTTGCCACGGTGGGCAGGGATGGTGGGGCGCAGGTGTGGAACACGGGCAATGGGCAGGTGGTGGCGCGGCTCAGCGGGCATCAAGGCGCGGTTCAAAGCCTGGACATCAGCCGCGACGGGAACCGCATCGTGACCGGCGGCGCCGACGGCACGGCGCGGGTGTGGGACGCCAGAAGCGGCAGCTCGCTCCTTGAGCTGCCCGTCAACGCGGCGGTCAACGCCGTCGCGTTTAGCCAGGACGGCAAGCGCATCGTGACGGCGGCGAAAGACGGCAAATCGCGGGTGTGGGACGCGGGCAGCGGGCGGCAGGTGGCCGAGATGCAGGTCTACACCGATAGCGTCAGTTCGGCGGCGTTTAGCCCGGACGGCAGCCGCATCGTGACCGCCGCCAACGACAAGACCGTTCGCGTGTGGGACGCGGACAGCGGCCGCCAGATCGCGGCGCTCGACGGTCCGAAGCAGGGCGTAACGGCGGCCGCGTTCAGCCCGGATGGCAAGCTCCTCGCCGCGGCCGGGCGGGATTGGAAGATCTGGGTGTGGAACAGCGCCGCGAACGGGCAGCCCTGGAAGCTGAGCGGCCATACCGGGCCGGTGCAGACGCTGGCCTTCAGCCCCGATAGCGGGTTGCTTGTGACAACCGCCGGCTGGCCGGATTACTCGGCGCGGGTGTGGAATGCCGCGACGGGGGTTCAGATCGCCGAGTTGGACGGCCACACGAACCTGCTCCACAGCGCCGTCTTCGACCCGTCCGGCCGCTGGATTGTCACGGCGAGCGAGGACGGCACGACCCGGGTATGGGAGGCGGCCACGGGCAAGAGCCTGGCGGTGCTGCGCGGCGCCACGCGGGGCGTCGCCGATGCGGCGTTCAGCCCCGACGGCAGCCTGATCGCGGCGGTGGGCGAGAGCAAGGATGATCCCGTGGCGCACCTCTACCGCTGCGACGTGTGCGGCAGCCTGGAGAGCATGCTTCAACAGGCGGGCCGCCTGCCAATACCGTAAACAGTGAACCGAGGGAGGTGATGTATGCAGCGTCCATTGTCGCGCTCCTGGCGGCGGGTCGTCACCGGACTCGCGGCGCTCGCCGGCCTGATGGCCCTGATCCTCGCAAGTCGCTGGCTCACCGCACCTGCCGCGCCGGCCGAAGCCAGCCCGTTGGCGTTCCAGGCCACCGCCACACCGGCCCCATCGTTTGTTGGACCGCCGCGCCGCAACATTGCGCCCATCACGCCGCCGGCCACGCCGCCCGCTCTTGTGGGGACGCCGGTCACCCCGACGCTGACGCCAGGCCCCACACGCACACCGATCGGGCTACGCGAGACCCCCGTCACGCCGTCGGCGGTGAACGTGCAGCAAGTCGGGCCAGTGCTGCTGGCGGAAGCGGAGCGGCGGCAGACCATGCAGTTCAACCCGAACGCTGCCCTCCAGAAGCGCATCTTCGCCGACGGCCTCGTCCCCAACTCCCCCGAGTTCCGCGTTACCCTCAGCGGCGTCGAGTTCGGCGGCCAGCGCGCCGAGAGTCTCACCTCCGGCCTCGTCCGCGTCTACTTCGTCGCCGTCCCCAACTTCGCCAACGTCGCCTTCGTCCAGCGCCCGAACCCGCGCAACGGCGCCGAGGCTGGCATCCTGGCGGCGGGGGAGAACGCGCAGGTCATCCAGTTCAACCCGAACGCGGCGCTCCAGAAGCGGATGTTCGCCGACGGCTTCGTGCCGAACTCGGCGGAGTTTGGGCTGTCGGTGGGCGGGGTGACGTTCATCGGGCAGCGAGGGGAGCGGCTGGACACGGGCGAGGTGCGGGTGTACTTCGTCCGCGACGGCGACTTCGCTACCGTCCTCTTCTTCACCCGCCCATGACGCCGAGGCGCTGACCAGGAGTTGAGGCTATTTTCGGGGAAGGAGATACCTAGATGAAGTGGAGGCTCTGGCTCAAGGGGCTGCGGGCGATACGGGTGTACCTCTGCCTGGCGGCGGCCCTGCTGGTCGTCGTCATCATGCAGGGGGCGTTCGGCTCCGGCGCTCAGCAGGCGGAGGCCGGCGCGCCGGCGTTTCAAAGCGCGCCGCCGACGCCCACCCTGTCACGCTTCGTGGGGCCGCCGAGCCGCCGCAGCGACCTCCTGCTGCCCACCCCGCCGCCCACGCCGCCGGCGGCGGTGAACACGCCCGTCACCGTCACCCCGACGCCCAGGACCACAATCGTCTTCCTGGTGCAGGTCACGGCGACTCCGGTCACGCCCATGCCACTCGGCGTCATGTCCGTTGGGCCAGTGCTGCTGGCGGAAGCGGAGCGGCGGCAGACCATGCAGTTCAACCCGGGCGCTGCCCTCCAGAAGCGCATCTTCGCCGACGGCCTCGTCCCCAACTCCCCCGAGTTCCGCGTCACCCTCAGCGGCGTCGAGTTCGGCGGCCAGCGCGCCGAGAGCCTCGCCTCCGGCCTCGTCCGTGTCTACTTCGTCGCCGTCCCCGACTTCGCCAACGTCGCCTTCGTCCAGCGCCCGAACCCACGCAACGGTACCGAGGCCGGCATCCTGGCGGCGGGGGAGAACGCCCAGGTCATCCGCTTCAACCCGAACGCGGCGTTGCAGAAGCGGATGTTCGCCGACGGCTTCGTGCCGAACTCGCCCGAGTTTGGGCTATCGGTGGGGGGCGTGCCGTTCATTGGGCAGCGAGGGGAGCGGCTGGACACGGGCGAGGTGCGGGTGTACTTCGTCCGCGACGGCGACTTCGCCACCGTCTTCTGGTTCACGCGGGGTTAGCGGTGCGGCTACGCGGCGTCGAACACCGCGTTTACCGGCGTCTGAAGCCCGGCGAGTGTCGCCGCGTTGAATTGTTGGGGAGGGCAACGCCGACAACCGAGTGACAGAGAGGAGTCGCCATGAAAGGTGTGCTGCCGTTCGTTCTGACCGTTCTGCGCTACTGGCTCGCGCCGGCCGCCGCCGCGACGCTGCTCGCATTCATGATCTACGTCGTGGCGCAGCAGAGCATGCGTCTGTCGGCCAACGACGTGGGCGTCCAGGTCGCCGAGGACACGGCGGCCGCGTTGGAGGGGGGCCAGGCGCCGGCCGCGCTCACCGGCGCGCCAGTTGACCTCGGGCGGAGTCTCGCGCCGTTCACCATCATCTATGACGACAGCGGGCAGGTCGTGGCCGCTTCCGCGCGGCTCGACGGCGCGACGCCGGGCCTGCCGGCGGGCGTCCTCGACAACGTGCGGGCGCGGGGCGAGTCGCGCCTCACGTGGCAGCCGCAGCCGGGGGTGCGCCTGGCGACGGTCATCACCCGCGTGGGCGGCGCGTCGCCGGGCTTCGTCGCCGCCGGCCGCTCCCTGCGCGAGGTCGAGCGGCGGATTGACGAGCTGGGGCTGCTGGTCGGCGTCGCGTGGCTGGCGACACTGGGCGTGACGCTCGTCGTGGCGGCGCTGGCGGCGGCGCTGGGCCTGGCGCGCGAGCAACGGGAACTGGCCGCGCGGCCAGGGTAGCCACCGCTTTTTGACACCCTCTCCCCGTGGGTTCAAGGGCGGACAGGCGCGAGTTCGGGGCGATCTTGTCCCATTTCTGGCCCCCTCTCCCCGTGGGAGAGGGCAGGGTGAGGGTCTTGAAACCTGGCGTCGGCATGAAGACCCTCACCCAGCCTCTCCCAGTGGGAGAGGGGCCAGACCTGGCCGCCCTTTCACCCAGAGGGAGAGGGATCAGCAAATCACTCTCCCGGTATGTGGCCGCAGCCACCAAAGCCGGCGACCTTGGTATCCAGCCTCGCCCACAAATGCTCCGCCTCCAACTGCGCGACGGTGTAGTCCCTGGACAGCGTCGCGAACACCTTGCTATCGGCGTGGCTTCGCCCGGCGGCGGTATCTTCGCAGTGCTCCTGAAGCAGAACGTCAGGCAGGTAGACAACCGCCAGGGCGCGGGGCCGGCGCCCGATGTTGTTGGCTTTGTCGCTGGCTGACACACTTGCCCCAAACCACGCCTCAAACTGGGGCTGGTCAATGAGCAGCTCCGCCGCCGGGATGGGCGGCGTGGCCCGCGAGAGCTGGTTGTACGGATCGTCGCCGTGGCTGAGATAGCGGCCATCGGCCAGGAACCAGGGCTGGGCGTGGCCCGCGTTCGTCACGAGTTTGGCCGGGATGTTCACGGTGCGCAGCATCGCGCGCAGGAGGCCCGTCGTTCCCCAGCAGCCGGCAGTGAAATGCCGCCGGCCAAGCTGCGGACGTGACGTCTGCACGGTGCCATCGAGGACGCGCGTCAGCGGCGGAAAGCCGCGATACTGCCACTGGTCCTCCATATTCGCCGCGAATGTGTCGCCCGAGAAGTGGACGAGGTTCGCGCGGCACCAGTCCACAAGCAGGGCGATGGTCCGCAGCCGGTCGTGGCCGATGAGGCCGTTCGCGTCTAGAAATTCGTAGCAGCGCTTGGGCGGCGCCGGCGTGACTCGGCCGTGCGTCTCCTGGATCCGGTAGCCGCTCCTGGCCGCATCCCAGTCGAACATCGCGCGGCTATCCAGCAATTGCGCCAACCTATCGCCGCTGTACTCGCCCAGATGCCACGGCACTTGCTGCCCAACCTCGACCGCGAGAGACTGGGCGACGCTCGCCTTGAAGTAAGCCCACGCGTCGGCCGGCGCCAGCACCTGGATGACGCGCTGGTCGTCGGCCAGCGACACCTGGTTGGCCGGCACGTTCGGCACCGCGATGCTGCCGCGCGCCCGGACCAGGTCGAAGGCTTCGCGCAGCTCGGCCTTCCACGCCGCGCTCCACGAAGGCCACGGGTGCGCGCCGCTCCCATCTTGCCAGATAGTGGCCCCTGCGATGGTCGGGTGGGCGTTCAGCCAGGCATCCAGGTCGACTGCGACTTCGCCTTGCCCCACCGGCTCGGGCGTCGGTGTGGACAGGCGGCGCAGAGCATGGTCGTAGGAGATGGGCTTCTCGTGGCGCAGCAGGCTAACGATGTAGTCAGCCTCCGCCATGCTTATGCCCGTGACCGAATCTGCCCCGCCATCCTGATAATAGAATGCGATATCGCGCCCGCCGCCAACGTTCTCGAACACGGCATAGTCGCTGACGAGCTTGCGCGCCATACTACTCCCCCTCGCCGACCGGCTCGGCGTTCAGCGTCGAGAGCCGCTTCAGCGACGCGTCGTAGGCGATGGGCTTCTCGTTGCGCAGCAGGTCAACAATATAGGCGGCCTCGGTGACGGGTATACCCGTGATGGAATCCGTTCCGCCACCCTGGTAGTAGAGCAGAATGTCCGAGGCGCTCCCGATGTTGTGAAATACAGCGTACTGAGTGACAGTCTTGCGAGCCATGCTACATCCTCCTTAGACCTTCGTCGTACCTTGCCTCCGCGATCGGTTGTACGAGTCTAGCGCCGAATGCGCCCCTTGTCAATGGCTTTTTATGTCCACAGAATTACGCGGCGCTTACACTTGCGTGACGCCCGCGGGCAGCGCATTGACACGCCCCCGCCTGCGGTGCTATAACCTCTTGCACAACGCCTCGATCGATAGTTAGCGGCAGCGCTGGGCCTGGCGCGCGGGCAACGGGAACTGGCCGCGCGGACGGCGCTTCTTGGAGACTAACCACGGAATACACGGAATACACGGAAAAGGAAAGAGCCGGAAGCAGTCCGTGGAACAGCCTGGAGGCGCGGCGAGTGGATGTAGCCGCTGGCATAGCGTATAATCCAGTCTGATCAGTTAGGAGGTAATTTCATGGGGCATACCTGGCCGATTCAGGAAGTCGAGAGGCGGTTCAGCGAGGTCGTTGACGAGGCCATTGAGCATGGCCCTCAAATTGTGTCACGCCGGGGCGTAGAGGTCGTCGTCATACTGTCGTACGACGAATACCGGCGCATGAAGAATGCTGATCTCCCCCTTGGAGAGTTCTTCCGCCAATCCCCGCTCGCAGGCGCTGAGGATCTCGACCTGGAACGTGACCGCAGTCGGCCGCAGTCGGATATTGCACTATGATGTCATCCCCAACCCCGGAACAGGCTGGCGGCGAGCAGAGCGCCCTCCCCTGGCTGCGGCGCTACGACCCGGACGTGCCGGCGCACATTGCCTACCCCCACGTCCCGCTCTACACCCTCCTGGATGACGCGGCCGCCGCCCAACCGGGCAAGACGGCGCTGTTGTTCTACGGCCGCTCCTTCGCGTACCGCGACCTGAAGTCGCACTCGGATATGCTCGCGTCGAGCCTGCGCCACCTCGGCGTGCGGCCCGGTGACCGGGTGGCGCTGCTCATGCCCAACATGCCGCAGTTCGTCGTCGCCTACTACGCCATCCTCAAGGCGAGCGCGGTCGTCGTCCCCCTCAACCCGCTGTACACCGAGCGAGAGTTGACCTTCCAGATGACCGACGCCGGCGTTGAGACGGTCATTACCATTCCCATGTTCCTGGACAAGGTTGCCCGCATCGCCCCGGCCACGCCCGTGAAGCGCGTCATCGCCGCCCGCATCGCCGACGCCGTGCCCTTCCCGCTGAGTGTCGCGCAGCGGATGAAGGAGGGGCGCATGATGCGGCAAGGCAAGGGGTTGACGCTGCTGGACTTCAAGACCCTCAGCGACCGCCCCGCGCCGACCGACTTCCGCCCGGCGGCGGTGGACCCGGCGAGCATGGCCGTGCTCATCTACAGCGGCGGCACGACGGGCATCGCCAAGGGCATCATGCTGTCCCACGACGCCTGCGTCGCCAACGCCTACCAGGTCGCGGCGTGGGGGAATCTGCGCGGCGACGAGCGCATGCTGGCTGTCCTGCCCCTGTTCCACGGCTTCGGCATGAGCGTCACCATGAACGCGCCCATCCTCCACGGCGGGACGACGATCCTGATGCCGCGCTTCAACGCGACAGACGTGGTCAAGGCGATTCAGAAGTACCGCCCGACGTTCTTCATCGGCGTGCCGACGATGTTCGTCGCCCTGAGCAGCCTGCCCGCCATCGGCCGCTACGACCTCAGCAGCCTGGAGGGCATCTTCGTCGGCGCGGCGCCGCTGACGCAGGCCATCAAGGAGAACTTCGAGGCCAAGACCGGGGCGCGCATGATCGAAGGCTACGGGCTGACCGAGGCCGTCACGGCCATCATGGCGAACCCGTACCACGGCGCGCACAAGATCGGCAGCATCGGCATCCCGTTCCCGGACGTGGAGGTCAAGATCGTCGGCATTGATGATGGGCGGGACCTGCCGCCGGGCGAGCTAGGGGAGATTGTGCTGCGGGGGCCGACGATGATGCTCGGCTACTACAAGAACGAGGCGGAGACGGCGCGGACGATTGTGGACGGCTGGCTGCACACGGGCGACATCGGGATGATGGACGAGGACGGCTACTTCAGCATCACCGACCGCAAGAAGGAGCTTATCATCGTCGGCGGGTTCAACGTCTTCCCGCGCGAGATTGACGAGGTCATCTACAGGCACCCGAAGGTGAAGGAGGGCATCGCCGTCGGTATCCCGGACGAGTACAAGGGCGAGCGCATCAAGGCGTACATCGTGCTACAAGATGGCGCGACGGCGACGGCGGCGGAGTTCGACAAGTACTTCCGCGAGAACCTGACGGCGTACAAAGTGCCGTCGGAGGTCGAGTTCCGCGCCGACCTGCCCAAGAGCATGATCGGCAAGATCATGCGCCGCACGCTGCGCGAGGAAGAGCTAGCGCGCACGCGCCCCTGACCTCCGTGCGCCCCTCACCCCTGCCCCTCTCCCAAAATGGGCGAGGGGAGAGGAGATTACAACTCTCCTATCCGTTGCGCCTCTCTATAGAGCGAACCCGAACGCCTGTTTCTCCACCTCGTGTTCGTACTCTTTCGCGAGCGTGTCGTAATCCAGAAAGGAAATTCGGTCGCGGATGTCGCGCAAGGCATTCTGGCTCCGCCTCTGCTCGAACTCTTGCCGCCGCCTACTATCTGCTACAATGACCATACGAGCGCTGAAATCCTGCAGGTCGTAGAACTTGAGCAGCGAATTGTTCATGTCAGTAGAGTGCTCGACCTCGAACCAAGAATGTGGCATGCGACGACTGTTGAACCAAATCACGTCTACTGTCGCACTACGCTGCACGAAAGTCGGGTAGCTGAACGCAGGGAGTTCTTGGAGCGAACGAATCTCGCCGAGTCGCCGCTGCACGAACCGCCGGTTCTTGTCCTGCTGTGGAATAAAGGTACCCAACCCCCTGAGATTGCCAATCTCCACCAAAAGACCCTGGTAGTAGGAATGGCCTTGCTCAATAGCGACGCGCGTAAGCTCAGGCGCTTTGCCTTCCTCTACCAGGTCGAGTTTCGCTTGATAGTCGCGGAGCGCCCAGAGACCAGGACGCACCTTGAAAATCTCCGGTCGGGTCTGGACGATACGGCGAATAGACGCGAATGGTGTCTTTGTTCCCCAAGTGCAATCCTCGACCTTCATCACTTCGCGATAGAGCTCGCCGAGTGTTGCTTGGCCGCCGAGTTTCTCAAGGGTCTGAATCACTGCTTCATACTGTTTCACGCTTGTACGCTCCACGTAAGGAAGAAATGCTGGGGTTCAATCGATATCTGATGTTGCGCTCACTCGGATTGTAGTACAACATGAGTGTTTGTCAAAGACTATAGGCTCAGTTTTGGCTGGCGTGTCTTGAAACATCCAACATTTGCCACCAGCGCCGTCCCGGCGTACAATTACGTGTCGCCCCCTTTGCGGGGCGTTGTGTTGTCGTTTGTCGTAAGGGTGAGGGTGACTGCCCATGCCAATGTTCGAAGACTTGACCGAACGGCTCCAAGGCATTTTCGATAAACTGGGCGCGAAAGGCCACCTGACGGAGGCCGATGTTGACGAGGCGCTCAAGCAGGTGCGCCTGGCGCTCCTGGAAGCCGACGTCAATTTCAAAGTCGTCAAGGAATTCATCGCTAAGGTGCGCGAGCGCGCCATCGGCGCCGAGGTCACGCGCAGCCTGACGCCGGCGCAGCAGGTCGTCAAGATCGTCAACGAAGAGATGATCGCGCTGCTGGGCGAGCCGTCGAAGCTCAACCTGGGCGGCGTCCCGCCGAGCGTCATCATGCTCGTCGGCCTCCAGGGCCACGGCAAGACGACGGCGGCGGCCAAGCTCGCCCTCCAGCTCAAGCGCTCCGGCCAGCGGCCCCTGCTCGTCGCCGCCGACACCCGCCGCCCCGCCGCCATCACCCAGCTCGAAGTGCTAGGGCGGCAGGTCGAGGTGCCGGTGCACAGCGAGGGCAGCGCGCCGCCGCCGCCTGACATCGCCGCCCACGCCCTCGCCCGCGCCCGTGAGAGCAACTACAACGTCGTCATCATTGACACCTCTGGCCGCCTCAACATTGACGAGGCGCTGATGCAGGAGCTGGAGGACATTCGGGCGCGAACGAACCCAGTCGAGACCCTGCTCGTCGTCGATTCGATGGTCGGCCAGGAGGCGGTGCGAGTGGCGCAGGACTTCCACCGCCGCACGGACGTCACCGGCCTCATCCTCACCAAAATGGACGGCGACTCGCGCGGCGGCGCGGCCCTCTCGATCCGCCACGTCACTGGCGTGCCGATCAAGTACATCGGTATCGGCGAGAAGATCGAGCCGCTGGAGCAGTTCTACCCCGACCGCATCGCCTCGCGCATCCTCGGCATGGGCGACGTGCTCAGCCTCATCGAGCGCGCCGAGATGACCATGGACCAGGAGGAGGCGGAGCGGGCCAGCAAGAAGATGGTCGAGGGCAAGTTCGACTTCGAGGACTTCCTGGGCCAGCTTCAGCAGATCAAGCGGATGGGGCCGCTGACCCAGATTCTCGACATGATCCCCGGCCTCAACCAGCTCACGAAGCAGCTGCCGGCCGGGGGCATCAATGATAAGGACCTCAAGCGCGTCGAGGCCATCATCTACTCGATGACGCGGGAGGAGCGGCGCAACCCGAAGATTCTCAACGGCAGCCGCAAGCGCCGCATCGCGGCGGGTAGCGGCACGACCGTTCAGGACGTGAACAACCTGGTGCGCCAGTTCGTGGAGATGCAGAAGCTCATGAAGTCGGTCGGCCGCGGCCGGCGCATGCCCAAGGGGCTGCCGCCGGGGTTGTTCGACAATGAGCCGCCGGGCGGCGGCGGTGGGCTGCGGCCGCGCCGCTAGAGGCAACCACGGAACACACGGAACACACGGAATGGAAAACCGTAGAGACGCGCCATGGCGCGTCTCTACCAGGGGACACAATTTCAAGGTATCTAGGCTGCTGCGCTCAAGGCACATGTGCCTCTCTCCCCACGCGGGGGACGCCCACCGGGGGCTAAGGCCGGCAGCTACTCATAAAGTGGAGGCTCAAGAACTGTGGTCAAGATCCGTCTGCGCCGCGTAGGCGCTAAGAAGCAACCTTCCTATCGTATCGTCATCGCCAGCTCGACCTCGCCGCGGGACGGCCGGTTCCTCGAGGTCATCGGCCACTACAACCCCCGCACCGAGCCGGAGACCGTGGTCGTGGACGTTGAGCGCGCGCGCTACTGGCTCGGCCACGGCGCGCAGCCGACCGAGGCCGTCGCGCGCATGCTCAGGAAGGTCGGCGCGTACGCCGCCGCCTTCGTGGCGGCGGCGGAAGCCACGGCGGCCGCTCCGGCCCCCGTGGCCCCCGTCGCCGAGGCGCCGGCCGCCGAAGCGGCGCCCACTGTAAGCGAGGCGTAACATGTCGCCCTATGGAAACCGCAGTGGCGGGCGTGGCGCGCCGCGCAGCAGGGACACGCGCTATGGCCGCGATGCGCGGCCGCCCCGCGACAATCGCTCGGCGAAGGTGGACCCGGAGACCGTCGAGATGGCGCGCGGCCTCGTCGAGTACGTGGCGCGCAACCTCGTGGACAACGTGGAGCAGGTCAGCGTCAAGCAGGTGAGCATGGGCGCATCGGGCGCGGTGCTGGAGCTGTCGGTCGCGCCGGACGACATGGGGCGCATCATCGGCAAGCAGGGCCGCGTCGCCAACGCCATCCGCACGCTGATTCGGGGGGTAGCGCGCCCCGGCACGCGCATCAACCTGGAGATTGTGTAGTGCCGCGACGGGAGCCGAAGTACCTGATCGTCGGCGAGATCGTCGCCGCCCACGGCATCCGGGGTGAGGTCAAGGTGCTGCTCGAGACGAGCTTCCCCGACCGCTTCAACCGCCTCAAGAGCGTGCTGGTCGGGCCGCCCGACGGGAGCGCCTACCGCAGCGTCGGCCTGGAAGGGTCGCGGCTGCACAAGGGAGCCGCGCTGCTCAAGCTGGTCGGGGTGAACGACCGCAACGCGGCGGAGATGCTGCGCGGGCTGGTCGTCGCCATTCCGGCCGAGCTGGCCATGCCGCTGGGCGACGACGAGTACTACGTCCATCAGATCGAGGGCCTGGCGGTCTACACGGAAGATGGCGAGCGCCTGGGAACGGTGGACCACGTCATCTTCACCGGGGCGAACGAGGTGTACGCTGTGCGCGGCGATGATGGTGACGAGCTGCTGCTGCCCGCCATCGCCGACGTCGTCCAGAGCGTTGATCTAGAGAACGAGCGCATCACGGTGAGGCTGCTGGAAGGCCTTCGCTAAGATTGTCCGACGCAATAACGAAACAGCCGCTTCTCCCTGGTCGGAGAAGCGGCTGTTTGTGTTTCCGGGGTTGCGCGCGGGGCGAAAGTTCCGTATAATAAGTACAATTGTACAGGTAGGACTGGGGCATGAATCTAGTCATTGATACTTCGGTACTCATTGCTGTCATCCTTACCGAACCCACAAAAGAAAGCCTCGTCGCGCAGACTGTGGGAACGACTCTTCTTGCCCCGCTTTCGGTGCATTGGGAGATCGGCAACGCACTATCAGCGATGTTGAAGCGCAAGCGCATCAATGTCAGCCAGGCGCGGTTAGCATTGGCAGCTTATGAACAAATTCCCATCCGCTTCGTTGATGTTGGATTGGAGCAAGCGGTCGCGTTGTCCGCCCAATTGGACATCTATGCGTATGATGCTTATATTCTGGCGGCCGCATTGAACCAGAACTGCCCCGTGCTTAGCCTGGACCATGGCTTGTTGTACGCTGCCCGAAGGGTAGGTGTGACCGTTGTGGAGGTCAACCGATGAAAGTCTATACGTACTCCGAAGCGCGCCAGAATTTCGCGGCGGTCCTTGAGGAAGCTCGGCGGCACGGCGCGGCGCGAATTCGACGTCGTGACGGGACAACCTTCCTGATAACCCTCGATCAGCCCGACAGGTCTCCGCTCGATGTGGACGGTATTGAGATTGACATCACGGCTGACGAGATTATCGAGTTCATCCACGAGGGGAGGCGGCCAGACTAAAGCGCGAAGGCTCACGCTGAGGACTTCCTCGAGAGCTTACGTGGGCGTAGCCCTTTCGCGGCCTCTCGCGGCCCACGCGCTCTTGGCAGAACGCCACGCCAGGGCCGCTACGCTCCACACGGCCCAGCAGCCCAGGACCGCCAGGATCGGCGCGAGGGGCAGGCGGAAGCGCGTCTCCATGTGGAATGCGAAGTCCATGGTCATCAGGCTCAGGATGACGATGTAGAGCAGGGCGCGCTTCAGGTAGGCATTGGGGATGAGGAAAACGCTGAGCACGCCGCCGAGCAGGAGCAGCGGCCAGGCCAGCGGGTCCTCCGGCGTCGGGATGACCACGTCCGAAATCTTGTAGCCCTGCTCCGCCGACAGGAACTGCTCGCGCTGGTAGTTGAGGATGGGCAGGATGTCGCCGGGGTGGCGCGACAGGTAGGCGAGCTTGAGGTTGCGGAACGCCACGTCCTCGTCCAGCTCGGCCAGCTTCCTGTTCTTGACGTCGTCGAGGGAGGGCAGCTCGTCCGGCGCGCTCAGGCCGGGGATGGTGTCCATGCCGTGGTAGAAGGCCTGGCCGCCGTTGGACGAGATGAGCAGGAAGCGACCATGGAACTGGTAGTTGCGCAGGGTCACCGGCCCGATGCTGAGCAGCAGCCCGAGCGCGACGATGCCGAGGGCCGCCCAATAGCGGCGGCGGAAGGCCGGGATGAACCACAGCCAGACGACCAGCAGGGGGATGAAGGGCAGCAGGAGGACGCCGCGCGTCAGGTTCGCCCAGCCGAGGACGTAGCACGCGGCGAGCAGAATTAGCAGGCGGCCGCTCGCCCGCGCCCACAGCAGCAGCGCGATCATGAGGAGCAGGAGCAGGATGAACAGCGGCTCCGACATCAGGCGGGCCGAGAAGCCGATGAGGAACGAGTACCCGGCGGCGATGAGGGCCGCCGCCAGCCCGACCCAGCGGTTCGCTACTTGCCGCCCAATCACGAACGTCAGGACGCAGGCCAGCGCGCCAATGACCGCCTGGACCACGCGCGCCGCCCCGAAGTCGTGGCCGAAGACGCGGTAGATGATGCCGAGCAAGAGGCCGTAGGCGGGCGGGCGGTGGGTGAATGAGCCGAGGGGATGCCAGGGGAACGGCGTCTCGCGCGGCTCCGTGCCGAGGCCCTGCGCCCACGGCCAGGCGTAGCGGTCGTAGAGCTTTTCCTCGCTCTGGGGCGCTTCGGTGTACGCCTGGGCGACTGCGACGCGGGGCGAGAGGGCGACGAAGAAAATAACGACGGCCAGGAGAATGTCCAGGGCAAGGCCCCGCCATCGCCTGGCTGTGGTGGTGTCTGGAGACTCAGAAAGGTGCGACACGCCCGCTATTATACTCATCGCGGCGCATCGCACCAAAGCTGGGCCGCCGTGGCGTAAACGCCACGGCTACAAGACGGAAGCCCAAGGGGCTACAGAGAACCGGCCCAGCCCTTTGGGCTTCCATTCTTAGCGGCGGTCTTTAGGCCGCCGCGTTGTTACGCGGGCTGCGCGGATTTGAGCTGGCTCTTGTACAGCTTGCGGAACTTCGCCATCTTCGGCGCGATGACGACCTGGCAGTAGGGCGCGCTGCCGTTCTGCGCGTAGTACTCCTGGTGGTAGTCCTCCGCCACGTAGAACGTGTCGAACGGCGCCAGCTCCGTCACGATTGGGTTCGGGTACGCCCTGGCCGCCGTCAGCTGGCGAATGACGTCCTGCGCCACCCGCTTCTGCGCCTCGTTGCGGTAGAGAATGACCGAGCGGTACTGCGTGCCGATGTCCGCGCCCTGGCGGTTGGGGGTCGTCGGGTCGTGGACGGCAAAGAAGACCTCCAGGATCTGCTGCAACGAGATCACCGCCGGATCGAACGTGACCTGGATGACCTCGGCGTGGCCGGTCGTGCCGCTGCATACCTGGCGGTACGTCGGGTTCGCCGTCGTTCCGCCGGCGTAGCCCGACTCGACGCTCTGCACGCCCTGAAGCTCATCGAACACTGCCTCGATGCACCAGAAGCATCCGCCGCCCAGGGTGATGGTCTCAGTCTGGGTCGTCTGTCCGTTGCTCATCCTTCGCCTCGCTTTCTCTCGCTTCACCAGTCTCCGTGTGCTTCACGTATTATTAGGACACCTCTAGAGCCTCTTCATTACACGTCCATCGCTTACATATCCATTACTCATACATTACATATCTGAGCCATCAATGCGTCCGGTCTTACTCTGGCGCGCTCTCCCGCCGCACCATCGCGCGCATGAGGCGCGCCAGCGTCGCCGGCGGGTCGTCGCTGATGACGGCGTGGGCGGGCGAGGTCTGGATGACGGTGCTGCGCGGGGAGACGAGCCAGTGCCAGCGCTCGGCCTGGCCCAGCTCGCCAATCGGCCCGGCCGCCGCGCCGCCGGCGCACACGACCGGAATCGCCGCCAGCTCCTCGCGCACCTCGGCCAGGTTCAGCCCCGGCCAGAGGGCGGCGAGCCGCGCCTCGTCCACCTCGACCTCGGCGGCGAGGAAGCGGCGCGTGCGGCAGAAGAGGATGACACCCACGTTGATGAACTCCTCCCGCTCGACGCGGGGGACGACGCGAATCACGGCGTAGTCACAGCAGCTTCGCGCGGGCACGGAGGGCCTCCTCGACGAAGGGGCGCGGCGCCTGGAGGCGGCGCAGCAGGTAGTCTACATAGGCCTGGCGGTGGGCGGCGCTATCCGGGAATACGTCCTCGTGGCCGAGCCAGTCGTCCGGGATGGACGCCACGATGTGGCGGATGGTATCCTCAGCGAGCCGCGCCGCCATGTCGGCGTCCACCGCCGCCAGCGCGTTGGCGCGGCGCAGCAGGACATGCTCCTTGATGGGGGCGAACGGGCTGCGGCTGCGGTCGTCGCCACCCCAGTTGTGGTGGAAGTAGAGGGACGCGCCGTGGTCAATCAGGTACAGGCGGCGGTGCCACCACAGCATGTTGGGGTTGCGCGGCGTGCGGTCCACGTTGCTGACGTAGGCGTCGAACCACACGACGGCCGAGGCCAGGTCGCCGTCCACCTTGCGCTCGTCCAGCGGGCCAAAACCGAGGGAGCCGGGCAGGTAATCCACGGCCAGGTTCAGGCCGACGCTGGCGTCAATGATGGTCTTGATCTCCGGGTCCGGCTCGGCGCGGCCGAGGACGCCGTCCAGTTCGATGACGGCCAGGTCGGGGACGGGCAGGCCCAGGGCGCGGCCGATCTCGCCGGCAATAAGCTCGGCGACCAGCGCCTTGCGGCCCTGGCCCGCGCCGCGGAACTTCAGGACATACGTGCCGTCGTCGTCGGCTTCGACGATGGCCGGCACCGAGCCGCCCTCGCGCAGGGGAGCGACGTAGCGGATCGCGGTAATGGTGGGCAAAAGGGAATCGGGCATGAGAGACTCAAGACTCAAGATGTTTATGGTCGTCGAGACGCCATTGGTGGTAGAGACGCGCCATGGCGCGTCTCTACTGGGTCCCAAGTGTACGTTAGCGCGGGGGCTTGTCAAATACGGCGGCCTCACCGTTCCTGGCTTGACCAGCCACAGGCCCCGATGCAGAATAGGGCATCGCAAGAGAGGGATACCGTAACCATGTCACACATTGCATTTGTCACCGGCGCCGACCGCGGCCTGGGCCTCGCCCTGTGCGAGGGCCTGCTGACGCGCGGCTGGCGCGTGTTCGCCGGCCAGAACATGCCCGACTGGCCGCAGCTCGGCGCGCTGCGGCGGCGCTTCCCCGAGGCGCTCCAGCTCGTCCCGCTGGACGTGCGCTCAACCGAGTCGGCCCGCGCCGCCGCCGGGGCGGTCGAGGCGGCGGCCGGCCGGGTGGACCTGCTCATCAACAACGCCGGTGTGAACTCGCCCACCTCGCCGCGCTCCATCCGCGAGGGAGTAGACTACGCCGAGATGTTCCGCCTGTACGACGTGAACGCCGTCGGGCCGCTGCGCATGGTCGAGGCGTTTTTGCCGCTCATGGATCGCGGCGACCTCAAGCGCCTGTGCTTCGTCTCCTCCGAGGCGGGCAGCATCGGGGCCGCCCAGCGCACGTCCTGGTACGGCTATACGATGTCGAAGGCGGCGCTGAACATGGAAACGCGCCTGCTGTTCAATCTGTTGCGGCCGGAAGGGTACACGTTCCGCGTCTATCACCCCGGCTGGATCCGCTCGTACATCAGCGGCGTCAAGGGGACGGAGGCGGACCTGGAGCCGGAGGAGGCGGCTGTGCCGGCGCTGGCCTACTTCCTCGATGCGGAGGTAGACGAAGACACGCTGGCGCTGCGCGATTGGGAAGGCAAGGAGTGGCCGTGGTAACAGAAGGCGAAATGCGGGTCCTGGTGTTGAGTGAGGATCGCTGGCATTCGATGGCGACGGTGCGCGCCGGGCTGGCGCCGCTGGCGGCGGCCGGCTTTGCGTTCGACTGGGTTCAGCCGGGCGACGTCCCGTCGCCGGAGCAGTTGGCGGCCTATCCCCTCGTCGTTCTCTCCAAGTCCAACAACCGCTCGGCCACCGATCTTTTCCCCTGGGCCGATGACTCTCTCGCGGACGAGATCGTGCGGCGGGTGCGCGCCGGGCAGGGCTGGGTCGTGATTCACTCCGGCGTGGCGGGCTACGGGGACATGCCGACGCTGCGGGGGATGATGGGCGGCGCGTTCATCCAGCACCCGCCGCAATGCCCCGTCACCGTCACGCCCGACGCGGCGCATCCGCTGTGCGCCGGCAGCGCCCCGTTCACGCTGACCGACGAACACTACCACGTGGCGCTGGACGACGCGGGGGCCGACGTGTTCCTGACGACGACCTCCGAGCATGGCGCGCAGCCCGCCGGCTGGACGCGGCGGGAGGGCGACGGGCGCGTGTGCGTCCTGACGCCGGGCCACAACGTGGAGGTCTGGCTCCACCCGGCCTACCAGCGCCTCATTGACAACGCGCTGCGCTGGGCGAGCGGTTTGTAGCGCCTCTCCCGTAGCGCCGACTTCCAGTCGGCTCCGTTCGGTCGGCGACTCACCCCATCTCTCCCACGGGGCGAGGGGGCAGGAAACGCTCCCCGTAGGGTCGACTTCGAGTCGGCTCTTCTCGGTCGGCGACGCCGCCGACTCGAAGTCGGCGTCTGGTATGGGAAAAGCCTGCTCAAGCAGGCTGGCAAACGGGACTCATGCCCGCCCCAGCCTGCTTCCAGCAGGCTTTGTCATGCCAGCATCAGAATTCCATTCTGATGCGACGCCTGCGATCAATCCGCCCGTGACGCGACGTAGCCGCCACTCAAGACCGCAGCCTAAGCTCCTCGAAGACGGCGTCCGGGGGAAGGTCCTTGCTCTTCGCAGCAAGAGTCGATAGCATATCGCAGCGTTCATTCTCCATTGTGCCGACATGCCCGCGCACCCAGACAAACTCAATGCTGTGTTCGTCGCACAGGTCAAGCAGAATTTGCCACAAGTCGGAATTCTCGGCCCTGTCGGTATTGTTGCGCGTCCAACCGTTCTGCCGCCACGTCCGCGCCCATCCCTGGTTGATCGCATCCACGACGTACTTGGAGTCGCAGTAGAGCACGACCCGGCTCTTGCGCTTGAGCGCCTGCAGACCAGCAATGCAGGCCATCAGCTCCATGCGATTGTTCGTCGTGCGGCGAAACCCTGCCGCTAACTCCTTGCGGTGCTCGACGAATAGTAAGACAACACCGTACCCGCCCGGTCCCGGATTGCCGATACACGCGCCGTCGGTGTAGATGACCACCTTACCGGCCGCTAGAGCCGTCGAGTGATCAGGCGACTCGGTCTGCTGCTCTCCGACAGAAACCGGGAGAGTCGCGGGTATTCGTGCGTCTCCATCTTGCTGTGCTTTCAGCCACGCTTCGGCTTCCACTCGCGTCGGAAAACCGTGAAACTTCGCGCCGGGGTAGCCCTTGACCTGAGCCTCGGCTCCTCCTGGCCCGCTCCATTGGCTGTAGATACCCGGTACATGGCCCTTGAGCACGGCATAGTAGCTATTCTTTTGGCTCATGTAGCGCACCACCTTATGAAAAGCAGAGTATCATCGTCTATGTGAAAGGAGGTGTGAATCGCGGGCAATCCTTGCAAGACCGGACCGCTATTTCAAACTCGCCTGGAAATAGCTGACTTTCCAATCCTATCACGCACGCTTCGAAACATGTCCGGGTCTTGCAACTCTGACCAAGTCGTATGAACTCGCGCTTTGAAGTCGAAGGCGCGCTTGTCGGCGGGGAATATCCAGAGTCCCTCAAGGCTAGCGATCACAAAGATGTTCGCCTGTAGCCGGAGCGCGTACGATTTTGCCTGGCAGTAGGCAGCGAACAAGGCTCTATCCGAGGTAACACGGTACTTCGCTTCGAGAACCATAGGCGCTTGTTCCTCGCCCCTTGACGTCTTGGGCAGAAACGCATAGTCAGGGTAGACGGCTTCCCCACTACCCATCGCTAGTGACATCTGGCGGAGCCAATCTTTGTCTGAGTAGCCGACCAGTTGGAGCAGCGGTTCGACCAGATTGACTTCCACGTCCCGCTCATTCTTAATGCTGGGACTGTCGCCATCGGGTGGTGGCAGCCCGATTTCAAGCGTCGGTAGAACCGACAGGTCCTGTCCCTTACGCTTCATGATCTGCAAAAGCGCCTGATACTCCTTGAATGTAAAAGGACGCCCGTTGACGCCCTGCATTTTCGATTTCACTAGACCATTCTGCGAGAGCACAGAATCTCGCCTCATTTCCTCGTACGTCACTGAGCAGGTTTTCGTCGGCTCGCATATCCATGTCGTGTTGTAGAAATAGAAAAATGGGTCTCGGAAACCGTGCGTCATGGCTCGCCAGATCGAATGAACATAGCTTCGCGGGCTGAGGCAAT
The DNA here is from genome assembly GCA_046328535.1 of Anaerolineae bacterium. Taxonomy (GTDB): domain Bacteria; phylum Chloroflexota; class Anaerolineae; order Epilineales; family JAHCIE01; genus JBDHWG01. The sequence goes on from JAXLWJ010000007.1 coordinate 57,124, forward strand.
ACATAATGATAATGTCACCGCGTTCCGTATCTGGATTGCTATTCCAGTGGCTGATGCTGTTCTGGTCGGCCTCGTCCACAAAGTCGAAATCTGCATTGTTTACGGCTCCACCCCCGATCCCGCCGCCTACGATCCAGACGCGTGCCGGCTTTGGTAGCGTTCCTTCTTGCTTCCAGGAAACGGCATTGGGAGCAAAAGTGTATAGGAAAGCACATAGTTCTGCTGGCGAGAGTTGGTTGGCAATTCGAAACTCATACAGTACCTGGCATAGGCCCATGTAGTACGCAATCCTATCCACTATTCGATTCTTCTTTGGCACCTCAGGCAAGGGGATGCCGAACTCGTCGAAAATTTGCTGCAGCAAGTAGAACTGCCTTCGGAAAAAATAGGGAATGAAGAAATCGGGGTAACGGGTATAGAAGGCAATCGATATCAACGGCATCAAAGACAACACCTCGGCTGCCGCACCTTCATCATTGGTCGCAGACGATTCCTTCTGAGATTGTTCCGGCTCACCTGGGGGTGTGAACATAATACCATCGAAAAACTGCGCTGCCTCGTTGAAGTCTGCTACAGACGTCCAATTTATGTCATCCAACAAGCCTTGGATGTATTCAACTGCACCCTCCGGGTCTTCATCCTCTAGCACACCCTCGACGTAACCCAGGCTTAGGTTGAAATGGCCGCTTTTGAGCCTAGCGAAGAGATTGGCAAACATCTCGATGCTTTCGCGGCCGGCGGGCGATGTCTTGAACAGTTGCCAGATGTAGCTGTTGAAGCTCATGGGCGGCTCCGAGATGATATAGGATATCCTTCAGCGGTGGCGGGGCAGCTTGCACGTCACCGTGAGGCGCCTGCTATATATCACGTTGTCAGCAGCTTGTCAAGGAATTACTCGTACCGCAGCGCCTCGGCGGGGTAGACGCGGCCGGCTTGCCACGCCGGCAGCATGGTCGTCGCCACGGTCATCAGGTACGCCACCAGGGCGATGACGCCGATCTGGAGCCAGGGGATGCCGAAGGCGACCTCCGGGTTCTGGGCGGCGATGAGCGCGACGACGTTGCGCGACAGGATGATGCCTAGCGCCACGCCGATGAGGATGCCCAGCACGGCGATGAGCGTCGACTCCAGCAGGAATGTCGCCTGCACCAGTCCCCGCCCGAAGCCGATGGCGCGCAGGACGCCGATCTGCTGCCGCCGCTCGACCACGGCCCGCGACGCGATGACGCCGAGAGCGACGACGCCGCTGATGAGACCTAGCCCCATGAACCCTTGCAACAACTGATTGAGGAGCAAGCGGATGCCCTGCTGCACCCGCAGTTCCTCGTTGAGCACCGCCGCGTCGCCGCCGCTGGCGCTGAGTGTGCGCCCCAGGCCGAGGGCGGCTGCGCGTGGCGTGACGTCCGGCGCGACCTTGAGGTAGTAGGCGCCGGGGGTCGGCGGTGTCCAGCCGGCGGCGCGGACGGTGTCGGCCGTCGTGTAGAAGCCGCGGCCGATGGACGTGCGCGCGTCCATGACGGCGATGACGGTGAGCTTCAGCGGCGGCCCGCCCTTCGGGTCACGCAGCCAGATGGTCGTCGGGGTGAAGCCGCGGTCGTCGCGGTACATCCCCTGGAAGGTGAACGGGTCCGTGCCGAAGGAGGTGCTGTTGTTGCGCGTCGGCGCGTCGCGGCGGGGCAGGGCGCTGCCCTGAAGGACGGCCAGGCCCGGTGTCGTGCGCAGCGCGGCCCAGACCGCTTCGTCGGAGGCGTACTCGGGCGCGCGCTGGGTGAGGGGCGCACCCACGCCCTGGAGCCAGCTGTCGTCCACCACTTGCAGCGTGCTCGCGCCCCAGCGGGCGACGGGCGCGCCCATCTGGATAGCCTCGACGGGGATGCTCGACTGGCCGCCGACGGCGGTGAAGTCGGCGGGGGAGACGGCGGGCGAGGCGGCGATGGCGGCGCGGAGGTCGGGGACGCGGGCCGGGTCAACGTCGGCGCGCAGGTCGAAGCCCGCCGCCTGGGTCTCTAGATCGGCGTAGGCGTAGCGCGTGCCGGATAGCAGGATGGACGCCGTGGTGACGGTGAAGATGACCAGGGTGAACATGAGGATGGCGAGGCCGGTGCGCCAGCGGTAGCGGGCCGGGTAGGCGGCGGCGATGCGCAGGCCGGCGGCGATGGGCGCGCCGCGCCGCGCCAGACCGGCGACGCCGGAGACAAGGGCGGGCAGCAATTCGAGGTTGTAGGCGACGGCCCACACCGCGCCGAGCACCATGAACAGCCCCGACAGCGCCAGCAGCTCCAGGCTGCCGACGAACTGCCCTGTCTGCGTCGGGCGGACGGCCGGCGCGCCCCGCGCCCAGAACAGGAGCAGGCCGACGCCGGCCAGGGTGAAGCCGATGCGGTCGCGGGTGACGCGGGGAACGCCGAGGGCGACGAGCGCCCAGCGCACGGCCAGGCCGACGCCGATGACGGCCAGGGACCAGCCGGTCGCCGTCAGGGCGACGAGGGTGGGGCGGTCGCTCGTGGCGAGGGCCAGGGCGACGCCGAGCAGGATGAGCAGCGGGCCGCGCGTGACGAGGCCCCAGAGAAACGCCAGCGGGCGGCCGCGGCGGGCCAGCGCGGCGAGGGACGGCGCGGCCTTCGGCTCGTCGGGCAGGTTGCGCACGGCGGTGACGACGTTGAGGCGGGCGATGCGCCAGGCCGAGACGCTGACGGTGGCGAAGGTGATGAGGAGGCCGAGGCAGAAGGCGATCACGAGCGACTGCGGCTCGACGGCGCCGGTCAGGCGCAGGCCGAACTCGGTCAGGTAGCCGGTCAGGGTGTTGATGATGAGGACGGCCACGGCCAGCCCGGCCAGGACGCCGAGGAGCGAGGCGAACAGGTCATACAGCGCCCCCTCGAACAGGAAGATCTGCACCAGGTGGCCGCGCTGGGTCCCCAGGGCGCGCGCCATGCCCAGCTCCGGGCGGCGCTCGGCGGCGAGCAGGGCGAAGATGAGGAAGACGAGCATGATGCCGGTGGCGATAGAGAACAGGCCCAGGACAAGGAACGTGGACGTCAGGGCGCTGGCGAACGCGCCGGCGATGTCGAGGCTGAGCGCCTTCAGCTCGATCACGGTGAGGCGGTTGAGATTGGTCAGGGCGCTGACGAAGGACGACGCCGTGCCGGGCGCGAGGCGGAACAGCACGGTGCGCAGACTGCCGAGGACCTGCGGGTCACCGATGAGGCTCTTGAACTCGGGCGTGACGCCCGGCCCCTCCAGCGCCGTCGCCAGGTCGAGGACGCGCTGCTGGACGAACGGCGGCTGCTGGCTCACGCTGTCGCGCAGCCCCTGGCGCACGCTCGGCGTCGCCAGCAGGCGGAAGACCGTCGCGGCGGCGGTGTCGTCCACCAGGTTGGCGCGCAGGCGCAGGGCGATGGCGCTGCTCAGGCGCATGTTGTCGTCGGCCGCCCCGCCCGCCCACAGGCAGCGCAGCGCCGCGAGACCCTGACACGACGCCTCGCCCGGCGCGTTCACGATGAGCGCCTGGTTGATGCTGCCAGGGATACCTTCCACCGTTTGCCACCAGGGGAGGCTGACGATGGCCGTGGCCTGCGTCCCGCCGATGTCGCCGTTGCGGACGATGGCCTTGACGCGGGCCGGGACCTCGCGCCCCTTGAGGTAGATGACCAGGCTGTCACCCGCCTTCGCCATGAGATTGCCGGCGGCGGCCTCGTTAAGGTAGACATCGCCCTCGCCGAGCGCGCCCAGTGTCAGGGCGCATTGCCCGGTCGGCGGCGCGTCGTCGGGCGTGGGGCAGGCCGTGTCGGTCAGCGCGCCAAAAGCGGGCGGCGTGTCCGGCCCCAGCGCCAGCAGGTTGATGCCGGCGTTGACAACCTGCTGGTCGGTGTCGGCGATCGGGTACTGGCGGATGATGGAGCCGGTCACAGCGGCGACGCCGGGCGTGTCCGCCAGGAGCCCGGCGACTGTCGCAACTTCGCCCTGCGAAAAATCGTCGCCGGCGACGAGGGGGATGCGCCCGTCGGCCAGCCCCTGGAAGTCGGACTGGGCGAAGCGGCGCGTGCCGCCGCGATAGGACACGACGACCTGGTCCACGTTGCCGAGGGAGCCGCGCACGAGGGAGCGCACGGTGTTGCCCAGGGCGTCGCCGGTCGTGAAGGCGGCGGCGACGATGGTGGTGCTGAGGGCCAGGCCGACGACGATGAGCACCGAGCGGGCGCGGCGGCGCGGGATGTGGCGCACGCCGAGCTTGACCAGGATGGGATTGCGCGCCGCCAGCAGGAGGATGATGACGGCGGCGGCGGCGGTCAGCCCGGCCAGCGCGCCGGCGAGTATGGGGATTGGAACGCCAAAAAGAGTTGTCATGGCAGCATTTCTAGGACGGGACAATGGTAACGCAAAGGCGCAAAGGCGCAAAGGAAGGAAAAGAGCCTCTTCTTCTCCCTTTGCGTCTCTGCGCCTTTGCGTTTCATACCTCTTAAGGCCCCCTCAGTCGTTCCCCACGACTGAAGAGCGACTGAAGTCGCTACTACGGGGTGGTTCGCTTACGGCGCGGCGGCCGGTGCGTTCTTCCTCGACGATGAGGCCGTCGCGCATGTGGATGATGCGGTCGGCGCGCTCGGCGACGGCGCGGCTGTGGGTGACGATGACGACGGTGTGGCCGGCGTCGGCGTGGAGCGCGTCCAGCAGGTCCATGATGTCGTCGGCGGCGACCGAGTCGAGGTTGCCCGTCGGCTCATCGCCCCAGATGATCGCCGGTTGGGTCACCAGGGCGCGGGCGACGGCGACGCGCTGCTGCTGCCCGCCGCTGAGCTGGGTCGGCGCGTGGCGGGCGCGGTCGGCCAGGCCGACGGCGGCGAGGGCGGCGAGGGCGCGCCTCCGCGCCTCGCGGGAGGGAACACCGCTCACCAGCAATGGCAGCTCGACGTTCTCGACGGCGCTGAGGACGGGCAGCAGGTTGTACGCCTGGAAGATGAAGCCCATGTTGCGGGCGCGGTAGGCGGTGCGCTCAGCGTCGCGCATGGCGCTCAGCAGCGCGCCCTCGATGGTGATGCTGCCGGCGTCCGGCGCGTCCAGCCCGGCCAGGCAGTTCAGCAGCGTCGTCTTGCCGCAGCCGCTCGGCCCCATGATCGCCACCATCTCGCCCTTGTAGACGGCAAAGTCAACGCCCCGCAGGGCGTCTATGGTCACTTCTCCGAGGCGGTAGCGCCGCACGACGCCCCGCGCTTCGACAATCACGTTGTTCACTGTGTCCTGCTTGGTAGTCCGCCGCTGGCCTGGAGAGTCTGATAGAACAGGTCGGCCAGGCGGGTGTAGCCGGCAGCGCTAGGGTGGAAGCCGTCCATGCTGACGTACTCCGGGTGGTTCGCCAGCTCGCCCCACTGACTGTGAACGTCCACCAGGGTCGCGCCGTGCTTCGCCGCCTGGCGCGCGATGACGTCGTTCCAGCGACTCACTTCGCTGGCGAGGCGCTGGGGCGGGATGCCCTGGCCCGCGTACACCGGCACGCCTTCCAGCGCCGGGATATTGGCGATGAGGATGCGCTCGGCGCCGCTGGCCTGCACGCCGGCGAGCAGCGTGTCCAGGTCGCGCTCGTACTGCGCCAGGTCCACGCGGCCGTTGAAGTCGTTCACCGCCAGCCAGATGGTCACGATGTCGGGGTGGGCGTCCTGGGCGATAGGGAGGGTCTGGGTGAGCGCCTCGCTGAGCTTGAAGCCGCTGACGCCGAGGTTGACGAGCCGCGTGTCCGGCGGCAGGCGCTTGTAGAACTGGGGAACCCAGCCTTCCTGGGCCGGGTCGGACGCCCCGACGCCGACGGTGTCCGACGCGCCGAGGGCGACGTAGGTCAGGGGGGGCGGCGCGGCGCGGCTACAGCCGGCGAGCAGCAGCGCGACGAGCGCCACAGCGAACATGATTCGCTGTCGCCCTGAGCAAAGCGAAGGGCCGCCGCGAACGCCGGGGGATGCTTCGCTGCGCTCAGCATGACAGGCGGCGCCTGTTTTCGGCAAGGTCAGTTTGTGCATGACGAAAGTATAGTGACCGGGGAAGGGGAAAGAAAGCGAGGGACGGGAGACGGCTTGCGCCGCCCGCGTCCCTCGGTGTGCCGCCGAGCTAAGCGTGGGGGTCGAGACTTAGACCTCAAGCAATAGGTGACAGGCCGCGGCTGTCTGTCACCGGCGGCTCATCAATACGAGCGCCAGACCCAGCAGCCGTTCCACCAAACCCAGTGGCCGGTGGGCTTGTAGTAGTTGTAGTTGCAGCAACTGTTCCAGCCCCAGTTGCGCGGGACGTAGTTGTAGCCGTAGGAGCAGCAGTTGTTGTTGTAGTTCCAATTCCCGTGCCAGTAGCCGCTGCCCTTCGCCGGGATCATGATGCACTGGCCGGCGCGGATGTAGTTGGGGTTGCCGATGCCGTTGTACGAAGCCAACGCCCACACCGACACGCCGTAGTGGGCCGCGATGCCGGAGAGCGTCTGGCCGGGCTGAACGACGACACCGCTGCACCACCAGTTGCTCGGATTCTCAGCCGGCGCGGCGAAGCTCGCAGTGGCCGCCACGAGGACGATCACCAGGGCCACGCCTAGCGCGATAATCAGTTGCCTTCCCCAAACCTTCCTGAACATACGAGATCCTCCCTTGTGTGTGTGCGCGCGCGCGCGTACCACCTCGTCTCCCACGCTCAGTCTGACAGCTGACACATCACTGTGGCGCCGGGGTGCAACATACCGCCGGCCGGGTTGACTTCACGCCGTTCTATCCGGATAAACGTCAACGCCCCCCTAATTGTTATTGTACATCAGGAAACTGCTTTTTTGACGCTAAAGTTTGATTTTGGTCTATATTGCCCTCTATGCTCGCTGTTGCTCACCAAAGGTAGCTCCGCAGTTCAGCGTGGAGAAGCTATCGTGCTCGCGCTGGAGAGCCATCTCCAGCGCGTCCCAGAGGCGGTGGAGTGCCAACTCCACCGCCAGCAGGGGGTCTCCACGCTATGATGCGGAGCTACCTCACCAAACGCATGTCCTCCCTTAGCGCGTGACTTCGACTGTTCCCAGGGGGACGCTGACGCCGAGCGGCGCGCCGTCGGCGGCGGCCGCCGCCGCCAGGTTGCGCTCAGCGGCCGGGTCCCAAACAAGGACGCTCGCCTCGTACCTGCCCGGCGGCAGGTCCTTCGGCAGCGCCACCTCGGTCAGGCCGCGCACCGTCACATCCGGCGGCAGGCCCGCCGCCGCCAGCCACGGCGCGCTCGGCCCCCCGTTGTGGCTGACACGCACCTTCCCGTCGGCGTCCTTGAGTTGCAGCGTGACGGCGAGATCGCCCTGGAGCGGCTCCCGCGCCTGCCAGTAAAGAATCCAGCGCAGGACGCCCGCGTCGCCGGGCAGACGGTCCGCGCCGACGAGGGTCAGCCGCTCGCCGAACGTCGCGCCAATGGGCTGCTGCGGCGTGGGTAGGGGCGCGACCGGCGACCAGTCGGTCAGGTCGAAGCGGAGCAGCGTGTACTCGCGGTAGGCGCTGCGGGTGACGCGCCCCTGGGCGCTGCGGCGCTGAAGCTCGGCGATGACCATGCCGGTCGGGTCGGCGGCCTCGTGCTGCCACAGAACGAGCCAGATGCGCTCCGGCTGGCGGGCGAGGATGTCGTTGAGCTGGCTGGCGCCGGCCGCGTAGTCGAAGCCGACGTACATCGGGTGGACGGCGGCCTGCCCGTGGTAGTAGTAGTCGAAGGCGTCGGGCCGCGCGTCCATGAAGATGATGTCCTGCTCCGGCCGCGCCCGCTCGTTCAGGTAGTCGGCGATGCCGCGCGCGTCCTCGTGGGGCACCCAGGGCGTGATCGTGGCGCTCCAGCCGCTGCGTCCCAGGTATACCAGGAGCGCGGCCACGGCCACGGCGTACACGGCGCGGCCAACCACGGCCTTGCGCCACAGCAGGCCGAACAGGACCAGGGCGATGCTGAGGTAGAGCATCGGCGCGGCGGGGATGGCGTAGCGGGCGACGAACTTGGCGATGGAGCTGCTGGCGACGGCGATGAGCAAGAGCGGCAGCCACGCGGCCAGGATCGGCAGGGCCTCGCGGCGAGCGAAAACCGCGTCGCGGCGCCAGTCGCGGATGATGAGCGCGAGGGAGCCGAGGAGGAGCAGGACGGCGGCGGCGCCGGCCCAGGTCGCGGCGTCGAGAACGAGGAAGCCCCGCAGGCCGTTCTGGATGACGGCGCTGGCGTCGAGGTAAGCGGGGAAGTACTCCGGCGTCGAGCCGAAGAGGCGGCGCATCTGGAGCAGGGCGAAGGGCAGCCAGGGCAGGAACAGCAGCGCGCCGACGGCGGCGGCCAGCAGCCAGCGGACGAACACGCGCCAGCCGTTTAGCAGGGCGAACAGGGCAAAGGCCGGGATGAAGAACACGCCCATGTACTGCGCGTAGAGCATTAGGGCCAGCAGCGCCCCATGCGCGAGCCATAACCCGTTTTGAAACGCAAAGGCGCGAAGGCGCAAAGGAAGGGATGTCGTTGCGAGCGAACGCGAAGCAACCTCCCGCCCGTGCGATTGATGCTCCAGCGCGCGGATGGCTTCTTCCCTTTGCGCCTCTGCGCCTTTGCGTTCCTTTTCTCCTCCTAGCGTGCGGCGCGTCGCCGCCAGCAGCGTCCACGCGGCAGCGAGGGTGAAGCACGCCAGGAGGCTGTACATCCGCGCCTCGCGGGCGTAGTACACCAGGAACGGGGAGAGGGCGACGAGGGCGGCGGCCGGCGCGCCCGCCACAAGGGCGGCGTTCGCCTCATCCGGCCGGCCGCGGAAGATCTCACGGAAGATGGCGTAGGTCAGCGCTACCATGAGCACGCCGACGACGACGCTGGAGAAGCGCAGCGCCGTCTCAGAGTCGCCGGCGACCGCCATCCAGAGGCGAATGACGAGGTAATGCAGCGGCGAGTGGTTGTCCTCGCGCACCAGGCGCGCCACCAGCTCCCCGATGGGGAGGCGCGCCGTTTGGACGGCGAACCCCTCGTCGTACCACAGGCTCGGCGCGCCGAGGGCCAGCACGCGCAGCGCGAACGCGACGAGGACGACGCCGAGGGTGGCGAGGTCAGAACGCCTCAAGGGTCGAGGTGGGTGCGGAACCATTCGACAATGCGCTCGGTCATGTCGCGCAGGTGCAGCCGCTCCTGGAGGCCGTGCGGCTCGCGGGGGTAGGTCACGAGCTGCGTCTCGACGCCCAGGGAGCGCAGGCCGCGGTACAGCTCGTGGGCCTGGGCCACTGGCACATCGGTGTCATTCTGGCCGTGGAGGATGAGCGTCGGGGTCTGCGCCGCCGCGAGGTAGGTCCACGGCGAGCGGGCGCGGTGGGCGGCGGGGTTTTCGAGGGGCGAGACGCCGTCGAAGAAGACGAGCTGCCAGTTGTGGATGCTGTTCTGGCCCCAGTGGCTGTCGAAGTTGACGATGCCCGCGCCGACGACGGCGGCCTTGAAGCGCGTCGTCTGGGTGATGGCCCACGCGGTCATGTAGCCGCCGTAGCTCCAGCCGGTGATGCCGAGGCGCTGCGGGTCGGCCACGCCCATCTCGATGACGTGGTCCACGCCGGCCAGGATGTCTTGCAAGTCGCCGCCGCCGAGGTCCTGGTGATTGGCTTCGGCGTAGGCGCGGCCCATTCCGACGCTGCCGCGCGGGTTGGGCATCAGAACGGCGAAGCCGAGGGCGGCGAGCAGCTGCCCCGTCACCATCGCGCTGCCCAGGAATGTCGGCAGCCACGCCCCGGTCGGCCCACCGTGGACATAGACGACCAGCGGGACGCGCTCACCGTTCTGGCCGGCCGGCGTCAGCAGTAGCCCCTGAACGCGCAGGCCATCCGGGGCCGTCCAGTGGATGTTCTCGACGCGCCCGATGTCGAACGCCTCCATCTCGGGCTGGAGATGGGTGAGCTGCCGCCACTCGCCGTCCACCGCGCCGAGCCACACGTTGCGGCTATGCTGCGGGTCCTCGCGAATAACGGCGAACGTGCGACCGTCGGCGGCCAGGCTCACCCGGGCCTGGAACGGCGCGTCGAGGGCAGCCAGGTCCTGCCAGAGCGTAGTCACTGTTCCGTCGCGCCCGATGGTCGCCAGCATGCCCTCGCCGTCGCGGATGCCCGCCGCCAGCAGCCGCCCATCGGCCAGCCACTTCACACTCCCGAACGAGGCGGCAATGCCGGGGGTGAGGCAGCAGGCGGCGGCGCCATCGCTCTCGACGAGCCAGACGTCGCCCGCGACCGCGCCCTCGTCGCTCCACGCGCCGGCGATGAAGGCGACGGTTCTGCCATCCGGCGACCACGCGGGCGCGGCGCTCACGCCCTGGGGCAGCGCCGATGTCTCGTAGAGTGTCACCGGCTCACCCTCCGGCCCATCCAGGCGGACGAGCCGGTTGCGGTACCAGGCGTCGCGGCGCGGGTCGTCGCTCACCACGAGCGCCCAGCGCCCGCTGTCGGGCGCGGGTACGGCCTCGTAGACCTGCATGCCCGGCGGGCTGACCGGCGTCAGCGCGCCGCTGGTCAGGTCCACCATGTACAGGCGCGTCCACTGGAAGTTGTCGTCGGCCACGTAGGCGTCCTCGCCCTCCTGCCGCCGCTTTTCCACGTCTTCCGGCAGCGGCTCGGCAGCCAGCGCCGCCAGCCGGCCATCGGGCAGCCAGATCGGCCCCTTAATCTCCGCCCGCGTGTCCGTCACCTGCCGCGCTTCGCCACCCGCCTTGTCCAGCACATAGAGCTGATACTTGCCCTCCTTGGCGCGATCGGAGATGAAGGCGAGCTGCCGCCCATCCGGCGACCAGCGCGGCGCGCGGTCGCATGACAGGGAGGCGGTGAACTGGCGCGCGCCGTTGTCGTCGGCCAGCCAGATGGCGCTGCGGCGCGCGTGGTCCTTCTCCTTGTACATCCACCCGTAGGCGAAAGCGACGGCGCGCCCGTCCGGCGAAATCTGCGCGTCATTGGCGAGGCGGACCTTGAGAATGTCGTCCAGCGTGGGACGGGGTGCGGCGGCCATGAGTTACTCCAGTGTAGAGGATTCGGGGAGACGACGTGCTCGCCATGCCTGCATCCCGCCGGCCAGTTGCGCGGCGTCGAAGCCGTGGCGCTGGAGAAGGCGAGTAGCCGGAATACTGCGGTGGGCGGATAGACAGATCAGGACGACGGGGCGTTCAGGGTCCAGGCCGAGGCCATGCCAACCACTGGCGAAGGATGTGATGGGCAGGCTCACCGCGCCGGGGATGTGGCCGCCGGCGAACTCCCCGCTCGTGCGCACATCTACGATCTGGGGCGGGGTTTGCGCCAGCACGGCAGCCAGGCTTTCCGGCGCGATCTCCGGAACGCGGCCGAGGGGCAGCCACCAGGGCAGCTTGAGGATGCTCAATTGCGCCGCTCCAGGCCCTCGGCGTCGTCAACCGTGTCGCGCAGGGCGGCGTCTATCAGGGCCAGGAGCCGATCCACGGCGAGGGGGTAGGGCGCGGACTCGTCGGCGGCGGCGACAATCGCGCCGTTGATGGCGACCAGGGGGAAGCGCAGACCGCGCGCCCTGGCCCCCGCGATGAGGGGCGCGAAGTGGGCGCGCTGGTCGGCGGCGCTCAGGTCGTAGTAGCGCAGCTCGATGTGGTCGCCGAACAGGTCGCGCAGCGCCTTGGCCGTCGCCGGAAAAGCCTCCGTCGAGGAGACGCGGCTGCCACACCCGCTGATGAGGCACATCTCATTCGCCGGGTCGCCGAACACGGTGACGCGCAGGGTCACGCCTCGTCCTCGCCGGGGGCCGCCCCGTCGCCGCGCTTCACCTGGATATGCACCACGCCCTGCGCGCCGCGTTTGCCAATGCGGATCGAGAGGACGCCGTGCTCCAGCGTCGCCTCGACATCGGCGGGGTCAATGTCCTCGGGGAGGCGGACGCGACGCTCGAACGCGCCGTACTCGCGCTCGATGCGGTGCATGCGCGTGCTGTTGGCTTCGTAGGGGCGGCGGCGCTCGCCGACGAGCTTGAGGACGTTGGCGGCGAAATCGAGGCGCAGGTCACTCTCGCGCACCCCCGGCACATCCACCTTGATGAGATAGGCGTCGGCCGTCTCGCACACGTCGAGGGCCGGCTGCCACGCTGTGTCTAGAGAGCCGCGGCGGTACACAAGGCGCTCCTTATGCTCTGATCTCTTCATGCCGGCGCAACGGGCGGGCGTCGGCCGGGCGGTGGACGGTCGGCACGTCGGAGCAGTCGAGGCGCGCCCCGCAGCGCGGGCAAACCTCCTTGCAGTTGCGCGGCTCCAATGGGTGGCCGCAGCGATCGCACGTGTCGAAACAATCCATCGCGCCCAACCCGCTCACGACTCCACCTTCTCCACCGGGGACAACGTGTGGGCATCGCGGGCCAGGAGCCAGCGGCCGTCGGGTTGTTTGCGCCATATCGTGATACGATGACCGGCGAGCTGCGTCGTTTCTCCGGCGGCGACTGGAGTCACGGATAGCGAATCCCGGCTCCACGTGTACGCGACTTCGCCAACGACGACGACCTCTTCCAACTCGCTGCGGCAATGGATCCGAGCTTGTTGATGAGCGGCCGGGAAGCTGGCGGAAAACCCGGCCCGGCCGGCCGGCTCTTGACCCGGCGTGAGAAACACGACATCATCCGCCATCAAGGTGAGCAGGCGGACAAGGTCGCCAACGTTGACGGCATCAATCCAGATGGAATGCGCCTCGCGGATTGCTCGTTCATCAGACCCCATTGGCAAGCCCCGCCTCTCAATCAGTTTAGCCCTTCCTGCATCCGTTGCTAGTGCTGCTAAATTCTAGCACCAGCGGCAGTCAGGCGCAAAGGCGACTCCTCCCAAAATGTTTCGCCGGCCATTCTTCGCGAATGACCGGCATCTGTTCTACGCGATATAGTTCGTCAGATGAAACGTGCTTACATGCCACGATCAAAAGACGTCTCCATCACGGGCACGCATATAAAGGACGGGAGTAGCGAATTCGCGATTGTCAAGGCCCATTTCCTGCGATACAGCGGCAGTCAGGCGCAGGCGCTTTCTCCCTCATCTCGCCCCTTCTCCCATTTTGGGGAGAAGGGGGCCGAGGAGTTCCTCATGGACCCCGTCCACCACCAGACGGGTGAAAATACGCCGTCACTCTGAGCAGCGCGAAGGGCCTCCGGGATCGCCGGGAAATGCTTCGCTCCGCTCAGCATGACGACATGGCTGTCACCCCGACGATAGGAGGGGTCTGGACTGCGGCCCAGATGTCTCGTGCCTGCTCAGAAACTTCACGCCCTGCTGTCATGCTGAGCCGAAGGCGAAGCATCTGGGCCGCCGCAGTCCAGACCCCTCGCTCCGCTCGGGGCGACAGCCTAGACGTTTCTTGTGTCGGCGCATGCCGCTACGGGCATAGGGTTCTCGGCATGACAGCCCAGGCTTATTGTCACGACAGTGTCCCGGGCGTAGGTCTGCGGACCACGAAGATCACGAAAGGCCCATGCTGGGCGACTCTTTTTCGCGTTTTTCGCGTTGTTTTCGCGCCTTTCGTGGTCCAACACCTTGCCCTACCGCGTCAGCCCAGGCTTATTTTCAGGGGAGAGGGACACGCCGCGCGACGAGCAGGTCGCCGGCGCGGCGGACGGGCATGGCGAAGTCGAAGCGATCCACCGCCAGCGCGTAGTCCAGGTCGCTGGGGATGAAGTCCGGGTCGTCGGGGTCGAGGAAGAGCTGGGCGTGGGGCGTGGCGAGGACAGCGGCGCACAGGCCGCCCGTATCCGGCGTCTCGCCGCGCAGCAGCGCGGCCAGGTAGTCGGCGCAGATGTCGTCCTCCATCGGCGCGTGGCCCACGTCGCCCGCCATCGCCACGATGCTGACCACCGCCGCCCCCGCCCGCCGGACGTACTCGGCTGTCGCCCGCCCGACCACCAGGCTCGCCAGCAGGAGGCTGTCCGCGCCGGCGGCGGCGACGACGCCCTGCGTGCCGGCGCCGGTGCGCTGGATGAGCCGCCGACCGCGCACGTTGGCGGCGGCCATGCGCGTCGGCGAGTTGTTCAGGTCGAAGCCGGGGATAGCGCGGCCGCCGACCTCGCCGATGAGCAGGGCATCGGGGAAGCGCTCGCGCAGGGCGAACGCTTCCTCCACCGTCCCGACGAGCATGATCTCCTCGGCCCCGCCGTCGAAGGCGTAGGCGGCGACGGTGAAGGCGCGGATGACGTCAATGATGATCGCCAGCCCGCGCGCCTCCCGCGCCCCGGCGACGGCGCGCAGCCGCACAATCTCCGGCGTCATGGGCTACACCTCCGGATATTTCAGGCCGCTGCCGGTGTTGATGAGCACCACGCTCTCGTCGGCGGCGAGCCAGCCGCGACGGCGCAGCTCGGCGGCGGCGGCCAGGGTCGCTGCGCCCTCCGGCGCGGCCCACAGCCCCTCCCGCCGCGCCAGCAGGTCGCCATAGGCGCGGATCGTGTCGTCGTCCACGGCGATCGCCGTCCCGTCGGTCTCGCGCACGGCCTCCAGCACCAGGAAATCGCCCAGCGCCTTCGGCACGCGCAGGCCGCTGGCGACCGTCTGCGCCCCTTCCCAGAACGTCGAGACGGCGGCGCCCTCGTCGAAGGCGCGCACGAGGGGCGCGCAACCGGCCGCCTGCACGACGACCAGGCGCGGCAGGGGCGCGCTCGTCCAGCCGATGTCCTGCAATTCCTTGAGCGCCTTCCAGATGCCGATGATGCCGACGCCGCCGCCGGCCGGGTAGATGATGACGTCGGGGAGGTCCTGCCAGCCCCACGCCTCGGCGATCTCCAGCCCCATCGTCTTCTTGCCCTCGATGCGGTACGGCTCCTTGAGCGTCGCCACGTCGAACCAGCCGCGCTCCTGGGCCTGCGCGCCGATGAGGCGGCCCGCGTCGGAGATGAGGCCGTCCACCAGGGTCAATGCGCCGCCGTAGCGCCGCACCTCCTGCTTGTTGATGTCGGGCGCATCCTGGGGCATGGCGACGTGGACCGCGATGCCGGCCCGCGCCCCATACGCCGCCCACGCCCCGCCCGCGTTGCCGGCGGTGGGCATGGCGACGGCGGTGATGCCGAACTCCTTCGCCTTGCTGATGCCCACCGACGCCCCCCGCGCCTTGAAGCTCGCCGTGGGGTTCAGGCCCTCATCTTTGATGTAGAGCTTCTGGAGGCCGACGGCTTCGCCCGCGCGCCCCGCCGCCAGCATGGGCGTGGCGCCCTCGCCGAGGGTGACGATGTTCGCCACGTCGCGCACGGGGAGGAAGGGGGCGTAGCGCCACATGCCACGGTCGGCCGGCCACAGGTCCTCCGGCGTCAGGCGCTTGAGCGCCTCCAGGTCGTAGTCCACCAAGAGCGGCGCGCCGCACACGCACAGGTTGTGCGGCAGGTTCGGGTCATACGTCCGCTCGCAGCGGGGGCAATGCAGATGGGACACGTTCATGGGGCCTCTTGACCACTATCTTTCGCGCGCAGTTCGGCCAGCACGGCGGCGGTGTGTTCGCCGAGGGCCGGGACACGGCCCATCGCCGTCGCGACACTCGCCAGGTTGTACGGCGGGATGAGGGCCGGGATGGGGCCGACGAAGGTGTCCACGTCGGTCCAGCGGCGCCGAGCGGCGAGCTGCGGGTGTTGCGCCACAGCCGGCGCGTCGTTCAGGGCGGCGTTGGCGATGCCCGCCGCGTCGAGCCGGGCGATGACTTCCTCGCGGCGCAGGGACACGAAGCGCTCCTCGATGGCGCTCGCCAGGGCGTCGCCGTTGTGGACGCGGCGCTCGTTGGTGGCGAAGCGCTCGTCGCGGGCCATGTTCGGCGCCTGGAGGACCTCGGCGCAGAACCGACGCCACTCGCGGTCGCTCTGGACGGCGAAGATGACCGCGCCGTCGGCGCAGGCATACGCGCCGTAGGGCAGGATCATGTTGTGGCGCACGCCGCGGCGCGGCAGGACGCGCCCGGTTCCGAGCCAGGTGTACAGCGGGGCCATCATCCACTCGGTCATGCACTCCAGCATCGAGATGTCAATGCGCTCGCCGCGGCCGGTGCGCGCCCGCGCCAGCAGCGCCGTGGTGATAGCGGCGTAGGCGTACAGCCCGGCGCCGATGTCGGCCATCGAGACACCGACCTTGGCGGGCGTGTCGGGGCCGCCGGTCACGCTCACGATGCCCGCCTCGGCCTGGACGAGCATGTCGTAGGCTTTCTTGTCGCGGTAGGGGCCGTCGGGGCCGTAGCCGGAGATGCCGCACCACACCAGGCCCCCGTTGCGCGCGGCCAGGGCGTCGTACCCACAGCCCAGGCGCTCGACGGCGCCCGGCGCGAGGTTGTGAAGGAACACATCGGCGTCGTCGAGGAGTTGCAACAGCGCCCTGTGGTCGTCCGGCGCTTTGAGGTCGAGGACGACGCTGCGCTTGCCGCGGTTGAGCCAGGCGAAGTAGGCGGACAGCCCGTTTAGCGCGCCGTCGTAGCCGCGCGCGAAGTCGCCGCCATCCGGCCGCTCGATCTTGATGACGTCGGCGCCCATGTCGGCGAGCTGGCGCGAGCAGAACGGCGCGGCCACCGCCCCTTCCAGGGCGATGACGCGGAGATCGCTCAGGGGCAACACCTACACCCCGACCTTGTTGCTCATGGCCTGCTCGTACATCGCCTCGTACTCCTGGGCGCTGCGCTCCCACGAGAAGTCCTGGGCCATCGCCGTCTGGATCATCTTCTGCATGTGGGGCTGGCGGTCGTAGTACGTGCTGACGGCCCAGCCGACGGCGTAGTAGATGGCGTTGGGGCTGACGTCGTAGAACTTGAAGCCGGTGCCGTCCCCCGTCGCCTCGTCGTACTGCGCGACGGTGTCGTTGAGGCCGCCGGTGGCGTGGACGATGGGCAGCGTGCCGTACTTGAGCGAGTACAGCTGGTTGAGGCCGCACGGCTCGAAGCGCGACGGCATGATGAAGAAGTCGCAGCCAGCCTCGATCCAGTGGGCGACGCCGTTGTTGAAGCCGATGAAGCTGGCGGCGCGGCCCGGGTAGCGGTCGGGCAACGTGCGATAGTAGTTCTCCAGCGCCTTGTCGCCGGAGCCGAGCATGATGAACTGGACGCGCATGTTGTTGAGAATCGGCTCGATGGCCGCCGCCAGCACGTCGAGGCCCTTCTGCGACGCCATGCGGCTGATGACGCCGATGATGGGCGTAGCCGGCTCCTCGGCGAGGCCGAAGCGCCGCTGAAGCTCGTCCTTGCACACCGCCTTGCCGGCCAGGTTGCGCGGCGTGTAGCGGGCCGGGATGAGCTTGTCGGTCGCCGGGTTCCACTCGTCGTAGTCCACGCCGTTGAGGATGCCGACGTAGTTCGCGCCCTTGTTGTTCAGGTAGGGGGCCAGGCCGTGGCCCTGGGCCGGCGTCCGCGTCTCGGTGGCGTAGGTCGGGCTAACGGTGTTCACCATGTCGGCGTAGGTGATGCCGCCCTTGAGGAAGTTGACGTTGCCGTGGTCCTCGAACTTGTCGGGGACGAAGTTGCCCCACCCCAGGCCGAGGTAGTCATAGTCCACCGGGCGGTAGACGCCCTGGTGGGCGATGTTGTGGATGGTGAGGGCGCTGGCCGCGCCACCCAGGATCGGGTCGTCCCAGTGCCAGATCTTGAGGTAGGCCGGCGCGAGGGCCGTCTGCCAGTCGTGGGCGTGGACGATGTCGGCCTTGAAGCCGCTGTCGCGCAGGAACTGGAGCGCGGCGCGGGTGAAGAAGCCGAAGCGCGCCGGGTTGTCCAGGTAGTCGTTGTAGTCGCGGTCGTGGTACACGCCGTCGCGGGCGAAGTACTTCTGGGAGTCGATGAAGTAGAACGGGACACCGTCCACCTCGGTCGTGTGGACGGCGCACCACTCCAGGTAGTTGCCCATCCACACGCCCAGCGACTCCATGAAGGGGCGCGGGCTGTAGCCGTTGTAGTGGATGGTCGAGTAGTACGGCATGATGACGATGGCGTCGTGGCCCATCTGCCGCAGGGATTTGGGCAGCGCGCCCGCCACATCGGCGAGACCGCCGGTCTTGGCGAAGGGAACCGCCTCGGCGGCGATCATGGCGATTTTCAACTGCTGTGTCATAAACTGCTAATACCTCCACAGGGACCAGGTGTCCCCGGTCATGATGTGTTGTGTCGGTAGAGACGCGCCATGGCGCGTCTCTACACCTCCTGCGTCCAATCGGTGGGCGAGCGGCGGCCGGGCAGCAGCACCGACTCGGTGCGCGCCCGCTCACGGATGTAGTCGCGGCGGTCGCCGTTCGCGGCCGCGATGAGCATCGCGCCGAGGCCAATGTGCAGCATATAGCAGCGCATGCGCTCCTCGAAGTGCGGGACATCCTGCCGCCGCGCCGCCACGCGCTCGCGCCAGATCTCACCGTATGGCACGCGCTTGCTATAGAAGTCGAGGTTGGCAACGTCGTGCAGGAAATCGCCCAGGCGCATCTCCGCCCAGTCCAGCACGCCCGTCACCCGCCCCGCCTCACCGACCACATTGTCGAAGCCGTAGTCGCCGTGGACAATGTACTTTTGCGGGGGACAGTAGACTAGCAGACGCCGCATCTCGTCATAGAGCGCCTGAAACACGTCCCACTCCAGGATGGGATCGTGCGGCAGGGCGTCCCAGTCGTAGTCCTTCTTTTGATTATACAACGAGAGCAGGTATTTCGGCCATGATTCGAACCGCCCGCGCCCGGCGCCGTCCGTCAGCCCCCAACCGGCGTAGCCCGAAGCGTCAATCGCGTGGATGGTATCCAGGATCGCCAGCAGCGACGGGACGCAGGCCAGCTCCTCATCCGTCGTCATGCGCTCGAGTGTTTTGCCGGGGCAGCGCCGCGTGACGGCGTAGGCGAGACCGTCGGCATAGCGGCCCGCGCTCACGACGGCCGGAACCGGCAGGGCGGGCGAGGCAAAGCGCTCCCAGGCGAGGATGTCCTTCTGGAAGTCTTCCGCAAAGGAGTTGACGCGGAAGACGAGCGCCTGCCCATCCGCCTCGAACGCGAAGGCGCGGGCGAACATCCCCGCGCCGATGGCGGTCACGTGGGCGACGGGCGCGTCGAACAGTGCGCCCAGGAAGCGCGCCGCGTCAGCTTCAGTCACGTTGGGGAGGGTCGGGGGAATGGGTGGTGTACTCATGGGCTGCCTTGTGGCGGTCTCTTCATGTGGTGCGGGCCGGGGCGGTCACAGGTTCCGGCCCAAAAACCCAATGGCGGCGCCGGCGAGCGACGCCACGAAGTTCACGGCATCATTGTTGAGCCACGGCCAGCCGCGCACCGCCAGGGTCGGCTGGCCGTGATGGATTGGCCGCTCCGTGATCTGCCCGCACACCTGGCAGCGGTACTGGCGCTGCACCGTCGCGCCGAGCAGGCTGTCGAGGAGGGCGCTGCCCACGCCGGCCACCGCGCCGACGAGCGCCAGCGCCACGCCGCCGGCCATCGGGCCGGGCGCGGGCAGCCACGGCAGGCGGCTCGTCCACGCGGCCAGCGCCGCGGCCGCCACCCCGATGAACACACCGCCGGCGAACGCGGCCAGCGTGCCGAGCAGGGTCACGCCGCCCGACGTGCCGGCCGGGACGGGCCGCAAGGTGGTGATGAGGCGCGGCGGGCGGCGGCTGAGGACGCCGATCTCCGTCGCCCACGTGTCCGCGGTCACGGCGGCGATGGCGCCGACGTAGGCCAGCAGCCAGGCGGGGTGCGGGGCCAGCCAGGCGCCGACGGCCAGCGCCGCGCCGACGCCGCCGTTGGCGAGGGCCTGGCCGAGGTCGCGGCGGCTGCCCTTCGAGAACTTCTCGGCGGCGGCGGCTTTCTGCGCCTCCTTCCAGTGGGAGAGCAGGCTGGACGAGACGAAGAACAGGACGAGCAGCGCGCCCCAGACCAGCCCCCCCAGGCCGAAGATGAGGCTGCCGGTCAGGATCGCGCCGAGGACGCCGCTGCGCGACAGGGAGCCGCTGCGGTAGCCGAGCAGCCCGACGGCGGCGCTCAGGATGAAGCCGAGCAGAAATTGAAGCATATGGGCCTGGGTGACGCCGCGACGAGATCACGAGGCGCTGTTGTCATGCTGATTCACCTATTGATGTACCCAGGAAACCTACGAAACCGCGCCCGAGCCGACTCAGGCTTAATAGATATGGTAGAACAGCGGGAGGACCTGGCCGCCGCTCAGGGTGATGAACAGGGTGTAGCAGCCGCGCCCCGGCAGCGTCCAGTTGTACACCCACGCCCGCTGCACGCTGTCGTACCTCGGATTCGCGCCCGTCACGCCCGCCGCCGTCGCCCCGGTCGGGTCCGTCGGGAACGCCCCGCAGCCGGGATTCGCCTTGTACGACACCCCCGTGACCGTCCCCACCGCCGTGACCGCCGTCCCCGCCGCGTCCGCCACTTTCCACTTCACCAAGGCCCGAGTCGTCCCGAAGCCTGGCGCGTAGAGGGTGTTGACACGCGGTGTGCCGAGCGTCGGCGAGACGGGGCTGATGGCGTAGCCGACGGTGTAGTGAACCGTCTTGCTCGCCTGATTCGCGGCGTTATTCGTGGCCGCAACCGTGAAGGTCCTGGCGCCGACTGCGGCCGTGCTGATGGGACTGCCGCTGGCGACAACCGCGCCGCCCTGCTGGCTACCGACGCAGGCCTTGACGCCGGTTCCGCCCGTATCGCTACAGGTGTAGCTTGCCGTGAGCGCGACGCCGGTCACGTAGAATGCGCCTTCAGCAGGGCTGGCGATGCTGATCGTCGGCGGGGTCGCATCAATGCTCACAGTCAGTGTGGCGGCGCTCGTTGCCATCGTGCCGCAGCCGAAGGTAGAGGTAAAGACGGCGCGGTACTGCTTGCCGCTGTCCCCTGGCTGGGCCGCGAAGCTCAGGGTGGCCGATGTGGCGCCGGGGATATCGGTGAAGGTCGCGCCGTTGTCCGCGCTCACCTGCCATTGCACGGCCGGCTGGCCGTTCGCCGCCGCGGTGAACGTGGCCTGGCCGCCCGCCGCCACCACCCCGTTCGTCGGGTTCGTCGTGACGTTGGGGTTGAGGTGGACGATGAGCGTCGCCGCGTCCGACGTCGCGCTACCGAACTCGTTCGTGAACACCACCCGATACTGATTGCCGTTATCCGCCGCGTGCGCCGTGAAGGTGAACGTGGTGGACGCCGCGCCGCGGATGTTAGCGAAGGTCGTGCCGTTGTCCACGCTCAGCTGCCACTGCGCCGATGGCGCGGGGCTGCCGCTCGCTGTCGCGGTGAAGGTCCCGCCACGGTTCTCGCACAGCTCCTCCAACGGCGGGTTGGGGCCGTCAATGCCGCGCGGCGCGAGGCCGACAGACAGCGAGGCGGCGCTCGTCGGCGTTCGGCAGCCGAAGTCGGACATGAACACGGCGCGGTACAGCTTGCCGTTGTCGGTGAGCTGTGCCGTAAAGCTGAGGGTCGTTCCCGTTGCGCCGGGAACGTCGTTGAAGCTCGCGCCGTTGTCCGTGCTGACCTGCCACTGTACGCCCTGGTAGCCGCTCCCCGCCGCCGTGAACGTCGCCTGGCTGCCCGTCGCCGCCGCCCCGTTCGTCGGGTTCGTCGTCACCGCCGGCGCGGTGTGGACGATCAGGGTCGCTGCGGCCGACGTCGCCGCGCCGGCGGCGTTCGTGAATACCGCGCGGTACAGCTTGCCGTTGTCGGCGAGACGCGCCGTGAAGGTGAGGGTCGTTGACACGGCGCCGGGAATGTTGGTGAAGGTGGCCCCGTTGTCGGCGCTCACCTGCCACTGCGCCGTCGGCGCGGGGCTGCCGCCCGCTGTCGCGGTGAACGTCACCCCGCGATCCTGACAAATGTCCAGCACGGGCGGGTTCGGCCCGTCAATGCCGCTCGGCGCCTGATCGGCCGGACTGATCGCGCGCGGCCCACGGGTGGGGGGAGGGCCGGCGGCGGCGAACGTCGGACGCCCGACGGCTAGCATCGTGGCGAAAGCGAGCAGAACGAGAAAGGTTCGAATAGCGACGCGAGACCGGACGAGTGGGGGCATGCTTCCTCCTGGATACGCCTTGAATGTGCGACATTCTACGACTTCGCCGTTCGCTAAACGTCCGGGAATCGTCCGGTGGTCACACAATCAGCATGGCGTCGCCGAAGCTGAAGAAGCGGTAGCCGTCGGCGACGGCCTCGGCGTAGGCGGCGAGCATGGCCTCGCGGCCGGCGAAGGCGCTGACGAGCATCAGCAGCGTCGAGCGCGGCAGGTGGAAGTTCGTCATCAGGGCGTCCACGGCGCGGTAGGTGTAGCCGGGGGTGATGAACAGCCGCGTCCAGCCGCTGTAGGGGGCGAGGAGCGGCGGCGACGAAGGCGACGTCAGCGCGGCGAAGTCCTGGGGCTGGCCGGGGTCTACGCCCGCGCTCGCCAGCGCCGCCGACTCCAGGACGCGCACGGCCGTCGTTCCCACGGCGACGACGCGCCCGCCCGCCGCTCGCGCCTGACGGATGGCCGCCGCCGTCTCCGCCGATAACTCGGCCCACTCACTGTGCATGACGTGGCGGCGGGCGTCCTCGACCTCGACCGGGCGAAACGTGTCCAGGCCGACGTGGAGGGTGACGAAGGCCATGCCGATGCCCAGGGTGTCCAGGCGCTCGATGAGGGCGGGGGTGAAGTGCAGGCCGGCGGTGGGCGCGGCGGCCGAGCCGACGACGCGGCTGTAGACCGTCTGGTAGCGCTCCGGGTCGTCCAGGGGGGCGTGGATGTACGGCGGCAGGGGGACGTGGCCCAGGTCGGGCAGCAGCGGCTCGACGGGCGCGTCGAAGCGGACGAGGCGTCCGCCGGCGTCGGTCGTCGCGACGATCTCGGCGCCGACCGCCCCGTCGCCGAACACGAGGCGCGCGCCGGGGGTGAGGCGGTGGCCGCGCGCCAGCGTCTCCCAGGTGTGGGCGTCCAGGGGCTTGAGCAGCAGCAGCTCCACCTTGCCGCCGCTGGCCTTGCGGCCGAGGAGGCGCGCCGGGCGGACGCGGCTGTCGTTGGCGACGAGCAGGTCGCCGGGGCGCAGGATGTCGGGCAGGTCGCGGACGTGGCGGTGGGCGCGGCGGCCGGTGGCGCGGTCGAGGACGAGCAGGCGCGATGCGTCGCGCGGCTCGACGGGGGTCTGGGCGATGCGGTCGGGCGGGAGGTGGTAGTCGAAGTCGCTCGTGGGCAAGGGTTGGGTCAAGGCGTCGTCAACCAGGGGGTCAGACTCTATCATCCAGATGGCTGATAGGCGGGTCGGCTTTCAGAGGGAAAGCATAGCACAGAGGGGTGTTTATGGTCAACATGGTGTTGACAGAGATGAACCCGTGTGTTAGAATGGGGTTAAGAAATTCTAAGGAGGTGAACAAATGACGCGCACTCGACTTCTGGCCCTGACCACCGCCGCCGCCCTGCGCGACGCCGGTCTCGCCGTTTTCCATAGCCGTAGTGCGCCTGTTCACCGCTAGGGGTTGACCCTGCGAGGCCGTGGGCGCGCTACACGCCCACGGCCTTTTTGATTGTCTAGCCCTTCCCGGCCGTGGGCTGCCTCGCCGCCCACGGCCTTTTGTGTGTATTGGTATCAGGAGGTTCTGCCCATGGAAGTCGCATATCGAACGGCCGCCGTCCCCGCCCGCGCCACTGCCACGACAGGCGTCGCGCTCGGCGTGTCCGACGTGGTCAAGGGGTTCGAGGGGAGCAAGTCCGGTAGTTGGTGGCAGCGCGCGCGCGGCCAGGCGCCGGCGAGCAGCCGGGTCATGGCCGTGGATCACGTGAGCTTCGAGGTGCGCCGCAACGAGGTGTTCGGCATCCTCGGCCCGAACGGCTCCGGCAAGTCAACCCTCATCCGCCTCATCTCGACCCTGCTCATCCCGGATAGCGGCCAGATCACGGTATTCGGGTACGATGTTCAGCGCGATGAGCGCATTGTCAAGCGCATGATCAACCGCGTCTCCGTAGACGCCGCGTTCTTTAAGAAACTCAGCCCGATGGAGAACCTGCTGTACGCCGGCCGCCTGTACGGCCTCGACGGGCGCAGCATCCGCGAGCAGTCCACCGCGATCCTCAACCGATTCGGCCTGGAGACCAAGACCCTCTACGAGCCGATGGAGGACATGTCGCGGGGCATGCAGCAGAAGGTGGCGATTGCCCGCGCCTTCCTGAGCGCCCCGATGCTGATGCTGCTGGACGAGCCGACGACCGGCCTCGACCCGCGCTCGAAGCGCGAGGTGCAGGCGTTCGTCCAGGAGATCCGCGCCACCCACGACGCGACCGTCCTGCTGACGACACACGACATGGACGAGGCCGAGGCCCTGTGCGACCGGATCGCCGTCGTCGAGGGCGGCCGACTCGTCGCCCTGGACACACCGGCCGGCCTGAAGCGCCTCGTGGCCCGCAACGGCCAGGAGGCCACCCTCGAAGACGTGTTCATGACCCTGACGGGCAAGCGTCTTGTCGAGGACGATCAAGTCAACTAACGCGCGCCGCTGACCCGTTGCTCAACGGCGCGTCGCCGAGTTACGACACACCGTAAGCACATCGTAGCGCCGACTGAAGTCGGCAGTCCAAGAGCCGACTAAAGTCGGCACTACATTGGGCGACATTGAGTTACATGGGTTACATCTGACGAGGGGTATCAATCATGACACCAAGCACACTCATGAACGAGGTTCGATCCTCGTATGCGTTCGTCGAGCGCAACTTCAACCTGGTGCGCCGCTACTTCTGGTGGGAAGCCGTCTGGATCATGTACGGCATCGCCAACGCCCTCGCCGTCACGTACATCGGCGCGGGCATGGGCGCGCTGACTGGTCAGCAGGTAGACACGAACTTCCTCATTCTCTACCTGCTGATTGGCACGGTCATCTGGCGCTACCTGTCCATCGTCTTCGACTCGCTCAGTGAGGTCATCATGTGGGAGCGGTGGGAAGGCACCATCGAGTACACCTTCATGGCGCCGGTCAACCGCCTCACCCACCTGGTGGGGCAGACGATCTTCTCGATTGTCTATGGCATCCTCCAGGCGGGCCTGATCCTGGTGGTCGTGGCGCTGTTCTTCCACCTGGACATGAGCCAGGCCAACTACCCGGCCGCCCTGGCCGTGCTGATGGCCGGCAGCCTGTCCTTCATCGGCGTCGGCATCATCGCCGCCGTCCTGCCGATGCTCTACCCGGAGCGTGGCGCGCAGATGACGAACTTCGCCCAGGCGCTGTTCCTGCTGGCGTCGGGCGTCTACTACCCGGTGAGCGTCCTGCCAGGCTGGCTGCAAACCATCTCGCGCGTGTCGCCGGCGACCTACACGCTGGAGGGCGTGCGGGCGGCGCTGCTGGACGGCGCGTCCGTGCAGAGTCTCACGCCCATCATCGGGCTATTGATTGTCATCGGTCTGGTCACGATCCCGCTCGGGGTGGTGATCTTCCAGTGGGGCGAGCGGTACGCCAAGCGGACCGGCAAGCTGAAGCGCAACGGATAAAGGAGACCTTATGCTTATCGAAGTGTTTGACCCGAAGACCGCCGGCGAGGCGGAGTGGCAGGCCATGAACCGCTTCGCCAACCGCCGCCGCAAGGAAGAGTGGCCCCACGACCTGCCGGTTCCCGTCGAGAAGACGCGCATTGACATGACCGTCTTCAAGGAGAACGCGCGGCGCTACCTGTGGGTCGTGTGGCAGGGCGAGGACATCGTCGGCACGGCGGGCTTGTATGTCGAGGA
Organism: Anaerolineae bacterium; assembly: GCA_046328535.1. Taxonomy (GTDB): domain Bacteria; phylum Chloroflexota; class Anaerolineae; order Epilineales; family JAHCIE01; genus JBDHWG01. The sequence continues at coordinate 82,714 of JAXLWJ010000007.1, forward strand.
CGCCCTGACGAACACCCACTTCGGCTGGCTCGATATGTGGGTGCTGCCGCACTATCGCGGCCATGGCCTCGGCCGGCAGCTTCTCGCGCTGGCCGCCGAAGCCGCCCGCGCCGAGGGTCGCCGCCTACTCATGGGCGAGACCGACAGCTACGTCCCGGCCGGCGACGCTTTCACCGCGCATCTTGGCGCGAACAAGGGCCTCGTCGCCTACTCCAACGAGCTGACCATCGCCGACGTGGACCGCGCCATGATCCGCCGCTGGATCGAGCGGGCGCCGGAGCGCGCTGGCGGCTTCAGCCTGGAGTTCTGGGATAACGGCGTGCCAGAAGAGGACATGGACCGCTGGATCCGCATGTTCGAAACCTCGATCAACGACGAGCCGCGCGGCGACCTGGAGATCGAAGACGAGAAGCTGACCCCGGAGCAGGTGCGCGACTGGGAGCGCATCCACAGGGAGCGGGGCGTCCAGGCGTGGACGGTGGTTGTACGCGAGGACGCCACCGGCGAGCTGGCCGGCTTCAGCGAGGTGCGCTGGAACCCCTTCGAGCCGGACAGGATGTGGCAGGGCGGCACCGCCACGAGCCGCAGCTACCGCAATCGCGGCCTCGGCCGTTGGCTGAAGGCGGCGATGATGGAGCGCATCCTGCGCGAGCGGCCCCAGGTGAAGCGCATTCGCACGGGCAACGCCGAGGTGAACGCGCCGATGCTGAAGATCAACTACGAGATGGGGTTCCGCCCTATCAAGACGTGGAGCACGTGGCAGATCGAGGTGGAGAGGGCGCTGGCGTGGACGGGGCAGGGCGCTGGCGTGGACAGCGACCCCGGCGACACGCTGGAGAGCGCCGCGGCGTAGGCGACGGCGGCGCCCCTCCTCCATCCCCCTACCCCTTCCTCCCCCCACAAGTGGGGGAGGAAGGGGGGAAAGCCTCTGACTCCCCTCTCCCGTTGTGGGAGAGGGGGTGGGGGTGAGGGACGAAATGGAAAATGACTCATAGTTAAGGAGACCCGTATGCGTATCGAACGTTTTGACCCGACAAGCGGCAGCCGCGAGGAGTGGCTGGCCTTCAACCGTTTCTGGAACATCATCACCGCTGAGTATTGGGCGGAGGACCCGCCGGCGCCCGTCGAGCGGACGATCCTCGACTACACCAACCAGCCGTCGTTCACGACGCGCTACGTCTACGCGGCGTGGGACGCCGACGGCCAGATCGTCGGCGTGTCCGAGGCGTGGGTTCCCCACACTGAGGACAACCAGCACCTCGCCTACTGCGACCTGGCCGTCCTCCCCGAGTGGCGCGGCCAGGGCCTCGGCGCTCAACTCCTGGCCTGCCTGGTCGAGCCGGCCCGCGCCGAGGAGCGCCGCCTGCTCCAGTTCTTCGTGGACAGCGAGCATAATACGACGGACGTCGCCCTCGGCCGCGTTGGCAAGGTGGGCATGGAGATGCGCCAGAACCAGCTCGACATTGCCAGGGTGGATAAGGCGATGCTGGATACGTGGATTGGGCGAGCCAGCGAGCGCGCCGCCGATTTCAGCGTGGGCGCGTGGACCGATGTTTACCCCGAAGAGGATATGGCGGGCCTCGTCCGCCTGTTCGAGGCGATGAACGACGCGCCGCGCGGCGAGCTGGACGCGGAAGACGAGAAGGTGACACCGGAGATTCTGCGCGAGTGGGAGCGGAGCACGGCGGCGCGCGGCGAGGAGCGCTGGACGGTCTATGCCCGCGACAACGCGACGGGCGAGTTGGCCGGCTGCTCCCAGATCTTCCTCGACAAGTACCGGCCGACGGTCGCGTGGCAGGGAGCGACGGCGACGCTGCCGACGTACCGCAACCGCGGCCTCGGCCGCTGGATGAAGGCGGTCATGCTGGAGAAGCTGATGCGCGAGCGCCCGCTCCTCCAGGCGATCCGCACCGGCAACGCCGACAGCAACGCGCCGATGCTCAAGATCAACTACGAGCTGGGCTTCTACCACCGCAAGACGTGGCAGATCTGGCAGATCGAGGTCGAGCGCGCCGCCGAGTACGCCGCCGAGAGCGAGCGGCTCGAGCGCGTGGCGTAAGAGAAGCCCCTCCATCCCCCAACCCCTTCCTCCCAGAGCGGGAGGAAGGGGAGGCAGACGAGCCACCCTCTCCCTGCGGGTTCAAGGGCAGACAGGTCGGGCCTCTCTCCTCAAAAAAGAGGTTAGTAACGCAAAGGCGCAGAGGCGCAAAGGAAGAATAAGACTGATCTTTCCCTTTGCGTCTTTGCGCCTTTGCGTTTCCTTTCTCTCGAAAACCTGCGAGCGGCGAGACCTTACCCCGGCCAGGCGGCGCCGTTGACAAGCCAGCGTGGGCGCTCGCCCCGCAGCGCCGCCGCCACCTCCTCGGCCACGCCGATGTGCATCGCGCGCACGCCAGCCATCGTAAATGAGGCAATGTGGGGCGTCACCAGGACATTGGGGTGACTGAGCAGCGGGTTGCCGGGCAGCGGCGGCTCCGGGTCGAACACGTCCAGCCCGGCCGCGCCGATCTGCCCGCTATTCAGCGCATCGAGCAGCGCGGCCTCGTCAATCACCGGGCCGCGCGAGCAGTTCACGAGCAGCGCGCCGGGCTTCATGGCGGCGAAGGCCGCCGCGTTCATGAGATGGCGTGTCTCCGGCGACGCCGGCGAGTGGAGCGTCAGTACGTCGGCCTGGCGCAGGACATCGGTGAGCGTGGGAACGAGGCTGACGCCGAGGGCCGCCGCGCGCTCCGCCGTGGTGTAGGGGTCGTAGCCGACGACGCGCATGCCCACGCCCGCGCCCATGATTTGGGCGACGCGCCCGCCGATGCGCCCTAGCCCGACGACGCCAAGCGTCTTCCCGCGCAGCTCGACGCCCATCAGCGGCCCCCGCGGCGCCGCCCAGCCCCGCGTCCGCAGCCCGGTGTCGGCCGCAACGAGTTTGCGGGCGATGGCGAAGATGAGCGCGACAGTGTGCTCGGCGGTCGATTCCGTGGGGGCGTCCGGCGTGTGGACGACGAGGACGCCGGCGGCCGTGCAATCCCCCACGACGATGTTGTCAATGCCGATGCCGGGCCGCCCGACGACGCGCAGATCGGGGGCGCGGCTCAGGAACGCAGTGTCTATGGGGGGCAGGGATGAGATGATGATGGCGTTGACGCCGCGCAGGTCCACATCCGGGGCGGCGATGCGCGGCTCGGGGCCGCGTACCTCGAAGCCTTCGAGAAGGGCCAGGGCCTCGGGAATGAGGGAGACTTCGAGCAGAATTGTAGGCATTAGGAGTCCTTTAGTAGGCGAACTCGCGGATGTCGTAGACGGCGAGTCTGGGCGGCGCCTCCGCGAAGCGCAACCCGGCTCCGATGGCGGCGCGTTGGGCGCGCATCGCCTCTGTCGGCAGCGGCGCGATATCCGCCTCGGCGGCGCGCGCGGCGTAGGGTAAGCCGGGCGTCTCGACAAACTCCGAGAAGTAGAGGATGTCGTCGCGGCCGAGGCCCATGCGGTTGAGGACCTCGATGGTGTGAGTCACGTGGTCGGCGGCGTAGCGCGCCCCGCCGACGCCCAGCATGATGACGACACCAACGGCGACGCCCGCCGCCTTGATCGTCTGTACCCCCTCGATGGCCTGCGCCGCCGTGTTCGGCTTCGCCAGGAAGCGCAGCAGCCCCTCGTCGCCGCTCTCCAGGCCGATGTACACGCGCCGCAGCCCGCGCTCGCGCAGCGCTGCGATGTCCTGGGGCGACTTGCGCAGAGCGTCCAGGGCGCTGACGAAGGCGTAGACGCCATCGAAGGCCGGCGCGTGGGCGGCCAGCCAGCGCGCCCGCTCAGCGCCGACCAGGTCGGGCGGCGCGACGGCGAACGCGGCGTTCACGGCGTCGAGCATCGGCACGAGCAGGCGCTGCGGCGCGACGAGGGCGTTGGCTTCGCCGAGGAAGATCGAATGGTACGACGCCAGGGCCGCGCCGTGGAAGTCTTTGACGGCGGCGATGTGGCGCTCGAAGTCCGCCAGTGGCTTGATGCGGAAGCTCTGCCCGCGGTAAAATGTACAGAACGTGCAGCGGTTGTACGAGCAGCCGAGGGTGGCCTGGAGGACGAGGGCGCGGTACTGATCGGGCGGCAGGATGCCGATGGGCTGGTAGATGCGCAGGAACGCCGCCGCGTCCTCCGCCAGCCGCGCGTCGTCCCAGCCGACGATCTCGCGGAGCGCCGCCGCCGCCCACGCGCGCCAGCCGTCCTCGCCCACCGCGTCCACAACCTCCGCCGTCCCGGCGGCCAGGGCCTCGGCGACGGCGCGGGCGTAGCCGTAGGCCGTGTCGCACAGGGCGCGCACCTCAGCGGCGTCAAGCTCCCGGCGGTCGCGCTCGCGCCGCCCCTCGCTGAACGCGCCGCGCTTCTCGATGACGCGGTGGTCGAGGGTGCGGCGGTAGGTGCGCCCATCGGCGAAGCCGCCCATGAGCCGGCCTTTGGGGTCGAAGGTGAAGCTCGGCACGGTGGCGACGGCCAGCGTCGTGGCGTCGCGCTTGAGGCTCAGGGTGACCGGGCCGGCGACAGCGGGGACGCGGAGGGTGATGACGGTGCGCGTGGCGGGTGGGTTCATTGTGGCGGACGCCTAGCGCATCAGGGCCTTCAGCCCATCCACGGTGAAGCCGGGCGACTTGCAGTACTCGATTATCTCGCGCTCGCGCTTCTCGACCTTCGCCACGGCGTCGAGGAGCTGCGGAACGACCTCCGGCGGGATCAGGAGGACGCCGTGCATATCGGCGTGGAGGATGTCGCCGGGTCGCACGACGATGCCGCCGACGCGCACCGAGGTCCCGAAGCGCGTCAGGTGTATGAAGGCGTGGGAGACGCAGGCCGAGTGGGCGAACACGGCGAAGCCCATCTCGTGCATCTCCGCCAGGTCGCGCACCGCGCCGTTGGTGACGGCGGCGACGACGCCGAGCGCCTTGTGGGTGTTGCTGTTGACCTCGCCGAAGAAGGCGCCGATGCCGGACGGCAGGTCCTCGTCCTCGACGACGGCGATGCGGGGCGCCGGCACGCTCAGGATGTGCTCCCAGTAGTCGAAGCGGGAGACGTAGTCGGCGCTGCCCTCGGCCGGTGGCGGCTGGTCGGCGCGCGTGACCGCCGTCGTGGCGTAGCCGATGACCGGCGGCAGGTCGGGGAACATGGCGCGAACCGATGGGTTCATGAAGCCGGCGTTGCGCGGCCGGACGTTGAACAGCTCAATGGCGTTGGAGAGGGCCGGCGTCGGGATGGGGCGAATGCGCTCCAGGTCGTCGGCGCTGATGGGGGGCGGCTTGCTCATGGGGCATGGCTCCTGTTACGAGGGCGGCGCGGGGTATGCAGCGTCATTATACCGCCGCTGCGAGCAGCACGGCAATCTTTGCCGTCACCGCACGGCCAAGGGAACTCTATCTTTGCAGTTTGGCGCAGTCCCCACTGAAGAAGGGGAAAGGGGTAGTTTGGAGGGCTGCGCCCTCCAAGCCTCCCCACCAGACACAAGGTGCAAACATAGAGAGGGAAGATTTGGAGGGGCGATGATGGAGATCAATGTCACCGAGGCGTGGCGGGCGGCGTTTCCGGGCGGCCACATAGGCCTGCTGGAGGTCGCGGGGGTGGACAACACGCCCCGCCCGTCGCCGCTGGACGCGGAGAAGCGCGCGGTGGAGGAGCGGCTGCGGGGGCGCTACGACGGCTACACGCGGGCCGACTTCCTGGCGCTGCCCATTGTGGCCGCGTATTGGAGCTACTACAAGCGCTTCAGCAAGACGTACCACGTCCTGCTCCAGGTGGAGTCGGTCGTGCTGAAGGGCAAGCCCCTGCCCGACGTGTCGCCGCTGGTGGACGCGAACTTCGCCGCCGAGCTGGACACGCTCGCGCTCACAGCGGGCCACGACGTGGCGCGGCTCTTCCCGCCGGTGGTGATTGACGTGTCGCGGGAGGGCGAGGTGTTCTCGCAGATGGGTGGGGCGCAGAAGACGCTGCGAGCGGGCGACATGGTGATGCGCGATGGGAATGGCATCGCCTGCACCATCATCTACGGCCAGGACGACCGCTCGCCCATCTCCCCGGCGACGACGCACGCGCTGTATGTGGTCTATGCGCCGGCCGGGGTGGACGTGGCGGCGGTGGGGGCGCAGCTCGACGGCATCGAGCGCAACATCGCCCTGTTCGCGCCCGGCTACCGCCGCGAACAGTCGCGCGTGCTGGGCGAGTTGTAAGAGAGTTACCACGGAATACACAGAAGACACGGAAGGGGAAACTCCGCACAGTAGCGTGGAAGACCACATCGTGCTGGCGCTGAAGATGGCTCTCCAGCGCCTCCGAGAGGCAGTGGAGTTGTCACTCCACCGCCAGCAGGGGGTTGCCACGCTATTGTGCGGAGCTACCAGTCCTGTTGTGTGCGCTAGTGGGTCTCTACAATATGCGCCTGCAACCAATCCTTCAGCCCGTCGCGCGACAACGCTCCACGCCTGTCGCCCCACCTGACTGAGCGAGTATGCGGCGATGCAGCTCAAGGATTTCGCTCAGCGTCAGGTAGCGCACTAGGCGAGCCGCCTGTATAGCTCCGCATTCTTATTTAGAACATAGGCAACGACGCGGTCGAAATCTTCGTCCGGTCGCGTCAATAGGTCCTCGACCCCTGCCCGCGCCAACTCTTCAGGCGTCGTCTTTAGCTCTACAGCTCGTTCGCGCAGCCGGCTAAGTTGTTCATCCGATAACGTGATGGTGACTGTGCTCACTTCTTCTCCTTACCTCTATTCGCCCTTGACCATCCTCGCCTCAGATTTAGTGTAGGCACGCGGTGCGCCGTCGTCAAGCGGTTGGGGTCGCGCTGAAGTCGAGGTCGGCGAGGACGACCTGGGCGGCGTTGTGGCCGGGGATGCCGGTGACGCCGCCGCCGGGGTGCGTCCCGGAGCCGCACAGGTACAGCCCGGCCAGCGGCGTGCTGTAGTCGGCGAAACCGGGCAGCGGCCGCAGGTCGTAGCTCTGGTCGGGCGTGATCTCGCCGTGGAAGATGTGGCCGCCGGTGAGGGCGAAGCGCCGCTCCAGGTCCACGGGCGAGAGCATCTGGCGCGCGATGACGGCGTTCGCCATGTTCGGCGCGTACTCGGCCAGCTTCGCCAGCACTCGGTCGGCGAACTCCTCGCGCAGCCCGTCGTCCCAGGAGCGGCCGTCCGGCGCGTAGGGCGCGTACTGGCAGAAGCACGACAGGATGTGCTTGCCCTCAGGGGCCATCGTCGGGTCGGTCGGCGACTGGGTGAAGATTTCGATGAACGGCTCGCGTGACGGCTGGCCGTGCTTGCAGTCGTCCCAGGCGCGCTCCAGGTAGTCCAGCGACGGGGCGATGTCCACGGTGCCACGGTTGTAGACTTCCGGCGCGATGTCGGCGGGGGCGGCGCTGTAGCGGGGCAGCTCCTCCAGGGCCAGGTTGAGCTTGTACACCGGGCCGGCGATGCGGTAGGCGCGCTCGATGCGCTGGCGGAACTCGGCCGGCAGGGCGCTCGCCGGCGTCAGCGACAAGAAGGTGCGCTTCGGGTCGGCGTTCGATAGGACGACCCGCGCCCGCAGCGTCTCCCCGTTCTCCAGCACCACGCCCGCCGCCTGTCCCCCCTCGACAAGCACCTCACCCACCGGCGCGCTCGTCCGAATCTCCACCCCCAGGTCCCGAGCCGCCGCCGCGATGGATTGCGTCACCGCGCCCATGCCGCCGCGCACGTAGCCCCACACGCCGCGCTGGCCGATGGCGCGGCCGATGGCGTGGTAGAGCCAGACGTAGGGCGTGCCGGGCGTCATGGGGCCGCCGGCCGTGCCGATCATGCCCTGGGGGGCCATGGCGGCCTTGACGTACTCCGACTCGAAGAACTCGGCCAGGAGATCGGTTGTCGAGGCAAGCATCACGCGGCGGAAGTCGTCCATGCCGCCGGCGTCGTCGAAGCGCTGCGCCAGCTCGCCCAGGGTGATGGGCGGCTGGAGCAGGGTCGGCTCGATGATGTCGCACGCGCGGTCCCAGAAGTCCTCCCAGCGGTCCAGCGCCTCGGCGTCGGCCTGGGAGAAGTGGGCGATCTGCGCCTTGCTTTTCTCGCGGCTATCGGCGTAGAGGAAGATGTGGCGGCCGTCGGGGAAGGGCATGAAGTACGACGGGCTTTTGGCGTACCACGCCAGGCCGTAGTCGGTCAGGCGCAGGTCGGCGATGATCTCCGGGCGGAAGAGGCTGAAGGAGTACGAGGCGACGGAGACGCGGAAGCCGGGGTGGATCTCCTCGGTGATGGCCGCGCCGCCGACGGTGTGATAGCGCTCGACGACGAGGACTTTCTTCCCCGCCTGGGCGAGGTAGCAGGCGGCGACGAGGCCGTTATGCCCCGCGCCGATGATGATGGCGTCGTAGTGGGTAGGCATTGTGGGTCCGTTTCGTGTGATAATGTCATCGCTGTTGTCATGCTGAGCGAACGCGAAGCATCCCGGTGGTCATGGGGCCCTTCGGTGCGCTCAGGGCGACAGTGGCAGGTGTCATCGCGAGCGGAGCGACGCGATCTCACGGCGGGGGATTGCTTCGCTTCGCTCGCAATGACCGGCCTGTTATCCGAGCCTTTGCAGATATTCCTGGTCGAAGGCCCACAGCAGGCCCTCGGAGTGGGCATAGGGGCCAGGCGCGTAGGCGCGGGAGCTGACGCCAAGCTGGGATAGCTCGCACACGCGCCAGTCCTGGCGGTTGGTCATGTCCCAGAACTCAACCGCGTCTGACGGGTCGAAGTCGGGGCGGGCGACGGCGATGGGGTCGAAGTGCCACTCGCACACGACGCGCGTCCGCCCGGCGCCGAGCGGGGTGAGGCGGTGGCTCATGACGTAGTCCGGGTGCAGGCTCAAGAGCATGTTGGGGAAGATGGAGTAGTAGTACACGCGCTCCAGGTCGTCGCCGCCTACCTCGCCAATCGGCGGCCGCGTCGTCCCGCCGCCCAGGGTCATGCTCAGCACATCCTCGTTCAGCGTCATGTAGCCGCCGAGCACCGGCCCTTCCAGCAGGTCGTTGAGGCCGCTCGTCGGCGGGGAGAGTTTCGTCAACGCCGGATGCACCAGGGGGCAGTGGTAGCACTCGGAGTAGTTCTCGACGACGAGCTTCCAGTTGGCGGCCACGTCGTACTCGATCTGGCGCACGGTCACGAGGCGGCGCAGCGCCCAGGTCGGGAACTTGTCAATGAGCGCCTCTAGCTCGCTCTCGAACGGCTTAGGCTCGCGGGCCAGGCTCATGAACAGGAAGCCCTCCCAGTCGAACAGGGCGGCGGCGTGCAGCGGGTAGTCGGCGAGATCAAAGCCGGGCGCGTCGCCCATCAGGCGGGCGGCGAGCAGGCGGCCGTCCAGCCCGTAGGTCCAGGCGTGGTAGGGGCATTGGATTGTCTCGGCGAGCTGGCCGCAGCCGTCGGTGAGCAGGCGCGTGCCGCGGTGGCGGCAGACGTTGAACAGGGCGCGGGCCGCGCCGTCCTGGCCGCGCACGACGATGACGCTCTCGCCGAACATCTCGCAGAGGAAGTAGTCACCCCCGTTGGGGATCTGGCTGGCGCGGCCGATGTAGAGCCAGTCGCGCAGGAAGATGCGCTCGATCTCCTGGCGATAGATGTCGTCGGCGGTGTAGTAGGGGCCGGGCAGGGTGAACGCGCCGGCGTTGACGGAGGGACGAAGATAGGTCGCCATGGGCGCCCCCTTCTAGCGTGGATGCAGTGCGGCTTGGCAGACGCCCTGAATCATACCCCGCCATGCCCCGCCGGTGCAAGAAAAGAGAGAGAGAGCAGGGCGCCACTCTCCTTGTGGCGATGTTCCTGTTAGTTTCGGGCGGAGTACCAGTCCAGCACCCGCAGGGCGCGCAGCGTGTTCCACCGGCTCGGCCGGCCCACCCCCTCGTCCACGGCGACCGGCATCGTCCCCGGGTGCTCGTTCTCGAGCGGCCACCGGCCGTCGCTGTCGCGCTTCGACTCGACAAGCGCGATCGCTTCGGCTACGCGCTCGTCCGGCGGAGCGCCCGCTCTGCGCAGGTACTCGAGGCCCCGCAGGACGTCGTAGTGCCACCAGGTCGGGAAGGAGAAGCGCAGCCAGGCGGGGTCAACGATTTCGCCAGTCGTCTGCCGTCGGAAGAGGCGGCGATCGAGGAGGTACTCCTGCCCCCGAAGGCGCGCCTCCGTCACCTCGGCGCGACTCCCGCCGGCTAGTTCGTACTCGAGCAAGGCTTCCAGCACGCAAATCGTGGTGTTGAACGATGACCGCGTTGAGCCATTGGCGGCCTCGCAGTTCCAGCCGCCATCCGCCAGCTGCTCGCCGAGTAGGCGGGTGACGATCCGCCCGATGTCCTGGCCGAAGTAAGCGCCGCTCGCCGCCACTTGCCCGTTGATGCAAGGCTCGACCTCGCCTGCGAAGAAGGGTGTACCGACGAAATCCCATCCCCGCCACGTGCCGTCCCAGTCCCATCCCCGCCACGTCACATGGTCGCGGACCAGGTCCACCGCACGACGCGCCTCCGCGCTCGCGGGATCAAGCCCCAGTTCTCGTAGCAGCGATAAGACGTGCATCGTGGAGTCCCAGCCGCGATTCCACGCCGCGCCGGCCCACGATCCATCGGCCCCCTGGCGGGTGAGCAGCCGCGCGCCCACGCCCTCTGTGGCGACCCGCGCACGCTCCGCGGCGACCTCCTGGTGGGTCGCGCCGGTCAGGTCTCGCAGCGTCTGCCAGCGGATCGAAGGGTCAGAATCGAGAAGCCACTGGATGACCGATTCGTTCGGTTTCGACACTTGCCGTTGGGGTGAATTGGTCGCCATCTGCCAGGTCTCCATGCTATGGGACGGTAGATTATATGCCGCTGCTGTACTCGGTCAAACTGAACGCCGCGACCGCACCCTTTCCTGAGAATAGGCATCTGCCGTCATTGCAAGCGCGGTGTTGGACCACGAAAGGCGCGACAAGGACACGAAGAACGCGAAAAAAGAGTCGCCCAGCGTGTGCCTTTCGCGCCTTTCGCGGCCTTTCGTGTCCTTCGTGGTCCGCAGACTCAGCGCCCGCGCAACCCCCATGAGAATAAGCTTCAACGCAAGGACGCAGGGACGCAAAGACGCAAAGAGAGATATGAATCTTCAGTCTGTTGGCGGCGTTGCGCCTTTGCGCCGTTGCGTTCCGCCTTCCCCTCGGAAGCGTGCCAGGCGGCGTAGGCCAGTTTCACCCGTCTGGTGTTGGACGCAAGTCCATGAGGAACTCGTCTTCCAGAGCAGCAGCGAGGCGGCGGGCGTTGCCGGGCGGCGAAGGCCGGAGTAAACTTGTGGAAACGGATGGAGGCGATTATGCGCGTGGCGCTGGTGGAGCCGTTCGCGGGGGCGAGCGGCGATATGGTGTTGGGGGCGGTGGTGGATGCGGGGGTGAGCGTTGACGAGCTGACGGCGGGGCTGCGCGGCCTGGGCATCGGCGGGTGGTCGCTGGCGGCGACGACGGTGCGGCCGCATGGTTTGCGGGCGACGCACGTCGAGGTGACGGTGGACCCGGCGATTCGCCTGGCGCACTGGGCCGATGTCGAGGGGCAGATCACGGGCGCGGCCCTGTCGGAGCGGGTCAAGCGCGACAGTCTGCGCGTCTTCCGCCGCCTGTTCGAGGCGGAGGGGCGCGTTCACGGTATGAGTTACGATACGGTGCATCTGCACGAGATGGGCAACCTGGACACGCTGATTGATGTAGTCGGCGGGGTGATCGGGCTGGAGCGGTTGGGCGTCGAGCGGGTGTTCGTCGCGGCGTTCCCGGCGGGGCGCGGGACGATCCGCACGCAGCACGGCCTACTGCCGTCGCCCGGGCCGGCGGTGATGGCGCTGCTGGAGGGCGCGCCGATGCGCGCGGTGGACATCGAGGCGGAGCTGGTGACGCCGACGGGGGCGGCGATCCTGACGACGCTGGCCGACGGCTACGGCGCATTCCCGACGTTGACGGTGGAGGCGCTGGGGTACGGGGCGGGGACGAGGGCGCTGCCGTTCGCCAACGTGCTGCGGCTGGTGGTGGGCGCGGCGGCGGACCGGCCGGCGGAGGGGCTGGTCGAGGAGCGAATCACGCTGCTGGAGACGCAGATTGACGACATGCCGCCGGAGTGGTACGAGTATGTCATCGGGCGGCTGCTGGCGACAGGCGCGCTGGATGCGTACATGACGCCGGTGCTGATGAAGAAGAACCGACCGGGGGTGCTGCTGACCGTGCTGTGCCGGCCGGAGCGGGCGGAGGAGGTGGCGGGGGTGGTGCTGAGCGAGACGACGACGCTGGGCATCCGCCGCCAGGACGTGGACCGGCTGTCGCTGCCGCGCGAGATCGTGATGGTGGAGACGGAGTACGGCCCGATTGCGGCGAAGGTCGCCACGCTGCCGTCGGGGCTGCGCCGCGCGGCGCCGGAGTATGAGGCGTGCCGCGTGGTGGCGGAGGCGCGCGGCGTGCCATTGTGGCAGGTGTACCGCGCCGTGGAACGGGCGTATCACGAAGAGGCAGACTCGTTGTGAGCCGGCCGACCGGCGGCTGCCAAAGGGGTGGGGGATAGAGTATAATACATGGGGAAAGGAAAGCCCTGATGCGTTCTCGGAACGCGAGCGCTTCAGACAGGCCTTAAAGAGAAATATGTCAGAACCATCCGACGCCTACGATTTGCCGGCCGATGCCTCCCACTACCGCCGCGTCATCGGGCAGTTCGCCACGGGCGTGACGGTGATCGTCGCGCAGGAGGGGGATGACACCCACGGCATGACGGCCAATTCCGTTACCTCCCTGTCCCTGGAGCCGCTGCTGCTCCTGTTCAACGTAGACCGGCGCGCCCACCTCTTCCCCATCGTGCGCGACAGCGGGGTGTTCACCGTCAACATCCTGCGCGTCGAGCAGGAGCCGCTGTCGCGCTATTTTGCCGGTGGGGCGCGCAAGGGGATGGCGCGGCCCGATTTCCGCTTCGTCCCCTGGGTCGGCGCGCCCCGTCTCGACGGCAGCCTGGCCTCGGTGGCCTGCTCGGTGGAGCATATCCTGGACGGCGGCGACCACTGGATTGTGATTGGCCGCGTCGTGGCGCTGCACCAGGGCGAGCTGCCCGGCTCGCCGCTGCTGTTCTACGCCGGGCAGTACCGCCATCTGGCCCAGGCGATTGTGCGCCCGCCCGCCGACGGGAACGCCGACGCCGCGCCCATCGCGATGTACTACGACCCGTGGTACGACGACACGCGCCGTTGAGGAGGCGATCATGGCGCTAAACATTGTGCGCGCCGCCCACGCCGAGGTGCGGGTGACGGACCTGGGGCGGGCGCAGACATTCTACGTAGATGTGCTTGGTTTCGTGGAGACGGCGCGGGACGCGGAGCGCATCTACCTGCGCGGCTACGCGGAGCGCGAGCACCATTCGCTGACGCTGCGCCTGGCGGCCAGCCCGGGCCTGGGCCACATCGCCTTTCACGTCGCGTCGCCGGCCGACCTGGACGAGCTGGCGCGGCTGCACGCGAGCCGCAGCCTGGCGCACTGCTGGGTGGAGGACGGGGAGGAGCGCGGCCAGGGCGAGGCGCTGCGGGTGCAGGACCCATGCGGGCTGCCGGTCGAGTTCTACCACGACATGCAGCCGGCCGAGCGCCTGCTCCAACGCTACGACCTCTACCGGGGCGCGCGCGTCATGCGCCTGGACCACTTCAACGTGCAGACGCCGGACGTGCGCGCCGCCTACGCCTGGTATCACGACCACCTGGGGTTCTGGCTCTCGGAGTACACGGAGACGGAGGGGCCGGAGGCGCGGCTGTGGTCGGCCTACCTGCGGCGCAAGCAGACCGTCCACGACATCGCCGTGATGAGCGGCGTCGGCCCGCGCCTGCACCACATCGGCTTCGCGGTGCGGGAGGAGGCGGACATTCTGCGGACGTGCGACATCCTGGCGGCGGCCGGCTACGGCCACGCCATCGAGCGCGGCCCAGGCCGCCACGGCCTGACCAATGCCCTGTTCCTGTACCTGCGCGACCCGGACGGCAACCGCATCGAGCTGTGCGCGGGCGACTACATGGTGACTGACCCGGACGGGCCGCCGCTGCGCTGGAGCATCAACGACCCGCGCCGCTCGACGTTCTGGGGCCACACGCCGCCGGCGAGCTGGTTCAACGACGCCGCCCTGGTCGAGAACGTTCTCAGCGGCGAGCTTCTCCCGACCTCCCCCGCCATTCTGCAGGACCGCCCCGACTTCATCACATAGCAAGGAACCGTATGACGCTCTACGAACGCCTGGATCGGCTCCCCGTCACTCGCTTTCACTGGCGGCTGCTCATCACCAGCGGCTTCGGCTGGATGTTCGACGCCATGGACATCCTGCTCGTCGCCTCGGTCGTCGCCGCCGTGTCCCTGGCCTGGCAGCTCACGCCCGTCGAGAGCCAGGCCATCAACACGGCTAACGTGGCGGGCCTGTTCTTCGGCGCGCTGATCGCCGGCCGCATGGCCGACCGCATCGGGCGCAAAGCCGTCTTCCAGGTGACGCTGCTGGTCTACAGCATCTTCACCGGCCTGTCGGCGCTGGCGACCGGCCTGGTGATGCTGATGGCGGTGCGCTTCCTGGCCGGGCTGGGCCTGGGTGGCGAACTGCCGGTCGCCAGCACCCTGGTGTCGGAGTTCGCGCCGTCCAGCCGCCGCGGCTCGCTGGTCGTGCTGCTGGAGAGCTTCTGGGCCTACGGCAGCGTCCTCGCCGCGCTCATCGGCTTCCTCGTGATTCCGAGCTTTGGCTGGCGCGTCGCGTTCCTCATCGGCGCGCTGCCGGCGCTGTACGTGTTCATCATCCGCCGCAGCATCCCCGAGTCGCCGCGCTACCTGCTGAGCCAGGGCCGCGCCGCCGAGGCGGAGGCGGTGGTGCGCGAGATGGAGAAGAGCGCGGGCATCGCGCCGCCGGCCGAGACGACGGTGACGGAGGTCGCGCCGAAGGCATCGAGCCGCGTCGGCGACCTGTTCGCGCCGGCGTATCGCAAGCGGACCGTGGTGCTGTGGGTGATGTGGGCGACGATGAACTTCAGCTACTACGGTATCTTCCTGTGGCTGCCGACGCAGTTCGTGCGCAAGGGCTTCGCCCTCAACGACGCCCTGCTGTTCAACCTCATCATCGCCATCGCCCAGATCCCCGGCTACTTCGCCGCCGCCTACCTGGTGGAGCGCATCGGGCGGAAGATCACGCTGGTCGGGTTCCTGTTCGGCGCGGCCGTCGGGGCGTTCTTCTTCGGCCAGGTGGCGCTGGCGGCGAAGGATGTGCCGTCCATTCTGTTCTGGGGCAGCGTGGTGAGCTTCTTCAACCTGGGGGCCTGGGGCGTAGTGTACGCCTACACGCCGGAGATGTACCCGACGCGGCTGCGCGGGACGGGCGCGGGGTGGGCGGCGGCGGTGGGGCGGCTGTTCGCGTTCATCGCGCCGCTATCCGTCGCCTACCAGATCGCCGTGTTCGGCGGCGACCAGAACGTGTTCCTGATGTTCACGGCGGTGATGCTGCTCGGCGGCCTCATCGTGCTGGCGTTCGGGCCGGAGACGCGCGGCCGCAGTTTGGAGGAACTGGCGGCCTGAAGGTCGCATGCCGCCGATGGGCCGGGACTTGGGGCTACGCGCCGTCCTGGCGATATGGCAGGCCGTGGCGCAGGCTCAGCTCGGCTTTTGCCAACTCCTTGCCCAGGTACGCGGCGTGGCTCAGCTCGGTGACCCAGCCATTCTGGATGATCGCCATGTAGAGCGCCCTGGCCGTCGCACCCTCGATCACGCGCAGCAGGGTGTTGTCGTAGGCGTAGTGCTCGACGCTCAGCCGACCTCGCTCGTGGAGGGGGAGGACGACAAAGTAGCCGGCCCGGTCCAGGGCTACGGCCTCTAGCGGGTCGTCGGCCAGGACCCTGGGTACGGTGGCGAGGGCGGACGGGGCCGCGCCGTCGCAGCCACAGCCGCAGTCACACGCTGGTGGCGCCTCCGCCGCCAGTTCTCCCACGCGGGCGGCTATCGCAGCCACATCCTCGCAGCCGATCATGTCCACCACGCGAACTTGCTGGCGAAAGGCGGCCACGTCCGCGACGGAGACGTTGCGGAGGATTGGCCGCTTGCCGTTCGACCCAATGACGCGCCCCTGCACGTCCACGCCATTTGCCGCCAGCGCCAGGAGCGTCTGGCCGGGGAAATGCCCGACAGGATCACGACCGCTCACCACGAGACACCGTAGTGACGGGTTCGCGACGGTGTTCTTGATGATTTTGTCAAGGCCGATGTTCTCGGTTTCTGTCTTGCCGACGATTGCCAGGCCGGCCGGCTGGCGCGCGGCGAGAGCGGAAGCAAGGTCAAGGCTGCCCAGGGTAGACACGGCGATGGGCGCGGCGCGATCCAGGACACAATACTCACCCGCGACCGCCGGCCAGCTGTCCGGGACGACGTGAAACTCGCACGCGAGGCTTCCCGCCAACGCGAGATCGGGGAGGGCTTCGGCCAGCAGGTCTTGAGCGGCGGCGGGGTAGCAATAGTCGCAGCCCAGGCAGGCGTAGCGAACATCGTCCATCTGCATCTGCCACGCGGCCACGTCGTCCGCCAGGGCGCGCGCCTCCGGCGCGGGGGTGGCGCGACACGCGGCGGCCAGGCCATCCAGCGTCTCGCGCAGGCAGCCGCATTGGCGGCACTTCGCCAGGCCAATGGCTGCCGCAAGCTCCGCCTTCGCCTTCACAATGGTGTCGTTGATCATGGCTCTCCGCACTCATACGCGACGAAGGGTATCAGTCTTCTATAGCTCTATCTTTGCACTTTGCTGTGACGCGGGGTGTGGGGGCCTGCGGCCCCCACGAACCCCCTCTCCCCCGCGTCGTTCAGGGGCGCAGTCCCCACTGAAGAAGGGGAAAGGGGGTGGTTTGGAGGGCTGCGCCCTCCAAGCCTCCCCACCAGACACAAAGTGCAAACATAGAGTTCTATAGATTATAGATGAGCTTGGGCGGCGATTGGTTACAGGAGCAGGCGCCACGAGGGCGCGCCGGTGATGGCGCGCCCTCGGTGATTTGGCCGATTGATGAACTTGAACTCGTTGCCGTTATCGCGCTGGCGGTGGAGAGCCATCTCCAGCGCCTCCCAGAGGCGGCGGAGTTGACACTCCGCCGCGAGCCAGGGCGCGACGGGGATCGCGTTAGCCCTGCTTGCTGCGGTCGGCGAGGTATTTGGCGCCGAGGCCGGCGACAGCGAGCATGAGCAGCTTGTTGCCGAGCAGGCTCTGGAGGATGTCCGGGTTGTTCTGGTTCTGCGCCGCCGCCTGGCCGAGGGCCTCGGGGTGGTTCTGCTGCATCCACTGGGCGAGGGCGGCGAGCTGCTCCGGCGTCATGTTGTTGGGGTTGACGGCGCCGCCGACGACCTGCTGCACCTGCTGCTGGCTGACGCCGCTGCCGAAGAGCGCGCCGAGTAGCGACTGGGCGAGGCCACCGCGCTGCTGCTGCGGGATCTGGCCGAGCGGGTCTGTACCGCCGACGCCGGGCTGCGTGTGCTGGTAGTAGTCCTGCGGGTTCACCTGGCGCGCGGCCTGGCTGACGGCCTGCTGGATCTGCTGCGGGGGCGCGGAGCCGATGGCCTGGTTCCAGTTGTCGAAGCCGCCGGATTGAGTGGGCTGTGTTCCCTGCGGGCCTTGCGCCCAACGATCGAAGGGTGTGCTCATCTGCAAATTCTCCTTGTCTTTCTTCCCCCCTCTCCCGTTCTGGGAGAGGGGTAGGGGGTGAGGGATTAATGCAGCCACTGCACGGCGACCTGCTTGTTGAGCGGGTCATACGTGGCGGTGGCGAGCTTGTCGCCGGACTGGTAGTACCCATCTACCGTGATCGGCTTGCCGGGGAAGGTGCGCGCCATGCCCTGGGCCAGGGCCACGAGGAGGTTTTGCACGTCCGTCTTGGTGGCCGTCGCGTTGACCTTGACGCTCAGATTGGTGTCATTGCGGACGACGGCGGCGGTGATCAGCTTCTGCTGCGGGTCCTGGTCCATGACCCAGCGGGCGAACGCGGCGCCGGCCTGAGTGTCGCCGCTGGCCGTGCCGTCGGGGGCGCTCGCCGCGACGGGGACGGCATCGCGGCCGGGGGCCGTCGGCGGCTGGTCCGCCGGGGCGGCCGGGACCACCTGCACCTGGACGACGGATGTCGGCTGCGGGACGGGGACGATCTGCACCTGGGCGGGGGCCGGCTGGGCCGGCACGACCTGGACTTGCGCGCCGGAAGGCGGGGCCGGCACAACCTGCACCTGTGAACCGGCCGGCACCTGGACCTGGGCGGCGGGCGCAGCGGGCTGCGCCGGCGCAACGACGACGCTCTTCCCGGAGTCCACCGGTACAACCTCGACCTTGTTCGCGCTCCCTTGCTGGCTGGCGGCTGTGCCGCACGCGGCGGCGACCAGCATCAGCACGGCGGCAGCAAAGAGCAGCGGTTTCCAGGGCGGGATTTTTCGGCGGCGTGACCATTCAATGTCTGTCATCGGCTATCACTCCTCGCAACGGTCTCCATCATCATCCCCTCACAACAGCACACCCGGCAGGAGGCAAGAAGTGTGCCAGACTCGCCCGGCCCTGTGAGAAATAGTTGGACAAACGTTCGGATTATTCACGCCGCTATCACACTATTCGGCGCGGCAGGGCTGCCTCGTGGTGTATGATGGGCGCGTGACCGCGGGGGGCTAGAAAGATTGGGGCCAGGGAGACTATGAGCATCGGGTGTGAGGAGTACACGCCGACGCAGGCGTTGGCGTGGCTCATCTATCAGCAACTCATCGGGCAGCCGGTGACGACGGAGGATGCGGCGCTGGCGCTGGAGTGCGACACGCGAGTGGCACGGCGGCTGGCGGGGGCGGCGGAGGAGGCTGTGGCGGCGGCGGATGATGCGCCGGCTGAAGGCGCGGCGCGCGGGCGGGTGGCGCGGCGGCTGGTCATCGTGTTGCGGCGGCTGTGCGCCGGCGAGCGGGTGACCCGGCGGCGGGTGCAACTGCTGACGGGGATGTCGCCCGACGCGGCGGTGCGGCTGCTGGACGACCTGTCGCGGCTGACGCCGGTGACGACGGACCAACGGGTGCGCCGCGTGCGCGTGACGCCGGTGGATGGCGGGACGCCGTTCACGGTGCGGCGGCAAATCGAGGTGTGGTACCTGGTGCGATAGGAGGTGGGCTATGCAGGACGGCGTGTTGGACCTGCTGGACGCGCTGGCGCTTCTCCTGGTGTACGGCGTGCTGGTCGTGATGCTGGCCGTGGCGCTGGTGCGCATCCGCCAGATGGAAGATAAGCTGCGGCGCTTGCAGAGCCGCATCGAGGACATGGAGTTCAGCATGAAGCGGTGCTACGAGGAGAAGATGGCGTTGATGCGGGAGCTGATCGAGGCGAAGGCGCGCGGGTGACGGGGTGACGGAGTGACGGAGTGACAGGCAAGGGTCAGATCACATCGTCACATCGTCACTCCGTCACCTCTCCTCAGGAGAGATTTATGACGTGGCGCGAGCAACTGGCGGCGTGGCTGTTCGGGGATGTGATCGAGGCGCGGGTGACGGCGGCGGTGCAGGTGGTGGACGACCGCTGGTGGGACCAGGTGGCCGGGTCGGGGGCGCAGACGGACCGCCGCTGGACGGAGCGCAAGGAGGAGCTGGGCGACGCGCTCCAGGCGTGGCGAGTCAACCCGCTGGCGCGGCGCATCGTAGGCCTGGTGACGGACTTCGTCGTGTCGGACGGCATCGAGTTCGAGTGCCAGGTAGACGAGGAGATTGGGCTGTTCCTGGAGCGGCTGTGGGCGCACCCGCAGAACCGCTTCCGCGCCCGCCTGCCCCACCTGTGCGACGAGCTGACGCGGGCGGGGGAGCTGTTCCCGGTGGTGTTCACGAACGCGGCCGACGGCATGAGCTACTTCCGCTTCATCCCGGCCAGCGTTATCCGCGACGTGGAGACGCACCCGGAGGACTACGAGCGGGAGATGGGCTACTGGCAGCTCACGCCGGGCGATGCGCAGGGCAAACGCTGGAAGGGGCTGGCGGACCCGACGCTGGAACCGGGCGAGGCGGTGATGCTGCACTACGCCATCAACCGGCCGGTCGGCGCGGTGCGCGGCGAGGGCGACCTGGGGCCGGTGCTGGTCTGGCTCAAGCGCTACAAGGAGTGGCTGGAGGGCCGCGTGCGCCTCAACTACTACAAGAGCCTGTTCTACTGGGAGGTGCGTGTGCCGGACCTGGCCGTGGCGAACGCGCGGCAGAAGTACGCCCAGCCGCCGAGCGCGGGCAGCCTGCTCATCCACGGGCCGGAGGAGGAGTGGCGGGCAGTGCAGCCGAACATCGCGGCGGACGACGCCGCGGCGGACGGCAAGGCGCTGCGGATGATGGTGGCGGCGGGGGTGGGGATGCCGCCGCACTTCCTGGGCGACCCGGAGGGGGCGACGCAGGCGACGGCGAAGCAGGCCAACATCCCGACGTACCGCCACCTGCTGCACCGCCAGCGGCAGTTCACAACGATGCTCGGCGACATGATGGCGGTGGCGGTGATGCGGGCGCAGGCGGCGGGGCATCTCGGCGGGCCGCCGATCCGCAGCGGCGAGGATTTGCAGTTGCGCTGGGCGGTGACGGACCTGAACCGCGAGGATAACCTGACGCTGGCGCAGGCGGCGCGCTCGATCGTGGACGCGCTGGCGATGATGGTGGAGCGGGGGTGGGCGACGGACGCGGAGGCGGCGGTCGTGGCGTGGAAGTTCGCCGGGGAGCTGGTGGATCCGGACGAGATCGCGCGGCGGCTGCGGGAGACGGGGAATGATAGCCACGGAGGAGATGCATGAAAATCGCCGTCACCCCGAACGGAGTGAGCGGTCTGGACTGCGGCCCAGATGCCTCGCTACGCTGCTCAGAAACTTCAGGCCCTGCTGTCATGCTGAGCCGAAGGCGAAGCATCTGGGCCGCCTCTGTACCGCAGTCCAGACCCTTCGCTACGCTCAGGGTGACAGCCTAGACGTTTCTTGTGTCGGCGCATGCCGCTACGGGCATAGGGTTCTCGGCATGACAGCCGAGGCATATTGTCAGAGAAGGAGAACGCAACGGCGCAAAGGCGCAACGCCGCCAACAGACTGAAGATTTATCTCTCTTTGCGTCCTTGCGTCTTTGCGTTGAGGCTTATCTTCAAAGGAGGTGCAGCGCATGGCGCGGCAGAAGCAGACGGCGGCCCATTCTCCCCCCGTGGATGGGGGAAAGCAGAGAGGGGTCGAGCGGGTGACGCTGGCGGCGGCGTTCGAGGACGCGGTCGGCGACGGGGAGTTTCGCCTGGCGGTGATCGCGGCGGGGACGGCGAACGGCTGGGAGTTCGAGGCGGGGGCGCTGCGGGACGCGGTGGCGCGCGGGCTGTTCCGCGCCGTGGCGTCGTTCGTGGACCACGGCGCGCTCGGCGCGGGACGGTCGGCGCGGGACATCGCCGGCGTGGTGCATGATGGCTATTGGGACGAGGCGCGGGCGGCGGTGATGGCGAAGTTCCGCCCGTGGGGGCCGTCGCGCGGGGTCGCGCGGGAGATGCTGGAGCAGCTCGTGGCGGACCGGACGGCGGGGCGGCCGACGCCGCCGGTCGGGCTGTCGGTGGATGTGGGGCTGCTGGCAAGCGGGCGGAAGGTGATACGCATCGAGACGGTGTATTCGGCGGACCTGGTGTACAACCCGGCGGCCGGGACGGCGGGGCTGATCTTCGAGACGGCGGGGGAACAAAAGTCAGGCGAGGGAACCACGGAACACACGGAAGGCACGGAATTGGGAGACTTGAGAGACGATGGCGCTGTGGCGGCGCCGGGGCGGTCTAGCGCCGCTGTTGAAAGGAGGCGTGAGACGATGAGCGAGCGGGCGATGGGGACGGAGACCACGGGGGAGCGCGAGGACTTGCTGCGCCTGCAATGCCAGGCGACGCTGGAGGCGGTGCTAGGCGCGGCGACGGACCTGCCGGCCGCGATCCGCGACAAGGTGCGGGCGCAGTTCGCCGGGCAGGTGTTCGCGGCGGAGGCGCTGGCGGAGGCGCTGGGGCGGGAACGGGCGGCGTTCGCGGCGCTGGTGGAGGGCGGCATCGTGCAGGGGGTGGGTAGGCCGACTGAAGTCGGCGCTACATGGGGCGAGGGGGGAAAGAGGGGTGGGCGGCACGTGATGGCGATGTGGAGCGAGGAGGAGCGCATCGAGGCGGCGTTCGCGCGGCTGATGGGCCTGCCAGTGCCGCAGGCGTTGAGCGACACGCCGCGCCTGTCGGGCATCCGCGAGCTGTACCACCTCGTGACGGGCGACCTGGACATGTACGGGGTGTACAACCCGCAGCGGGCGCTGTTCGCCAACGGCTCGACGAGCACGATGGCGAGCCTGGTGGCGAATCTCATGAACAAGGTTATCCCGGCGCGGGCGGAGGAGCTGGGGCGGGCGGGCTACGACTGGTTCCGCCGCATCTCGTACGAGGAGGACTTCAACACGCTGCAAACGGTAGACTGGGTGAGCGTGGGCGGCTTCGGAGACCCTGCGACAATTTACTACCCCCGACGGCAAGGAGGAGTTGCGCCGCTGGCTTCCCATCTTCCCCCGGCATGACAACGACCTTGTTCACCAGCATCTCGATCAGAACCCGCTTGTCCTTCTCCTCTGTCACCTCCCGATACTGCCCCAACTGTTCCAACGTCTCCCGCACCTGCTCTAGTTGAGCCTCCTGGTTCAGTAACTCCTTTTGCCGACCCAGTAGCCCTTCCTTCTTCGCCCGCAGCCCCTTCGTCTCCCGCTCAATCTCCGCCAGTTGCTCTTGTAGGTCGCTCTCCGTAATTAGGCCCTTCGCGCACAAAGAGATTGTGGTCTTGCGGTTACTCATCTCCATAGCGATCCGCCGCTCGATGTCCCGAACCTTGCTGTCAATCTCCCCTAGCTCGGCTTCCGCTTCCCCCTGACTGACGACCAGTTCCTCTACTATATCGCCGGGGTGTTCAATCACTTCCATGATCTGCGCCCATACCCACTCCTCTAGTGGCACAGCCCGCATAAATCTCGCGTTGCACTTTCGCCGGTTTACCGGGCTGTCTGTATCAAGCCCGGTGCATTTGTAGTAGCGTATCTTGCCACTTCTACCGCCCAATGCACCGACATAGGCCCGACCACACATGCCGCAGAAAATCTTCCCCCGCAGAATGTTCGCCGGGTTGCGCCCCGGATACGTCCTCTGCTCCTTCTTCCGTATCTGCGCTCGTTCCCACTGCTCTCTCGGCACAATGGCCGGGACATGAATGATGATCAGTCCCTCAGCCTTGCTCTTGTACTCCGCTTCCCCGTGGTAGACCGGGTTTTCGAGGATACGATGTATCTGCGACCGCAGCCACTCCCCGGCCCATCCCTTCTCGGACTTGTATTGTCGCGCCACGTTCGACGGAGGAATGCCTCTCGCATCCAATTCACAGGCAATCTCCCTGATCTTCCAATGTTCGTCGGTGTACCACTTGTAGATGAGACGGACGGTCTCTGCCTCCTCCTCTCGTATCTGTAAGAACCCTCGGTCATCGGCGTAGTACCCGTAGGGTATTCCTCCGTTCGGCCACTTTCCCATCTTCGCCACCCTCGCCTTCCCGGCTACGCTTCGGTCGAGGATATTTCGACGGTCAAAAGCGGCGACAAGACTAAGCAACCCTGCCGTGAAATCACCGCTAGGTGTACTGACATCGTAGGGCTCAGTAATGCTCATGATTGTGATGTTGCGCTCTCGTAGCTCGTGCTTGAAGACCTGGAAGTACAGGTCATCTCTGGCAATCCGATCTGTCTTGTAGACTAGCACAACATCAAACTTCCCCTCAGCCGCATCTCGAAGAAGCTCGGCTCCTCTTGGTCGTTGGTCAAACGGCAGCGAGCCGGAATACCCCTCATCAAGATACCACTCGACAAGGGTGAGGTCATCCCGCCGTTGCAACCAGTCTTTGATTGCATCTACTTGGAGACCGATTGTCCCTTCGCTCTGTTGCCCTTCACTCGACACACGGCAGTAAGCTACAGCACGTCGCATCATCTCCTCCTATTGTTGCTTTTATATCAATTATTGCGAATTTTACTGTTCTGGCTATAATTTACATCGGATTAGCCGATTATGCAAAATTCGTCGGAGGTACGGAATGGATTTGGAAGTCGTTTATGTTGAAGATCGCGTGAGCCATTTGCAGGCGCTCAAATGGGTCTTAGCCAGAGTTGCAGAAAGGACAATGCCGCCTGTGAATGCAGGTTTCGTTGTTCAGAGGGAAGAGGCCCCGGAAGAACCGGGGCCTTCCTCATTCCTGCCTACTCACTACTCGCTGTACCTTCCGGCCAAATGACGAAAAAGCCCGTGTTACTGCTTCGATCCACTTTGGTACGTCGCACTCCCGCTCTTGCAGGTCGTCCACCGTCACCACGATCACCCCTACGCGCCGGTTGGCCTTCCCCCTCATGCCGACCTCCTATCACCTGCAACTTCATCGGCATCTCTCGCGTCTCTCCCATCACCGCCAGCGTCCCCACCTTCAAGTCGTCGAGCAGCACCGCTACCCGCGCCACGCTTGCGACATCATGCCCGATGCGGTTGTACTGGTAGACCACGACGACATCAAAGGTGTGTTGCCGGGCGTCCTCCAAGAGAAGCCGCGCCGCGTCCCGATCCTCAAACGGCACGTACCCTGTCACGCCCTCATCTACGTACACCCCGGCCACTCCTAGCCCCTTTTCATGGCAATACCGCAGCACCGCTTCCTTCTGAGGCTCTACCGTCCCTTCCTCACTCGGCCCTACTCGGACGTAGCACGCCGCCAGTTGCCCTTTCATAGCTTCCCCTCTAGGAGAGAAAGAGGGCCGGGCTTCCACCGGCCCTTCTCTACAGGTGCTTATTGAGACTGTGACGGTGGTACTCCTGGGATAGAACGAGACCGTCTGCTCGTTCCGCCCTCGCCTCCTTCCAGCCCTTCGACGTGTCCGGCTTAGAAGTTCCAAGGCGCTCTCTTTCTTCGGTAGTAGCTTCTGGCCGCTCTTCTCACGGTGGGGCTGAATGCTCCCCGGCTCGATGGCCCGGTGATCTTCGCCTATCCCTTCCACCCGCCCGACGCCTTTCAGCGTTTCTGTGCGAAGACCTTTCGCCTATTTATCAGGCTTTCACCGTGGTAGCTCCCGTATCTCAACAGGAGACAGCCGCTCCTCGTCCACTACTTCGGCCAGGGTACGCCAGTAGTGCGGCTTTCCGTCTCGCTCTGTCCCTTATTACGACCTCCATTCACGGTATAATAAGTAATTTGCTTACTATGCCAGTATATCACATACACAATGCTCTTGTCTAGTGTTTGAGCCGCAATTTTCCGCTTCTCGCTGATTTTCACTCCGAGCCTATTCATTTGTTGACTGACTTGTGCTACAATGGGAGGCAGTTATGTGGAGCGAACACGAAGGGGATCGAGGAGAAGAGCGTGAGATACCAGAAAGTCACCATCACCTTGCGCGAAGACATCATGGAGAAGATCAATATGGTGATGCAGGCAAACGCCATAGATCGCTCGGCAGCTATCTCTATGATGCTGCAACGCGCCCCCCTCGCCACCTTGCTCCCCCCGGATGACTTGGCGAAGCTAGAGGAGCGCCTCGCTAAACTAGCCTCCGACGACAAAAACGAGAACCCCTGAGTATTACTCAGGGGTTCTTCATGTTCCGTACGGACGAACTGTTAGTTATCGTTCATCCCGCTCTCCCGCTTGCTATCCTCGACGCGCTTCTGCAACTGTGCTTGAAAAGCGTCGAGGGTTTGCTGTGTAGGAGGAAGCAACTCAAATTCCGACATTCGTTTCGCTAGTCCTGGTACTCGCTCCAAGATGAAGAGCCGCATTGCTGTGACTTGCTCTTCCAGGTGTTTGTCTAGGAACGTTGGCGCTAAAAATATTACTGTGTCCCGTTCCTGCGTCGTCCATAGCTTCTCTCGATGTCGGTAAATCTTGTGGTCTAGCTCCTCAATGAGCCGCTTCATGTCTGCCATGTCGTCGCCGGGTGCAAGTCGTTCAACCGAGAAAAGGAAAACCCTGAGTGCCGCTTGCAACACTTCCGTCTCGGCGAAACTGAGAAGACCATCGGGGAGAACGAGGGGGGTCTGCTCTTGGTCTTGCTGCTTCTGTCCATTCATCGCCATTCCGGTCACTCCTCTACGATGAAAAGGTTATTGGGGGGTACATAGAAAGACCGCAAGACGTGTGCCAGGAAGGAAAGATGTGAATATGTGAAAACAGGTGAAGATGGGTGAAGTCAAGAGGGGTCTTTCTCCTGCTCTCTTTCGTAAAACCAATCGTTTTTCTCCCGGAGAATGACCTACCGGAACTTCACTATCTTCACCTATCTTCACCTATCCCCAAAGCGAAGGAACAGAAAAGACGTTGTTACGCGGTCATCCTGCTGCCGATGTACGCCTCTCCCCTCTCGCGCTGGATGGCTCCTCCTGCACCAACTCTCCCTCTGGTTCCGGCAGTTCTTGCACTCGTGGTTCTCAGTGCAATAACATCCCTTCTTCATCACACCGCCAGCTTCCTCTCCTCAGCAGGGGTCGAAGACCACCCCCGCACCCCCTCTAGGACGGAAACGAGATGATAACGCGCCGCTCGCTTCACTGATCGCCCTAGCACAATCTGATACCCGCCGATTACTCGGTCTCGCTGCTTCGATAGCAGACGCCCAAAGACCCCCTTGTCTCCCATTCCTCCCTTGCCCGTATACAGCCCGTCTATCTCTATCGCCAGGAGGAACAAATCCCCGGTCGTTACCTCGCCTGTCCCAAACTTCTCATACCACGTCTCTACAAACTCTCGCCACGCGGCCCCTTCTACGTCCGCCGTCTCGTACAAGTTCATCATGTTCCCCATGAAGTCCCTGTACCCCGCGCTCTCCATGATCCCGCTCATCACGGCAGACCAACTCTCGAAGCTGCCCATGTTCACGCTGCCCCTCGGCTTGCCCTTTGCGATCCAGTTGTTCACCAGGATAAGAACAGCGCGAATAAGGTTGGCTCGGTTCTCTACCGCCCACTCTATCAATGCCGGGTGCTTGAACCCTTCCCGGAGCCACGGTCGGTCTTCCTTGCTGTCTAGCCGTATCTGGACACACCGCCGCGCTATCTCAGTGGTCAAAGAAGGGTTGTTGGCTGTGACAACCCAAATGGAGCGAACAGGAATAGAAGCCGTCTTGCTCTGGCCCAAGACACGATCCGAGAACGTGTTCGTCGTCAAGACCGAGGCAAGAGACGAGCTAGAGAGCATCTGGTTTACGTTGTCAATGAAGATGGCTTCCTGGTTCTCCCTCAACGCCGCCAAAATCCTCTTCCGCCACTCGTCGCCGTCCTTCGTCTCGCTCATCATCGAGACTTCCCTCCCCACGGAAGGAACGAGAGCCGCCGTTGCCGCCAAACTCTTTCCTGTTCCCGGAGCTGGCGCTTCCCAGAGATGAAGAGGCGTCGGGCCACTTATCATATCCCGAACAAAGGGGAGGACAATCATGCTGATGGCGTTCGTCTTGTCCGTCTGCGTCTTGAACGGGAAGTCCCCTAATAGCTCCTCGCCTAGCACCTCCTTTGCCCATTCGACTATCCCCTCTGTCGGCTCCTCTGGCACGTCGTCTACCTCGATGGCGTACTCAGGATCGTAGAAGGTGTGTGTGTCGGGATTGTACCCCGGCAAGGAGTGCAAGAGACCGTCCGGGCCATAGGTAGGCATCCGAACAATACGACGAAGCAGGGGAAGATGAGGGTTAGGGTCAGACAGAAGAGCGTTACACAGAACAGTCGGCGGGTACGTCACCTTGTCTCGCTTCTGCTGTCGCTCAATAAACGTGGCCGCGTGCGCCAGGTAGAACCGCATCGTTTCCGTCGTTAGCGCCTCTACCACGAGGTCTTCATTCGTTCGCGTCAGTCGTACCTTCTCCCCGCTGATGTGGACGAAGAGGGACGGCGGCTCGTTCATCTTTTCCAACGCCGTCCACGCCAAACGCAGCCCTTCAACCATGTCCTCATTCTCGGTGTAAATTACCGGCTTCCCTTCCCGCGCCAGGCTCTCTTCCTGGGGGAGTGATGCCGTGATGAAGTCGTGGAGCCGTGCCGCCACCTTATCTCCGAGGGTAGAAGACACAGACGGCCAGCCGGTGACGTTCTGCCCCTTCCCGATCTTCGCTGCTGTGTGGGAGACGACGCCGCGCCGCTCTTCCGCCTCTTCGTCGTCCGCTTCTCGCGCTACCGTCCTGACAAAGTGTTCAACCTCCTCCTCGTCCAGCCCGTCCCGAAGGAGACCACCGGCAAGAGAGAGAGCAAGCTGCTGCCGCGTTCCCTGCTTCGGCCAGTAACGAGCGAGAAGAGCCGCCGCCGCTAGTCGCGCCACTGCCATTCGTAGCACCT
This sequence comes from Anaerolineae bacterium, assembly GCA_046328535.1. Lineage (GTDB taxonomy): Bacteria > Chloroflexota > Anaerolineae > Epilineales > JAHCIE01 > JBDHWG01. Next base: position 111,062 of record JAXLWJ010000007.1, read on the forward strand.
CGGCGTCTACCTCCGCCATTTCCTCCTCACTGTCCCACCGGACAACTTCTCCGCTGGTATGCGTCGAGGGAGGAACAACCGTTTGCGCTCCGTCTGCTCGAAACTCCACAATCATTCCATGCTCGCCCTTGACCTCTTGCTCTGGATCGGTGAACTTCGCCGTCTTGTACGACCCTGAGACCTTGTAGAGCCAATGCGAACGCGGCTTTCCCTCTCGCCCAAACACCCGTCCCGTTGGAGGGAGAAATTCAGGAGCCAGGGAAACCGCCTCCATTGCATCCAGGTCAATGTCTACCACGTCACCCGAAGGAGAACCAGGCAGGAAAGAGACATTCGCCTGCTCCCTCTTGGCAAACGCCTGCTCGATTTCGCCGTCCGTGTCCAACCTCAACGACGGCCACCCCTTGTCGTAGGGTATCTTGCTCCTGGGCTTAATCGGGATGACCGCAAACCCTAATTCCTTGTGTAGCTTTATCGCTGCGTCTGAAACAGCACTCACTCTTTCACTCCTCAGTAGGGACGGCACGTCCCGACAACTCTTGCTCTTATTGAAATTAGCCCTGACTTTTATGGTATACTGCCCTCTGGCAACGGCAAGTATAGCGAGAACAGAAAAAAACGTCAAGAACGGACGAACAGCAAGAACATTAAGAGATGATTAGACGTGTCTATTATGACCCATTTTTCTATTCTTTCGGACTTGACATTAATTTTGTATTGAGCTACAATTCCCATCGTGACAGAAGCACCTTAACAAGCTAATAGCGAAGAGAACGCAAGACATGGGCGAACGAGAAATTGTTAGCCTAGAGCTTGCGTAGACAAGACAGATAAGACGGATAGGACGAATAGGACTGATAAGACGGATGCTCCCGTCGAGGAGCATGAAAGGAAAGACCCATGCCCGTTACGCTGCCCACGAACGTAGAGGTTATTCGAGAGGCGCTAGAGCGAGCGGACAAAGCAAGCCGCGTTTACAATTCTCTCTCACCTAGCGCGACGGTGGAGGAACGAGAGCAAGCCCTCAATGAGATGCTAGAGGCACAGCAAGCGGTCGTGACGCTCGTACGAGACGCCGTTGGAGAGCCGGAGGAAGAGGAGCTAGAGGAAGGCGACGTGTGGATTTCAATTCCCGAAGCCGCCGTACTTCTAGACGTTGCTCGCCCGACGATCACCAACAACCTCTCCTACTACATGGCACACGGCCTGAAGTTCAAGAGGACAACCCCCCATCGAGTGAAAGTGAGCAAGCGAAGCGTAGAGCGGTTCCTAGAGAAGCTAGAAGGGCCAGAGGGGGTTGCCATGAAAGCAACCCGCCCCTAAAGACAAACAAGGAGCCTCTTTCGTGACGACCATTACGGCCCCTTCCCTGACCGAAGGGGAGGTAAGCGACTTCGTAGGTTTGGCAGTAGTGGAGGAGAACGGGGGTTGGGGAGTAGACGCTACGGAGTTCATAGAGGTGATTGAAGACCTGACCGGCGTGTTCCTCCCCAACCTCCACCCTGACCACCTGGACGCCTTGAGCCTCCACCTCTCCTACGCACTCTTCACCCTGAACCCCTCCCGACAAATACAAAGGCTGCTGGAATTCGCCCGCTTCCTCCGTTACCTCACGGAACGCGGGTATTTCATCGAGATCATCAATTATCAAAACGCATAGAAGGAATGAGACGAGATGGCTAAGAAGCCTGTACTGAATGAAACGACGACAGATGCCGCGAATACCGACTTCAACATTCGCTTCCTCAACCCTCAGTGGCCGGTCGCCTTCAAGGACGGAGACTACCCGAAGACGTTGAAGCTGGCACAGAACATGACGCCCGAAGTGGTAGACGGGGCAGCCGAAGCAGGGGAATACCTCATTGCCAACACGATCCTCCCCGGCTTCAAGGAACTCCTCGTGATCCCCGTCGCCTACGCCCACACTTGGACGATGTTGGACACCGACGGCGAGACCGTCCTGAAGAAGAGCGTGGACGACCGCTTCCTCTACTACCCCGATGGCTGCTTCATCGAGGCAAACGAGGGATGGAAGACGCGGGACGAGCAGTGGAACGACGACGATACGAAGTGGCTGAACGGCAAGAAGCCGAAGTGCCAGCCAGGACACACCTTCCTCTTCTACCTCCCGCTCCTGAACACCTACGCCACCTTCACCTTCCAGTCCACCTCGTACCAGATCGGCAAGCAAGTCCTCGACGCCTTCAACCTCTTTGGCCCCGGTCGCGCCGTCCTCGTTCTCGGCTCGAAGCAGACGACGAGCAAGCGGTACTCCTACTTCGTCGCCACGGCTCGCTTTGAGCGTAACGTGTCAGACGAGGTGAAGGAAGCCCGTGAACGGCTCGCCGATACTCTCTCTCATCCGGCTCTTCCCGCCGCCGCGTAAGAGACATTACCCAAACAGGTAAGAGAATGGGGCAGGACAACCTGCCCCTTCTTTACGGCCCAAGAAACGGTAAGAGTAGTAAACAACGCCAGAGACGGAACGAGAGACAGTAATGAATTTGACAAACATTATTCGAGACGAGCGGGAAGCCATGCGCGTGTTTGCGACGGAGAAAGAACTAGCCCTGGACATTGAAACGAGCGGCCTAAGTCCGACAAGAGACAGTACCGCCGTCATCTCCCTCTACGGCCCGCAGAGCAAGAAGACCGCAGTGCTTCACGTCCGAGGGAAAGTCAGTCAAGACCTGGCCGGGTTCCTCTCCCGCCCCGACACCCTCATGATTACCCATAACGGCACGACCTTCGACAACCTCTTCCTCTCCCGTGTCGGCGTGGACGTGACCAATCTCCATCACTACGATACCTACATCGGCGAATTAGCGATTATCGCTTCCGGTCGAAGAGACATCAAGCGAGACCTCGCCAGCACAGTACAACGCCGTCTGAGGAAGGACATCAGCGACACGAAGGACAAAGACCTCTCTACCTCGCACTGGATGGCTCCTCAACTCTCAGATGAACAACTCGCTTATTGTGCCGGTGACGTTCATTGGCTTGTGAAGGTGAGACAAGCGCAACAGCGAGAGGTGCAGGGAACGCAGCAAGCGAACGCTCTAGAGACGGAGATGAACCTGATCCCGGCTGTTCTCCAAATGTCCCTTAACGGTCTACCCGTCTCTGATACTACCTTCTCTTCCTGGCTCGCGGCCCAGGATGAAGACGCCGAGCGGCTAGGGGTCGTGCTGCGAGAGACACTAGGGTATCCCGACCCGACAGAGGAGGAAGTGCAGGAAGTCTACCGGGCCTACGCCGATCCATCCCCTCTTCAGATGGAAGAAGCCTACGCCGCCTATCGAGAGACGACGACGGCCAAGAAGCCGTTGACGTTCGACGCATGGGTGACGAAGGAAAGACGCAAGCTCAAGCTGAGTTACGACCAATGGCGGGAGACGACGAAGGGAAAAGAAGCCCAGGCTCCCCGCCTTAACCTTAATTCCCCGGCGCAACTCCTTGTCGCTCTCCAAGAAGCCGGTTATGACATAGAGAACACGAACGCAGAGACGATAGCCGACTTAGCGTTAGACAGTCCAGAAGGAAGTATCCCGCGCATCCTCCAAGACTACAAGCACGCCAGCCAGAGGAAGAAGGTCTACGGCAACCCGAACAAGAAGCGGGACGGGCAAACGTGGTGGGAAAGCTACGTGACCGAGACCGAGAACGGCCCCACCGTTCACGCTCGTTTCCGTCAACTTGGCACAGACACGGGCCGCTTCTCCTCCTCCGACCCCAACCTTCAGCAGATCCCGGTAGATGGACGAAAGATCATCGCCGCGCCCCCAGGATACAAGATAGTTCAAGCGGATTACAGTGGAATTGAAGCGTGGTGCGCGGCAGTGGTGTTCGGAGATGATGTGCTGCTTCAAGCTCTCCAGTCAGAAGACGTGCATCGAAGCGTAGCGAGTATCTTGTTTGGCGTACCGTTTGAGCAGGTGACGAAGAAGCAGAGGCAGTTAGCGAAGAGTACGACCTTTACCTACCTCTTCGGCGGCGGGTGGAGGAGGATCGTCGGGAACGCGAAGAGCGCCGGGCAGCACTTCTCCGAGGAGGAAGCGAAGGGCTTAATCATGAAGTTCAACACCCGCTTCCAGGGAGTAGCGAAAGAGCGAGACCGAGCCTTTGCCTTGTCCCAACAAGGTCGTCCCGCCACGATCCTTCTTCCGACCGGGCTCAAACGAGTGATTATTGGGGACTGGATTGCAAACCAAATTCTGAACACGAAAGCGCAAGGAACAGCCGCTGCCGGGTTGAAGATGGCCCTGTGGGAGTTGAGAGAACGCGGAATGATGAAGTATGTCGGCGCGGTGGTACACGATGAGATCGTGGCGTGTGTGCCAGAGCAAGACGCCGAAGAGTACAAAGTCGAGCTAGAACGAGCCATGCTGGACGGCATGGAGCAGGTGTTACACGTCCGAGTGAAGGTCGAAGGGATGGTGGGCGACGTATGGAGCAAGTAGGAACGTTTGACGCGGACGAGGTACGGCAGTTAGTGGATTGGGCCTACGTCGCCGGGCTAGTAGATGGAGAAGGCTGTATCCGCTTGAACGGCTATTCCCCCACCGTCTTCATTACCAATACCTCTCTCCCCATGTTGGAGAAGGTGCAGAGGATCGCCGGATGCGGGACGATTACCGTCAGTAACGAGGCAAAGGGCAAGTGGCGCGAAGCGTACAAGTGGAGGTGCTACGGGAAGAACGCCTGCTACGTCCTCCGCCACATCGCCCCCTTCCTCACGACGAAGTATTCCCAGGCTCGGTTAATGGTGGACGACCTGCCAGAAGACCGAGAAACCCTGGTCGCCGAGTTAAAGCACTTGAAGAAGGTTTGCTGAGATGATACCGAAAGAGCTTCCAGAAGTTGTAACCCATGTCCAAGACCTCGGAAACGGAAAATACCACGTCTTCACCAACACGCCGGGCGATACAGGAACGACATTCGCCTGTGTCCACGACATTCACTACCTCTGGCATCTACTCGAAGTAATGGGGAGGAGTGAAGCCCATCAAAGGGCAAGGATGGCCGGAGAAAGCAGAGGAAGAGCCGGAGAAACGGCCCTCTATGATCCGCCGCCTGCTGAAGAACGCGGCCTAGAAGCTGTAACCGAAATGACAAGCAACGAGCTTGTGGCCCAAATCAACGAGCAAGACATCACTCAGGTCAAGGTAGACCTATTTGAAACGGTAGAGAACGGGCTAGAAGCGTTCGCCGCGTTTCCCCTCTACCCCGATACCGCTTACCTCCGCTTCCCCGTCACCAACTACAACACGGCATGGCGGGACGTGGAGCGAAACCTAGAGCCGTATGGCGTGTTCCCCATTCAAGGGAAGGGATGGCGATGATGTACAACGGGCTGTTTGGAGTGGACTTCCGAAACGCAGTGCAGCTAGGAACAGACCTCCGACAACGGATAGAAGCCGAACGAGCGTCCTTCCAACGCTACCTCAACGAGAGTGACGCAGGGATTGAGCTAGGGAAGGCAATCAAGGCGCTACAGGAAGAGCAGAAGGTGCGGGTCAAGGAAAGCATCGAGCGACGAGAGCTACAAATCAAGGTGACGAGGAGCATGGTAGGCAATGAGCGATACGACCGCTTTGAAGGTGGACTGGAAGACGGAGAGGCAGAGGACTGTCAGTGCTGTCCTCGATGTAATGGGAGAGCGGCGTAGGCAGCAAAAGAAACACGGCCCCCAACTGTTCGTTGACGACGACTACCGCCTTACCTTCACTCTGGAAGAGTTCGGAGAAGTCGGGAAGGCTCTGTACGAAATCAAGAACGCCGAGCAGAACAAGCAGGATACCACGGCGCTCTACGATCACCTTTACGAAGAGATTACGCAAACTGCCGCTTGTTTAGTGGCGTGGCTGGAATACTTGAGGAGAATGGAGAAGGTTTACAGATGATTAAGCTCGTGATTGTGACACCCGCGAAGAGCTTCAGGGCGAACCGGCCGGACTGCAGGCGAAGAGAATGGTAGGTATCCATGACGCCCAGCGGGAAGGTGGTGTGGGGGTGGAGCTTCGAGACGCAGAAGACCTCGTGCGTGCGGTTCGTGAAGGAGAATGACACAGAAGGCCGGCTTCAGTTCACGGGTGACGTGGACTACGAGGGGCAGTGATGTGGCCGTCTTTCCCAACAAGACAACGGCTACACCTCCACAGCGTCTCCGAACGTGCCGTGTTTCTACTCACTGCACCAAAAACAGAGCTACAGTACCGGAATCCTAACAAGAGTTTAGTATGCCTTGATGCAACCTCTTGACGTGCTGATGAGATGCTGTAAAAATGCGTTTCACGCAATCCATACATCATGAGTCCCCAAAGGACTATCATGATCGTATCGCATGCGCGATACGAAGAAAGCAGTGGCACCCATGGCGAGGAATCGAAACACAGAAACATGACGATATGAAGCTCCAGTCATTTCATGGACACAAACGCTTCTCTTGACTACTACCACCCGGACATGCAATGGAAAAACAAACAAGAACTCGGAATGCGTCACGAACACGGTGACTTCACGGCAATTAATGTCATTGGTATTCTACGATAGCAGCGATGAACCCATTGGGCAGAACTAATGACCATGCTTATGGCGTTGATGGAAGATTTTTAGGACGGAGTGATCGAACCGATTATTGGGGGAGGACATTGATCCGTCAGTCGCTGCGCACGTGTTGTCCGCTTTGACATCTTGCACTTCTGAGCTGAGTATAGTGCTGTTACCAACATCATTGACCACGCTATTCAAGCTGGCATGAAGGCCGCCCCTTTGCTTGACAACTCAGAAGCGGAAGCATAATAAAGTAGGCGACCAGAAATGCGACGTAGGCTTCAGATTAGAAAGGATCCGCCGAGCCACTCTTACCCTATATATGGGCGCTGGTGACTTCGGCGGCTTCTCCTTTTTTCCACCACCTACACCCCTTCTGTCCGGTTTCCACTTGTACGGCTGCAACCCCGGTATCCGGGATAGGCTCGCAATACCCGTTAAGAATGCCGCCGAGGTCTCCGCCGAATTCCAGGGTAGAAGTGGAGGATGAGCCAGCGTTGGAGTCCCCTGCCCAAGTGGATCAGCCAGGCCCAGTGAAAGGGTGAGAATGAGAATAACGCCAAACCTGCCCATCCACCGAAAGCCCCAACATAGATGCAACAGCAATAGTAGCACCCGCCGGTGTTCGCCGCACGCCAGCTTTCAGGTCCCCGCGACCCCCACAAGCGCCTCCTCAACCACCTCAGCAGCAGTTTTATTGAGTCTAAACGCCACCCCGACAGGATACCACGCGCGCCCATTCAGCTCCCGGCGCATCGAGCAGATAACGCGCACATTTCTGTGCGAGTTCAACGGCCTGGTCGATCACGTGCGGAGCAACGCTAGTCGAGAGCCCCCTGCCTTCACTGGAAAGAACTCGCTGGGCAGCAAGCCCAATGGGAGGTGCCGCCGCTGGCCAGGCCAACATCGCCGTATACATTGGTGGCGTCGCGCACGCTGTGCTACTTCTTCCATGCCCACCCCTGAATTTCTCAAGGCCGCCGCCCTCAACGTATACCTTGGCGGTTATCCCAGATTTCACGGCTCCTCCTCATTCAATAAAGACTGTACCACCCCACGGCTTAACACCAAGCCAATCATTACACTTCTGGCGTCAGGCAGTCTGGCGTCTTTGCACCATCAGTTGTTGCCCGCCGCCTGGTATGCTAAAGCCCATAAATCCGGCGACGCTTCTCGTCAGGCTGAGCAAAGCCATCATGAAGCAAGCTTACTTTGTAATTCTGGGCAAGTTGGTCATGCTGAAGACTGACCTCGAACTCGCCCCAAACTCTGCCTCAATCGCCGCCTGATCGTTAATCGTTACCTTCCCCTGTGTTCCGAGTCCATCCGGCCAGCGTATTGCGCAACTGCCTCAACCAAGTCCTTGGCGGTCGTTGCCTCGTTGGTGATCGCTGGGCCCATACTGCTGCAAGAACAGGGGCGTCCATGGTGTCCTCCTGTGACCCCAGAACATGAGATGTATGGAAGGTTGTGACGCACATTTTACCATGCTGTGACGCATATATCGGCCATTGTGACTTTCTAGGCCAACAGGCTGTCAAAAATGCGTCTTATCGGACAGGCAACTCGTCTTGGTATCCTCTCGCAAGCCAGGCTCAAGGTCTCACCCAGATTACCATCTACCATGATTGGCATTCCACTGCCTGTGTCCACCAATGCCGCTCGTACCCGTTCTTCAGGCCGTAGGTCAACGCGCCCTCATCTGTTGCGCGGCATTCGTAATAAGCCTTCTCGGCCGGGCGGAAGATTGTACCAGAGACCACCGAGACGATTGAACTGCGGCAGGCCAGTACAGGGGCGTTTCAATCGGCGGGTTGTAGCAAGAGAGCGTTCGGGTTGAAGCCGCTCCTCTCGCTTCTGAAATCCCCACCGCTTCGGCAATCTTTGGCGTTAGCCTGCGTCACGCCCCAATAGATAAAACGCCAGACCTGATGCTCGTTGGCACGCCCGGTCGTGTACCGTTCGTCGCGTCGAAATCCGGGCCGCCAGCAATCCGGCATCATCACGCCACCTCCGTATCTTCCCCGTCACGAAAGTCGGCGGCAGAATGGCAAACGCTGTCTGGCTTACAAACGCCGCCATCACCGCCAGCACTAACATTCTCGCTTGTCCGAACCCAAAGCCTTCTATAAAATGTGAAGTAGGAGCGGTCTGCTCTAACGCTGAACGATTCTACTCTTTCCGATTGTTACTATTCTATCTTTTATGTCTATGCCTTCTGCTTCCGACAGCGGGAAGTTGAGCGTCCGCCGCCGCTTCACGACGAAGGCATCCCAACTTCTGCTGCCGCCTCGGGCTTCTCCCCAGGCCATGAACTCCAGCCGCCGCCATAGACCTGGCCAGTACCGATAGATGCCGCTGTCGTTGTAGCCATGAATACGGGCGAAGTGGCCGCTGTTGGCGTCGTTGATGTCGAAGAAGAACAGGACGACGACGGGGTAGCCGTTGTCGTTGCCTCTTCCACCACTGGCCGAAGGAAATTGAAGCGTTCCCGTAATGCGTCTCGGTCTCGATCTCCGCGTACCTCGTCAACCACCTCTAGCTGCTCTACCGTCATATAGCCAGCATCGATTGTTGTCCATCGTCTCTACAATGTCGTCCACTCAGCTCTACCCCGATCCCAGACGCCAGCATCGCTGAGAATGCTGGGCCGCAGTTGTTATCCAGTTCGGTCGCGTTCTCGTCGTGCTCAATCGTCAACTGGTTCCGCCATCCGGCCACGGATGTAGCACTCGCTCCACTTTCCACACTCCCCGCTGTTCTGGTAGCTGGATGGCCAGCACTCCCTCCACAGGCTCTTGGAAGGGACGTTCCTTCGTCTTCGGCCCTCGCCCTATCACTCGATCACTTCCCGCGTGTCCCCGTACTCCGAAGCTCTTCCACATCTGGTTACTATGGTGGTGTTGAAGAGACAAGCCCGACCACCCCGCTCATCCCAGCCCCTGGTAGAACTCCTCTAGCTGCGGGCGTACACCTCGCCGTTTATCCCCCGCGTCTCTCGCCAGCCGCCTACGTCTACTGTCTTCCCTAGAAGCTGATTGTCTGTCCCACACTCCCCAGGATCTGCCCGGCTTTCGCGCTTCCTCTACAGTGGCGGCAGCCGAGCAGCCTCTTCCATCTCCCGATCCCGCACACGGCTTATTGAGTAAGGCCCAGCCGCGGCCAATACTCGACGAGACGACATCAGCTCAGGAGCCGCTAACGCTTCCTCCCACACGTTCATCTGCTCTAGTTCCAGGTTCCCTACGCTAAAGTTGACCCTCCGACCTTGTACCCTTCCGCATGAAGCGGGTCGACGAAACGAAGAACAGCCCGCGCATGGCAGCCGCTCCCTCTTTAGTCCGCTACCCTCATTCAGGCAGGGTAGAATACGGTCTATCTTGTCCTTATTTTTGCCGGAACTCCTATCCCATGATCCGAACAGGTATTCCGCATTCTTCTTTAGCGTCAGCTTGCCACCACGCTGTCTTTATCAAAATGCCATGGAGCGACGTGAGAAAGCCTTGCTGCTCCTTGACAAGATTTCCGGGTTCTGGTCTAGGCTCTTCACTAGCCGGTCACCCTCGACGACAACCCGCTTTGCTCCGTCAATACGCCCATTAATGAACCCCTCGCGGAACCTTCATCCCTCCCTACGACCAGTTGCTATTCGTCGCAAGAAGAGTAGTCGCCGCCGTGTCCTGCTGAAGAGCCGCCGTTCCGTACCCGTACCTCAAGTCGTTCTCGCACACGTAGTTCCCCGTCGCCCCTGTCCCGTTGATGTACACGCCGTAGTTCGTCTTCCACCCCGCGCTACTATCCCAACGACAAGTATTATGGGCCACGACGCCGTTCTTGCTCGTCCCGCTTAACTTGATGTGCGCGTACCCCAAGTTCGAGGAACGACTATTCGAGAAGAGGTAGTTCCCTCGCACTGAAGGACTATCGCAGTTGTAGACGGAGATGCCTTCGTAGTTGGAGGAGTGAACCGTGTTTCCTGTAACGTTTGCTCGGTCGCACGTATCTACCGCTATTCCTTGCTGCCCGTTGTAGTACACTTCGTTCCCTTCAACAAGCGCATCATGGGAACTAGACCAAATGCTAATGCCGATATTCCCATCGTTCACGCTCTTGTTCCCGACAATGGCACATCGCCTTGAGCTACTTTCAATGTGAATACCTCTCAGGCTGTTCAACTCGGTATAGTTCCCGGTGATAGTGTCCTCGTCGGAGTTGAGCATATTGATGCCGTGTTGGTAGTTCCCCACTGACGAGTTGCCGACGACGAGGTTCTTGTCGTAGCCGTCCAGGTAGATGCCACGAAGGTTGTTCTGTTGGAGGACGTTCGAGGAGATGACGCTGTTCAACCTCGTCCTCGCCCCGCCGCAGTAGAAGTCAATCCCGTGGCCGCTCGCGCTGTTCGTTATCGTGTTCCCTAGGATGACAGGACGGAAACAGCCCGTCCCGTTGACGTAGACGCCGTGATAGGTCGGCTGCTGGATTTTGCAGTTGACCACGGAAACGTCCGTAGAGTTGTCAATCCAGACGCCGCCGTAGCAGACGTAGAAGTAGCAGTTCTCGACGAACACGTTAGAGCAGGAGGTCAAACGAATGGCGTAGTCGGCGGAGTTGAGGAAGGTGCAGTTCCGAATGATGACACGAGAGCAGTTGTTGAGGTTGATCCCGTAGCCCCGGTTGTTGTTGAAGGTACAGCCCTCGATGAGAACGTAGTCGTTGTAGTCGAAGACAATCCCGTTCGTCGTGTAGGAGACGGAACCCTTGTTCCCGTCGAAGTACACGTCCTTCACGCGGGCATAACTACGCCTTGCTGCCGAGGTTCCCGGATTTTCAAGCATCCTCGTTGCTTGACTTTGCCACGCCGCGTTAGCAGCAATTGTTGTTCGCCCGTTCTCCCCCTCCATTCCGCCGCCGTTCGCCGCGACTATCGTAATCTCTCGGTCAATGTTCACCGTTCCCGCAACTAGCTTTAATGGCGCTCCGTGTACGTCGTCTGCTGCTTCAATCGCCAACTGTAGCCCTAGCCGGTTAAACGCTAAGTCCGAGACGCCTACCTCGTCCGCCCCGTCTTTTACTCGTTGGTCGGCGTTGTAGGGCGCGTAGATGTAGGTGTGGCTCCTCGCCCTGTTCTCCCATCGGTTCGCGTCCGCCGCCGCTACCGTATCCCCTGTAGTCCATCCCCGCTTTGTATTGGTCGCCATTCCTCTTATCCTTCCACTGCGCTAAAGTAAACATCCCAGGTGAACGTAATGTTGATTTGCTGCGTCTTGGCAATCTGATTGAAGACCGCCCTCGAAAAGAGCGTGTCCGTGTTGTTCGTGTACAGCCCGATCTCCCTCAACGTCTGCCCGTTCAAGTCGCCGGTCGGGACAAAGAGCTTGACCGTCACTTTCTTAGCTCCATCATCTGCCGCTCTACTTGTCGGCGTGTACGTCGCCACAGAAGCGAGAATAGAAGTCATCCCGCCGTTCGTCGCCGTCCCGTTCGTCCCGATCCTCATCCGGTTGAGGTAGAGGTCCGGCGCACTCCCGTAGAGAGCGTTCTTGAGGAGGTTCAGCCCCGCATCTACCACGAGGTTATGAACCTCCTGCCGCTCCACCTCGCCCGTTTCCACGTTAACTACTTCCATCAGGAGGTTTGCTCCCACTGTAAACGCCTCTCTCATCGCTTACCCCATCTGCACAAAGCCGAGCTTGCCTGTTCCTAACACCCAGGCTCCACCCGTCTCTACTGTTACCGCATCGTGTACCGTCACCACTTGCGGAAGGGCGCGAAGGAGAAGGACTAGCTGGTTCTCGTTGTACTGCTTCTTCCTCCCCGCCGCCGCCAGCTTCTTGAAGAACTCGATCCACCCGCCCACAGGCTCCCCTTTGACCGCCTTCACGTCCGCCACGAGGTTCCCTTCCTGGTTGTCCCGCAGCGTTACATCCGTCACAAGGTAATCTCCCACTGTCCGAAACCCAGGACGTTCAAAGTGAGCCAGCCGTCCACTTTGAATAGAAGCGTATGAAGTGAAGGTCAACTCCTCGGTGATGTTCCCGTACTTCCGTAGAAGAGCGTTCGCCAATGCGTCCGCCGTTGCATGGCCGTACAAGTCGCTCCGGCTCTCCAACGCCTCGTACCTGCCCGATCCTCCCTCAATCCCTTGCCGCTCCTCGATCTGCGCGAAGTCCTCCCCTAGCATAATCATCGGAACTAGGGCGCGATAGGTCACAGAAAGGGTGTCAGAGGTAGCGAGAGGAGTAGCGTTCGCATCCTGCACTATGTCGGCGCTCCCCTTGCTCCAATACCAATCCTTGCCCTGAGATATGCCGTTAATCCCGACTGTCTTCCCCGTCCCGTTCACCGTGACCGTCGGTACTGTTCCCACTGGCATCCGCAGGGTGTACGTCTTGTTCGTCCCACCGTTGGCCGTCCCGTACCCCTTGAAGCTCTCCGTGACCGGGTCTAGTAGCTCTTCGCCCCCGGTGATGTACTGGACGTTTCGATAGTTGGCGCGGCTGTTCCTCTTCCGCAAGTTCTCTATCTGGTCGTCTCCGTCGAAGGTGTAGAGGGTGAGGTTGTTCGGGTCGGAGGGAGCGTAGAAGTTGAGAACGCGGTTCTGGTCAATGTACCAGACGTAGCCCGTCAACTCCGAGAGGATATTGAACGCCTCCGCCACGGTCACGTAGTTGAAGGTGAGCGTGTCAATGAACGGCCCGGTCTGCGCCCCGTTCGTAATCCCCTCGTTCATGATCTCGCACGAGCCGATGATCTGGTTGCAGGTCGTCCACAAGTCCGCGTTCCCGAAGGCGCCCGCGACAAGGAAACGGTCTGCCAGTTGGTCATGGCTGACGGCTGTTACATCCGTGACGATGTTCAGCCCTCCATCATAAAAGCTCGTCTCCTGCTCGTCCACCGTCCCTTCAAAGAACCGAAACCCGTCCTGGTACACCTGGACGACTTGCCCCTCTTCCGCCGTGAAGGTATCCGAGATAACGCTGAAGGTACAGGTGGTTCTCGCATTGAGCCGGTTCTGTACCTTCAGCGTTCCTTCGACCACACTGGCGGTTACGTTCGAGTAGTCTACGTAAACGTCCGCCACTTATCGCACTCCGTTCACTCCGAGCCGCTTCTGTAGCTCGTTCATCAGGTAGTCAATGTCATCTCGGTTGCGGAAGGTGTTGTTGCTAATCGTGACCGAGATTGAGCCAGAGGAGGAGGACGCGAAGGCCGGGCTTCCAATCACCGCTTGCCCCTGCATCACAAACGCCCCTGTCTCGACGATCCCGCCTACCGCCGTCTTCACTTGGTCTCGCACGTCGTTTAGGCTCTGCTCGATCCCTACCCCGATACCTTGCATAAACGGCACGCCCACTTCTCGCGCCGTTCGCCTACTTGGTGATTTACTTTCCAACGCTCCCTTTGCTGCCTTCACCGCCGCTTCTGCGACACCGGCTGCGCTTTCTCCTTCAGCCAATTCATCGCACTGCTTAAGCCGTTCCCGATCCCGGTGATAATGTCCTTCCCCACCTGGCCCCAATCAATCTCCGTGAACTTCTGCTTGATCCCGCTTGCTGCCTGAGAAGCGAGATTAGCAAGAACGTTCTTCGCCGTCTCGAACGCCGTTTGTACGGCTGCCCAGGTTCTATCCCAAATCGCCCTAATCTCTCGCCCAAACGCTTCCCAATCTCCCCTTTGGGCCGCGTCGAACAGCTTGAAGATCGAGACGAGGTTATCTAGGGAGAGTTGGAAGTAGCCCTTGATCGCTTCCCAAAAGAAGTTCACTACGGCCATGACCTGTTCTCTGTGGGCTTGCCAGAATGATTGAATGGCAGCAAGAACCGTCATCACCTGTGCTTGACTGTCTGCCAACCCTCGCTGAAACTCCCCGACTACGCTTGTCCACAGAACGTTGACCACTCGCATAATGACTTCGCCGTTCTGTGACCACCACCCTTGAATAAGAGCTAGGCCAGTGCTGATGATGCTCGTCAGGAAGTTCATCACTTGCGCCGTAATGTCCCTGATCCCGAACCAGTTATTCATCCACGCCAGAGCAAAGAAGGTGATAAGACCAATGATGACAGTGATAGGCCCGCCGAGAGCAGCGACTACGATTTGAACAAGGCCAATCACACCGGCGATAGACTGGAAAGCAGCGATAGCGAACCCGATACCGCTGACAACAGAAGTAATGACACCGGCGAAAGTCATGAAGCCGCCGACGATTGCCATAATTCCGGCTGCGACTGCGTTCCCGATGAGGAAGGAGACAATGGCCCCGAAGACGATCTGGAAGGCCGTCGCGTGTTCTCGAACAAAGGCAATCGCTTGCTGAAGGTAGGTAAAGGCCGTCGCTATGATGTTCACCGCCCGCTCTACCATCTGCGCCCCGTTCTCGTCTAGCCCTAGCGCCGAGGCAATTCCATACGCTCTTGTTCCCGCGCCCATTCCTTCCGTTTGCCTGAAGACGTTGAACGCTTCCTTCACGCGCCCCGCAAACTCGACGACTTTCTCAATCCCCTTCGTCGTCATCTCTCCGAGCCATGTCCCGATATTTGCTATCCCCTGCTGTATCTTCGGGTCTTGAAGAGCGTCCGCGAACTGGACGAGGTAGGGTTGGATCGCCTGAAAGAAGGGGGTGAAGGCGAGCCGGAGCATTTCTTGTCGCAGGTCTCCCAGGCTGTTGACGACGCCTTCCAGCGTCCCGCTTTGCCGTTCCGCTGCTCCTGCAAAGTCTCGGTCTAGCGCCTGAGTGACAGAACGAATGGCAAGGTCTGCTGGTATCAGTCCCTTACTGACCATATCTTGCAGTTGGCCCGTAGACTTGCCAGTAATCCGGGCCATCTCGTTGAAGATGTCGGTCTGCCCGATCCCCGCTTCGGTAAGCTGCATTAGCTCCTCGCCACTCAGCTTTCCCTTCGCCTGGATTTGCCCTAGCGTGACCGCTACTCGCCCCATCGCGTCTTCGGACTTTCCCGCGCCGGACGCCCAATCTACCAACGTCTGTGTCATCTTCTTAGCCTGGTCTGCCGTAAAGCCGAAGGCCATTGCTTGTTGAATAGATTGAGCTACCCCTTCTTTCGAGAACGGGGACTTAATCGCTACCTGTTGTATCCACTTCGTCAGTTCTGCCGTGGGTTGAACGGCCCGCTTCGTCGCCTCGGTCAAGTCGTTCAACCCCTGCTTGGCGTTAATCTCCTTCGCCAACATCGCCTGAAGGGAAGCGGTTAGTCGTTCGTGACCGGAGACGACATCGAACGCTTCCCCTCCAATGCCCATCACCGCTTGAACTGCTGGCGTGACGACGTTTCCTACGATGTTTGCGCCCGCTTCGACCATGAACCCCTTGAGGCCGCTAATCCACCCTTCGACGCTCTTCTCTGTCTCCTTCAGCCCTTTTTCAAGGTCGTCCGTCTGCGCGTCAATCTTCACCACAAGTCGCTGAAGGTCTATTCCATTCGCCGCCACGACTACGCCCCCTCGCTTCCCTCAACTTCCATCACTTCCCCGATCCACGTCAACCAACAAAGAGGAGCGTTCGCCAGGTCAAAGAGGTTGACCGCGCCGTTCATGAAGCGAGCAGCAAGAATGAGTTGGTGCTGAAGAGCTACCGGCTCCTTCGATTGCCCCTGCTTCCGCTCCCAAAGGATGTTCCGTTCCCTTTTGGGCTTTCCATACTCGACGTAATCGCCCCGACAATGGCAAGGAGGATTTCGTAGGGGATGGTGGAGAGCGTGTCCGCGTCTGTCCCTACCGGGTCTTCCCCTCGCGTAATGTCCCAACTCACAATTGCCTGGCTCAACGCCCCGCAGAACGGCATCATGTTGTCCTCGCTGATCCTGCCCAGGTTCTCCAACCACGCGGGAGTGACGACGTGAACGCGATAGACGACCGTGGAAGTCATCCCGCCCAACTCGACTGTACAATGTGCCGTCGTTTCATTTAGAGCCGCAAGGTCAATGTTCGCCATCATTCCCCCTCTTAGTTGCTGTAGTCCTGCTTGCCGTTGACCAACGTGAACTCCATCGCGCTATCAAGCCCACTATCCCACTGAGGAAGGAAAGACCATTCGAGAGCGTAAACCCCGTCGCTGTTCTTGAACTCCCCCGGCTCACTGGGGACGCCCTTGAAGGTGTGGATGAAGGAGTGGTTCGTCGAGGGGGTAGAGCCAGTAATGGCCGGGCCGATGGCTTCCACCTTCACCGTGACCACGGAAGAGGAACGCATCTGAGTGAGAAGAGCCTTCCCTACGCTATCCGCTGCCACCGTCACCTTCATTTCCACCTTCGGCTTCGTCGCCACCTGCGCTATCATCGTCCCGTTCGCCGTCCTCTTGACCGTGTACACGGGCTTCTGCCGGTCGCCAATCTTGAACTCAACCTTGTGAACGAGGTCTACCGCTACCCCGTCGAAGTAGACCGTCACATCGGTGTTCTCCGCCGGGTAGTCCGAGAGGGTAGCGAGCTTGTTGGCCCCGGTCTCCAACGTGACCCCGGTTCCGTTCAACGACTGGCCGATCATCGTTCCGCCCCACTTGAAGTCCGAGAGGTCAATCGTGTAGCTGAAGTCGGAGAACACCGCGCCCTTGAACTCCTCGTTGTCCGTCCCGTCGCCGTGTTTGACGTGGTAGGACTGAAGAGCGTCCGCCGCTCGTCCACTTGGCTTGAAGTAGTGCTGATACGCCCCGGCTGTCACGCCCGAAGGGAAAGTACCCGCCGCAATCTTCTTGATGACCGAGGAGAGGGGATACCAGAGGTCGTAGTAGCTGCCGTCGCCTTCCACCTTCGCTTCCGTCGTCTCTCGTACCAGCTTGTGCGCCGTGGGGAAGAGGTAGCCGCTTGGCTCCCGGCTCTTCCGCTCCGTCTTCCCGGAGGGAGTAAGGGAGAAGGCCACCGGCTCCCGAAACTTCGTCGCTCCTCCGCCTAGCGTTGTCTCAAGTCCCACCTGACTAATCTGAAGTTCTGCCGCTCGCGCCATGTCTATATCACTTTCACTCTGTAAATCGCGCCGACATACCTGTACCAACTCGATCCGTCCAGGTACGCCTTCTTCATCACGCTCGTATTCCGTTCCCTCAAACAACTCTGCACCATACCGCTAGGGGTGCTTATATCTCTCCCTCCGTGAAGGGATGAGTGGACGGTATCGAAAAGCGCCTCCGCCGTCCTGTAGTCCGTGTCTTTCGTCCACACGCCCACGGCATAAAGAAGGTCGCTGCCTCGGATGTTCCCTCCGACAACGACCCGGTCTTGTCCGTTCTGGTACTCGACGAGGCAGTAGGGGAAGAGGGTGTCCACCGGCGCTTCATCCTGCCACACTCCGCCGACGAGGACGCCTCCTAGCCGCTCCTCAAGGAACTCTTCTGCTACTGTCGTCGGTGTCATAAGTCCTCTACGTGAATGCGCGCTACGTCCACGAGGTACTTCCCTCTCTGGCTCTCGATGGTCTTCTCAAAGAAGCCGGTTCGCCGTTCCATAAACTGCCCATGAAACGCTGCCACCCCTACCACTCCTTCCTTGCCCGAAGGGTAGACTTGGGCCAGAGCCTTGAAGTATTTGTTGAGCCGGTGCGCTTCCCCTACTCGCTCGCCGTAGTCGCTCTTCCCGCTCGCGCTCTTGTAGATGCTCGCCGCGCCACTTCCCGTTCTCTTCGGCGCTCTCGCTGCCGCTTGTCGTTGAATACTCGCCGTGTACTGCTCTATCAGCCGCTTCCGGTTACTCTGTATGCGAGCGATGATCTTGTCTGTGTTGTTCTCGACAACCTCAATCCGCACTCTCGGTTTTGGCATCGTTCGTCTCCCGCCCGGTAATCTTCGCCACCTTCAACTCCGCCTTGTTCCCACCGGGAAACTTGGCGAGAAGGTCAACAAGCACCTGGGGAACAGGAAGACCGGCGCACGCCGCGTTCTCGATGATCGAGATAAGCTCGTGGACGATGTAGAAGCCAGAGACCATCGCCGTCACGTTGAAGGGCGCGTCAATCCCGCTCTTCTTCAGGTGAGTATCGAGAGCCATAGCGAGACCGACGAGAGCAACAATCATGGTCTTCTGGAACATCCCCTTCTTGCTGACCTCGCTCGACAACACGCCGCTTGCTCCCGCGCTCATCAGCCCTGTTACCACATCAACGACCATGACGATAGCAAGAAGCTGTGTCAGGGCCGGAAGACCGCCCCAAAAAGCGCCAATCACAAGACCGGCCAGCTTCAGCACGTCGGCGAACTCAATTCCCGTGAAGTCCTTCATTACTGTCTCTCTGTGCATACTGCTACTGTAAAAAGTTGGTCGGTTCGTTTATCGAGAACCGCGACGACGTTCAGAATGAGGCCGTCGTCGAAGTGCAAGTCCCACCCGCGCTTCACCTCTGCATCCGCTTCGAGCTTGACTTGCCATACGACGCCCGCCACGTTCATCCCGGCTATTACGTCTCTCGCGGGTTGTTGAAGGGTTGTACTTCGTCGGCACTTCCTCTGCCCCTCGCTCTTCGGCGTAGGGGTGTTGGAGATGCCGGTTCGAGTAGAGGGGAAGGAGTAGGCAGACGCAGTATCGGTCAAAATCCTCTTCGCCGCTTCCCTTGCCTGACTAACTGCGCCACTTGATACCACGTCTACCTACTCCGCCTTACTCTGTCGTGGGATACCCACTGTTGCTGCTATTGCCACTATTCCCAGGATAATCCCCCGGTTCCGTCACCCCCGTTGTTCCCTCATAGGAAGGATCGCCAAGAACCGAAGGAGGAGCCGGTAGGGTCGTGAACTTCTGCTTGTCCTGCATCGGGATCGAGACCGAGACGGAGACCCGCCGCCGAAAGCTCTTCGCCATCTTCAGGCAGTGGTCGTACACCATCTCGCTGTTAATCGTCGTCCCGTCGCCCTGGACGGTCACGTACCCCGTCGCCTTCGCCGCCTTTTGCTCCCACAAGTTCGCCGCCGCTCGGTAGAGGAGGAACGTCGGCGTCCAAGAGAAGGAGCTAGGCGGGTTTCCGTCTCCGTCGGCTACCTTGTTCGCGTCAAGCTCGCCCTGCACCTCACCATCCGTCAGCACTGGGTCTGTTTCCGCCTGAACTAGCCCCTTAAGCCGCTCGAAGGCTTCTGTCGCAGTCATCTGTCCTCAAAATCACGGGCCAACGAAGCCCTTCGGTCGGAGAACGGCGAAGGGGTAGCGGTTCGCTTCCACCTGCTGAAGTCGGTTAATCGGGTTCGCCACCTGGAAAGCAAGGCGAAGGACGACGCGAAGAGCCACGCTATCCTGCTGCGCCAGATTGAGGATGATCTTGCCCGTGTCGTCGGAGATGACCGACTGATCGAGGAACTTCCAGGTGATGTCCTGCCGCATCCCGATAATCGCCTTCGACATATCCCCTGCCAGAATATCAGCCCGCGCCGTGTCGAAGGAGGAGTTGCGAAGGTACTGGATCGGCTCGCCGTAGAGAGTAGCAGGAGTGCCAGAGGTAAGGCCGGGGATGAAGAGGAGGTTCTTGTTGGCGTCCCGCAAGCCGCGAAGGTCGGACTTGATGGCCGGGTGAGCGATGAAGCCGTTCACGTCGAAGCCGTCTGTCTCGACGAGCTTCATCAACTGGTTCACGTCTTCGGCAAGGTCTTGCCCCGCGACACTCCCACGGGTGTAGGTGTTAGAGGCCGCTGCCGCGCCGTCTTCAATCGCGTTCGGCCAAGAAGCAGGCTTGTTCGTCCCGAAGAACACCGCGCCATCAATCAGAACACCAATTGCTTCCACAAGCAGAGGCATAATCTCTGCCCAAAGGTCGTACTTGCTGTCCGCAAGAACGGCTTCAGGAACGGGAACAATCGCGGCGATCTCCTCGACGTTCAGGTACTTGTTGGCCCACTCCACACTCGTCGTCTGCTTCAGGCCAGTATCCCCGGAGACGAAGTAAGCCTGGGGGAGAACCGAGAGAACGGGAACGCGGTGTTGGGCTGTCGAAAGCTGAATGTGACGAAACATCCGAAGAGCCGCGCTATACTCCGGCGCACTCTTCCAAATCTCCCGGCTGTACTCCTCCGGGATAAGAGGTGAAACGTTGGTTCGGTTCACCATGCTGCTGTACGTAGCCATCTTTCCTAATTACTCGCTTGTCTACACTAACTGTCTGCGCTTACGGAACTATCGCCCGTAGAACGCCTGTCGGATAAGGTCATTCATATTGACCCCGCCACTTGTCCCTAGACCCCCCTCTGTTGGGTCAACACTTCCTCGCGGACGGAACAAGTCCGGGTACTCGGTCTTCAGGCCGTCCACCAACGCCTTGATGTTCGTCGGCTGGCCCTTGTCGTCGTACTTCACCGAGGCCGGGTCAATCCCTTTCAGGAGAAGAGCCGCCTTCTTGCTCTCCGCCCCGGCATCAACAAGAGCATCACGAAGGGCCGACTGAGTAGCAGTAGTCCGGCGTTCCTGCTCCCATTGGGCCTTCTCTGCTCGCAGCGTCTTCAACTCTTCAATCAGGCTTCGGCTCGCCTCGTCGTCCTCTGCGTCTAGCAGACTATCCGGTAGCTGCCCTTCCCGAAGCGCCTTCAGGACGCCCTGGTACTTCGTTCGATACTTCGCGGCGTCTGTCCGCGCCTTTTCCACCATTGACCGAGGAACCATGTCCTCTGTCGGCTCTGTCTTGGCTGCAACCTTCGGCTCCTGGCCTTCTGGTCGCTGGTTTTCGGTTACTGGCTCCTGGCCGTCCATACCTATCCCTTCCTTATGTCGTACTGTCCTACTACTAAGACTATTCTTGCGGTTATGCCCTTACTATCATATATAACTATTTTTGCTATTATATCTGTTCATGCGGGAAAGAAGAAGCCCCCCGGTGTAGACCGAGGGGCTTATGGAGGAACAGGGCCTTACGGGATAGGAGTTTCGATGTACCGATAGAGGTTCGGGTCAGAAGGCATCAGAGACAGCATCGTGTCCTTCGTCGAGCGGTAGTAGGGGGTGAAGTCGCGGAACTCGACGTAGGCCCATCCCGCTTTTGTCGTCGGCGGCTCATTATCCGCCGTTGTCCCGTAGAAGTAGCACCCTACGCCGACTTGCCCTTCAAAGCGCCCGTTGCTGCCCTTGTCGTAGCTGCGGCAAATCTCCTCCGTCTTCTCCACGATCCCATCCTTCGCTGCGGGCATATAGAACTCGAAGCGATAGACGCGGCCCGCTACCATCTCAGGCCGAGGAGGAACACCGGGAGCCGGAGCTGGTGTAGGTCGAGGAGCAGGAGCCGAGGTGCTGGTCGTCGTCTTCGCAAAGTCGCACGTCGCCAGGCTCCCGTATGTCGTTCCTGGGTACTGCTTCAACTCGCACCCGATGGCGTTGTAGTCGCCCCTCATGATCGCGTCGTGACCGGGGCTGTTCGTCCACTGCACCCGCGTCTTCTCCGCGTCGAAGTAGCCCCCGGCGATGTTCTCTCCCATGTTGTAGAGCGGGTTCACCCCGGCGTTCTTGATCCTCGTCATCGGGTCCGGCTCGCCCGGCAGAATATGGGAGAAGCCATTCTGCTGCGCCATGAGGTCATTGTGGTAGACCGCCGCGTTGTAGAGCCGGTCGTCCCACGCAAGGGGAGAGAGGCCCAGGCTCGCCCTGTACCTGTTCACCACGTCTGCCAGTTCTCGCCCCAGGCTGCCAGAAGGAGAGGCGGCTTCTCTCGCGCTCACCGTTCCACTACTCGTTGCCAGGAGTGCAACGAGAACCGCAAGGGTGGTCAAAATCCAATATTTTCTGACGAAATTCATCCTGTTCTATCCTTTGGGTGAAGATAGGTGAAGATAGTGAAGTTCCGGTAGGTCGGTTTCCGGGAGAAAATCTGATGGTATTTCTTATAGAAACGGGGGGAACAACCTACATCTACTTCACCTACTTCACCTACTTCACTGTTCGAGCGTTTTCTCCCCCCTCTTTGCACTCTGTTAGACCTTTCAAAGCCGGCTGACCTTACTTTACTATCGTTTCCAGCGTTTCTAGCCGTTCTGACCATCGTTCCCGTTCCTCTACGGGTGAAAAACGGCTCCAAAACGCCGTAGAGCGGTTAAAACGAAGCTCCGCGCATGATTTATCTCGGTCTTCCTCCGCCTCTTACAGCCCGTTCTGAGCGGTTTTCCCCTCGTTATAGTCAACTAAGCCGCCTTCTTGACGTTCGGCGCGTCCTTCTTGTCCTTCGCTGCGTTCTTGTTGTCCGTCGCCTCGGTCTTACCGCTGCCGGGCGCTCCCATCGCCCCTTGCGGCCCAAACTGTTGCATCCGCTTCATCTCTGCCTCTCGGAGCTTCGTGAACTCCTCGATCTCCTGGTCGGTATACCCGTCCTCTCGCTGCAACTGCTCTGCGGGAAGGGAAAGAGCGTCCCGCTTCATCTTGAACGCCGTGTACCGCTCCAACTTGCTGACCGGGCTGGCTTCAAACCACTCCGCCCGTAGCTGCACGTTCCCCTTGACCCCTTCGACGAGCAGGGCAAACTTCAGCACGTCTTCCCACACGTTCCCAAACGCCTGTTGCATGTCCTCGATCCGGTTGGCAAACTTCGCTTCCGCCACCTGAAGAGCATCACCCGAAGGAAATTGCCCCGACCCAAGCAAGAGGTAGTGAAGCGGGATCCCGGTAATGCGCGCCAGATCGAGAACGAAGTCGGTCTTGACCTCGATGAACGGCGCTAACTGCGCTTGCGCGAACTCCCCGAACTTCACCTCGTCACTTTCGACGGCCCATATTCGGTCTACCCCTGGCTCAAACGGCGGTTTCGGCTTCCCCGTCACCTCGTCAATCTCCACCTGTAGCCCTGTCACGTACCTCTGCGGGAGCGCCACAAACTCCATTCCTACCAGCATATCCGCCACCGTCTTGTTCAGCGCGTCTTGCACTGGCTTTACGTCGTGGAGTTCGCTCTTCCCGTACTTCCCTGTCCGCCCCTGGTTGGCGAAGTGGAAGACAGGAACGACGCCGTAGGGGTTCGGGACAAAGGGTTCGTCCGGGTAGACCTGGAAGGCCGAGGCATCCGAGGGCAAGAGGCCAAAGACCTGATCCTTCGTGATGAACTTGTAGAGGCCGTCCGGCAGGTAGATGTTGAGCCGCAGGTGCTTGTCGAACGTTACGAAGAGCTTCACGGCCCAGGAGACGACAAAGGGGTTCTCGTCGTCGTAGTGGACGACAAAGCTATCCGCCGACTGGGGATAGATAACCGCCTTTCCGTCTTCCCCCGGCCACACCAGGACAAACGCATCTCCCCTTGTGAGTGCTTCCTGATGCACTTCCTTTGCTCGCTTGTCCATTCGGTTGCGGTTCCAAATCTCCCATGCCTTCTCGCCGATAGGCTCCTGCCCCTCCTCCACGTCGAACCGCTTCACCTTCAGCCGGTCCTTGAATGCTTGCACCACGGCAGGGCAGAAGTTGATGGCAAGCTCTTTGAAGAGGTAGTCGAAGGCCGAGCGGAACTTATCCGTGGCAAAGGCCAATTCATGCCGACCGTCGTAGTAGTCCTGGTACTTGGTGTAGGCCGGGAGCCGCCCCCTCATGTTCTCCAATGCAAACTTGATAATCTCGTTAATGTCGTTCACCACGTTACGACCTTTCGGCTTCTCCCCTTGTCCGCTGCCCAAACAGCAAGAGCAAGGCTCATTACGTTGTCTGTGACGATGTTCTTATCGTCCCACTGGTACATCTCTAGCTCACTCATCATGCTTTCAATGTACGGCCCTCGAAGTTCCCCGTTCTGTAGCACGAGTTGCAGGTTCGTTATCAGGTCAATCTTGCTCTGCCGGTTGAAGTTGAAGGGCTGCACCTGGTACTTCAGCATATCCTTGACTGCTTCCCCGATCCCTGTACTGTCTAGCGCCGCTTCATGGCTCTTGAGGTCGTAGTCCTCAAACACTCGGTCTATCCGTTGGGCGACGTAGGGCCAGGGCTGCTTCTGGAAGCGTTCGTGGTAGACGAGGGTGTAGGGCGTCGTCGTTACGTCTAGGACTGTAATCACTGTCCAGTCTACCTCTTTCGCTACGTCTACCCCCATCACGTACTTCCTACCCTTGCAGAAGGGAATGGCGAAGGGGTCAAGCAGGTTCCTCGCCTTCTGTAGCTTGGGTCTCCACCCGACCTTGCTCCCGTACTCCTTTGCCCACTCGTCCCACGTCTCGAAGATGCGGCGTATCTCTTCCCAGGTAAACACTGTGTCTTCGTCGTCAGTGTACTCCCCGTAAATCTCCCTCATCTTCGCCCCGTAGGTCATCCCCGTCTCTAGGGACTTGATGTAGGCGTGGTCAACGTGGGGGTTGTCGTAGGTCGAGCCTGTAATGGCGAAGATGGAAGGGTCGCCTGCTCTTGCTTTGATGAGGTTCTTGTAGACGAAGCCCCGTTTGAGCTTCGGGGTCGTGACAAGGGAAAGCTGGCCTCCTACGTCTGCCAGGGTCATGAGGATGACCTGCTCGACGATCTCCTCGTCTACGTAATCCGCCTCGTCTACCGTCGCTCGATGGTACTTATGCCCTCGAATGTAAACCCCTTGTCTTGCGCTACTTCTGACCTCGTAACTACTCCCGTTGATGAAGTGGATACGAGGGAAGGGGGAGAACTTGGGGTAGCCGGGTTTGACAAGAGGAGCGATCAGCGGGTTCTTGACGCAGTATTCCGCTGCGGTATCAAAAGCAAGACGAGCCTGGTCTACAGTGACGGATGTGCTGAGTTGACGAAAGCCAGGGCGAAGGATACAGAGAGCAAGCGCCTTGATGCCCTCGGTCTCGCTCTTTCCATACCTGCGTCCTGTCACTAGCTCAGTGGTAGGGATAGACAAGGGCAAGTCCATCCACTGCTTCTGCTTCTCGAACGGCTTCCACCCCAACCAGTATTCCGCGAAGAGAGACGGCTTTCCTTCTGTTGCTTGGGCCAGTCTTACGATCTGGTCTTTTAGGGGTGCGGGGGCAGGTCTTCCTGCCCCTGCTGCTCTCTGACTACTCGGTATCATCATGGTCTCTAGGGGCAGCCGGCCTTCCTGTCTCTTTGGCAGGGCGGCCGGCTGTCTCGCGTTCCCCCTATGCCCCCTCGTTGTCCTGGTTCTTCGCTCGGTTCAGCGTCTTAGGCGTCTTCTTGCCCATCTCCTCCGAGGTGTCCTCTTCCACCCCACTATCCTCTAGGGGTTCCACATCATCGAGGGGCAGGGCGTCTACCATCTCTTCCGTCCCTGCTCGACGTAGAGCTTCAAGGATTACCTCGCCGAGAAGGGCATCGGTGTTGACGTGTTCATAGAGACCGAACAGCCGCGCTTCCTCTCCTAGCGTCTTGAGGTAGCCATCGAGGAACTTCGCATCTCCCCCTTGCTCCTCGACCTCTAGCATATCGAGCGGGCCGAACTTCCCTAAGCCGGTCGTCTTCCTGGTCTTGTCCTTCAGGCTCTTCGACCACCCCTTTTGATACTGGCGGCGAAGAAGCATGAGTTCAGCGAGCATACGGTCTTTCCGCGCTTCCATATCCTGTACTGTCTCTCGCCGCCACTGCTCTTTAATCTTCGCAACGTCGTAATTCACCTGCTGGACGCTGACCCCTAGCTCTTGCGCCATCTCCTCCGCTGTCATCTCGCCTTCAAAGAGCCAGCGAGCAATAAGACGACGATGAGCAAGACGTTGGTTGGGCTTCCTCTTCTGGCCGGGCTTCCTCTTTGTCCCGCTCCCCTTGTTCAATTCGCTTACCATAATCTACCTTCGCTTTACCTAACTCTCGGACTACTAATTCCTACCCTACTAATACGCGCACGCGGGAAGAGGTTGAAGAAGAAGAAGCGGGATGCGCCTACGCTGCCAGGGACTTTCTAAATCCTTCGTATCGTCCTGGGCCGATAGCGGTACAGATGTCCTTGAAGGGACAAAAGCCGCAAGGGAAACGCTGCATGGCCGGGTCAATCTCTACCCCATGATAGAGGCGAGCCGGAAGAGAGCCCGCCTTGACCTGCTCCACAATCTCCTGCATCTTGGCAAGCTCCATCTCTGCATAGTCATGGTCGGTAGGGGCCAGCCAGGGGAAAGTACGAATGGAGCCGTCCGCTACTCGGTCTACCACGGTGTTGATGAAGTCGGGATCGTGAATGTCAATGTCGTCCGGTCGCTCGACGTAGAAGACGAGCAGGTAGTCAGCGTTGAGGATGTGGGCGTAGATGTTCCCCTGCGCATAGTGTTCGGGCTTCGGGCTTTCGGTATAGAGGATTTGCCGCATGGAAGCGGGGTTGGTCGTTTTGAGTTCGAGGATCACCTTGCCGTACTGCGGATGACGGAAGACCCCATCGGCCTTTCCACTCATAAACCCCAGGTCTACCCGTAGCTCTGCTTCTGCGCCGGGGTACTGGACTTTCATGGTCTGCTGAAACAGGGAGTGAACGAGGTTGCCGTAGCGAAGGATCGCCCGGCTCTTGTCCGTCCTGTTGTTGTCGGCCTCGCGTTCCTTCTCAGGGAAGTGGAGACGGAAGGCCACGCGCCTTGTACAACTCTGCGCTTCACTGGCATAGACCCTTAGACTGTGGCTCTTTGGGATATACGGCACATCGGGTTCTAACTGTAGCACCTCGCGCACTGCGGCCAAATCAAACATAACTTTCCTTCCTATTCTGTTAGACGTTACGAATTATTCTTATGTTACTGTTCTTGCTATTCCGATGGGCAAGAAGAAGGGGTACTCGGTGGAGTACCCCTTTCCCTTAGTAGTCGCCTACTGCTTCGTCTAGCGCGGCTAGAAGGTCATCGAGAATAGGGAATGTGCTTGCTCCTTCTTCGCTCATGAGGAGGGAGGTGAAGTACATTGCCGCCAGGTCTTTCTTCTGCTCGTGCTTCAGCTTGTCCCGCTCAAGAAGCCACTGCTGCGTTTCTCGCTGTTTGAGAAGGGCTTCTGCCCCGGTGAGGAGGAAGACAAGGACGATCACCACCGCCAGGAGGAAGACGGTGATGAGGGTGAGGGTCGGCGTCACACATCCCCCTCGTCGAAGCTCTCTAGCTCCTCGCCGCTGAAGATGAAGGAGTTCTCCGTGTCCCACGTCGTCAACGTCGCCTTGCCGCCGCTCCAAAGGGTAAGGGTTGTTGAAGCCTGAAGCATGATGCCTTCCTGAACGTGTTGCGCCTGGTCTACCTCGTAGTCCTTGAGGCGCTCTCCAATGGTTTGCAGGAGATAAGGCAGGGGAGTAGCCGTCGTTGACCGGAAATGGTCATAGTCAAGGTTCACGGACACATGATGCTTAATCATCGTTTATCAGTCTTTCTAGGGTCGGCCATCGGGCCGGGTCTATTTCTGCTGCCCACGGGTGGCGGTTCAATGTCTTCGCCACCTGGACGGTTGTTCCATTTCCTGCACAGGGGTCTAACACAATATCCCCTTCAGCAGAGTAAAGCTGTATCAGTCGTGACACGAGTTCGGCAGGGAAGGGAGGAGGATAACCGGCCTTAGCGCGGCTCGGCTTTATCATCCACACATCCTTCAGCCATTCAAAGGGTACGTCTGTCTTTCCTCGTTTGCTCGTTATCCCTACGGGCCTTTTGCTTGCGACTACGATAAGTTCATGGGTAGGCCGACAATACGGTTTTGCTGCACTTCCCCAGGCTGTACTTGCTGCGATTGGTACGCCATCCCCGTTTGCTTTCACCCATACAATCGGCTCCATCACTTCCCACTGGGGTAGACCGGCGAGATGTGTTTGCAGCCACGCCGCCACGGGATAGGCGCGATACTCTCCTTGTACTCGGATCGTTGGGGGAAGATTAACGGCGAGAACACCGCCCGGCCTTAACGCCTTGTAACTCCCCCCGGCCAACTGCCCTAACCACTTCAAATACTCTCCGAGGGGTCTACGATCTACATATCCGCCGCCGTAGTTGTAGTTCACGTTGTAGGGAGGGGAGGTGACGACAAGCGCCACGTCCCGGCCCTCAAACTCCGTATCAAACGCCTCTAGACAGTCGCCCCGGTACAGCCGGGGCCTTTTCATCAAGCTCCTCCCTCGGTATATTCGCGTACTGGAATTGATTGACCAGACTAATGCCCAACAGTATAATCACGCTCTCTAGACACTTGACCTTCAAACCGCCAGGAGGGGAGTTCGTTATGCAGAGTGAGAAGACGGTTACGGTTGAAGAGCTTCTCCAACAGATACAGGCCCTCCAATGTCAAATTCACGATTTGCACGAGCAGGTCATCGCTCAGAAAGAGGGGAACGCCCAAGAGGAGGCCTCTGCCAAATTCCTCCTTGCAGAATTATCAGCACTTGCCGAAGTGTGGAGACATACCGACAAACGACAAGAAACGGCGACGACAATGTACTTGACGGGGAGTACGTTGGCGGTTTCTGCGGCGGTATTTCTCTCGCCAAGACTGCTAGACGTTAATGGCTTTCTGACCATCCTTATTCTTGTTGCCCTGGTTCTGTCCATCGCGGGTATACTACTCGCTGACCGCATATTTTCAACGAGAACGCGCAAGGTGGAATACGCTTACGGCATTAGCTTGGTGCGCGGGTTCTTTGTTAATCTTAATCCGGCGATTACTCCCTATTTGTGGATGCCATATCTAGACCCGATGAAGTCCCCCCAATCCCCTTTTGGGCCACTGTCCATTCGCAAATACGGCTATACCACATTTGTCGTTATCTATGTCTGGGATAGCCTGTTGTTAGGGTTTGCTGCATCCGCACTTATCTGGTTAGTAGTGCCTGACTTCCTCCGGCAGACTGCCTTAATCCCATTACTAGCCATCACTGTTATGGTCGGTGGCATTGTCACCTTCATCTGCATGATAGCACTAGGGCTTAGATTGAAACTTATGTTCGAGCGATTTGAGGCAGCACGCCGGGGGGCTTGACCGTAGAAATCGGCGCTAATCCTCCTTCGCTAGAACATAACGCAACGTCTTCGTCTGCTTCGGGAAGTTGACCGGCTGGACGGTCACTTCGACATACTCTGGAACCTCGTTCATCTCTCGTTGGATGCGCCACTTCGGAGTACAGAAGAAGCGGTAGAGGGTCTGGTTGAACGTCCGTACACTAACGCCTGGGTCGCCTAGAACGTGCATTCCTATGTCTCGCTCTCGATTGAATTGATCTCGTAGCCGATCCACACTTGATGTTTCTTCCCGCACTTGGGGCAAGGCCAGAGCTTTTCTCCGTCTCCCTCGATACGTTGCCCGCACTGACAGCGAAGGACGAAGGAGTAGTCCTGGGAGCCGACAAGAACGAGCCATTGAATTTGAGCCTGGGCCGGCATTTCTAATCCTCCGCCTCAAGACGGGCGACAAGTTCATTGACAGTAAGACCGGCCTTCCATGCGTCGTACTTCGCCAGCGTCATGATGAGGTAGACGAGCATATCTACAATCTCGTCTCGCATGGCGTCCTTCTTGCCCTTCGCCGACTGCCCCTGTAGCCGCTTCTGGTCTAGGTTCCGCAGTCGGATGCTCTTGCTGCCGATCCTGTCCACCAGGCTCGACAACCTCTCCAATCGCCACGAATGCCCGTAGTCGCTGCCCTTCAACTCCGCCGTGTCTGCCATCTGATTGACGTAGGTACGAATGGCTTTGACAAGGGAGTGGTCGGGCGCGAAGAGCAGTCGGGTTATATCGTCTTCCTCGCGGAGAGGATCGGGAAGGACTTCCTGCTCTTCTGGCGCGTCACTTCTCTGGTACATCGTCTTCCATTCCTGTCCACTGATACTTTCGTTTCACCCGCTCTACCCGTCCTTCCTCTACCAGTCGGTCTAGCACGTCTCGTATCTCTGGCGCGTGTCCCCATGCCCGAAGGCTCTTGTACAACTCGCCCATTGTCTTGGGGGCTGCTCGCAAGGCAGCGTTTAGCTCTTCTTCGAGGAGCCGTTTCTTCTGGCGTTCTAGCTCGGCCAGGTGGAGGAGAGAGAAGGGAGGAGGGATGGTCTTTCCGCACTTCTTGGCGAGCAAGGGTAGCTCGCCCACAATCTGTTTGTATTCTCCCATCTGCTCAAATGTTAATGTTCTGACTGTATATTCTAATTTTACTGTTCTTTCTATTATGCGTCAAGTTTCAGAGGTGATGATTTACCGGCCTTACGCACGCTGCCAAGAGAAAGAACGAGGGCAACAAGAAACCCTCTAGGGAAACCTAGAGGGTTTCTTGTCCTACTCGGCGGAAGTGTTAACGGGCGACGTGCATGGGCATGAGGACGTGAACGGCGTTGTCGTTGACGTTGATAAGCATGGGCGAAGCAGCAGAACCAAACTTCATTTCCACGTTCCTCTTCCCAAAGGCGGAGAAGGCATCCTTGAGGTAGGTCGCGTTGAAGGCGATCTGAAGGTTCTGGCCTACCACGTCTCCTTCCACGTTCCACTTCGAGCCGTTGCCCAACTTCGGCTTGATCTCGAACTTGTCCTCCTCCGCAGTGCCGTTGTTCTCAAGGTCGAAGACCGTGATGCCGTAGTTGTCCTTGACCAACGGCTCTACCGCCTTGACGACTTGCAGCATTTCTACCGCCGCGACGTTGACCGAGGTGTTGGAGTGCTTGGGGATGATGGTGTTGTAGTCGGGGTAGTTGCCGTCAGTGAGAGTGCAGACGAGGCGGTAGTGGTCGGTGTGGAAGAACATCCAGTTATGCGCCTTGTCGTAGAGGAAGGATACCTCTTCCGTGTCCTTCAGTGCTTCCGCCAGAAGACGAGCAGCGTTGAGGGGGATGTTGATGGAGTAGTCAAGGGGTACGCCGTTCGCCTCGCCCTTCTCGATCTCGACCTTCTTGTACCATCCCAACCTGAACCCGTCAGTCGCCGCCAGGGAGAGGGAGTTGTCGTGGAACTTGAAGTTGACTGCGTGAAGGATGGGCCGGGTTTCGTCTTCTGCCGCGAAAGGAACAGTGAGAGCAACGGCGTCTCGAAGTTGAGCAAGGTCGGCCTTGTCGAAAGAGCAGGAGGGATTGTTGGGGAAGGAGGGGAAGTCCTTGAGGCCGTCGTACAGGCAGTTGAAGCGCACCTCGTTCTTCCCGTTGCTCAACACCAGCGTCTTCCGGTACTTCTTCACCTTGCGCGTGCTGTTGTCGTTCTCCCGCCCCTCGAACTCCTCCTCCTCGATCCAGCCGTTGATCTCGGCCTTCCCGAAGCTACCCACGGTCTTCTCGAAGAGAGCCGCATCTTCGACCACTACATCAAAGGCGTTGTCCCACGTCCCGCCGCCGAAGTAGCGACGAACGAAGACTTGGAGGTTCGTCCGCTCGATGTAGAAACACCCTTGCTCTTCGAGGACGATGTGCAGAGAGTTGAGGATCGGGAGGCTGCTCTTCCTGTCCATGCCCTTCTTCATCGTCGCCAGTGACTTCTTCAACTCCGCCGCAGAGACCGTGAACATCGCCTTCATCTCCATCTCCTCCTGTTGGTTCTTGAACTGGCCGTTGTTCACCTTCACGCTCGCGCTCATGGTCTCGCTCCTTTAGGCGCTCTTGCGCTTCTTCAACTCGGCTACGGTTTCCTCTACTTCATGCTGCTGTACTTGGCACGCCAGAAGAGCCAGCACTTCTAGCGCCTCGTCGAAGTCCTTGAAGTCTATTTCCAGGTGTACCTTCCGCTCTACCTCCTCGTTCATGAAGCAGTAGATGTTGGAGGAGGAGACGTGCGGCCCGTTGTAGGTGTAGGGGAGGTTCGGGCCTTCGATGTACCACTCGTACTTGTTGCTCGCGCCATTGCTCCACGGATGCGCCTTGTACGTCCCTCCCGTCGTCTCCGCTACCCTCCTCGCCATCTCCTTCAACGCCGCTTCCCGGTCTATCTCTTTCCGCACGCTTGCCCTAACGATCTCTCGGCACTCTCGGTAAGAAGGGAGAAGACGCCGCTCGATGTCCTTCCAAATCTTCTCCTTCCCCTTCGACCGGGAGACGGCAATTTCCTTCACTACGTCATCTCGGAAGTAAGCCTTGTCGCTGTCCATCCCCCACGTCAAGAAAATGCTGATCTTCCCTCGGTACTGCTTCCCTGAGAAGTCGTCGGGGTAGGCATTGAAGAAGAGACCGTGGCTGCGTACTCCTACCACCGCGCCACCGGCACACCAACTATGTTCATAACTTGGCTGGACGCCGTACTCCTCGCCCATCTTCTCGGCAACATACTTCATCAGGTCGTGCATCTCGTCTTGCAGCTTCATTCGCGCTTCCCTTTCCCGCTGGCGCTCCTCTTCATAGCGCCTCGCCATCTCTTCTGCCGCTTTCTGGCGCTGTAGCTCGTCTTCGGTGTAGGGCGAGAACACTACTGTTGCCATGTCTCGGCTCCTTCTAGGTCTATTCGGTTCTTAAAGAGCAAGGGTTGAAGGGACGGAACAGCCCCTCGCTAGAGGAAGAGGGCGATGAAGGCAATGAGGGTGACGACGTAACCGAGGTAGATGTACACCTGCTCGAAGATGGTGGAGGGATTGAAGGTGTTGATCTTGCCGCTGAAGAGACCGAGCAACCAGACCAAGAGAACGATGCCGCAGATAGCCGTCATTTGATTTCCTCCTCTCGCCTCTTACAACTTGGACGACTTTCCCCCACGGTCACAGCCATAGTGTACCACATCCGAAGAAGCGGCGGACCACACCGGACCGACGCCGGACCGACACGCCGCCTCTTCGACTTCTTTACAGGCTGACGGCTAGGGCGAGAATGACGAGGACGCAGAGGGCGTAACCGAGGTAGATGAAGGCGCGGCGAAGAACGCTCCTCTTGCTGTACTCCTCGTGCTTCCCGCTGAAGTTGACGAGCAGGTAGAGGATCGAGAGACCGCCACAAAACGCCACCACTTGTTCCTCCTTAGAACCCTAAGAGGTGGATGACGAACGTGCCGACCACGACGAGGACGAAGAGGAGGATGAGGCCGCATCCGAGAATTTGGAGGCCGAACGCCTTCCACAACTTCACCAGGACATAGAGAACCGCGAGTATCCCTATCAGCATCAGCACTTCATTGGCTTCCATGTTCTCGCTCCCATTCCTCTTCATCGTTGTATCCTTGCAGGTTGTACCATCCCTCTTTGCTCCAACTCATTGCTATGAAGGTGGCGAAGTGGGCGGAGTGAAGCTGCCTACGAATGAACCCTACTTCCTTCACTGGCCGAGGTTGAGGAAGCCAAACGCACACATACCCTTGCTCGTCTATGACGAACGCCACGTTCTTCCACACCTCGTCTTCGTCCAACTCCACCACCTCCACGAGCTTCTGCTGCATGGTCTTCCTCCTTACGCCATAGCTGCTCTTCGGCTGCTCCTCCGGCTCTTCTTGGCGAACGCTTCTAGCCCCGCCTTGATGATTTCCTCAAAGGTCGCTACTGCCTCTTCCTCCGTCGTGCCATAGTAACCGGCAACAAGCGGCTCCTTCTCGTCCTTCCACAAGCTCACTGAGTACCGCTTGCCGTTCTTCCCGGTATCGAAGGCGGACAAGATGACTTGGTACTGCTTGAGCGGCGGCACTGTCCCCTCTCCTCCTAGTTCTCGCTCCTGACAGCGGAAGAGGTAGCGGTTAAGCTACCTCTTCCATGACCTCCTGCCCTATGGCCCCTTCTGCTTCAGCGAAGCGAAGAGCGTACATCATCTCGCTTATCAACTTCGCCCTTGCCTCCTCGCGGGTCTTCCCCTTCGCGGTGAGGTGGAAGGCGTAGAGGTGATCCTTGTACGTCGCGTACCACTCGCCGTTGTTCTTCTTGAGGACGATATGCCCAGGAAATTCAATTGCCATTGCCTCTTGCTCCTCCGCAGGGACGTTCCGTCCCCGCACCCCTTCTAAGAGTTCCACATCACGATGTCGCCGTTCGCCATCGGCTTCCAGGTTTTGCACTTCTTGATTTCGGGAAAGGCTTCGTGGATGAAGGCCCACGCTTCGTTTCGGTTCGAGACCATCATTTCCTCGCACACTTCCCACTTCTGAATGTCCATCCCTGCGTCTTCCACAGTAGCGCGGCTCGCTACGTCTCCAAACCGTTCCCCGCCGATGAAGGAGAAGATGTCGTGGCTGTTCCAGTCCTCGCCGAAGACCTTCTCCCACGCAGAGAAGACCTTCTTTCCGTTGACCTCTTCCACCTGCACGACGATGCGGCTGTTTACCCACCTGAATTCGATTTGCGCCATTGTCCCTTCTCCCTCAAATGACAGCGAGAGGGAGACTTGCTCCCTCTCGTCTTCTCCGCAGCCTACACCGACAGTATACCGCCACCGAAGAGCCGCCGCCTTACCCCCGGTCCACACCGGACCGACACGCAGCCTCTTGCTCTACACGGTAGCCTTTTCTTGAGGGGTCATGCCCGACACGGAGCCTCTTGGTCGCCCACATCTGCCGTCAGGTATGTGATGAGGTCGAGGAAGTGTTCCATCGTGGTATGAAGGCTGAAAACGAAGTGGGCGTGTCCGTCTATCAACTGCTTGTCTCGTCGCCCTTCTATCGCGCACTGCCGGACTTCCTGCTCTGTCTTTTCCATGACGGCCAGCCCGTCGTTTATCCCGTTCAACATCTGGCTCAACTTCGGGTCAATGCCCATTCCTTATTCCTCCTCATAGATCGGCTTCGGGAGAAGGATGTGAAGGGTACGGAGCTTGTAGGCGTCCTCGAAGAAGGCGGCGCTTCCACTTCCAGAGAGGGCCAAGAACTCAGAGATGACGGAGTGCGATTGTTCTTCGATGCGGCAGAGAATTTGATTGAAGTCGTAGTCAGTCTGCCTGTTCAAGTTCTCCATCAACCATGACCATTCGTTCGCCGCGCCATTCCAAAGACGAGCGGCGACAAGTTGACGGGCGCGAACAGGAGTAAGGGTTGGAAGGGCGCGAAGAAGGCCGTCTGTCTCTCGCTCCACCAACTCGTCTAGCGCGTTGTTGACGAAGGCGAAGAGGGTAGGGTAGAGGGTCTTCATTCGTTCCCGATCTGCTTTCCGCTCTAGGTTCGTTATGGCGCGATAGTCGAAGGGCTGCTTCCACGCCTCGTTCGAGTACCAACCCGTTCTCCACGATACGAACTCCTGGCTCCCCTTTGGGTAGGGGTTGTTGAAGACGGGGTAGCCCGACAGATGCGCCTCGATGCCTTGCTGATACGCCATGCTCTGACCCTGTGTGTCTATAATAGGTGAGACAACTCGCCCGACGATATTAGTGTAGAATAGGGCGAGGGAGAACCCGATGTCTCAACCCAGAGCGAACGGATCCATGGCCAATGGTGCATCCACCACGAGCCAACCAACGGCGCACCCCGATCCCGAGGTAGTGCCAAAACCCGAACGACGCCACTTCACAGCCGAGTACAAGCAACGCATCCTGGCCGAAGCCGAACAGTGTCACGAACGCGGTGAGCTCGGGGCGCTCCTGCGCCGTGAGGGTCTCTACTCCTCGCACCTGAACAAGTGGCGCGAACAACGCGACCGTGCCGTCCGTCAAGCCCTGGCGCCTCAGAAACGCGGCCGCAAGGTTGATCCCCAAGTGGCCGAGTTGGAACGACTGCGGCAGGAGAATGAGCGGCTGAAAGCGCGCCTGGAGCAGGCCGAGCTGATCATCGACGTCCAAAAAAAGCTTGTGACGCTGTTTGGGACGGAGCCGAACCCGACGCCGAGCGACGAGGGACGCTGATGCAAGCCGTCGACAGCCTCAGCCCTGCGTTGGGGATCGCAGGCGCATGTGAGACGCTGGGCGTGCCGCGCAGCAGCCTGTACCGCTCACGCCATGTAGTCTCACCGTCTCCCGCATCACTGACGTCCTCGCCACAAGTGGAGACCAAGTCCTCGCCCCGGTCGCTCAGTCCCACCGAGCGCAACGTCGTGCGGGATGTCCTCAACTCCGAGCGCTTCGCCGACTGCGCCCCGCGTGAGGTCTACGCCACGCTCCTGGACGAAGGCGTCTACCACTGCTCGTGGCGCACAATGTACCGCATCCTGACCGACCATGCCGAGGTGCGCGAGCGGCGCGACCAGGCGCGCCATCCCAGCTACACCAAGCCCGAGCTCCTGGCCACGGCGCCCAACCAACTCTGGAGCTGGGACATCACCAAGCTGCGGGGCCCCAGCAAGCACACCTACTTCGCGTTGTATGTCATGCTCGACGTGTTCAGCCGCTACGTCGTCGGCTGGATGATCGCCGAGCGCCAGACGGCCGCCTTGGCCGAGCAGTTCATCGCCGAGACGTGCGCTAAGCAGGGCATCGAACGGGGGCAGTTGACGATCCATGCCGACCGCGGCAGCGCCATGATCTCCAAAGAGGTGACCCAACTCATGGCCGACCTGGGCGTCACCAAGACCCACTCGCGACCGCATGTGTCCAACGACAACCCGTTCTCGGAAGCGCAGTTCAAGACCGTGAAGTATCGCCCTGACTACCCCGACCGCTTCGGCTGTCTGGTGGATGCCCGAGCGTGGGGCGAAGCCTTCTTCGCCTGGTACAACGACTGCCATCACCACACGGCCTTGGCGCTATTGACGCCAGCGGATGTGCATTGGGGGCGAGCCGAGGTGGTGCGTCGAGAACGGCAACGCGTGCTAGAAGCCGCGTACGCGACGCATCCCGAGCGGTTCGTGAAGGGCCAGCCCGTGGTGGCGGAGCCACCGAAAGCCGTCTGGATCAACCCGCCAGCCGCGTCTGACACGTCCGTGTCTGAGCCTATTAGTCCGTCCTGTCCGTTGGGCTTAGAGGATGCCATCCCAATGCTCCCCTAAATTCCCACCTCGAGTTGTCTCACCGGGCTTGACACATTCCGGATCCACTGTCTCTCGCTCCTTTCGCTCTTTCGCGCCAGTGCAAGGCCGGTTCTTCTCTTAGATTTGCAGCTTTACGTTTCCATCGCGGGTGTAGAGGAGCCTCGTCGAGCCAACTTCTCCATTCTCGAACAGAAGTATCCGGTCGAATACTGCCACGTCTCCTTCGTACCAATCTCGATACTGCTCTTCATGGAGCCATTGAAGAAGCTGCTGCCACACCTTCCCCTTCATGACCTTCTCGCCCAACATCCCACTGAACAAGCTCTTCCACGGTGTTCCCTTGTACTCCCGCGCTGCCTCTTCAGGAACCAGCACTTCCTTCCCTTCCCAAATGCGGCAGTTGTACTTGCCCTCCCACTTCTCGAAGCTCTTTGGCTGGAACATCTACCGTTCCTCCTTCCACGTCTCGTACTCGTAGCCTTCAGGAAGACCAATGGCGCACGAAGAGTAGAAGTTGACGCGGAGCGTCTTGACGCCAGGGACTTCCCGAAGCTCCTTCCGACGCTGGATCGCTTCGTCCCTCGGCATACCTTCGGTACGCTGCCACTTGAAGTTCTCCTCGTCGCCGGTTCGGTACACTACACAGTACAGCTTCTTGTCCACGGTCTCGCTCCTTTCGGCCCCCTGCGCCATATAATCGGTAGGCGCTAACGGTAAATATCCCATAATCGGTAAAATCTGCAAACGCTGTAATTATAGGCAGATTGGCACACTCTGCAAGTGTACGCCAGTATGCCGCGCCCTGCCTGACGCCGGACCGACACGCAGCCTCGACTACTCGCGGGCAGCCGACAGGTAGCCTCGACGACAACGAGCATCTGCCGTACCGCAACCTGTACCCCAAGAGTTCAAGAAGTGGGAGTGGTGAAATTTACACGCATCCTCAACACTTCCAGGCGTTACCGGACTCGCCACCCGTTTTCCCTTGTGATATACTCCCTGTCACCCAAACCGTAACCATAAAAGTCTCGCTTCGTTCTCTATGACAGAGGAATGCCCTATGCCCGTAGAACTCCGGTGGGATGGGAAGTACAATGCTGACGGCACACGCTCGGCTCCACTCCGAGTTGCTTTACCGTTTCAATCGGTAGAAACCGTCAACGAGAGCGCCCAGGAACGTCAACGAATGCTCGACCTCTTCAACAACGGTCGTTCTTCGGACTGGCGCAATCGGCTGATATGGGGCGACAAGAAGTACGTCCTCCCCTCGCTCTTGCCTGAGTTCGCGGGCAAGGTCAACTTGATTTACATTGACCCACCGTTTGCTACAGGAGACGACTTCTCATACCAAGTTGATGTAGAGGACGAGACATTCATAAAAGCGGAATGTGTCAAGCCCGGTGAGACAACTCGAGGTGGGAATTTAGGGGAGCATTGGGATGGCATCCTCTAAGCCCAACGGACAGGACGGACTAATAGGCTCAGACACGGACGTGTCAGACGCGGCTGGCGGGTTGATCCAGACGGCTTTCGGTGGCTCCGCCACCACGGGCTGGCCCTTCACGAACCGCTCGGGATGCGTCGCGTACGCGGCTTCTAGCACGCGTTGCCGTTCTCGACGCACCACCTCGGCTCGCCCCCAATGCACATCCGCTGGCGTCAATAGCGCCAAGGCCGTGTGGTGATGGCAGTCGTTGTACCAGGCGAAGAAGGCTTCGCCCCACGCTCGGGCATCCACCAGACAGCCGAAGCGGTCGGGGTAGTCAGGGCGATACTTCACGGTCTTGAACTGCGCTTCCGAGAACGGGTTGTCGTTGGACACATGCGGTCGCGAGTGGGTCTTGGTGACGCCCAGGTCGGCCATGAGTTGGGTCACCTCTTTGGAGATCATGGCGCTGCCGCGGTCGGCATGGATCGTCAACTGCCCCCGTTCGATGCCCTGCTTAGCGCACGTCTCGGCGATGAACTGCTCGGCCAAGGCGGCCGTCTGGCGCTCGGCGATCATCCAGCCGACGACGTAGCGGCTGAACACGTCGAGCATGACATACAACGCGAAGTAGGTGTGCTTGCTGGGGCCCCGCAGCTTGGTGATGTCCCAGCTCCAGAGTTGGTTGGGCGCCGTGGCCAGGAGCTCGGGCTTGGTGTAGCTGGGATGGCGCGCCTGGTCGCGCCGCTCGCGCACCTCGGCATGGTCGGTCAGGATGCGGTACATTGTGCGCCACGAGCAGTGGTAGACGCCTTCGTCCAGGAGCGTGGCGTAGACCTCACGCGGGGCGCAGTCGGCGAAGCGCTCGGAGTTGAGGACATCCCGCACGACGTTGCGCTCGGTGGGACTGAGCGACCGGGGCGAGGACTTGGTCTCCACTTGTGGCGAGGACGTCAGTGATGCGGGAGACGGTGAGACTACATGGCGTGAGCGGTACAGGCTGCTGCGCGGCACGCCCAGCGTCTCACATGCGCCTGCGATCCCCAACGCAGGGCTGAGGCTGTCGACGGCTTGCATCAGCGTCCCTCGTCGCTCGGCGTCGGGTTCGGCTCCGTCCCAAACAGCGTCACAAGCTTTTTTTGGACGTCGATGATCAGCTCGGCCTGCTCCAGGCGCGCTTTCAGCCGCTCATTCTCCTGCCGCAGTCGTTCCAACTCGGCCACTTGGGGATCAACCTTGCGGCCGCGTTTCTGAGGCGCCAGGGCTTGACGGACGGCACGGTCGCGTTGTTCGCGCCACTTGTTCAGGTGCGAGGAGTAGAGACCCTCACGGCGCAGGAGCGCCCCGAGCTCACCGCGTTCGTGACACTGTTCGGCTTCGGCCAGGATGCGTTGCTTGTACTCGGCTGTGAAGTGGCGTCGTTCGGGTTTTGGCACTACCTCGGGATCGGGGTGCGCCGTTGGTTGGCTCGTGGTGGATGCACCATTGGCCATGGATCCGTTCGCTCTGGGTTGAGACATCGGGTTCTCCCTCGCCCTATTCTACACTAATATCGTCGGGCGAGTTGTCTCACCTATTATAGACACACAGGGAAGAGCCATCACTTATCGAACGAAAGGCTTACCGCGACACTTGGGGAAGAGGATTGGACAGCTATCTGCAATGGTTCTATGAGACCATCGTTCTCCTAAGGGAGCTTTTGAGTGACGAAGGTTCCTTTTATGTACATTTGGATTGGCATGTCGCACCCTACGCAAAAGCAGCCCTAGATGAAGTGTTCGGCCCGGACAACTTCAGGAACGAACTGATTTGGAAGCGCCAAACATCAAAGGGTGGAGCCTTCGATCAGTTAGGTCAGTACGGACGAATTCATGAAACGGTCTATTTCTATAGCAAGTCGGACGAGTACGTGTGGAACCAATTATTCACTGAGTACAGTGAGGAGCACGTTAACAACTCCTACAAGCATGTAGAGGCGGGTCGTAGATATGCACTGAGGGATTTGACGGCGGCGGGAAGTCGGCGTGGTGACTCCGGCAAACCTATAGTAATTCAGGGCGCGGTCATCAACCTTCCCAACGGAAGACATTGGGCGCTTGGCCTTGCTCCTGGCGAGACAGTTCAGGAAGCGGTAAATAGACTAGTTGATGAGGGAAGAATTTGGTACGAGCCGGGAAAGATGCCCCGCTACAAGTTGTACTTGGATGAAATGCCGGGCGTTCCTCTACAATCGGTATGGACGGATATTCCACCAGTTCAAGCCCAGAGCTTCGAGCGTTTGAACTACCCGACCCAGAAACCAGAAGCTTTGCTGGAACGCATCATCAAGGCCAGTAGTAATGAGGGGGACTTGATCCTTGACTGCTTTGCTGGCAGCGGCACAACAGCGGCAGTAGCTGAGAAGTTGAACCGACGGTGGATTACCTGCGACCTCGGACGTTTCGCTATTCACATGACCCGTAAGCGCCTACTCGCTATCCCCAACGTCAAGCCGTTCGTCGTCCAGAACCTCGGCAAATACGAGCGCCAATTGTGGCAGACTGACGAATTCGGGCCGAACGCAGCCCAAAGAATTGCCCGCTACATTCGGTTCATCCTCGACCTATACCACGCTCAACCCCTCACCGGCTATTCCTGGCTGCACGGGGTCAAAGGCGGACGTGTAGTTCATGTGGGAGCGGTTGATAGTCCAGTGACGTCAGCCGATGTGAGGAGCATCATCAGAGAGTGGCGCAAGAGCCTGAGAGAAACCGGCGCGACAAACACCGGCATAGACGTGCTAGGATGGGACTTCGCCTTCGAGCTAAACGAGACGGCGCGACAACAGGCGGCAGAGGCAGGGGTAGACCTGCACTTCCTGACCATCCCCCGCGAAGTACTGGAAAAGAAGGCCGTCGAGCAGGGCGACATTCAATTCTTCGAGCTGGCTGCATTGTTCTTGGAGCATCACGTCGCCGGTCGGAAGATCACGCTCAAGCTCACCAACTTCATCCCGCCACTAGAGTACGTCCCGCAAGAAGTCCGAAGCAAGATAACGAAGTGGGACGCCTGGATTGATTACTGGGCTGCGGACTGGGACTTCAAGGGCGATACCTTCCACAACCAGTGGCAGAGCTACCGTACCCGCAAGGACAAGTCGCTCCATACGAGCGTCGTCTACCAGTACGAGACAGCGGGCGTCTATCAAGTCCAGGTCAAGGTGATTGACATTCTCGGCAACGACACGACCAAGACGATTGAGGTCAAAGTCGAGTAGAAAGGCGTGCGATATGCCGCGTGTAAAGAACGTCTCTGCAACTGTACAACAGCCGGGCTTACTGGACGTAGCTACTAGGATGCGAACTGCCCCTTGCGTTCCTGCTATCCGACAGGAAGTAGAGCAGTGGCAGGCGAAGGGGAGGCCGGGCATCACCGCGACGACGAAGAGCCTGTTGTCGTGGTGGTTCGAGAATGACCACAGGACTAGCAAAGGCACACGGTTCAACTATTACGCAGCGCAGCGTGAGGCGATTGAAACGCTCATTTACCTCTACGAAGTGGAGAAGATACATCGCCGGGGCGATCTGTTGTTGAAATACGCAAAAGGCCAGAGGATAGCCTTGCCGCCGAACGATGACTTTGGCCGCTATGCCTTCAAGATGGCGACCGGCAGCGGCAAGACAAAGGTGATGGCCCTGGCAATGGCGTGGCAGTACTTCAACGCCGTCCGAGAGGAAGGCGACGACTATGCCACCAGCTTCCTGCTCATCGCGCCCAACGTCATCGTCCTTGAACGCCTCATGCTCGATTTCCAGAGTGGCCGGATTTTCAAGTCCGACCCGGTCATTCCGCCCGACTTCACAAGTGACTGGGACTTCGACGTGTACGTGCGGGGAGATGCAGAACGGATGCGGAGTGAAGGCGCTCTCTATCTCACCAACATTCAGCAGCTTTACGCGCGGGATGTGATCGAAGAGGACGATAACCCGGTCTCCGACTTACTAGGCAAAGTGCCACCGGCGACTTTACAGCCGATGGAGAGCTTCATAGACCGGATTGTGCGGCGGGGGAACTGCCTCGTCATTAACGACGAGGCTCATCACACCCACGATCCCGGTAGTGCGTGGAATAGTGTCATTACCGGCTTGCATCAAAAGCTCGGTGGAAAAGGACTAACCGGCCAACTCGACTTCTCCGCGACGCCGCGTGATACTTTGGGCCAGTTGTTCAATTGGACGATCATGGACTACCCGCTCAAGCAAGCGATTATTGACCGAGTAGTGAAACGCCCATTGAAAGGCGTGGCACGGGGAATTGACGAGGTACATAGTAACCATGCTGCGGTTCGCTTCGAGCCGTACCTCGTCGCCGGTGTTGAGCGTTGGCTTGAATACAAAGACAAGCTCAAGCCTGTCGGTAAGAAGCCGGTTCTGTTCCTGATGCTCTATGACAAAAAGAGCGCCGACGATGTAGCCATATGGCTGCGGAAGAAGTACCCCGGCCATTTTGAGGGTGAGAAGCTGTTAGTTATTCACACTGATACGAAAGGCGAGATTACCAAGAGCGACGTAGAGAAGGCTCGAAAAGCGGCGCGGGAAGTAGACGACGACACAAGCCAGGTACAGTGTATCGTCTCGGTCTTGATGCTGCGGGAAGGGTGGGATGTCAACAACGTCACTGTGGTTGTCGGGCTACGTCCATTCAATGCAAGGGCCAACATTCTGCCGGAGCAGGCAGTAGGACGCGGATTGCGGCTGATGTTTCGAGAGCAGGCTGGCTACGATGAACACGTAGACATCATTGGCAATGAGAATTTCATGCAAGTTGTCGCTGACTTGGAGAAGGAAGAGGGCATCAAGCTCGATACCTTCGACTACGGCAAGAAGAAAGACCCTCTCATCATCCCGACTATCGAGGTTGTCACAGAGCGCATCCCCGACTATGACATCGCTGTTCCGGTTCTCACGCCGTATCTTGAACGTAAGAAGGACAGTCGGCGCATTCTGGACGACTTGGATGTTGGCAAGATCAAGCTTCGCCATCCTCTCACGCTGGATATGTCTATCATACCCCCTAATACGTTCACCTACGAGGGCCGCGACGTGATAGACGACCACGTAGTTGTGAGCCGAGAGTACCAAATGCCGCAGGCACAAACCTCCGGCGAGATCATCTCCTACTACGCGCAGATGATTGCGCAGGCTCTTAAGCTCCCTACCCAATTTGCTGTTCTTGTTCCAAAGATTGAGCAGTTTCTTCGAGAGAAAATCTATGGAACGGTAGTAGACCTCGACAGTCCTGTCGTCC
>JAXLWJ010000070.1:0-4664 GCA_046328535.1 Anaerolineae bacterium
CCCCCCACATGTGGGGGAGGAAGGGGGAGTCGAGCGCAGCGAGGCGGGGGTTGGTGGGGGACGAACTGCCGCCGGGGGGATGGGGTACAGCGGCGAGTTGTACGCGCTCTATGTTCTACCCGCGTGGCACGGCCTGGGCGTCGGGCGGCGCCTGGTAGCGGCCGTCGTGGCGCACCTGCGCGGCGACGGCCACCAGGCGATGTACGTTTGGGTGCTGGCCGGTAACCCCGCCAACGGCTTCTACCAACGCCTCGGCGGGCAGTTCTTCGGCGTGAAGGACCTGCCGGTCGGCGACGCGACGCTCATCGAGGAAGGCTACGGCTTCACGTTCGACGCCATGCGCCTGTGACGGCTACTGCCACATCACCCGCGACGGATCGCCGCCCCAGCGCAGCAGCGGCTTCGCTGCGTACTCGGGGCGCTCGACGCCGAACGCCGCCTCCACAATGACCGCCGCCTCAGCCTCGGCGAGCGTGTCATACATCTCCATGCGATACGGACGGGTCAACTGAATGTGCCGCCGCTTGCAGTTCTTGCACGATAGCAGGATCACGCGCCCGGCCATGCCGACGGAGTAGAACC
This sequence comes from Anaerolineae bacterium, assembly GCA_046328535.1. Taxonomy (GTDB): domain Bacteria; phylum Chloroflexota; class Anaerolineae; order Epilineales; family JAHCIE01; genus JBDHWG01. The sequence continues at coordinate 583 of JAXLWJ010000070.1, forward strand.
AGGTGACGCTGCCGCACGACCCGCACGCCTCGACCGTGTTACGCCCAGTGTTGTGGACGAAGACGTCTTGTTCCAGCTTGCTCAACGGAATTAACCTTGTTACACTGTTCCTATCGCTTACCATTGCTAACTTGCCCTCTTTGTGACTCATTGCGGCGCGGCTCGTGCCGTCGCCCGCGTCCGCTCTACCCTGTGACAAACGTCACCGGCGGTATTGCATGGCCTATGCCACCATTGCGGGCGACCATACCCGTAACGTCCATGTGACACGAAAGGGACAGCATGCCTCCAGAAATGTATGTTGGCGAGACCGATGATCTCGCCAACGCCCTCATCCCCCTGCAAGCGCACCTGCGCGAAATCCTGCCGCCCGACCACCCGATCCTGGCCGAGATCGCCGACGCCCTGACGTCCCGCGACGTGGTGAAACTCCGCGCCGCCTACGACGCGACCGAGGAGTTGCCGGACCCGGTCAAGATCGAACTGATGCGGCGGGAGATGGACGCGGACGCAGGCTAGACGCCGCCATGCTATTCTTCATCGGCGGGGCGGCCCGCACAGGCAAGGGGATACTCGCCCGCCGCCTGTGTTCCGAGCAGCGCCGAAGCCCTGAGCAAAGCGGAGGGGAGGCATCTGGGCCGCAGTCCAGCCCCCTCACTTCGTTCGGAGCTTGCCCTGAGCCTGCCGAAGGGGCGACTAGCCCTGTCGTCATGCTGAGCGCAGCAAAGCATCCCCCGGTGCATCTGGGGGCCCTTCGTTCCACTCAGGGCGAAAGCCTATTTTCATCCGTCTGGTGGTGGACGCACGTCCATGAGGAACTCCTCCTCTGAGAATGAACCTCAACGCAAAGGCGCAGAGGCGCAGAGAAAGAGCATGGTCTGATCATTCCCCTTTGCGTCTTTGCGCCTTTGCGTTTCCCTTATCTCGAATCCCTGTGCGTTCAGTGCATCTTCGGCAAGAAAAAGTGGGGGCAGGCTTGCGCCCACCCCCACGCCACACACTGTTCAGTTGTCGGTCACCCCTCAGCCACCGATCTCACGATCAGGGGCGCGGCACGGGACCGCTGGGGATACCCAGTGAACCAGGCTCGATGATGCCAAAGACCGGGTTCACGAAGTACTTCTGACCAGGGATCGTCGCGTAGATCGTCGGGATCACCGCGTCGGTCGTCGTGCCGTTGAGGTCGCTGACGAACTTCAGCTCGTAGGCCAAGCACGGGTTCACGTTGTTGAACTGGAAGTAGCCTTCCGTGTTCGTGCGAACCGCCTGCAGGAACGTACCGCTCTGGTTGGCGGCCGTCGGGGCCAGCCACAGCGCGATGTACTTGCCCGCGTTCGGGAGAGTCGGGGTGCCAGGCCAGATCTCGCCACCCGGAGAACGCTCGCTCGGGTCGTAGCCCGTCACCGGGACGCCGCCAGGCGGGAGGTTGGGGTCGATCGGCGGAAGGCCGCTGAGGTTGTTCGTGGGGACGTAGTACCGTGGGCCTTGGGCTGTCGCGCCGCGATCCACGACCGCAGTCTCGTAGCCCTCGATGACGCCGGCCGGCGGGGTCACGGTCACGACGTAGGGCAGCGGGGTCACGCCGCCAGCCGCGCCGCTCTGGCACGGAACCAGGATGACCGTGTCAATACCGGGCAGGTCAGCTTCGAGGTTGGGCGCCCAATAGAAGCTATAGTGGCCCTCGAAGTTGGTGGCCAGCGGCAACTGGTGGTTGAACTCGCCGATGCGGATGCGGTAGCGGCGGCCGCTGATGATGCCATCCGCGCCCAGACCCACGATGTTCGGGCCAGTCGCCTGCTGGACGAAGTAGCCGATGAACTGGCCGTTGTCAAACGCCGGCTCGATGCCGTTGTCCGGATGGCCGCCCGGCACCCAGAACAGGACGGTCAGAGGATTCTCTTCATCCTGAACCAGGATCGGAGCAGCAACGCCGTCATCGCCTTGGGCGCCGTAGGGCGCGCAGACGCGGATGAGCAGCGGCACCGGGGCGCAGGAGGTCGGCACGCCGGGGCACTGCGGGATGTAGCCCTCGAAGTCGAAGCCCGGCGGGATCGGGAAGCCTTCGCTCGCGGCGGTTACGTCACCCGCGCTCGGCGCGCCACCCGGCACCACGCGCTCGACCTTGACCGCAGCCAGGCCGACCACGTTGCGCAGCAGGACGGGGATCTGCGGGTTCTGCGTACCGAACACCGGCACGCCCACGATCACGTCATGCTCCCAGTACACTGCCGAGATCACGGCCGAGCCAACGAACCCAGGCTGGATCCAGTTCCAGTTCGCCAGGTTGATGTACTCCACCTGCTTCTCGTTCAGCTTCTCGCACACATAGTCCAGCAGACCGTTCTGGTCGTACACGTACATCACGAAGTCCGTGAAGCCCGGCTTCGGCACCAGGTTCTGCACCGAGATGTCCGTCACCATGTTGTACGCGTTGCCACGCTGCATCAGCGACGGGATGCCGATCACGGCCACGCCGCCCTGCAGACCACTGGCATCCCCCTGGCCGATCTGCCAGTAGTAGCCCTGATCCTCGGGGAACAGGTTGTACGCCGTCGCCTGCGTGATCTTGGTCGGGCTGCTGTAGTTGAGCAGCTCCGCCACCGCCGCGATCGGCACTGCGTTCACCGCCGGGTCACCAGGCGACTCCCACGCCTGGCTCTCGACGCGCACCGCGCCGACGTACTGCCCAGGCAGGTTGTTCACCAGCGCCAGCGGGAACTCCGTCTCACCGCGCGGGCAGATCCAGTCCACCAGCGTCGTGATGATGTCGCCGCTCTGGTCAACGAAGTACACCTTCACCTTCGCCGCCACGATGCTGCTCATGTTCTGCACGTGGATGACCGTCGCCCAGCCGTTGGTCTCGCGGTAGATCAGCGGACCGTAAGCCACCTGCGACCCACCACCCGCGTCCAGGCACTGGCCGTTGAACACGTAGCACAGCTCAGCCGCGACGCCGGTGTAGCTCATCAGCACGTCCTGGCCGATCTGATCCACCACGATGCCCAAAGGCTGCGACGCGCGGATCCAGGCGCTGCCCGTGAAGCCGGGCGGGGCGCAACCGGCGACGTTGAACTGCGCCGAGTAGCCAGGCGACACCTGCGGGATAGAGCAGATCTGCGCGCGGAGGCAGCTGTCCCGATCCTTGAACCACAGCTCGACGCTTGTGCACTCGGCGCCGCTGTTCTGGATGTAGAGCCAGCTGTTCCAGCCGTTGTAGCCCGAGTAGGCGACCGGCGCGTAGTACGCGAAGCCGCCAAAGATGGGGTCATAGCGGCCTTCCTGCATCGCGCTCAAGCCGCTGTACGCATCCGCCATCACGAACGACGGGGTGGCGTTGCCCGGCATCTTGCGCACGACTTCGACCGCAATCGGCTCCCCGTAGAACGGGTTCCAGTTGAAGGGGAACTGACCCGGCAGCGAGTTCACGCTCGGCCAGCCCTCAGGCCAGGTGAGCTTGTTGAGGCTGTTGGTCCAGTCCTCGCAGCGCCAGTAGATGTTGCCCTGCTGCGGGAACGGGTTGTAGCTGATGGCGATGGCGCTCTTGGCGCTCGACGGCAGCTGCGAACTCGTCCACACCCAGCTCGTGCCCGGCTTGAGCAAGCCCGTGCACTCGATCTTGAACGGGTTCTGCGCCTGCGGCTGGCAGAAGCCAGAGTTCTCCGCAAACAGCAGAAGGGCGATCTTGGTCCAGGTCGAGCCGACGTTCTGCGCCTCGATGGTCCAATCCACGCCCGCCTTCGTGTTACCGATGTAGCCGAGCACCGGCAGCTGGACATAGTTGCCAGGTGTCGGGCTGGCCTGCGCCGCGCCGCCGTCGAAGGCGAGCGCAACACCCAGCGCGAGGCCCAATGCCAGGGCCAGCGCCAGAACGGCGATGACGAGTACTCGTCTCATTGTGTCTAACCTCCCTGATGATACTTGGATACTGCAATGAACGGTAGGGCGGGCGGCCTCTCAGTTCCGCTCGTCCCTTGGCGACAGAAGAAATGCTGGGGCAGTATGCACCTCCTTCGTCTGGCGGCATCACTTCACCGCGTTCTCCTAGCATAAGAAACGTTGAGGGGGTGCGTTGGATACGGCTC
>JAXLWJ010000071.1:0-3553 GCA_046328535.1 Anaerolineae bacterium
AGCTCGATCCGCTTTCGCTTTGCACCAGCTGTATTTGGACGAACGAACGGATCGGCGATCCTGGGAGGTGACTATGAGATATCGGCTGACCCTGGTGGTCGGCTGCCTGTTGGCCGTGGCCCTGGCACGCCCCTTCGTCGCTCACGCAGATGACAAGTCGGTTCGGTGTCAGGTCTCCGCGTCCGCGCTACGCGTTCGCTCGGCGCCGGACGAGGACCAGATTGGTACGGCCTATGGTGGGACGTGGCTGACCGCCACGTCTAGATCCGCCGACAGCGCCTGGGTCCAGGTTGCCTGGTCAGGTCGCCAGGCGTGGGCTTTGTCCCAGTACCTGAAGTGCGCGAGCGATCTCAACGACCTGGATGTTGCGGGAGATGATACATCGTCGTCAAATAGTGGGCCGTCGAATGGCAGTGATGCCGCCGCCGCCGCGAGTCCCGTTGCGGACCAAACGACAACTCCCGCAGCAAACGCCCCGCCCGTAGATCCCATGGTGACAACCATGCTGGATCAGATCAACGGGATACGGGCGCAGTACGGTTTGCCGCCGTACACACTCGACATGCGCGCCGAGGATGCGGCGCAGTGGTTGGCCGACGACATGGTCGCTCGGCACTACTTCTCGCACTACACGCCCGATGGACTAGGGTGGGCACAGCGGATGCGAGCGCGCGGTCTCCCGTGTCCGGGATGGTGTGGCGAAAACATCATCCAGGGGCAGACGGCTGACCAGATAGCCTACGCCATCAACTGGTGGATGCATTCCGCGGTCCACCGCGCCAATCTCCTGAGCCGACGTTACACCGGCATCGGAGTAGGTGTAGCGCAGCCGCCCTGGACGGGCGCACGCTACTTCGTCCTGAACTTCTACGGCGACTGAGCAGACAAAAGCAAGCCCCCCGACGGGTCGAACCCGTCGGGGGACTTCTTCTTTTCGCTCGGTGGCGGCGGGGCTGCCCCGTCCGTCTTGCTGGCGGTGGAGTGCCAACTCCGCCGCCCATCGGAGGCGCTGGAGATGGCTCTCCAGCGCCAGCACGATGGCTTCTCCACGCTGAACTGCGGAGCTACCACGAAACACGGGCCCCACGGGTCACAGACCGCTAGACTTCCACCACGCTGTTGGTCTCGCCATACGGGCCGACTTGCACGCCGTCGGCCTCCTGGTCAGTCACCCACGCTTCCCCGTCCACGAGGTAGCGGAACTGGTACACCTGCCCGGCCGGCAGATTCGCCGTCGCCGTAAAGACGCGGTCTTTCTTGCGCAGCTTCATGGGGAGCGCGTCGGCTTCCCAATTGTTGAAGTCACCCAATACGTTCACAGCCTGGACGCCATTGTCGGCGGGTAGTTCGAAGGTGACCTTACATTCCGCGCCCTTGCGAAGATACTTTTTCTGAACCATAGAACCTCCTTGCCAAAAAGCAATACGCTGCCGGATTGCCCACAACGCGGTCCGGCGCCGGGCGGCAATTATAGCCCGTTCTCCAGCTCGGTCAAATCTCGGCTCAAACAAGTGTTCTAGCCTGACGGCCGGTCCGCCGCCGGCCGCGTCTTGCCCTTGCGTCCTGGCGGCAATCTCGTATAATAAAGCCTCCCTGCTGTCATCGGTACCGGCGTGACCTCGGCGCAGTCTGACGACTCCCACCCGGCTGCCGCCGACCTTGCCCGCCCTCGGCCCAAAGGAGTGAGCCATGGAGACTCGACGGATGAGTTACACGAGCGGCGCGAGCGAGAAGCCGCTCCTCGGCGTGACCATCGGCGACGCTTTCGACCAGACCGTAGCGCAGTTCCCGGATAACGAAGCCCTCGTCTCCCGCCACCAGAGCCTCCGCTACACCTACCGCGAGCTGCAAAGCGTTGTCAACCAGCTGGCCCGCGGCCTGATGGCGCTCGGCCTCCAGAAGGGGGAGCGCATCGGTATCTGGGCGCCCAACAACGCCGAGTGGTGTATCACCCAGTTTGCGACGGCCAAGATCGGCGCCATCCTGGTCAACATCAACCCCAGCTACCGCCTTCACGAGCTGGAGTATGCGCTGCGCCAGTCCGGGTGCAGCTTCCTCGTGACAGCGCCGGTGTTCAAGACGGCCAACTACCTGGAGATGGTGACCACGGTCGCGCCGGAGCTGGCCCACGCCCAGCCGGGCCACCTCCGCGCCGAGCGCCTGCCGGATCTGCGCGCTGTCATCCGCCTGGGTGAGGAACAGACGCCGGGCATGTTCACGTGGAGCGACGTGCTGGCCGCGGCCGACGGGGTGACGCCGGCGGAGCTGGCCGAGCGGCAGGCGCAGCAGGAATTCGATGACCCGATCAACATCCAGTACACCAGCGGCACGACGGGCTACCCGAAAGGCGCGACCCTCAGCCACCACAACATCTTGAATAACGGCTACTTCGTCGCGGAAACAATGAAGTTCACCGAGCAAGACCGCCTGGTCATCCCGGTGCCACTCTACCACTGCTTCGGCATGGTCATGGGCAATCTCGGCTGCATCACCCACGGCGCGACCATGATCTACCCCTCCGAGGGCTTCGAGCCGAACGCCGTGCTGGAGACGGTACAGGCGGAGAAGGCGACCGGCCTCTACGGCGTCCCGACGATGTTCATCGCCGAGCTGGGCAGCCCGGCGTTCAGCCGCTTCGACCTGAGCAGCCTGCGCACGGGCATCATGGCCGGCGCGCCCTGCCCGATCGAGGTCATGAAGAAGGTTAAGACGCTGATGAACATGACCGACGTCGAGATCGCCTACGGTATGACGGAGACCAGCCCGGTCAGTTTCCAGACGCGCATTGGCGCGCCGCTGGAGAAGCAGGTCAGCACCGTCGGCCAGGTGCATCCGCACGTCGAGGTCAAGATCATCAACCCCGCCAGCGGCCAGGTCGTGCCAATCGGCGAGACGGGCGAGCTATGCACGCGCGGCTACAGCGTGATGCTCGGTTACTGGGGCAACGAGGAAGGCACGCGCCACGTGATTGACCAGGCGCGCTGGATGCACACGGGCGACCTGGCGGTGATGGACGACGACGGCTACGTCAACATCGTCGGCCGCATCAAGGACATGATCATTCGCGGCGGCGAAAACGTCTACCCGCGCGAGATCGAGGAGTTCCTCTACACGAACCCCAAGATCGCCGACGTGCAGGTCATCGGCGTCCCCGACGTCAAGTACGGCGAGGAGATCATGGCCTGGGTGAAGCTGCGGGACGGGGAGACGGCGACGGAGCAGGAGATTCGGGAGTACTGTCGGGGCAAGATCGCCCACTACAAGATTCCGCGCTACGTGAAGTTCGTGGATAGCTACCCGATGACTGTCACCGGCAAGATCCAGAAGTTCCTCATGCGCCAGCAGAGCATCGGCGAGCTAGGCCTGGAGAAAGCCGCCGCCGTCCAGACGGCGTAGGCACGCAAACATCCAGAGTCTAGTTGCGCTGCATCCTCGAACAAAGCTATAATGCACCGCACCACGAGGGGGACTGGAGAGGTGTGGTATGCGCATCCTGTGGGGGATCAGCCTGATCCTCGCCGTGGCCCTCTTGTTTGCCCTGGGCGCGCCGGGC
>JAXLWJ010000072.1:0-3465 GCA_046328535.1 Anaerolineae bacterium
CGGCGCGGCGGCCGTGCAGGAGGTGCGCGTGAGCGGCGAGCCGCTGTACCTGCGCCTGGCGCGGGACATCCCCACCTGGAGCGCCTACGGCAATATCGGCCTGGTCGTCGGCGCGACGGCGCCGGCGGCGCTGCGCGAGGTGCGCGACGCTGCGCCCGACGTGCCAATCCTGGCCCCGGGTGTCGGTGCGCAGGGTGGCGACCTGGCGGCGGCGCTGGCCGCCGGTCTGGACGCGCGCGGCGGGGGCATGTTGATCCCCGTCTCTCGCGGCATCGCGGGCGCGGCCGACTCGCACGCCGCTGCCGCCGCGCTCCGCGCCGCCGTGAACACGGCGCGGGCCAGCGCCCGGCCAGGCGCAGTGGCGGGGGGTGTCTCGCCGGAGCTGAAGGCGCTGGCCGTGGCCCTGGCCGACGCCGGCTGCCTGCGCTTCGGGCAGTTCACCCTGGCCTCCGGCCGCGTGTCGCCCTTCTACTTCGACCTGCGGCTGCTGGTGACGTACCCGGCGCTGCTCCAGCAGGCGGCGGCCGGCTACGGGCGTGTCCTGGCTGACCTGACCTACGACCGTATCGCCGGCATCCCCTACGCCGCCATGCCCATCGCCACCGCCGTGTCCCTGCACCTGGGGCAGCCGATGATCTACCCGCGCCGCGAGGCCAAGAGCTACGGCACGGGCCGCGCCATCGAGGGGCAGTTCGAGGCTGGCGAGACGGCAGTCGTCCTGGACGATGTGATCACGACCGGCGGATCGAAGCTCGAAGCCATCAAGACGCTGGAGGCGGGCGGCCTGAAGGTGCGGGATATCGTGGTGCTGATTGACCGTGAGGAGGGCGGGCGCGAGGCCATCGAGGCGGAGGGCTACCATACCCACGCCGTGCTGCGCCTCGGCGACGTTCTCGACGCCCTTGTCGAAGCCGGGCGCCTGACGGCCGACGAGCGCCGCCGCGTCTTGGAGATGAAGGCCCAGCCGTAAGAGTTTAGCAACTCTTTGCGCCACTGCGCCTTTGCGTTCCTAAGCCGTGCTGGCGCTGGAGAGCCATCTCCAGCGCCTCCGATGGGCGGTGGAGTGCCAACTCCACCGCTAGCAGGCGGTCTCCCCGCTATCGTGCTGAGCTACCCGCGATGGATCAGTCGCTGGAGGTAATGTAGCGCCTGCAGGAACAGCACGACCTGTCCGGCGGCCAGAATGGGCAGGAGGACGGTCAAGAATAGCGTCATCCGATCCACGAACGTCGTGATCGCCGCGTTCGTCTGAATGAGGTTCGCCCGCACCGTTGCGACGGATTGGGCGTAGCCGTCGAGCGCCGTCTGCGCTCCCGCCAGTTGCGTTGACATCCGCGTCGTCTCGGTGGTGATGCGCGGCGTGATGGCTGGGTCGGCGGCCATCTGCGCCAGCGTTCCGCGCAGGTTTTGCACCGACTGCTGCGCGTCGGTGATGCGCTGCGACAGCCCGTCCATCTCGTCCGACAGCGACGGCACGGTGATGAACGGGATGCGCTTGAGGGCGTCGAGGGCGGGGCCGAGCGCGGACAGCCTGTCCTTCACCCCAGCGGCCAGATCGAGGGCGCTGCTCACCTTCGGCAGCAGGTCATCGTTCACGCTGCGGGCGATCTGCGCCGAGGCGGCGCCGGCCGGGTTGGCCTGCGCGGCCGCCGCATCAATGCGCGACAGCCCTTCGCGCGCGCTCGCCAGCGCCGCGCTCTCCTCGCGCAGCCCTCCCTCCACCGTCTGCAACGTCGCCACGTTGGTCGTCAGCGAGCCGGTCACGCTCGCCTTCATCGGCTCGCGATATCCCCACACGGCAACGAGCGCGGCGACGCACGCAATGAAGCCGATGACGGCCAGCACGAGCGCCACACCGGCCCCGATTTCTTTGAGAATGCGCATGGAATGGCTCCTTCGGGTCTGTCACGCGCGTTTTGTAGTGACGACTTATGGACCTTGTGTAATTATTGCCGCAATCGCGCTGGCGCTGGAGAGCCATCTCCAGCGCCTCCGATGGGCGGTGGAGTCGGCACTCCACCGCGAGCGGAATGCGGCAACAAAGGGTTAAAGATCATAAGGCGTGACGACGTGCCTATCTTGTACGGGTCGCGGACGGCTAGTTTCCGGCGCGGCGCAGCGCGTCGAGGGGAATAAAGACCTGGAAGGCGTTCGCCTCGAGCGCGGCGAGGGCGTAGCGGCGCAGGACGCGGGCCACGGCCCACTGCTTGCCGGGGGCCGTCTTCACCATCAACCGCACCTGGACGGCAAAGTCGTTGTGGCTGTTCCAGCCGAGTACGTCCACCGCTCCCAGCACATCTTCCTTGATCGCCGAGTCCTCGACTGCCGCCTTCATCGCCTCCTCGAGCACCGGCGTCACCCGCGAGATATCCGTGTCGTAGGACAGGTTCAGGTCCACGACGGCGCGCGCCCACTCGCGGCTCAGGTTGGACACGGTCCGAATGTCGCCGTTCGGCACGATGGATAGCCGCCCGTTGATGTCGCGAATCTGGGTTGTGCGCAGCGTGATAGACTCGACCGCGCCGATGACATCGGCGACCTGGATGGTGTCGCCGACGCGAAACTGGTCCTCTAGCAGGATCAGCAGGCCGCCGATATAATCCTTGATAATCGTCTGCGCGCCGAGCGAGAGGGCGAGACCGGCCACGCCCGCCGCAGCCAGGACCGGCCCGAGATCCACGCCGATTGTCAGCAAGACCATCATGGTCGCCAACACGAGGATAACGGCATTCGCGGTGTGGATACTTGTGCGGATGAGGGTGTTGAGCCGCGCCCGCCGCTGCGGCTCGACCGCCGGTCCGGCAAAGCGCTCCTCGGCGCGCCGTCCACCCACCTGAACCAGCCGCAGGGCGACCAGCGCCAGGACGACGATGATGATCAGCGGCAGGACGAATCTAAAGACGGCGGACGCCGTCAATGTGACAGCCGAATCCAGGACTTGTTCCATGCCCAGGATGATAGCACGGCGCACGGCTGCTCGCAAGATGCGGGCGGCGCTTTGCGGGCGTAGTTTGTGCGCGCCGCCGGAGTGTGCTAGAATTTCGCCACTATTCGGAGTTGCTTGAGCGGCTGGAAAGGAGCCGGGGATGATCGAGGTCGTCGTCGACAGCATCCGCGTGAGTCTCATCAATCAGCAGCGTATCGTCGTGCTGCGCGAGAAGGATAGCGACCGCCATCTCGTGATCTGGATCGGGCACGCTGAGGCCGATGCCATCACCCTCAAGCTGCAGGGCCAGGAAGTGCCGCGCCCCATGACCCATGACCTTCTCAAGAACGCCATCGAGGCCCTGGGTGGCGCCCTCGACCACGTCTACATTCACGATCTGCGCAACGATACCTACTACGCGACCCTCGTCATTGAGGCGGGGGGCCGCCGGCTGGAAATCGACTCGCGATCGAGCGACGCCATCGCCTTGGCGATTCGCGCCCAGGCCCCCATCTTCGTCGCCGATGCCGTCATGGACA
>JAXLWJ010000073.1:0-3083 GCA_046328535.1 Anaerolineae bacterium
GCAAACCGCCGCTATCACTACCCCTTCACCAACTGCACCAATTGCGGGCCGCGCTTCACCATCATCGAGGCGCTGCCATATGACCGGCCCTACACGACGATGCGCCTGTTCGAGATGTGCGCGGCGTGCGCCGCCGAGTATGCCGACCCGCTCGACCGCCGCTTTCACGCCCAGCCGAACGCATGCCCCGTGTGTGGCCCCAGCGTCGCGTTGCTGGCTCGGCAGGGCGGGGATGATCGCTGGGTTGTCGCTGCCCGCAGCGAAGACGCCATTGGGGGCGCGGCCGCCGTCCTACGGAGCGGGCAGATCGTGGCGGCCAAAGGTCTCGGCGGGTTCCACCTGATGGTGGACGCGCGGAACGCCGACGCCGTCGCGCGCCTGCGCGAGCGGAAGCCGCGCCGCGACAAGCCGTTTGCCGTGATGGCGCGGGACCTGGCGCAAGCCCACGCCTTGTGTCACGTGTCACCGGCCGCAGCGGCGCTGCTCGCGTCGCCGGAAGCGCCGATTGTCCTGCTCCCCGCCAGGCCCGATGCGCCCGTTGCGCCGAACGTGGCGCCGGAGACCGCGACCCTGGGCATCATGCTGGCGTACACGCCGCTGCACCACCTTCTGCTCGCGGCGACAGGCTTTCCCATCGTCGCCACGAGCGGTAACCTGACCGACGAGCCGATCTGCATTGACAACGACGACGCGCTGGCCCGGCTCGGTCCTATCGCCGACGCCTTCCTCGTCCACGACCGCCCCATCGCCCGCCACGTTGACGACAGCATCGCCTGGCTGCCCGACGAGACGCCGCGTCTCTTGCGCCGGGCGCGGGGCTATGCGCCCCTGCCACTGCTGCTGAAGCGTCCCGCCCCGACAATCCTCGCCGTCGGCGCGCACCTCAAGAACACCGTCGCCCTGAGCGTCGGCCGCCAGGCGTTCATCAGCCAGCACATCGGCGACCTGGAGACTGTCGAAGCCCTGGGCGCTTTCGAGCGCGTCATCGCCGATTTCCTGCGCCTGTATGAGGCCGCGCCGGCCGCAATCGCGCATGACATGCACCCGGCCTATGTGTCTACGGAGTGGGCGCAGACGATCAGCGACGATGGGCCGCGCGCGGCCGCTGTGGCCCGCATCCCCGTGCAGCACCACCACGCCCACCTGGCCGCGTGTCTCGCCGACGCCGGCGTCGAGGGGACAGCGCTCGGCGTGACGTGGGACGGCACGGGCTACGGGCCGGACGGGGTGATCTGGGGCGGCGAGTTCCTGCTGGGTGACGCGACGGCCTACCGGCGGGTGGCTCACCTGCGGCCATTTCGCTTGCCGGGCGGTGATGCCGCCGTGCGCCAGCCCCGCCGTGTCGCGCTCGCGCTTCTGTGGGCGACCCTCGGCGAGGCTGCCTCGGACAACAACCTGACCGCGGCCCTGGCCGCGCCCGCCGAGCGTCGAGTGTTCGCCCAGATGATCGAGCGTGGCGTCAACGCGCCCCTGACGACGAGCGCCGGCCGCCTGTTCGACGGTATCGCGGCGCTGTTAGGGCTGCACCGCGACGTGACGTTCGAGGGACAGGCGGCGATGGCCCTGGAGAACATCGCCGACCCGCGCGTGCGCGACGGGTACGACATCGCCCTCGTGACGCCGGGCGGCGATGCGCCGGTGGTCCTCGACTGGCGGCCCATGATCGCCGCCATCGTCGCCGACATCGGCGGGGGTGTGGCTCCCGCTGTGATAGCCGCCCGCTTCCACAACGCCCTCGTCGCCGCAGCCACGCGCGTCGCCACGGGGGTCGGTGAGCCGCGCGTGGCGTTGAGCGGCGGCTGCTTTCAGAACCGCTTGCTGGTCCAGCGCATGGTCGCGGCGCTGAGCGCGGCGGGCCTGGATGTCGTGCAGCATCGGCAGGTTCCGCCCAACGACGGCGGCATCAGCCTGGGGCAGGTGGCCGTGGCGGCGGCACAGTTGGCAACGCAGGATTTGACGTAATCGCAATATCAGACTATGCTTCTTTTCTTCGTCCTCCCGGTTTCGCGTCTGCGAGCGATTTTCGTCCCCCGCCTCCGCGCTACCCTAGTCACGCATCAGGTCTACTACTGTCAGCCGTGCCTGCTCGTGTAACTCTATCGCGCTGACTCGCGGCTCTGCCGCAAACCGAAGAAGGATTCTTCATGAGCAACCGACTGTACATTGGTAACTTGTCGTACAATACCGACGACGCCACTCTCCGCCAGCTCTTCAGCCAAGCCGGCGAAGTGGTTGACATCCATCTCCCCACCGACCGGGAAACCGGCCGACCGCGCGGCTTCGGCTTCGTGGAAATGGCCGACAGCAGCGCCGCGCGCGCCGCGATCACCCAGTTTGACGGCTACACCCTTGACGACCGCCAGCTCCGGGTCAATGAAGCCCAGGAGAAGAGCACCGGCGGCAATGGCGGCTACCGCTCGGGCGGCAACAGCCGATCCAACCGCTACTAAACCGACCCGCCCAACAAGAAACTCCCAGCCTACGCGCCACGCGCAGGGCTGGGAGTTTCGCTTTCGAGAAGATGCGGCGACGTTGACGCCGCAGGCGCTGCGCCTAGCGCAGGCTTGTCGCTTCCCGCACGATGAGCGGCAGGAACATGCGGTAGGTCGGCGCCGCCGGCAGGGCGACCGACGTCGGTCCGGCCGTCGCTGTAATCTGGCCTGTTCCGCCGACCGCCTCGATCCTGTAGTACCACTGGCCGTTCGGGGCGTTCAAGTCATCGTAGCTGTAACTGGCCCCGTTCGGGTCGAGCTGGCTGGGGATCAGGTCCGGCCCAATCGCCTGGAAGCCATCGTTCTCGTTGGCGCTGCGATAGAGGCGGAAGCCAACAACGTCAACCTCGGTGGAGGTAGTCCACTTCAGCGTCACGTTGTTGCCGAGGGCGCTCGACGTGAAGGCGCTGAACACGACGTTGGTCGGCGTCTCGACCGTCGGGAGCCAGTGGTTCAGGCCGAGGGCCACGCCAGCGCTATTGGTGGCGTCCGTGCGGTAGTGGTAGGGGCCGGGCATCAGGTTGGTCAGCACCGTCAGCACGCCCGTCACCCCGCTACCGCTCGCACTGCCTGTGGCGGACTGAGCGCCGT
>JAXLWJ010000074.1:0-3073 GCA_046328535.1 Anaerolineae bacterium
GCTCCCAAGAAGCAGGTTATCTATGAAGAACCTCTTACTGGGTCGTTTCAGCTACATTGTCGTCCCGTTCCTCTCAGCCGCCCTGGCGCTGCTGGTCGGCGGGGTCATCCTCCTCTTGCTCGGCGCGAACCCGGTCGGGGCCTACGTTGCGATGTTGCAGGGCGCGTGGGGCAGCCCGAACGCCCTCGCCGACTCCATCGTTAAAATGACGCCGCTCCTGTTCGTCGGCGCCGGCATCTGTATCGCCTACCGCGGCGGCATGATCAATGTTGGCGGCGAGGGGCAATTCATCCTGGGCGCTCTGAGCGCGACAATCGTCGCCCTCGCCTTTCCGTCCTGGCCGAACTGGCTCCTGATCCCCGCGTCGCTGGTGGCAGGCTTCTTTGTCGGGTCGCTGTGGGGCGGGCTGGCGGGCGTGCTGAAGGCGCGGTTCAAGGTGAACGAGGTCTTGAGCACGGTCATGCTCAACGCCATCGCGCTTCAGTTCATGACCTACCTGCTGCACGGCGCTCTCATTGACCCGACTGAGCTGGACAACATGATCCGCATCCCGCAGACGCAGCGTCTGCCCATCGCGGCCGACCTGCCGCGCCTGATACCGACACGCCTCCACCTGGGGGCGGCGCTCGCCATCGTGGCCGCCATCCTCGTCTACGTGCTGCTGTGGCGGACGACCATCGGCTACCGCGTCCGCGCCGTCGGCTTCAACCCCTTCGCGTCGCGCTATGCCGGCATCCACGTCAGCCGCTTTCAGGTCCTTGCCATCACCCTGAGCGGGGCGCTGGCCGGCCTCGCCGGCGCGGTCGAAATCCTGGGCGTCAACCACCGCCTGTTCACCGACGGCTCCGCGACGGGCTTCACGAGCAACGCCGGCTTCAACGGCATCGTGGTGGCGCTGTTCGGCAATTTGAACCCGCTTGGCGCGATACCGGCGTCGTTCCTGTTCGGCTCGCTGCTGGTCGGCGCGAACAGTCTGCAACGCTCGGTGCAGGTCCCCTCGGCCTTTGTCACGACGCTGGACGGCTTGATCGTCATCTTCGTCGTGGCGACGCAGGCGTGGGGGCGGCGGCAGAGCCAGCGGCGGGCGGTCCAGACGCCACCATCGGGCGAAGCTGTGCCGGAGACCGTCGAGATCGCCGATCAGGTGCTATCCGATCCGCAGAACGTCGCGTAGGGGAGGGGACATGCTCACCGATCTCTTGCAGCCCAAGGTCCTTATCGGCATTCTCGCGTCGGGCATCATGCTGGCGACGCCGTACCTCTACGCCTCGCTTGGCGAGATGTTCGGGCAGGTCAGCGGCGTACTGAACCTGGGCCTCGAAGGCATCATCCTCATGGCCGCCTTCTCGGCGTATTACGTCGTCCTGACCACAGGCAACCTCGTCGCCGGCCTGCTGGCCGGCATGATCGTCGGCGCGCTGATGGGGGTGATGACGGCGTTCATCAACGTGACGCTCAAAGCGAACCAGGGCATCAGCGGCATTGGCATCTTCATGTTCGGCCTGGGCCTGAGCGACCTGTTGTTCCGCGTGTTGGTTGGCACGCCGCGCACCCTCAACGGGTTCCCGTCCTTGCACATTCCGATCTTGAGCGACCTGCCGGTGCTAGGCCCGATCTTCTTCAACCAGAATATCCTGGTCTACGGCGCGTACGCCCTCGTCCCGATATCCTGGTTCATCCTGACCCGAACCACCATCGGCCTGAAGATTCGCTCGGTTGGGCAGACACCGGCCGCCGCCGACAGCCTGGGCATCAGCGTCGCCCGTATCCGCTACCTGACCGAGACGGTCAACGGCGTGCTGGCGGGCGTAGCCGGCGCGTCCCTGTCCATCGCGCTGCTGAACGTGTTTCAGTCGAATCTGACCAGCGGCCTGGGCTTCATCGCGGTCGCCCTCGTCTACTTCGGGGCGTGGCGGCCGGTGCGCATCATGCTCGGCGCGCTCCTGTTCAGCATGGTCAATGCGCTCCAGCTCTGGATCCAGACGCTCGGCATCCCGCTGTCGTCGGACCTGGCCGGGATGCTGCCGTATATTCTCACCATCGTGGCCCTGATCTTCGCTGCGCGCTCGCTCATCAATGAACCGACGGCCCTGACGAAGGCATTCGAGCGCGGCGAGTAAGGCGCGAACCGGGACGACACCTATGACTGACACGGACCTGACCCTTCTCCGCCGCGCCATCGAACTTGCGAAGCAGGCGCGGGCCAACGGCAATCATCCCTTCGGGGCGCTGCTCGCGGACCGCGACGGCGCTATCCTGCTCGAAGCAGAAAACACGGTCACGACCGAGCACGACTGCACCGGCCACGCCGAGACGAATCTGATGCGGCTGGCGTCGCGTAGGTACGAGCCGGATGTCCTGGCCCAGTGTACCCTATACACCAGCACCGAGCCGTGCGCCATGTGCGCCGGCGCGATCTACTGGGGGCAGGTCGGGCGCGTGGTCTTCGCCATGAGCGAAGAGGACCTGCTCGTCCTGACCGGGGACGACCCGGAGAACCAGACGTTCTCGCTGCCCTGTCGCGAGGTGTTTGCCCGCGGGCAGCGGCCTGTCATCGTCGAGGGTCCGGCGCTGCAAGAGGAAGCCCGCCAGGCGCACGCCGGTTTCTGGCACTAACATCACACCGCAGATTACCTGCACCCTCATCATAACCTTGAAGGAGAAGAACCATGAGAACACGATATTGGGTCATCGCATTGGCCGTTGTGCTGATGCTCGCTCTCGCGGCGTGCGGTGGCGGCGCTGCCCCCGCCGCGCCGGCAGCGCAGGCCCCTGCCCCGACGACCGCGCCAGCGGCGGCTCAGCCAGCCGCGCCGAAGGCGACCGAGGCCCCGAAGGCCGCCGCGCCGACAGCCGCGCCGGCCGCCGCGAAGGCGACCGAGGCCCCGAAAGCCGCGGCGACCAGCGCGCCGGCCGCCGCGGGTAGCGCGGCGGGCAAGCCTTTCCGCGTGGCCCTGATCATGCCGAGCGCCAAGAACGACCTCTCGTTCAGCCAGAGCATGTACGACGCGGTGGCGGCCATGCAGACCCAGCTCGGCAAGGACAAGTTCGAGTTCGCGTACACCGAGAACAT
>JAXLWJ010000075.1:0-2930 GCA_046328535.1 Anaerolineae bacterium
CTCATCGCCGACGACGTGGCGGGTGCGATGCCCCCAAAAACCGTAGACGCGGTCGCCCACGGCGACACCCGTGGCCTCCGCCCCGACCTCGATCACCTCGCCCACTTCCTCGTAGCCCCAGCCACGCAGCGGGTACGAGGACGTGGGGGTGTCCGAGGGGACGAACAGGCGTTGGCCCGGCTCCCACCGCTTGTGCATGTAGGGGTTACTGCCGCGATAGGCGGTCAGCTCCGTCCCGGCGCTGATGCCAGAGTACAGCGTGCGTAATCGAACCTCAGCCCCTTTGAGGGGCGGATCCGGCTCCTCCTCAAAGGTGATACAGCGCGGCTCGGCGAAAACAAGGACCTGTCCCATGCGCGTCTCCTCGCGGGGGTGGAAGAACATATCGTGCAGAGCTACCCCTTTCACCAACGCGGGCGGAAGGGCAGATAGAACGGGTCGCGGCGGACCATCTCGGCCGTGTCGTCCCGGCTCCGCCAGTTGCCGCGCTCGTAGTTCTCGTGCAGGGCGGCCAGGCGGTCACGGTCCAGCGTGACGCCCAACCCCGCGCCAGTGGGTGGCTCAAGACAGCCATCCTTGAACTGGAGCTTCCCACCGGCGATCACATCCTCCGTCTGCCAGGGATAGTGCGTGTCGCAGGCGTAGATGAGGAGGGGTGTCGTCGCGGCAAGGTGCGTCATCGCCGCCATGCTGATACCCAGGTGGTTGTTGCTGTGCATGGACAGGCCAAGGGCGAAGCTCTCGCAGAGTCCCGCCAGCCGTTTGCAGCCGGTCAGCCCGCCCCAGAAGTGATGGTCGCACAGAATCACCTGCGCGGCCCGCATTTCGACGGCGACAGGAATCTCATCGAAATTCGTGACGGCCATGTTGGTGCTGAGGGGGATCGCAGTGTGACGCGCCACGGCGGCCATGCCGGCCAGACCCCACGTCGGGTCTTCGAGATACTCCAGGTCGCAATCGGCGAGGGCGCGGGCGACATGCAGGCTTGTCTCGACGGACCAGATGGCGTTGGGGTCAATCCGCAGCTTGTGCGTCGGGAATTCCTGGCGCAGGAGCCGCATCGTCTCGATCTCGGCCTCCGGCGGCAAGACCCCGCCCTTCACCTTGATGGTGGTGAAGCCGAACTGCTCGTGGAAGCGCCGCGCCAGGCCGACCATCTCTTCCGGCGTTCCCACCTCGCCCCACGGGTCGTTCGCCCCGGCATACTTGAAGAACAGGTAGCTGGCGAATGGGACGCGCGGCCGGACCAGCCCGCCGAGCAGATCGTAGAGCGGCCGCCCAATCGAGCGCGCGCAGGCGTCGAGGCAGGCCACCTCGAGGATCGAGAACGCCCGCGGCCGGTCACGCAGCTTGAGCCGAATCCGCTCCAGATGCCACGGGTCCTCGCCGCGAATCGTCGGCCCGGCCGCGGCCAGCTCGCCTAGAAACGCCGCGCCCCCCGGGCCTTCGGATAGCCCGACCACACCCTCATCCGTCTCAAGCTCCACGATGATCCGCAGCGCATAGGGGGCGTGAACGCCCCAGGAGTTGCGCAGAGGTGGATCGGCCACTGCCACCGGGGTGAGTCGGAGACCTGTGATTCTCATGCGACACCGCCTTCGAACATTGGGGGCGACTATGGCAGTTGCAGGTCGAGCGAATCCGCGACTATCTCCTCGAACCACGTCGTCGCCGGGTACTGGTGCTGGCGGGCGACCGCCTCATCCAGCGTGACACCGATGCCGGGTCGGTCAGGGACAGTGATATAGCCGTCCTGGATAATGTCCTCTTTCTCTTCGATGATCGTCGTCCAGTAGTCCCGGTGCAGCCAGTGGAATTCGAGGACGAGGAAGTTCGGCACCGTGGCGCACACGTGGGCTGACGCCATCGTCCCAATCGGCGAGGCGACGTTGTGCGGCGCGAACGGGATGGAGTACAGCTCGGCGAGGTTGGCGATCTTGCGGCACTCCGAGAGACCGCCGCACTTGGGAATGTCCGGCATGATGATGTCCACGGCCTGCTGCTCGATCAGGTCGCGGAAGCCGTGGCGCAGGTAGAGGTTCTCGCCCGCGCAGATGGGCGTGGTCGTCGCGCGCTTCACCTCGCGCATGGCGGCGACGTTCTCCGGCGGCACCGGCTCCTCTAGCCAGAGGAGGTGGTACGGCTCCAGGTCTTTGACCAGTCGGATGGCGCTCGGCACGTCGAGCCGCGTGTGAACATCGGCCGCCACGGCGATACCTTTGCCCGCCGCGCGCGTGACCATGTCCACCAGCTCGATCATGCGGTCGTGTTCCCACTCGCTGGCGGTGTAGTTGAAGCGGTCGCGCAGCAGCTCGCGGTCATCCTGGCGGCCGCCGGTGTACGCGCCAATGTCCAGGTCAATCTTCAGGGCGGTGAAGCGCCGCTCCAGCACGCTGTCTACGACGCGCTGAATGGCGTCGTAGTCCATGCCCGGCTCGACCTGGCAGTCGGCGTAGACGCGAATCTTGTCGCGGAATTTCCCGCCGAGCAGTTCGCAGACGGGGACACCGAGCGCCTTGCCCTTCAAGTCCCACAGGGCAACCTCAATCCCGGTGAGCGCCGTAATGAGCGCGCCGGCGAACCCACCGTCGAAGACGTGAGCGCGGCGCAGCTCTTCAAAGATCGCGTCAATGGCGAAAGGGTCACGCCCGATGAGGCGTGGCGTCAGGTCCTGGATGATGGCAATCGCCTGCCGGCCACCATGCACACACTCCCCCAGGCCCGTGACGCCGGCGTCCGTCTCGACCTTGACCCACAAATGCATGCCGTGGCCCACAGTGGCGGCAGTTTTGACAGCTGTGATTTTCATGCGTCCCTCTCCCTCAGTGCGTAGCTGATGCGCGCCAGGCCTCGTACTCGGCCCACCCTTCGTCGCTCAGTGGATAGTACTTTGTCAGGCTGCCGCCCTCGGCGAGCTTCATGCGGCTGAA
>JAXLWJ010000076.1:0-2880 GCA_046328535.1 Anaerolineae bacterium
CAGGGTTATTGTCACGACAGTCTTCCAGGCGTGGGTCTGCGGACCACGAAGGTCACGAAAGTCCGCGAAAGGCACACGCTGAGCGACTCTTTTTCGCGTTTTTCGTGTCCTATTCGCGCCTTTCGTGGTCCAACACCTCGCCCGACCGCGTCAGCCCAGGGTTATTTTCAGAGGAGAGGAGTGGTTTGTGTGACACGTCACATGTGTCATATAATACGCTCCCAAGCGGCCGGACGCGGTTGAATGACGATTTGGGCCGCACGTAGCGCCTCCCACTCAGGGTCAGGCCCCTGAACCATGCAGAACGCACCAAGGAGTCCTTATGAACGACAGCGACTTCCAGGCACCTGCCCCGAGTGGCTCGACTCCCACCGCATCAAGTTTCCGCGTGGCGCAGCTCTGGCGCTATCCAGTCAAGTCGCTAGGGGGCGAACGTTTGCCCTCATTGCGTCTGATTAGTGACGGGGTGGACGGCGACCGCATGTGGGGCATTCAGGATCGCAGCGACGGGCGCGTTCTGACAGGACGCCGGGAGCCGCGCCTCCTGTTCGCGTCATCGCGGCTGACGGCGGATGGCGCATTACCCATAATCACATTGCCCGATGGGCAGGAGGTCATCGGAACTGGGCCAACTGTAGATGCCGCTCTTTCAGAATGGTTGGCCAGGCCCGTCGCATTGATCAGCGCGGTAGACTCCGACGCGGCACGCGCCGAGTACTTTGCTGACGCGACGGACGACACGAGCCGGGCCATTGAGTGGACTATGCCCACGGGTCGGTTCGTTGATGCATTTCCGGTGCTGCTCATGACCACCGCTGGCCTTCGTGGCAGCGCTGCTGCCTATCACGACGGCGAGTGGGACGTGCGTCGTTTCCGCCCGAATATTCTGGTGGAGCTTGACGGTGAGGGATGGCTTGAAGACGCCTGGGTGGAACGTCGAGTGAGTATGGGGACGGCTCAGCTGCTACCTCGACAGCGATGCATCCGCTGCACCATGGTCAACCGGGCCCAACCAGGCCTGGTCAGGGACGTAAACATCTACAAGACGCTTCATGCAACGCATGGCGGAGAAGCCGGCATGTGGACCCAAGTCGTCAAACCGGGCGTCGTCTCGGAGGGCGACATCCTTCAGGTCGCATAGAACGATTCTTGCTCCATAACCCTGTCTTCCTACAACATCCGGTAGAGACGCGCCATGGCGCGTCTCTACTGATCTCGCGTGAGCGGAGGCGCCGTGGCCGTCTCTACTGATCTCGCGTGACCGGCAACACCATGGCGACCTCGTCGCAGTTCGCAAACACCGGACAGTGGATACAGTCCTTCCACACCTTGCGCGGGAAGCGGTCGCGCTCGGTGACCGCGAAGCCCAGGCGCGCGAAGAACGGGACGGCCCGCGTCAGGCAGAACACCGTCGGGATGCCGAGCCGCCGCGCCTCTTCGACCAGCGCCAGGACGACCGCCTGGCCGAGTCCCTGCCCCTGGAAGCCGGCCTTGACGGCAATCGAGCGCACTTCGGCCAGGTCGGCCCACATGATGAGCAGCGAGCCGCACGCGACGATCTCGCCGTCAATCTCAGCGACGACCCACTCCCGCACCGACTGGTAGATGTCGCTGATCGAGCGCGGCAGCAGGTCCCGCTGGTGCGCGTAGTAGGCGACAAGCTCCGCAATCTGCGGCACGTCGGCTACGCGCGCCGTCCGCACGACCGGCGCCGGTTCTAGCACGGCGATATCCGCCGGCGCCATGACGGCGCTGCCGACCGCAGGCGGCCCCTGACTATACACCCTGGGCATCAACTCCATCGAAAATCTCCTTCAACCCTGTCAGAAGCTCGTCCACGTGCCACGTCTCCAGAATGAGCGGCGGCACGAAGCGCAGGACGTTCTCGCCCGCGCCGGTGATAATCAGCCCATGCTCGTAGGCCGCGTCAATGAGGGGCGCGGCGGCAATGTCCATCTCGACGCCGACCATCAGCCCCAGCCCGCGCACTTCCTTGACATGGGACGTGCCAAGCGACTCGATGCCGTTCTTGAGGTACGCCCCGACCTCGGCGACGTGCGCCAGGAAGGCCGGGTTGTTGATGCGCTTCAGCACCACCTGGGCCGCGCGGCAGATGACGGGGTTCGCGCCGAAGGTCGTGCCGTGGTCGCCGGGGTGCAGCGCCTCGGCGACGTTGTTCGTCGCCAGCACCGCGCCCATCGGCAGGCCGCCGCCGAGCGGCTTCGCCAGAGTCATCATGTCCGGCGTCACGCCGTAGTGTTCGTAGGCCCAGAGCTTGCCGGTGCGTCCGAGACCGCACTGCACCTCGTCGAAGATGAGCAGGGCGTTGTGGCGGTCGCAGACCTCGCGCAGCCCGGCCAGGAACTCCGGCGTCGCCACGTAGATGCCGCCCTCGCCCTGCACCGGCTCGACGATCACGGCGGCCACGTCGTCGCCGATGGTCGCGGCAGCCGACTCCAGGTCGTTGTACGTGGCGAACTGGACGTTGGGCATGAGCGGGCGGAACGGCGCCTGGTACTTCTCACGCGGCGTCGCCGCCAGCGCGCCCATCGTGCGCCCGTGGAAGGCGTTGGTGAAGGCGACGATGCGCGACTTGCCCTCGCCGTGGCGGTCCAGCGCCCAGCGGCGGGCGAACTTGAACGCCGCCTCGTTGGCCTCCGCGCCCGAGTTGCAGAAGAACACTTTGTCGGCGAACGATGCCTCCACCAGGTCCCGCGCCAGCTCCAGCATCGGCACGCTGTAGTAGAGGTTGGAGACGTGGCCGAGAACGGCCGCCTGCTCGCCGATCACCTGGGCGATCTCCTGGTCGGCGTTCCCGAAGGCGTTGACCGCGATGCCGGCGACGAAGTCCAGGTAGCGGCGGCCCTCGGTATCGAACAG
>JAXLWJ010000077.1:0-2680 GCA_046328535.1 Anaerolineae bacterium
TGACAAACAGCTCGCCCGTCAGCCTGACCTACGAGCTATCGGGCGACACCCTGACGCCGATGGATAGCCAGGAGTGGACGCTCCAGACGGACAAGGCCAAGGAAAGCCGCTACAGCCCCTACCGGCCCGACTACCTGATCCTGCCGGAGAAGATTAGCATCCCGCCGGGCACGGACATGCTGCGTGTCGCGCTGGCGCAACCCTTCGCCTCCTTCTGCAACGAGGACCCAGCCGGGCTGCACATCGGCTGCGGGCGGGCGGGCAAGAGCAGTTGGAGCCTGTCGGCGTACCAGTGGCTCGACTGGAACCACAACGGCCGCGTCTGGACCGACCGCAACGGGAACGGCGTCGTCAACACAGGCGAGTTGGACCTGCCCGCCGCGCTGCCCGGCCAGCTCACGCCCGACCCCAACACTTCGCGCGAGCTGAACCCCCTGGGCGTGTCCTGGCTCGGCGGCAACAGCCAGGACCTGCGCATCTTCCGCCCGACGGAGCAGGGCGCCGACGGCCTGATGCTCGGCGTCAGCCACCAGCGCTACCAGACCGGCGCCCCGCCCACCGACATGCTCAAGCTCAAGGCGACGTACTACAAGCGGCTGCCCTGGTCGCCGCTGACCCTGGACAGGGCGAGCCTCGTCCTCGCGCCCGGCGAGACGGCGACGTTCCGCGCCACGTTCAACGTCCCCAACGACTGGCCCTACGGCTACTACGAGGGCAGCATCCGCGTCAAGGCCACGCCGCCCCGCAGCCACGACGCCGGCGTGCGCATCCTGCACGCCGCCGCCGGTGTCGGGCCTGTGGATGTCTACGTGGACAACAGCGCGACGCCCGCCGTGTCCAACCTGGCCCTGGGCGACATCGGCCCCAGCGCCTACCTCGACCTCTACCCTGGCTCCCACGTCATCCGCGTCGCGCCCCACGGTAACCCGGTCTCAGCCGCCGTCCTCTACCAGGACGTGACCGTCGCCGAAGGCACGGAGTACACCCTGGCCGCCGTCACCACCGCCGACGGGCCGGCGCTCCAGACAATCGTGGACGGCAACCGCACGTTGCCGAGCGGGCAGAGCCGCATTCGCTTCGGCCAGCTCTCGCCCGACCTCGGCAAGGTGGACGTGTACGCCAACGGGCGCAAGCTCTTCGCCAACCTCGACTACCACGACATCGCCCGCTACGCCACACTGCCCGATGGGACCTACACCCTGACCGTCACCCACGCCGGCGGGGCGACGCCGCTCCTCACCCTCGGCCCGACGCCCCTTAACGGCGCGAGCCTGACCGTCTACGCCGTCGGCCCGGCCGCCGCGCTCCAGGGCGTGACGGTCCCGGGCCGCCCCCGCGCCCACGTCCCCACCCACACCAGCGAGCTCCCCGTCGTCGCCAACGTCGCCGCCGCGAGCGACCTGGGCATCGGCCACGCCGTGCGCCTGGGCGGAACGCCACCCACAGACGCCCCGTATGACAACGGCCGCGTCTTCGGCCTGACGGACTGGCTCGGCAACGGCGACGCCACCCAGGGCGACTGGCGCTCGTTCTACGTGGACGTGCCCGACACGGCCGCGACGAGCGGCGCGCAGGCCCTCGTGCACTCGGTCTGGCAGAGCTTCCCCACGGACATTGACGTGGCGGTCTACGGCCCCCAGGCGCGGCGCATCGAAAACGGCCAGCCCGTTGACGACGTGGGCTATCCGGTCGACCCGGCCGTCGCCGGCCCGTATGACCTCGCGCTCAAGGCGCGCAGCGTGGACACCCTGCACGACGCCGACGGCAGCAGCGCGACGCCGGGCCAGGCATACAGCTTCCAGACCGCCACCGGCGGCACGGCGGAGTGGCTCAGCGCGCCCCTGACGAAGGGCCTCAACCTCTTCGCCATGCAGAATGTCTTGTACGGCGGACAGTCGCCGGCCGGCGTGCCGTTCACGACCACCGTCGGCTCGGCGGTCATCTCGCCCACCGCCGTTGCCTTCACCGCGCCCGGCCCCAGCGGCTCGTTCCAGGTCGGCCTCACCGCCTCCCTGGACCTGGACGGCCTGGCGGCGCAGGCGTATGGCCTCAGCGCGCCCGAAGTCCACCGCGACGCGGTCGGCCAGGCAAGTCCGGCCGGCAGCCTGTCGGACCCGAACGGCAACAAGACGTACCCCGTCACGGTGCGCAACAGCGCCCTGCTCGACATTGACCTCCAGCCCAACGGCAGCTTCACGGGCTACGACCTGGACCTGTACCTCCAGGTGCGGAACCCGAGCGGCCTGTGGGTGACGCTCACGCAGTCGGCGAGCGCCTCGGCCCACGAACACATCGCCATGCCCATGCCGGCGGCCGGCGAGTACCGCGTCCTGGTCAACGGCTACAGCGTCCCGCCCGGCGCGACCTACACCCTGACCATCCTCAACGTGGACGGCGCGGACTTGCAGGTCAGCGGCGTCACCGCCGATCCGCTGCCCGCCGGCGCGGCGACGCGCTTCACGGTGCGCTACAACGCGAACTTCATCGGGACGCGCCAGGGCATCATCTACTTCGGCCCGAAGGACGCGCCGACGACCTTCCGCGTGCCCGTCACGATCACCGCCACGCGCGCCTACCTGTTCATGCCATTGTTACAAACAACGGTAGGGCCCTCACCCTAACCCTCTCCCAAAATGGGAGAGGGAACCAGACCAACGCCCCTTCCTCCCCCCTCTCCCGT
>JAXLWJ010000078.1:0-2413 GCA_046328535.1 Anaerolineae bacterium
GTCGCCGACGACTCGATGGTCGGCGAACAGCCGACATATCGTGACCTGTGGCTGCGGATCCGCGACGGCCTTCCCAAGAAGGGCCGCGGCACGCAAGAGGTCACGGGCGAGCCAAAGCTGCCGGCCGAGCTAGAGGGCGCCCTCCAGAGCTTGTACGGCAACTACGAGAAATACTACGCCGCCTGGGAGCGCAACACCGCCGCCCGCGCCGCCGGCCTCACCCCGCCCGTCTTCATCGTCGTGTGCAACAACACCAACGTCTCCAAGCTCGTCTTCCAGTACATCGCCGGCTGGGAGAAGCGCGTTGACCATGGCGCAGCGGTGCGCGTGCCGGGCCAGCTCAAGCTGTTCAGCAACGTGGCCGACGGCCGCTGGCTGCCGCGCCCCAACACCATCCTGGTTGACAGTGAGGAGCTTGAGTCTGGCGAGAGCATGAGCGACGAGTTCAAAAAGCTGGCCGCCGCCGAGATCGAGGAGTTCAAGGCCGACTACCGCCGCCGCTTCCCCGGCCGCGACACCGACGCCCTCACCGACGAGGACCTGCTGCGCGAGGTCATGAACACCGTCGGCAAGCCCGGCAAGCTGGGCGAAGGCGTCCGTTGCGTCGTGTCCGTCTCCATGCTCACCGAAGGCTGGGACGCCAACACCGTCACCCACATCCTCGGCATCCGCGCCTTCGGCACCCAGCTCCTCTGCGAGCAGGTCGTCGGGCGCGCCCTGCGCCGCATGAGCTACGCCATCGACTCCGACAACAAGTTCGCGCCGGAGTACGCCGAGGTCTACGGCGTCCCGTTCTCCTTCATTCCCAGCGAAGGCGCCGCCAAGATCACAAAACCCCCGGCCCACTTCACCCGCGTCCACGCCCTCGAAGACCGCATCGCCGCCGAGATCACCTTCCCGCGCCTCCTGGGCTACCGCTATGATCTACCCGGCGAGCGCCTCGCCGCCGAGTTTACGCCAGCCTCGCGCTATGCCCTCTCCACCGCCGACCTGCCGACGCGCACCGACATGAGCTCCATCATCGGCGAGAGCACCTTCCACGACCTCTACGACCTCAGGCTGCGACGCGAGCAAGAGATAGACTTCCACCTTGCCAGGCGCGTCCTGGAGACGTACTTCCGCGACGGCGAAGGCGCCCTCCGCCCGTGGCTCTTTCCGCAGCTGCTGCCCATTGTCGGCCGCTGGCGGCAGGAGTATGTCACGTGCAAGGACAACGCCTTCCCGCAGATGCTCCTCATCGTCGAGTTCGCCAACGACGCCGCCAGCCGCATCTACCAGGCCATCGTCCACGCCAATCACGGGGCCAAGACACTCAAGCCCATTCTGCGCCCCTACGACACCCTCGGCTCGACGCGCTACGTTGACTTCGACACCGCGCGCGAAACCTACCTCACCAGCCCTGCGCTCTGTCACGTCTCGCACGTCGTGCTGGACAGCGGCTGGGAAGCGAAGATGGCGGAGAGCCTGGAGGAGATGCCCGAAGTCGCCGCTTACGTCAAGAACCAGGGCCTCGGTTTCACCATCCCATACACCCTGAACGGCGAGGAGCGCGGCTACATCCCGGACTTCATCGTCCGCATCAACGACGGCCATGACGACCCGCTGACGCTGATCGTCGAGGTCAGCGGCGAGAAGAAGAAGGACAAGGCGGAGAAGGTGGCAACGGCGCGCGAGCTCTGGATTCCGGCCGTCAACAACCACGGCGGCTTCGGCCGCTGGGCCTTCATCGAAATCTCCGACCCATGGGATGCCAAGAATACCATCCGCGCCTTCCTGCCCGAAACCAGGTAACCCCAAGGGCGCACGGGACCTTACATGCCCTACTGGCAGCTCTACTATCATCTTATCTGGGCCACGAAGGAGCGTGAGCCGCTCATCACGCCCCAGTTCGAGCCGAAGTTATGGGACTATCTGCGCGGCAGGGGCCTCGACCTTGGCGGCATCGTCTACGCGGTGGGCGGCGTGGCAGACCACGTCCACGTCGCGGTGGCTATCCCGCCACGCATCGCCGTCGCAACCTACGCTGGGCAGCTCAAGGGCGCGAGCTCGCACTGGATGACTCATCTCGCCGACCATCCTGCACCATTTGATTGGCAAGATGGTTATGGCGCCTTTTCGTTCAGCAGGCGCTCGCTGCCCCAGGTCGTTCAGTATGTTCTCCACCAACACGAGCATCATCAGAAGGGTGATCTGATAGAAGAGATGGAACGCATTGAGGTTGAGAACTATGGGCCGTGAGTTCGTCCGCCCGTCCGCCCGACGGTCAACCGATCCTCGACCGTTCACCCGCCGCCCGTCCGCCCGACGGTCAACCGTCGGGCTACAAAATGCAAGCCCAAGGGGCTATGGCCCCAAGCCTCCCAGGCTTCCAACTCGTAGCCAGATGCTTCTAGCGTCTGGCGTCTGCCCTCCC
>JAXLWJ010000079.1:0-1804 GCA_046328535.1 Anaerolineae bacterium
CGGTCAGGAAGGCGGCGACGGCGTCCCAGACGGCCTCGCGTTCGACGTCGCTGACGAGCATGTGTCCCGACCGCTCGAACGTCAGCAGGCGCTTGTCTGCGCTACCGAGCAGCCCATACAGAACGGCCGCGTCTCGCGGGGGAACGACGCGATCCTGCTGGCCCTGCATGACCAGGGCCGGGACTGTGAGATAGGGCGCGTGGTCGCGGGCGCGCTTGAGGAGTCGAAAGAGAGTGTCCAGGGCGGCGGTGGGCATGCGCATCTCGCGCACCATCCCCTTGCGCGCCTCGGGGTTGTCGAGGTCAACGTCGGGCAGGACGATGGCGAGGCGCTGGCGCAGCGAAGGATCGTCCAGGTTCGCGCCCATCATCGGATACCACCACGGGAAGACCGTCGCGGCGAGGGGGAGGAGCGAAGTCAGCCAGCTGCCCATGCCGACGGGGGTCGCCATGAGCGTGACCGCTGCCGCCGGCCGCTCCAGGGCGGCGAGAATCGCCAGCGCCCCGCCCATGCTGAAGCCGCCGATGTAGACGCGCTCGCAGCGGCCATCGAGGTAGTCGTAGGCGTGCAGGGCCGCCGCGAGCCACTGCTGCCACGTCACGCCTTGCAGGGCGTCTGGTAGAGCGCCGTGGCCGGGCAGCAGGGGGGCGTGGACCGTATAGCCACGGGCGTGGAGCGCGTCGGCCAGGCCGCGCACTTCTGACGGGTCGCCGGTGAAACCGTGGATGAGCAGCGCCCCGGCCGGCCCGCCCTCCAGCACGAATGAATCCCGATCTATCACAGTGCGATCCTCCCCACCTCAGACGCTCTCTTGCGCCACATTCTCACTCTGAAGGGGCAGCCACGCCGCGAAGAACGCCAGCGTCCGCGCCCAGTACTCCTTCGGGCGCAGCGCCGCCGCCTCGCGGTGGCCCGCTTCCGGCACGACCCACAGTTCCTTCGGCGCGCTCGCCGCCCGGTAGAGTTGGAACATGCTGTCCATCGGCACGTAGGGGTCACGCGCGCCGTGGATGAGGAGGAGCGGCCGGGGCGCAACGCGGCCCACGATGCGCAGCGGGTCCGCGCCCGACACGGCGCCGCCGGCCTGCCAGCCGATGCCCAGCAGCACGAGCCAGGCCAGGGGGCGGGCCAGCCGGTTGCGGACGTAGCGTTCGCGCAGGCCGCCGACGATGACGGTCTCGACCTGGGCGAAGGCGCTGTCGGCGACGACGGCGGCGATGCGGCTATCGTCGGCGGCCACGCCAATCGCCGTCGCCGCGCCCATGCTCAGCCCGAGCAGGCCGATGCGCTCAACACCACGTGACGAGAGCCAGTCCAGCGCAGCGCGCAGGTCGTCGCGCTCCCGGTAGCCGAGGGTCACCGTTCGGCCGTCGCTGCGTCCGTGGGCGCGCCAGTCGAATATCAGGACACCGTAGCCCGCCGCGCAGAGGGGGACAGCGTAGGGCAGATCGGAGTCGAGGCTGCCCGCGCGGCCGGGGCAGATGACGACGGCGGCGGCGCACGCGGGGTCACGCGGCGGCATCCAGTAGCCGCGCAGCGTCACGCGGTCGCGGCTCGTGAAGGTCGCGTCCTCGAATGGGAGATCGAAGTCGGCGGGCGTGGTGGGCGGGTCGGGCGTCGGTCGGCGCGTGATCCCGTCCACGCCATACCAGACCACGAGCGCCATCGCCATGACCACGAGAAGGAGCGCGCCGCCAGCGGCAAGAAGCATAAGAATTCCCGATGGACTGCTGCCCGCCACCAGACGGGTGAGAGTCGCTGTCACCCCGACGATAGGAGGGGTCTGGACTGCGGCCCAGATGCC
>JAXLWJ010000008.1:0-145020 GCA_046328535.1 Anaerolineae bacterium
AGTCCATGAGGAACTCTCCTGACAATAAGCCTGCGCTGTCATTGCGAGCGTGCCGAAGTCCTGAGCAACGCGAAGGGGAAGCAATCCCCCGCCCTTGTGATAGATGCTCCAGTCGGGGCGTAGCGTCTCGTTCAGTGGGCGCGAGATTGCTTCGGCGGCAAGGCCCGCCTCGCAATGACGCCACAGCCTGCCCCTGCGCAGGCTGGCGCCGCCTATCAGCCCGCTGGCGGATGCTGTGTCAATCCCCTGGCCGATGCCTTTGCGCGCCGGAGGCGTATAATCAGCATGTTGGAGGTGCGATGAACAATGAAATCGTCGTTCGCGGCGCGCGGCTGCACAACCTCAAGAATGTCAGCCTCACCATCCCCAAAGGCAAACTCGTCGTTCTGACCGGCGTGTCCGGCTCGGGCAAGTCCACCCTGGGTTTCGACATCCTTCATAAAGAGGGGCAGCGCCAGTACATAGAGGCGCTCGGCCTGGCGCCCTTTGGGCTGACGAAGCCGCCGGTCGACTCTATCGCCGGCCTCTCCCCTTCCATCAGCATAGACCAGCATCTCACGAATCGCAGCCCGCGCTCGACCGTCGGCACGGCCACTGACGTGTACACGTACCTGCGCGTGCTGTTCGCGCGTCTCGGCCATCGCGCGTGTCCCCACTGCGGCCGGGACATGGGGCCTGCCTTCGACCCTTCGGACGTGGCGCTGGCGAGCGAAGGCGTCGCGGACGAGGGCGACGCAGCGGCGGACGAGAGCTACCCCTGTCCCCACTGCGGCGCGCCCGTACTCATGCTCACGATGGGTCATTTCTCGTTCAATAAGCCCGAAGGCATGTGTCCGACATGCGCGGGGTTGGGAACGGTCCACAGGGCCAACATCGAGCGACTGCTGGACGAGCGCAAGAGTCTCACCGAGGGCGCTGTCGGCGGCTGGAACCCGGTCCATATCAGCTACTACACTACCATCCTCCAGGCCGCCGCCGACTACTACGGCCTCGACCTCGACCTCGACCGGCCGGTGCAGGACTACACCGAGGCGCAGCGCGACCTGCTGCTGTATGGCGTGAACAGTCCGCGCTTTCGCCGCCACTTTCCGAGCGTCGCGCCGCCGACCACCGTTCGCGGCGGCCGCTTCGAGGGCGTCGCCACAGCCGTCTTGCGCCACTACGCCGAGCACATCCAGCAGCACGCGAACGAGGCCGACTACCGCGACAGGCTGGAAGACGCGCTGGTGAGCCAGACCTGCCCGGACTGCGGCGGCGCGCGCCTGCGCCCGGAGAGCCGCGCCGTGACCGTCGCCGGGCAGACGATCATGGCCGTCTCGGGGCTGCCGCTCACCGACCTCGATGCGTGGTTGGCGGGTCTCCCCGCCACGTTCAACCCCGACGAGGCGCGCATTGCCGCGTTGATCCTGGCCGAGCTAACCGCCCGAATTGGCCGACTG
This sequence comes from Anaerolineae bacterium, assembly GCA_046328535.1. Lineage (GTDB taxonomy): Bacteria > Chloroflexota > Anaerolineae > Epilineales > JAHCIE01 > JBDHWG01. The sequence goes on from JAXLWJ010000008.1 coordinate 1,440, forward strand.
GCCGAAGTGGGCGCGGGCTATCTGACGACGGACCGCGACACGCCTAGCCTGTCCGCCGGCGAAGCGCAGCGCCTGCGGCTGGCGTCGCTGCTGGGGTCGTCGCTGAGCGGCGTCCTCTACGTCTTCGACGAGCCGACCATTGGGCTGCACAGCCGCGACACGCGCCGCCTCATCACCGTCCTGCGCCGCCTGCGCGACCTGGGGAACACCGTCCTGGTCATCGAGCACGACCTGGAGATGATCGCCGCCGCCGACTACGTGGCCGATTTCGGTCCCGGCGCGGGCAAACACGGCGGGCAGGTGGTCGCGGTCGGCGCGCCGGTTGACATCGCCGCGCACCGCGGCTCCATCACCGGCGACTATCTGGCCGGTCGACTGTCCATCGCCATCCCGCCGCGCCGCCGCGCCCCCACCGACGCGGGCATCGTCATTCGCGGCGCGCGCGCCCACAATCTCCAGGACATCACGGTGCGGCTGCCCCTGGGCCTACTCGTGGCCGTGACCGGCGTGTCCGGCTCCGGCAAGTCTACCCTGGTGTTCGACACCCTCGACCGCGCCCTGCGCCACCGCCTCTACGGCGCGGGCGACGCCCCGGGCGAACACGACGCTATCGAAGGCAGCGAGGCCATCGCCAGGGTCATCACCATTGACCAGGCGCACATCGGACGCATCCCGCGCTCGAACGCCGCGACCTACTCCGAGGCGTTCACCCCGATCCGCCAGGCGTTCGCCGCCACGGCGGAGGCCCGTCGCCGCGGCTATAGCGCCGGCCACTTCTCGTTCAACGTCAGGGGCGGCCGCTGCGAGCGCTGCGAGGGCGCCGGCGTCCTGACCATCCAGATGCAGCTCCTGCCCGACGTGGAGGTGCGCTGCCCAGTGTGCCACGGGCGCCGCTTCACCCGCGAGACGCTCGACGTGCATTACCACGGGTATGACATCGCGCAGGTACTCGACATGACCGTCGCCGAGGCCCTGGCGGTGTTCGAGGCTATCCCCGCCGCCCGCGCTCGCCTCCACGCGCTGTCCGACGTGGGCCTGGGCTACCTTCAGCTCAGCCAGCCGGCTACCACGCTGTCGGGCGGCGAGGCCCAGCGCGTGAAGCTGGCGAAGGAGCTGGGCCGCCGCAGCGTCGGCCGCACGCTCTACCTGCTCGACGAGCCGACGACGGGCCTGCACCTGGCCGACACGGCGCGGCTGCTGGGCGTCCTCCAGCGGCTTGTGGATGCGGGTCATACTGTAATTGTTGTGGAACACAACCTGGAACTGGTGAAGGCGGCCGACTGGGTCATTGACCTGGGGCCGGAAGGCGGCGCGGGCGGGGGCAAGGTCATCGCCGAAGGCACGCCGGAGGCGGTTGCGCGGACGCCCGACTCGTACACCGGCCAGCATCTGCGAGAGCTGCTGGCATAGCTCGAACGCGGCGCTGCCCATCCTCACATTCTCCCAATCTGCTCTTCACAATGTCTAAAAACTCTCTTGCTATACTGGGCTGTGTAAGCGGTCAACACGGTTTGATGAACACATAGCCAGCAAGAGAGGTGTGACATGACAGAACACAAGCCCGCCGGCCCCAACAGGAAGCAGGGGCAGCGGCTCACCGGAGTGAAGACGGGGATCGCCGCCGTGGCGATCGGGTTTACCGTAGGCGTGTGGGGTATCCTGGCGAATACGGGGGCGGCAACCTCGCAGGCAGCCAGTACCGCCGCGACGCCCGGCGCCGTCGTGGCCCAGGTTTCGACCTCGCCGACAGCCGCCCTGGTCGTCCCATCCGCTACGGCGACGGGCGCGCCGCCGACGCCTACGACGCAAGCGGCGGCCACTGCGACGACGCAGCCGGCGGCAACCGCGACAACCGCGCCGACAGCAGCGCCGACAAGCGCTCCCACCGTGACAGCGGCTACGACAAGCAAGACGACGACGACCGCGAGCAAGACCACAACAACGGCCCCAGCGGCTGTCACGAGCACGCGCTCATCGAAGTAACGGATAACACACACAAGGAAGGAGTACGACGATGAGCAGAATTGATATGACACTCACCCGCATGACCGGCAACATGGGGCTGCTCGCGCTCCTCGTCAGCCTGGGCGGCGCTCTCGGCGCGGGCGTGGGCGCGGTGTGGAACGCGCTCGGCAATATCTCGTTCTCGTGGGCCAACCTGGCCGCCTCGCTCAGCGGCCCGATGCCGATGGCGCCCTGGTATCTGTCGCGCGGCGCGGCTTTCGTGGCCTATCTGCTGATGTGGCTGTCGGTGGTCTTCGGCCTGATGATTACCAACAAGCTCGGCCGCAAGTGGCCCGGCGGCCTGGCGACAGTGGACCTGCACCAGTTTGCGAGCCTGCTCGGTCTGGCGTTCGCGGCCTTCCACGGACTTATCCTTCTCGGCGATCAGTATATCGGCTACTCGCTGGCGCAGATCCTTGTTCCGTTCGCCAGCAGCGACTATCGGCCCGTCTGGGTCGGCCTGGGGCAGATCGGGCTGTACGTGGCGGCGCTGGTGACCCTGAGCTTCTACGTGCGGCAGACTATCGGCCACCGCGTCTGGCGCGCGCTGCACTACAGCACGTTCGCGGCGTATGTCATGGTCACCCTCCACGGCCTGATGTCCGGCGCGGATAGCAGCAACCTGGCCGTGCGGCTGATGTACGCCCTGACCGCCGCCAGCGTGGTCGCGCTGACCGCGTACCGCATCAAGGTGACCCGCGCCCAGCGCCGCCGCCGCGCGCCCGCAGCGCCCCGCCAGCGACAGAACAGCCGCGCCCTGGCCGCCGGCAGCGATGGGATGGGTTAGGATAGGGGCCACGGCACTGACTTTGCTTTGGGTAGTTCGAGAGTACAATTGCCGTCGCGGATGCACCGCGTCTCACATGGAGGTATGGCATGGAGTTGACCCGCTCAGACGCCTTTGTCTTCTTCGGCGCGACCGGTGACCTGGCCTACAAGCAGATTTTCCCCGCGCTCCAGGCGCTCATCCGCCGCGGCGCGCTGGACATGCCCATCATCGGCGTCGCCAAGTCGGGCTGGACGCTGGAGCAGTTGCGCGAGCGCGCCCGCGACAGCCTGGCGCACGCCAGCGGCGTGGACGAAGACGCCTTCCGCAAGCTCGTGGAGCGCCTCCAATACGTGGACGGCGACTACCGCGACGCCGACACGTACAAGCAGCTGCGCGCTCTGCTCGGCGCGGCGGCCCGCCCGCTGCACTACCTGGCGATTCCGCCGTCCATGTTTGGGACGGTCGCGCAAGGGCTGGCCGAGTCGGGGTGCGCGGCGAACGCGCGCGTCGTCGTCGAGAAGCCGTTCGGGCGCGACCTGGCGTCGGCGCGGGAGCTGAACCGCATCCTGCACCAGTATTTCCCGGAGGCGGCGATCTTTCGCATTGACCACTACCTGGGCAAGGAGCCGGTACAGAACCTGCTTTACTTCCGCTTCGCCAACGCCTTCCTGGAGCCAATCTGGAACCGGCACTTCATTTCCAGCGTCCAGATTACGATGGCCGAGGATTATGGCGTGCGCGGCCGGGGGCGCTTCTACGAGGAGGTCGGCGCGCTGCGGGATGTCGTGCAGAACCACCTGCTCCAGGTGGCGGCGCTGCTGGCGATGGAAGCGCCGTCGAAGGACGACAACGAAGCGACGCGCGATCAGAAGGCCGTCGTCTTGAAGGCGATGCGCGACGTGCGGCCGGCCGACGTCGTGCGGGGGCAGTATCGCGGCTACCGCCAGGAAGACGGCGTCGCGCCCGACTCGCAGGTCGAGACGTTCGCCGCGCTGCGGGTCTACGTGGACAACTGGCGGTGGGACAACGTGCCGTTCTATATCCGGGCGGGGAAATGCCTGCCGGTGACGACGACAGAGGTGCTGGTGCGGCTGAAGTATGCGCCCCACGCCGTCTTTCGCACCGCTCCCAGCGGCCCGCAGAACTCGTTCCGCTTCCGGCTCAGCCCGGAGGTTGTGATTGCCATCGGGGGCGAGGCCAAGACGCCGGGCGAGGCGATGAAGGGGGAGTGGGTGGAGCTGGTGGCGGTGCATCAGCCGCCGCGCCAGATGACGCCGTATGAGCGGCTGCTCGGCGACGCGCTGCGCGGCGACCCGACCCTGTTCACACGGCAGGACGCTGTCGAAGCGGCGTGGGAGGTCGTCCAGCCGGCGCTGGATCACCCGACGCCGGTGCATGAGTACGAACCGGGGACGTGGGGGCCGTCGGATGCGGCGGACATGATGGAGGGCCACGGCGGCTGGCACAACCCGGCAGCAACGGCTCTGCCCCCCAAACCATCGGACGAGGCATAGAGGAGTGTCCCGTTACTCTTCTATGTGCCGTACCCAGCTCAAGCCTAGCTGTTGAGCGCGAAGCGCCAGGCGCTTATCGGCAGTCCATAATTCGGCTCCCAGCTGCTCGGCGGTCGCCAGGTACTGCGCGTCGTAGGCTGCTGCCTGGTTCAAACGCTCGGCCCATGCCAATGCCAGGCGGTGTGTATCGAGTGACGGTGGCGCCTCGGTCACCTGAAGCGCGAAGATTGCATCCAGCGCCTCAAGAGCGTCTGTTGGCGACAGCATCTTCGCGGCGACAGCCTTGCGAAGCACAGAGACGATCTCGTATTGCCACAAAGATGGCACGAAAAGCTCGTCGCCAGCGGCGTGCCATGTGATCAGGCGCTCGACAGCGGCCGGTGAGTATGGATAGCGCAGAGCGAGGGCGATGGCAATGTTGGCGTCTACGACTCGTCGCGCCACATGTCCCCCATCTGGTCCACGCGCTCGGCACGCGCTTCTGCCAGGAAGTCGCGTGCGTAGGCCGGCGCGCCCGGAGCGCGCTCGCGGATCGCCGCCAGGCGGTCGAGAGCATCGCGCCAGCGTTCCTGGCGCTGTCGCCGCTGTTGCAGGCCCAGGCGAATCACTTCGCGCACCACGTCCGACACGCTGCGGCCTTCGCGGGACGCTATCTCGGCGAGCGTTTCACGTTGTTCTTCCTCAATCAGCAGTTGCACCCGGTGTAGTTGCGTCACGGTACACCTCCTGACAGAAGTATACACACCCTCCTACACATGGCAAGCGGCATTCGGCGCGACTCTTATCGTCCTCTTAACCAGAGCTATTGCCGTTCTCAGCGCGAGATTGTAAACTATCTGTTAAGTAAAAGGCGTCAGCCGTTTTGAGTGGGTAGCTCCGCAGTTCAGCGTGGAGAAGCATCGTGCTGGCGCTGGAGAGCCATCTCCAGCGCTCCAGAGGCGGTGGAGTTGGCAACTCCACCGCCAGCAGGGGGTCTCCACGCTATGGTGCGGAGCTACTTTCGCGAGAGAGGATAGTCATGTCAACAGAGACAGCTTCGCGCCGCGAGGCGCTTAAGGCGCCGCCCTGGCGGGCGGTGGTCGTGGCGCTCGCCCTGGCCCTCCTGGCCGTCTTTGGCCGGACGATGGGCGTGGCCTGGGCCAGCCCCGCCAACGACGAGCCGACGACGGCCGCGATTCAGGCGGTGATTCAGCAGGCCAACGATGAGCAGCAACAGGCGTTCGCCGCCAACGACCCGACGCTGATGAAGGACACGGCAACCGGCGACTACTACACCCAGATGGTGCAGACGAACCGGGACCTGGCGAGCAACGGCATCAAGGCCATCAAGCTCGTCAAGCTGGAATGGGGCGACGTCACCCTGACCAACGACACAACGGCCACGGCCACGACGTATGAGACGTGGCAGACGACTTACGCCGACGGCACAACCGACGTGAGCCGCGACCAGAACGTCTACACGCTCGTCCTCGACGGGGGCGCGTGGAAGATCCAGAATGACGAGCACCCCGACGCCAGCGCGTCGGGCGCCACCGGACAGGCGCCGGCCGCGCCGTCGGGCCAGGTTCCGCCAGCCACGCGCGTCAACCCGAACCGCACCGACGTATCTCACAACTGGTCCGGCTACGCCGCGAACAGCGGCGAGTACACGAGCGTGACGGGGACATGGACGGTTCCGCAGTCGGACGGCACGATCCCCTTCGGCACGGCGGCGACGTGGGTCGGCATCGGCGGCGTCACCAGCCGCGACCTGATCCAGGCCGGTACGATGGAGACCAGCGTCGGCAACGGCTCGGTGCAGTATAGCGCCTGGGTCGAGACGCTACCCCAGGCCTCGCGCCGCGTCGCTTTCGCCGTCAGCCCTGGCGACTCGGTGACCGTCTCTGTCAGCGAAACGGGAACGGGCCAGTGGCGCATTGCGTTCAAGAACAACACGACGGGCGCGGGGTATCAGACGAACGTGAGCTACTCGTCGTCGCACTCGTCGGCCGAGTGGGTGACGGAAGCGCCCGTCGCCGGGCGGCGCATCGCTCCCCTCGACAACTTCGGGACGGTCACGTTCAGCGCGGGCAGCGCGGTGAAGGACGGCCAGACCGTAACCATCGCCGAGGCAGGCGGCCAGCCGATCACGATGATTGACATGTACAACAACGCCATCGCGACGCCGTCGGCCATCGCGCAGGATGGGGCCGGGTTCAGCGTGACGCGCAACGCTGCCCCGACGCGGGTGACGCCGAGCCAGGGGATTAACCCCGGCTCGGGCCGCGTCCCGAACAATGGCGGCGGGCGCAGCCGACCGGGGCGGTTCCCATTCACGGCCGCCCAGGACAACGCGGGTGGCCGGCAGCCGGCCAACTCGTTCAGCCCTAGCTGGGCCTGGGCCTGGTAGCAAGCCGCGCATCAGACGCGACACGGGACGAAGACGCCTGGGGGCTGAACCAGCCCTCAGGCGTCTGATTCTTTCCAGAGCCGCCGGCGGCTACTCGTCGGTCAGCTCGTCCTCGTCCTCCTCCGCGTCGTCGGCCAGGGGGCTGGCGACGACGTCGTCAGGCGGGGCGGCATTGTCCGAGACGGCGTCGTGATAGATCGGCGTCCGGTTGACCTGGCTGCTGAACGACGGGGTCGCGTTAGAGCGAGCAGCAGTGACGTCATCGCGGGCGGCGGCGGTGGGCTGCGCTGCCCGCGGCGGGGCGGCCTCGGACATCTGGAATTCGCCCTCGAAGAAAGCGCCCTCCTCGACGACCAGGCTGGCGGCAAGAACCTGTCCCCGCATCTGGCCGCTCGGCCGCAGGGTGAAGCGTTCCTCGCACATGATCTCGCCGGTGGCCGCGCCCGCGATAACAACGTTGCGGGCGCGCACCTTGGCGTCGAGGTTCGCGTCGGGCGCGACGGTGAGTGTGCCATCACACTCGATTTCACCCTCGGCGCTGCCCTCGACGAGCAAATCGTGGCTCGTGTGATACAGACCGTTGAAGTGGGAGTGGCGATCAATGAGACTCTCGCTGGTGGGGCTCTCATCGTCGTGCGCCTCCGCGACCAGGCTGATATCGCGTGGTCTGTAGACGGATGACATGATCCCTAGTCCTTTCTGGGTTTCATCGCAAAGCGGCAGCTGACATGGGAACCCTGGTCAATGACCAGGACCGCCGTGTTGATGTCGCCGGCGACGTGGGCGGAGGGCATGGCGTGGAACAGGCCGCTCGCCTCCACCTTGCCGTCCAGGACCCCTGCCACGATGACGTTCGTCGCGTCCAGGCCGGCCTTGACCTCAGCGCCCTCGGCAATCACGATTGTCTCCCGCGCCTGAAGCTCGCCCTCAAACCGGCCCTCGATGTAGAGATTGCTGTCGGACTTGAGGGTTCCGCTGAAGGACGTGTCTCGCGCGACGGAGGTTGAATTCTGGCGGAGCATTTCTAGCATGTCGTCGTGGGTCGCCGCCGGCAGAGCCGCCGTCTCCGCCATTTCGAAGTCGTCCGTCTCCATCGTCGGCGCGTCCTGTTCCGCCCGCGCGGCTTGGTCCGCGTGTACCCCGATGGTTCGGCCGAACGCCTCTCGACTGCGTCGGTACTCATCAACAGAGTTTGCTCCACGTCGCAGGAAGCCCATGCCCTATCTCCTTTCCACAAGGCGAAGCCCGCTATCCCGGTAGACAGCGGGGCCACCCGACAGGGGCATGTCATGGGGAAATGGGCGGCGTCGCGCGAGGAGCGCGCAAGTGTCCCATGTCAGCGGAGCGTGGATGTAGGGAAGGCGGGGGAAGGATGACGTCGGATGGTTATGAAGGAACGCCCGGAATAGTAGCGATAGATGCGGCGCTGTCAAGTCGTCCGATTGGCATGGGTGGACTTTCGTCGCGCAGATCGTCATCCGCAACCCAACAAGAAGCACGAGCCAACTGGGGGGAGGAGCTGACTCGTGCTCTGGCAAAACGCCGAGTAACTCGGCGCAAGCCCACATGGGGGAGGTGTCCGCCGATGAGTCACCGAATCACCTACGGTGGGATGCCGTCGGCGATAGCGATGTCCTCGCGGGTCTGGATGTAGCGCAACACCCGCGCTGGGTTGCCGACGACGATGGCATACGGCGGAACGTCGCGGGTCACGACGCTGCCGGCGCCAACGATAGCGCCTTCTCCGATAACGATGCGCGACAGAATGGTCGCGCCTGTCCCGATGGATGCGCCCTGCTTCACCACTGTCGGCTCGATCACCCAATCCTGTTCGGTTTGGAGATGTCCGTTCATGGTTGAACGAGGATAGCTGTCGTTGATGAAGGAGACGTTGTGTCCGACAAAGACATCGTCTTCGATGGTCACACCTTCGCAGATAAAGGTATGGCTGGAGATTTTGCAGTTCTGGCCCACAACCACCCCCTTCTGAATTTCAACAAACGTGCCTATCTTCGTGTTGTCACCGATGGCGCAACCATACAGGTTCACGAAGTCGCGCACAACGACGCCCGCGCCCAGGATGACATCTGCGGCAATGCGTTGGAACTTCATGCTACGCCGTCCTTTCGCCCTAGCGAACGAGCCGGGGGAGGGAGGTTCATGGGGGCCTGCGGCCCCCATTCCCCCGCTGCACAGCAAAGTGCAAAGATCGTGGCCTACGCTGACAGGGCCAGACGTGGCGCTGTGGCGTAGAAGGCCGCTACGGTGTCCGTGATGAACATGACTTCCGAGTCGGTGAGTTCGGGGAACATCGGCAGCGACAGGCTTCGGGCTGCAGCGTACTCCGTGATCGGGAAGTCACCCGGCTTGTAGCCGAGGTGGGCGTAGGCCGGCTGCAAGTGGATCGGGATGGGATAATGAACCCCAGTGGCAATACCTCGGGCCTTCAGATAGGCCTGCAGGTTGTCTCGTCCGCTCCCCTGGACGACATACAAATGGTACACATGCTCGACGCCGGCAGATGCCGCAGGCGTGATCACCTCCGTATCCTCAAGGAGTTCGTCATAGAGAGCCGCGCAGTGCCGCCGATGGTCATTCCAACAATCCAGGTAGCGCAGCTTGACCCGCAACACGGCCGCTTGAAGCGTGTCCAACCGATGGTTGCCGCCCAGCATGACATGATTGTACTTCTCGCGCTGACCGCAATTCCGCAGCAGGGTCGCTTGCTCGGCGACATGCCGGTCGTTGGTCACGAGCACCCCGCCGTCGCCGTATGCGCCCAGATTCTTGCCCGGATAGAAGGAGAACGCCGCCACGTTCCCGAAGGAGCCGACGCGCTGTCCCTTGTAGCGAGCGCCGTGCGCCTGGCAGGCGTCCTCGACGACGAACAGACCGTACCTCTCAGCAACCGCCATCACGCCGTCCATGTCGGCCGGTTGACCGTATAGGTGGACCGGCACGATGGCTTTGGTGCGCGGTGTGATATGGTCCACAAGTAGCCCCGCGCTCATATTGTAAGAGACCGGCGACACGTCCACGAAGACCGGCGTGGCGCCCGCGAACGAGACGGCCGTTGCGCTGGCGATGAAGCTGTTGGCCGGCACAAGCACCTCATCGCCTGGCCCAATGCCAAGCGCCCGCAAGCCAAGCTCTAGAGCTGTCGCACCGTTGTCAACGCCGACTGCGTAGCGAACGCCACAGTAGTCGGCGAATTCCTCCTCGAAGCGGAATACATCGTCGCCGAGGACGAAGTCGGTGCGCCTGAGGACACGCGCTATTGCTGCATCCACCTCGGTCTTGATCGCCTCGTACTGTCGCCCCAAATCAACGAACTTCACGTCCATAGCTCCCTCCTCATATGGAAGTTACTCAACCTCGTGAACACTGCGAATCGTCCGCGCTGGACGATCTAGCGGCCCGTCAACGGTCAGGCGCTGATACGCGTGCAGAAGTGTTTCGGCCGATTTCTCCCAGGCAAACCTGTCGCGCACGCGTCGCTGTCCCTGGCATCCCATGGCCTGGCGCATGGTCGGCGCATCCATCAACCCAGCGAGTTTGTCCGCAAAATCGGCGGGATCATTCACCCGGGCATAAAGCGCGCTGGCGTCGGCGAGGAAGCGATTGCCCGGAAGGTCGTAGGCGACGATCGGCTTTCCCAGCGCCATGTACTCCATCACTTTGACGAAAGTGGCGATATTGTTGAGGGGACTGCTCGGCGCTGGCTCGACACAAATGTCCGCCGCCGATAGATAGGCCAGCAGCGTCTCCCCGAACGGGATTTTGCCCGTGAGCCACACGTACCCGGCCAGATCCAGCGCGTCTAGCTGCCGCCGCAGCGCGTCCTCGTCGTCTGACGGCCCGACGATGATGCAGAAGAAATCTTCGCGGCCCAGGTCGAACCTGAGGTGATACAGCGCGCGCAGCAGATGGTCAACGCCATCTTGAGAGCTGATGTGTCCGAGGAAGGCGATGATATTGGGGGCGCGGTTGCGCACGATCGGCGCCGGCGGCCGCGGCACGAATCTATCGAGCTTCGGGCCATTGTAGACGACAGCGATGTTGTGGGCGGGAACGTGGTGGCGTGTGATCTCCAGATCGCGACAGTATTCGTTCGGGGCAATGACAAGGTGCGCGTGTCGGCAGCAGAGGTGTTCGAGCCAGATCAACGTCGCGTAGATCAGTCCGCTGTCACTGTCGAACTTGCTCGCATACAAATCAGGACTTGGATCGCGGTGGTCATAGACGAATTTCTTGCCAAGCAACTTCGTCAGCAGGCCGATGATGCCCACCGTATCGGGCGGATTGTAGACATGGACAATATCGAACCCGTGCCGTAGCAGAAGGTAAACGTAGTAGACCAGCAGCCACAGGGTCGCATAGAGATATTCGCGCGCATACCCGACGAGGCCGTGACCTTCCGCGACCGCCACGAAACGATAGACTCGGACGTCGGCGATGACCTCATAGTGAGGTTGCCCACTCTCCCTCGGGCAGACGACTGTCACGCGATACCCTGCGCTCGCCAGGCTCTCAGCCTCAGAGCGAACGCGACCATCGAAGGGGTATGGGTTGTTCTCCACAAGCATCAGGACGCGGGTCGGTCGAGTCGGTTTATAAGGCATAGCTCCCTCGTCCCTTCCACTGGTCGGACAAGTACAATCGGCACGACGCCGGGCTTGACGCAGCTCTATCGTCGTACTCTCCTTGTCAGGGTAATTTGTGGGGGCCTACAGCCCCCGCACCCCCGCGTCCACAACCAAGAGCAAAGATAGCGGCGCGGGTGTTAAGGCTGTAAACGCGACAACACGGAATGTTGAACTCGCCGTGTCACCCGGGCGGGCAGAATGAGCGTGAGCGCCTGGGGAGTCAGGGTAGACATGGCGAGACTGTTGATGACGAACACGGCAACGATTCCCGCTTTGACCAGCGCGCTTTCGGGCTGGAGCCACCAGACAGCTAGCGCATAGACAAGAAGCAAGAGGGTCTGCTTCACGAATGGCGACAGGGTCATCTCCAGGCCGCTGCGGCGCACGAGCCAGAGCGCAACGGGCGCGAGGGCGTAGACCGACGCGAGGGTGGCGAACGCGGGACCAAGGAAGCCGAAAATCGGTATCAGCGCCACATCGCCGACGACGTTGACAGCGGCCTGGACGAGACTGGCGGCCAGGGAACGCTTCGGATAGCCGGCGGCGGTCAAGGCATACCCTAGCAGATGGACGCTGAATGTCACATGGAACGCGATCATCAGTACGCCGAAGGCCAGGCTTGTGACTGCGTACTTCTCGGAGAAGACCAGAGTCACGATCTCGCGTCCGAAAACAATGGCAACGAGCGCGGCAACTGCGGTGGAGAAGCCCACTAGCTGGATCGAGTGATCGAGCAGGAGACGCGCCTCGTTCATGCGCTTCTTCTTCAGGAGAGCCGCCAGGCTCGGATAGTAGACCGAGACGTAAGCGTCGGAGAGACGTTGCAAGGCATCCGGGATGCGGCCGGCCGTGGCATAGAACGCGACACTCGCCGGTCCTGCCAGGGCGCCGAGCAACACAACATCTATGCGCTGAAGCGCAAACCAGACCAGGGTACTCAGGTAGAGCGGGAGGCTGAATCGGAGCATGCCCTTGAGGCCCTGGTGATGGAAATCGGAACGCAGCGATAACGGCAAGACCGTACACTGGAGCACGAGCGAGACCGCAAATGACAGTACCCAGGAGTAAATCAGCGCCACGACGCCCAGATGAAGGACGTAGAGTCCGATGACGCTTAACCCAACCCGTAGGAGACTCCGCACGGTCCGCGCCACGGCCATCTGACGATACGCCTGAACCCCCTGGAGCAGACTGAAGAGCAGCTCGTCGAGGCTGGAGGTACAGAGCATCAGCGGTAGATAGACGGCTAAGGGCAGCCACTCGGTCGCCACCCCAACCCGTTGCAGCACCGCCTGCCCGAGCCACAGAGCGACCGAGACGATGACGAGAACTGCGACGCGGAACGTGAGAGCCGTGTTCACCAACCTGGCCTGCTCGCCGCGATTGCGCCCCGCCAGGAGAGCGGGCGCAGCGCTCTGTAACCCGAAATCAACGGCCGCGACAAGGAAGTTGACCGTCACCACCAGGAGAACATACAGCCCATAGCTTTCGGTCGTCAAAGCCCGCACCGCGATCATCGTTTCCAGGAAGAGCGAGGCAACCGCGACGACCGTGCCGATGCTGGTGAAGAAGAACCCACGCCGGAATGTGGAAGGAAGTGCTGCTGCCGCTGTTTCTTCCGGCGGCCGCTGGTCTTCAGGCGCGACGGTCGCCATCTATGCTCGCTCCATCGCTACAATCGCGGCGACAACGCCGGCCATCAGTCCGACAACCACAGTGCTCTCCGTCGCGAAGAGGTGCGGGGTTGTCAGCGACCATTGAAGCAGTCCAACGCCGGCGCAGACGAGCGCGATGATGATGGCTCGCGCCGGCGCATCGCCCACGGCCTGCGATTGATGCCAGCCGTGGATCAAGAAGGCGAAGTAGAACCAGAGAAACGTCAATAGTCCCAGGATGCCCATCTTGACCGTGATATAGAGATAGGCATTGTGGATGAAGCGCGTCAATTCCTCGTCCCCCATACCCACATCCTGAAAAAGCGTGACGCCGCGATATGCGTTACCAAGACCAACACCCAGCACCGGGTGATCGGTGATCGCCTGCATCGCCGTTTGGGTTTCGTAGATGCGCCACGTCAGCGAGTCCGTAGCAAGAGTATCCGACGGCGACAGGACGGACAGCGCGCGCGCCCCCAATGTTCCGATGAACGGGATGGCCTTAGCCTGCTCTTGGATCCCGCCCATCGAGAGGCCGCCTATGCACACGACCGCCAGCGCAGTGACGGCGACGGTCTGGATCGCGCGCTTCTTGTGGCGCGACGGAAGGAGCAGAAACGCCAGGGCGAGAGCCGTCAAGGACGCCAGCCATTGCGCCCGCGTGTACGTCAGGAGGAGGCCAGCGCCGAGAAAAACGAATTCCAGCGCACACACCAGGCGCACCAGGCGCGACGGCCCTTGAGCGATCATGAGGCAAAAAGCCACCGTCGCCATGAGATACAGGAGCACGTGACCCGGCGGGACGACGCGCAGCGCGCCAAACGAAACGGTCTCATCGCTTTGCTGGGCCAGGTACCATGTCCCTAACTCTGAAGGTGTCTCGCTTTGCTGGCCGCGGTACCACGTCGCATCGAGCGATACCAGGTCGCGCGTGCGCGGAAACTGTTGGAGAAAGACAACCGACGTCGTGAGGTCCGCGACGAGGAATAGGCCGATCAATAGCCACCAGACTTGTTTCCGCCGCACGAGTCCCCAGGCAGCGACGAAGAAGGTGGCGTAATATGTCGCTGTTCGCAGCTCGTTGAGCGCGGTGTTGGGCGCAACATTCTCGTAGGCTATGGCATACAGCGCCGAGAAGAGCGCCACCCCCAGGAAAGCGATCAGCGGACCGCTCACGCGCCACCAGGGTAGGGTCAGGTTCTTGCGGACAAGCCCCCGGACCGCCAGGAGCGCCAGCATGCCGAGGAGCAGGACATCGCGCAGCTCGAAACTCGTGGCGGGGAGCCGCACGTCCGACGGGACGACTGTGGTTGTCAGCAGAATGAGCGTCACCAGGCCGACTTCCGGATGACGCCACAGCAGCCACACGGCAGGAATGCCCAGCCCTACCGCCGCGATAGCATAGGGCGCTACTTCCGGGGCGACACCAAGGGCGGCCACGAGCAGGCCGAGGGCGAGCAGCGCCAGGAGAATGCCCAGGCGGGCCTGCGTCCGGAACGAGCGGGGCGGCGGAAAGACAGCGACAACCGTGGCATCCCAGCGAATCGGTTTCATGCGGGGCCATATCCTCTATGTTCGGCCACGCGGTGGTGGCGGGGGAGCCTCAGGTTATTGTCCCAGGGATGGGAATGTGGGCGCCGCCTGCCGCTCTCGGCTGCCGGCCCCGGCTTCGAGAAGGAATGCGAGCAGGACGGCCAGCCCCAGGCTGCCTAGCAGCGCGAGCGCGAAGAGGACGCCCGTTCTGGCTGCCACAGGTTGCAGCGGCGCTGCCGCCGGCTCGATGACCTGGATATACGCCGCCGTTCGGGTTTGGTTCTCAGTCACACTCGCCTCGCTCTGCTTCTTGAGTAGCAACTGGTAGCTGTCTTGCGCCGCACTGAGTTTCCCTTCGAGTAAGGCATACTGCGGCTGTAGAGTCACGAGCCGCTTCACATCGTCGCGGCGCTTGGCGACAAGATCGTCGGCGCTCGAGGTGGAGTAACCAGACACGCTGGCCTTGTCCTGTAACAGCAGCGCCTGCTGGAGCAGTTGCTGCGTCGTGGCGATATCCTGGTCCAGGGTCGAAAGGTGATTGTCCACCCGAAATGCAGTGAAGGCATCCTCCGCCGCTCGGTACTCCTTCTCGGCGGCGCTGACCTGATCGTCCAGGAGACTCTTCGTTGCCACGGAGGGTTTGGCGCGAACCTCTCCATAGTAAGCAATCGCCTCGGTCGTCAGCGCATTGGCTATGTCGGCGGCCTGCGTGGGCGAGGCCGCGCGCACGGTCACATAGATGAAGTCGGAGTCGCGCACCGGACTGACGTCAAGGCTATAGCCTGGATCGCCACCCTCGCGGGCGAGGCGCCTGGTCACACGGCTGTCTATTTCGCGGCTCTTGAGCAACTCGATCAGGTTATTGCGGGCGACGGTCATCTCGTCACGCAGACTGCTGGCCCGGTTCTGCGGGAACAAACTGACGTCTTCCTGCGGTGGAGCGGTCAACTGAAGCTTGACCTGGGCCTCGTAGATGGTCTGCGCTGTGCGCAGGCGGACACCTAGAACGACCGCCGTGACCACCACGAACGCCAGGATCAGCCACCACCGACGGCGCAAGACCATCAGAAATCGTGAGAACTCCATCGGACTCTCCCTCTATCGCCCTGACTCGCGGCCCCGGTCTCCATGCTCTATCTTTGCACTTTGCTGTGCAGCGGGGTGTGGGGGCCTGCGGCCCCACGAACCCCCTCTCCCCGCGTCGTTCGGGGGCGCAGTCCCCACGGAAGAAGGGGAAAGGGGGTCGTTTGGAGGGCTGCGCCCTCCAAGCCTCCCCACCAAACACAAAGCGCAAACACAGAGTCCTGGCAACCAGCGCCCTTATCAGGCGATGGTCTCTCGCTGCCCGCCGCCGAGAAGCGATCGCTGGGCCGCTTCAAGGACCTTCACGACTTTCAGCCCGTCGCCGCCGCTGCTGCGGGAGTCGGCGCCGGAGCGAATGCTGTCAGCGAATTGCATGCACTCGACGCGCAGCGGTTCTTGTTGGGGAACGACCGGGATAGTGATATCCCCGTGCTTGTAGGAGATTCTGGTATAGCCTTCGCCCACGTCCGACCGCTCGACACTCTTGTCGTAGATCCGGAGCTTTTCCACCGCCTCGACGTCGTCGTACACGGCCATCTTCTTGCTCCCCACCACGGTGAGGCGTCGCACCTTGCACGGGTCCAGCCAGCTCACGTGAACGTGGGCTTGCACTCGGCCGGGGAAATCAATCGTCATGCGCGCCACATCGTGGACATCTTCCTGGAGCAGGCTCGCGCCGCTGGAACTGACGCTCGTCGGCATCCGGCCGAGAACATAGAGCAAGATGGAGATATCATGCGGCGCCAGGTCCCATATCACGTTGATGTCGCGTTGAAACAGGCCCAGATTGGTGCGCGACGAGTGAATGTAGTAGATCTCGCCCAACTCGCCGCTTTCGACAATCAGCTTCAGCATCTCGACCGCCGGACTGTACACGAACGTGTGGCCCACCATAAGGGTCAAGTCGCGCTCGGCCGCCAGGTCCACGAGGGTCTGCGCCTGCGCCACCGTTTGGGCGAGGGGCTTCTCGACGAGAACATGCTTGCCGTGGAGAAGGCAGTCACGGGCGATACTGAAATGCGTCGAGACAGGGGTCGCCACGACGACCCCGTCCACCTTCGACGTCAACAATCTGCTGACATCCTGCGTGGTGGGCAGATCCGGGTATCTGTCGGTGGCTTGCTCGAGTCGCCGCTCATCAAGGTCGGCCAGCATGGCAACGTGCGTCGCCGAGAGCTCGCGGAAGTTGCGGACCAGGTTCGGACCCCAGTACCCATAGCCGATCACGCCGATGTTCAGACGCTTCAGGCGCAGAAGGCGCGGCATCATTCGAGTTGACTCATTGCTGCGAGAGATCTGGACAGGTGCAACACTCATGGCTAATTCCTTTGCAGTGTTAACGAGCGCCTTTTCTCAACACGACTGCCGGGACTGTCAACAAGAGCAGCTTGATATCGAGCGCCAATGACTGTCGAGCGATGTAGTGCAGGTCCATCGTTACCATCTGCTCAAAGCTCACGCGACTTCGCCCGTAAACCTGCCACCAGCCGGTGATTCCTGGCGCTACGCCGAGGCGCGCGCGATGCCAGGCCTCATACTCCTCAACCTCATACGGGAGCGCCGGGCGCGGACCAACCAGGCTCATGTCGCCGCGGAGGACATTCAGCAACTGGGGCAGCTCGTCCAGGCTTGTGCGGCGCAGTATTCGACCGACCCGCGTCACACGCGGGTCATCGGCCAGCTTGAACACCGCTGCGCTGGGCGTCGGCTCATCTCGGTTGGGGAGACAATCATGGATGAACGCCCGCATGTAGCGACGGTGTAGCTCAGGATCGGCGTTCTGCGCCATGGTGCGGAACTTGTAGCAGGTGAACAGGCGGCCGTGTTGCCCAACGCGTGTTTGCCTGAGCAAGACCGTCCCGCGCGAGTCGAGTCGGATGGCGAGGGCAATGAGCAGCAGGAGGGGGCTGGTCATGGCGAGGAGAAGACCAGCGAGGGCCACGTCAAGGCCGCGCTTGGTCGCGAGGTACGTCCGATGGCACGGCGCTGTCGCTACAGCATGGCGGATGCCCTGGGTATGCACTCATCCCCCCGGTGTGTGTTCGTCGGTTGCCGGTCTCGCTTTTGCGTCTAACCTGTCAACTTCAGGTTTCACTCAGTAGACAACACAAGGGGGAGATTAGATACAAACTCCTGCTCAGAATACATAGGACACACCGTGCATGACAACATGGCTGTCACTCCGAGCGATAGCGAGGAGTCTGGACTGCGTTCCGAACGCGGCCCAGATGCTTCGCTGCGCTCAGCATGACAGCCCAGGCTTATTTCTAGAGGAGTTTCCCATGGACTTGCGTCCACCGCAGACGGATGAAAATACGCTGTCGCCCTGAGCTTGCCGAAGGGGCGACAGCCGACGTTTCTTGTGTCGGCGCATGCCGCCACGGGTATGGGGGTCTCGCAATGACGCATCATCATCGCCGGCGACTATCGGGCCGCAGGGCCGGGGGCGGTCTCCCCCCCTTTTAGGTATCAGATTTATGACTTGACAATTAGCTCGGATCGTGATAGGTTTAAGTTAAGGCTAAACTGCCCGTGTGCGCCGCCACGCAAATCTACAGAGCTAGACTAGACGTAGTATACAAAAGGGTATCGAAAGGAGGCTTGTCTCGCTCTCTCAGGCGCTGCTAAGCAACACCTGTCGGAGCCATTCGATATGCCGTTGGGGCGTATGTCGGGAGTGGTGCTATGGGGGTCGCCTTTTCCGATTGAGTACGTACCCGGTGATGTAGCCTCTGCTACATATGGATCCCGGGGGGACCGATGGGTCTAGACCAGCCACGCTCAACTCCGGACGTGCCGGATCACTTTCGACAGCATCCTGCCCACTATCTCTCACGCTCGCACCTCGTCACGTCTCTCAACGACCTCATCAACAGCAAACAGATGGTGCTTCTACAAGCTCCCGCTGGCTACGGGAAGACCTTCCTCGTTTTGGAATGTCTTCACGCCTTGCCGCTACCGGCGGTCTATCTTCGCGTCGCCTCAGCGCCCGATGTACCCGGCCCTGGCCTCTACCGGGTCAACCCATGGGCGACTGAGGCGATGAAAGCTGCGGCCAGCGCCTACGCCGAGACGAAGCGCATTGACCTCGCCCTGCAAGCTATCGCCGCCGAGGCGACAGATGCCCAGAAACTTGTCGTCATCATTGACGACTATCCCAGCGCCGAGGACGATGCCCACATCCCGAGAATGGAGACATTGCTCTCCAGTCTGCCGTCTGCCCTCCACGTGGTTATGAGTTCGCGCGGTCAACCGGATCTGCCGCTGGCGCGCTGGTCAGCCGGGGGGCGGCTGGCGCTCTACACCCAGAACGACTTGCGCCTCTCGACGGAAGAAACGCAGCAAATCGTCGCGGCGGCTCTGGGACGGCCTCTGCAGCCGGCCGAGGCGGACCTGCTCGAGCAGAACCTTGCCGGCTGGGCGCTCGGCATCAGCCTTGTCGTTGATAGCCTGGCGCGCGATGCCGCCCATCACTCCCCCCCTCTCCTCACCGAGATCGGCCTGATCTGGTCAATCAGCGAGTATCTGGAGCACGAGGTCATGCAGCTTGGCGCCGTCTCACCGGCGGAGCGCGAATTCATGGAGCAGACCTCGGTGCTGCCAGATCTTGGCATAGACATCTGCAACAGTTTCATGGGGCTGGAAAATTGCGGTGAAGTCCTCCGCAACCTGGAGCGCCGCGGCTTCTACGTCTCCCATCTGGACCACGGGGCGACGATCTATGCTTATCATCCCGTCTTCCGCCGCTTTCTCCAGAAGCAACTGCGCGAGCGGGGCGGGGCGGCCGCCCTGAAGGCGGCTTACCTGCGCGCGGCGCGTGTCTTCGAGGAGTATCGCCTCTGGCGTCGCGCCATCTGGTACTATCTGCTTGCGCATGAGGACGAGGTGGCCGTGCGCCTCATCGAAGAGCACGGGGTCGAGCTCCTGGAGCGGCCGGCGACGCTGTCGAAGATTGAGTATGTGAGACCACAAGCGGTCGTTGATCCCGCGTCGGATGTTCTCGAACGGCTGAGCATGCTGCCGCCGGAGATGGTCGAGGCGCGCACCTTTCTGCTGATAGTCCAGGCGCGCGCCCTGTTCCTCCAGGGTAACTACAAGTTGGCCAAACGCACCTGGAACAGAGTCTTCGAGCTTCTCGCTCCCGAACTGGACGCGCTGACGGAGGCGCGGGGCGAGACCCTCGGCGCGGACGGTGAGGTCGGGTCAGTCCAGGCCCAGGCTTTGCTGCAGAAGATGTGGCCGGAAGATCACCGCGCCGGCGCGGTGTGCGCCGAAGCGCTGCATAGCTTGTCTTTGGGCCTGGGGGACTTCGCGGACACTCTCAAGGCCGTCGCGGTGGAGGAGGCAGCGCTCGCCGTCGCCCGCGAGATCCCTCACGCCGCCACCCGCTTCCGACTCGAGACGCGCATTCTCCTTCGTCTGGCTCGTCTCTATCGCTACCGGGCCGATCTTCCCGCCCTGCGAGGGGTCATTGACCGATTGTGCAGGATTGGGGCGGGCGGGATCAAGGACAACGAGGGCTTCATCTGGTTTTGCGACGAGGGCCATATGCTCCTGCACATCCTCAGCGGTGACCTGAAAGCGGCGCAGGAGCTGGGCCTGGAGTGGCAACGCCAGCTTGGGCAAGACCCTGAGCATGCGGAGGGTAGCGACCGGCTCTACCTGCTCCTGGGCCGCCTCGCGCTCCTCGTCGGCAGCTATGACGAGGCGGAGACATGTTTCTTGGAGGCCACTTTCTCCACGTTTGACATGATCCATCTCCGCCTGTTGCAGGGCCATCTGGAAGACGCGCTGCAGTTGAGTCGGCAGGCGCTGGCGTCGTTCCCGCCGGCGACTGGTCTCTCAAGGGACACCTGGCCCGAGCCTGGCTTGGCATCGTGGAGAGCCGCAGTGGGCAGCTGGAAACAGGCGCCCGACGACTGGACACCGCCGTGCAATTGCTGCGGGGACAGGGGCTGTTCATCTGGCTGCCGGGCGCCGAACTCCACCTGGCCTGGGCCTTGATGCAACTCGGTCAGGCGGCGCGCGCCACAACGTATGTCGAATCGGCCCTCGCTGCGGCGGCGAACATCTCGACGACGTACTTCGCCTTCTGGCACCCGGCGGTGATGGCCTTTGCGTGCGAGGTCGCCGAAGCGAACCACATCCAGACCGATTACGTGAGGAACAGGCTTCGGCCTCACGTGACCCTGGCGCCTGCAGCCGTATCTGGCCTGTACAGCCAGAACGGGACAAGCCATGGGTCGGCCAGGCGGCAGACCACCGCCATACCAATAAAGGCTGTGGTCCAGCCAGACCTGATTGTCCTGAAGAAGCACTCCGCGCTACAACTGCTGATCGAGCGAGGCCAGCTCACCGCGCAAGGCGTGACGAAACTTCTCGACACGTACCACCTTACGCCGCGCGAAGCCGAGGTGTTTGTGTGGTACGTGTCGCCAGACATCCGCGTGGGGAGTCAGCGCGTCAACCAGGCCATCGCGGACCGCCTTTTCCTGTCCGAACTCACGGTGCGCGCGCATATCTCCGCCATCCTCAAAAAGCTGGACCTGCCCGGCCGGGATCGGCTTCAGCTGCGGAGCTGGGCAATCCGCGAAGGTGTCATACCTGAGTAAGTCCTAGATCTCCTCACAACCGCCCCTATCTGGTTCACCGCCCTCCCCGACATAAGTCAGGGGGGGCCTTTTTCGCGCCGCCGCCAGAGGCGAACGACCAACGTCAACGAGGGGACACGCGATTGCGGGGCGCTTCACGGCCGCTTTCCACGACGGCCGCGGTCATCACACTCTCTTCACGTACAGCATATGTTGGAGAAGGGGGCTTCTCACGCACGCGAGGAGTGCGTTCACGGCGCATTCACAGACTTGCAAAAATATGACATATGGGGACTTACGCGCCGCCGAAACTCTTCTATAATGGATTTCATAGTCAGTGGGGGGAAAGCCAGGCACGGAAGTGGAGGGGGAAAGATGGCTGCATGGACTGATTCCACCGGCGCACGGGCCGACGATGGCGCTCGCCTCCAATCTGTCGAATACTCCCATGTCCACCACGATGTCTCCATCGGCAAACGGGTCAACGGGCAGCGCGGCCGCCTGAGTAACCACGATCTCGTTATGGCCTGCTTGAATGGGAGTGACGTGGCGTGGCAGGAGATGATCACGCGCTATAGTCGCCTGGTCTACTCTATCACGCGCCACTACGGCCTCACGACCCTGGACGCCGACGACATCTTTCAGAATGTCTTCATCAAAGTCTTTCGGCATCTCGCGCATCTGCGCGACGCCAGCCGCCTCTCCGCCTGGCTCATCTCGACCACGCATCATGAGTGCCTGACATTCGAGGCGCGCCAGACGACACCCGCTGAACTCAGCGAGGAGCTTGGCGAGGACGATTCGCTGCTGCTCGATCACGTGAGTCAGACCGATCTTCAGCGACTGGTGAGACGGGCCATGGGCGAGCTGGACGCGCCGAGCCAGAGATTGCTCACGGCGCTCTTCTTCGAGACGGCATCACCCAGCTACCAGGAGATATCCAGGCGTTTGGGCATACCGACCGGCAGCATTGGGCCAATGCGCGCCCGCTCACTCAAGAAGCTCAAGGTCATTCTTGGCCCGCTTCACCCCGACGACTGATGGCCGACGGCCTCTCTATCTTCGCAGTTTTCAACAACGCGGGGGTGTGGGTTTTGGCGGTTGCCTGCCACGTCTCGCCCCAGCGGGGCGGGAGCCACGCGGCAACCGCCAAAAGGGGCCTGCGGCCCCCACGAACCCCCTTCCTCAGCCGCTTGAGGCGACGTTGCCAGTCGCTGACCGGGAAAACAGGTGAAGATTTGGAGGGGCAGGTCCCTCCAAAGGTAGCTCTGCACAATAGCGTGGAGACCCCCTGCTGGCGGCGGAGTGACAACTCCGCCGCCTCTGGGCGGGGGCTGGAGATGGCTCTCCAGCGCCAGCACGATAGTTCTTCCGCGCTAAACTGCGGAGCTACCCCTCCAAGCCTCCCCACCAAACACAAAGTGCAAACATAGAGGGCCTATCACCTGAGTACGTAAGGCAGAAAAAGCATCGGGCGTCCCGCCGTGACGGTCGTATGTTTGACGAGTACCGCCATCTGAGGGCGATCCTGGCCGTCCCGAGGCTCGACCGACAAGGGATAGGTGTCCCACCACGGGCCGGCGGACCAGTAGGATCCCCCGAGGATCACGTCGCTGTTCCCCTCCGCATAGGTCAAGAAGCGATCGAGGATGGTGTTCCAGCGCGGGTCATCGTCGGGGATGCCATACTCGCCGAAAATGCCGCGCAGGTTGTGAGCGCGCAGCCAATCCACATACGGTTGCGCCAGCGCCGCGCCCATATCCGGCCCAAAGCCGGGCAGGTTGGCCGCATACCAGTCGTAGTCGTGCGGATACTCGCCGACCTCGTCCACGTCGAAGTAGATGTGGGCATCAAAGATCAACTTGTGACTCGGGTCGCGCAGCTCGAGCAAGTGCTCCGTGCCATATTCGGGGCAGGTCCAGCAAGCGGGGGATTGGGCCGGCGGGCTGATGATGATCGGCGTGTCCGTATCAACCTCACGGATCGCGTCAATGGCAGCCTGTGCGGCCGTGTAGTACGTGCAGTTGGGACAGTTCAGCATGATCGGCTCATTGGCGATGCTATAGCCGTAGAGCGCCGGCTGCCCTCGGAAGTGCTCCGCCAGCTTGCGCCACACGTCGGCGTAGGCCTCTTTGGGGACCTCCGGCGATCCGAAGGCGTATTCTGTGCCGCCCACGAACCGCCCATAGTTGTGCATGTCGAGGATAATCGCCAGCCCGTGCGCCTGGGCATTCTGGAGGACGAGGTCGAGCGCTTGCAGGTCGAGCGGGGTGAGCGGGCCATAGTAGTCATGCTGGAGCTGCTCCCAGCGAAAAGCGTAGCGCACGAGCTTGAGCTTCTTGGCGGCCAGGTAGTCCATCTCGTAACCGTAGCTGAAGTCGAGGTAGTCAATGCCAGGATAGACGTATTTGTCCCCATACGAGCCGGGCTTTCCGTCGGTGAACTCGCCGCCGTTCAGGTTGATGCCAAACATCTGCGCGTTCGAGGCGCTGCTGCGCTGGGCGCCTGCGGTCGCACAAGAACCGATCTGGGTGAGCACAAGGACAGCCAACAGCAGATAGCTTGCTCCAATGAGTTTTCTCACTGACTAAACCTCCTGATCAGGATCACCGGTTCTGCACAATAGCGTGGAGACCCCCTCCTGGCGGTGGAGTGACAACTCCGCCGCCCGGAGGCGCTGGAGATGGCTCTCCAGCGCCAGCATCATTATCGTTGCCACCAGCAGGATACGCTCTTCCGCGCTCAACTGCGGAGCGACCCGACTCGGCTTTCGGCCGCGAGATGGCTGGGCCGAGTGAGCGTATCGCCCGCGTTCCCAAAAAGCCCCTCGTACAGCGCGACAACCTTCGCCATCTCTACATCCGCATTGAGGACCGCCGCTGCCTGTCGAGAGGCTTCGCGCATGGCGCGAATCTCATCCAGGCTAAGGCGGTTGAGAGCCGCCGCTATGTCGCCTGGCGCAAAGCCGGCGGTCACGACGCCCACGCCATGACGGCGGGCGATGGCGACCATGGCGGGCGATGGTCCAATACACAACGCCAGCCCGGCCTGGACGTACTCGAACAGCTTATTGGGCAGCATCATGAGGAAGTTGTAGGTAGACGGCTCGATGACGCACAGCCCGATGTCGTATTCCGAGACCGTCGGCACAATGTCCAGCGGCCGGACTGGCGCTCGGAAGAAGACCCGCCCCGGCGCAACCCGCCGCGCCAGCGCCTGAAGATAGTCGAGATAGGCCGGGTCATCAGCCATGAGCATGAAGTCGAGGGTGAAGCGCTCGTCGGCGAGCGCCATGGCCTTGACAAGATTGTGCAAGCCGCGGCCCCGCTGCGCGAAGCCATGGTGAATCAGCCGAATCCGATGGGGGTCGGCCGGCTGTCCTGATCTGCCAATGGCGACGGGCGGCGGCGCATTGTAGACGACGATCGGGTGAATGCCTAGCTCGTGGCGATAGCGCTCCGCAATCGGCTCACACACAGTTATGGAGGCATCCACGGCAACGGCCGGGTCGGACGTATACTTCACGAGCAGCCGATGAATCGCCGGCGAGACAAGGAGCCGCCAGGCCAGGCTATCTTCGCGTTCCAACTCCGCGTACTCATGCTGGTGGAACACGACCTGCGCGCCAGTTCGCCGCGCGACTTCGATGGCGATGGGGAGCGCTTGCCAGTCATTGGCATGAATCGCGTCGCAGTCACTCGCCAGCGCCGCCTCGAACGCCGCCTTGAAGCGGCGCGTCTGCCAGTACCAGACCTCGCTCATCGGCGGCCATAGGATGGCGATGACATAGCAGAGCAGACGGGTGACTTTCGAGAGCAAGGTCGCCTGCGGGATCGGGCGCCAGCTCACATTGGTCCACGTGGCATCGGGCGAGCCGTGGGCTATGACAGTCAGGTCATAGTCCGGCGACAGGTAGTGGATCTGACGCAGGACGTGGATTGTGGACCGGGCGTCCTTGAAGGCGATGATACAGATACGTTTGCGGAGCATACGCAGCGCTCGCTCTCCTGGCGCGGGCGTAGAGGCGGCGTATGGGGATTAGTCAATCTGCATAAGCCGCTGCTACGCCCGTTTCAGCCGATGTGTCTCGCGAGCTAGGGGTTATTCTGGGCGGGGTCGTTGCCCGCTTCTATGCCGAGCCACACGACGCGGTTGCCGCCAGGCAGGTCGTCGTTGATGCGACTACGGATGATCAATGTCCCCGGGCGGCTGCCGCGAGGCCAGACGACACTACCGTATTGCTGGGCGAGCCAGTCGCTCTGGTAGACGTCCACCACAACGTTTTCCGTGGGCGAATAGGTCTTGATGCGCTTGGCATCAGGCGGCAGCAGTGCGCTGATCGCCGCCCGGGCATTCGGCAGTGGCAGCGCCTCCGCGTCGCTCAGGTGGACGTCAAGGTGCCAGATATTGCCGTTCTTGAACTGCACCCAGTAGCGGTCGTTCTGATAAGTCGCCCAGGCTCCTCGGGCCACGCCGCTGTTACCGCGCTCGCGCTCCCAATCGGCCCGACCGCGCCCTAGTCCGATGCTCGGGAATTGTGGCGGCGCGGCGGCGACCGCCCCAGGTTGCACCGCCTGAGGCGCTAGTGGCTCAGCGGGCGGGCCGCCCGCTGCCCGCGCCTGCTCCGCAGGCTGATCAGGGAGCGCGGCCTGCTGGCCGGCGCCCGTCTGGTAGCTGACGAACGCCGACGCGAGCAGGACGAGTAGCAGCGCTGACGCCGCAAACACACCGCGCTTCTTCGAGCGAGCCGTTGACAACAGGTGGCGCAGCCAACCTGGATATCGCGACAACATATTTCCTCTCCTGTCAGACGGTCTCTAGTGGCCCAGTGTATAATGGTTCTGCACCTGCGCCGCGCTCAGCGCAACGTTATACACCGCCGGCTCGTCGAGTGAGCCGGGGAAGAAGAAGTTGCCGCCTGCTTCTCCCTGCCCAATGTTGAGCGCGCCGCTCGGGTTGGGCGTGTAGGTCGTGATCGCGCCGGAAGCCACCTGCGTCCCGTTCACGTACAGGCGCGCCGTCGTGCCGTCAAATGTCGCAACCAGGTGCGTCCACTGATTGAGCGCCATCGGCCCGCCATCGAGAACAGTCATCGAACTGACATTGTTGATCCAGAGCTGCCAGTCATTGTTCGACGCGCCATAGATAACCCAGCCGTTAGGATAGAAGCGGCTGGACAGGACCCCGCGATATGTGGCGGCGCCCCCAGTCGGATACGCCCAGACTTCGACCGAAAACGGATTGGTGTTCAGGCTCGCGCTATATGGCACGCTGACGTACTGGCTCGCGCCGTTGAAGCCGACGGCCGTGTTGGTGTCGCCGCGGATCGCGCCGCTTTGGCCGAGCGTCGGGGCGTTCACATAGCTACCATTGGCGGTCGCCTTCACATCCGTGGCTGTTGTCCCGCTCGCCTCGCCAAGTCGCCAGTAGCCGACGGGGTTGTCGTTGAGAACCGCGCCGTAGTAGTTGGAAGACGACACGGTGGGCGTCGGGGTCGAAGTCGGGCCAGGAGTTGGTGTCGGGGTCAGGGTGGCGGTGGCGGTGGGGGTCGGCGTCAGCGGGGCGCCGGCATTGTAGTGGTTCTGCACCTGGGTCGCCGTCAGCGCCACGTTGTAGACCGCCGCCTCGTCCAGCGCGCCAGGGAACCAGAAGTTCTGCCCAGGCTCGCCCTGCCCAAACACAAGATAGTTGTACGAGTTGGGGCTGTACCCGGCCGACGCGCCTGACCCGGTCAGGACGCCGTTGACGTACAACCGCGCCGTCGTCCCGTCGAACGTGGCGACGACGTGATCCCAGCGACCCGAACTGATCGCGGCCCCGGTCACTGCGATCATGCCGCTGCCGCTGCTCACCCAGAACTGCCAGTGGTTGTCGGCGCCAGCATACACGATCCAGCCTCTGGGATAGGCGCGGCTAGCCATCAGGCCGCGATAGGTCCCCGATCCGCCGTTGGCGTAGGCCCACACCTCGGCGGTGAAGGTGGACGTATTGAGATTGGGACTGTAGGGGGCCTGGACATACTGGCCGGCGCCGTTGAAGGCGGCGGCGGTGTTGGCATCGTTGGGGATGGCGCCCGGCTGGCCGAGGCCGGGGCCGCTGATGTAGACGGCGTTGTAGGTTCCGCGCTCGTCCCAGGCCGCCGAGCCGCCACTCTCGCCGAAGCGCCAGTAGGCGACGGGGTTATCGGTGAGAATGAGGCTGCTGTAGGCCGTCGGCACGGATGTCGCACGCGGCGTGGGCGTGAGCGTCGGCGTGGGTGTGACAGGGGGCTGGCTGGCGACGAAGTTGTTGAGGATGTTGGCGGTGGTCTGCTGGATGCCCGCGTTCACGTAGCCTGCTGCGTCGAGCGCCCAACTCCAGGACATGGTGCCAGCCGAGAAGACCTGGGCGCCGCTGGGCGCTTGATAGACCGTCGCGTTTTGATAGTCCGCGGCCGAGAGGGAATTGGTATAGGGCGAGTGAGCCAGAAGGGTGTAGGTCGCGCCGACGCTCTGGGGCAAGGCAAAGTCGCTCATGGACTTGTCCGCTTCGTAGCCGACGATACCGGCGACGCTATCGCCATCGTGAAAGCCCGTTCCCGCATACACCCAGTTGCCACTGTTGGTGACCACATACGGCACGGTGTTGTCGTTCAGGGTCTGGGACGTGAACTGGGCGCCTTCGAGCGTTTGTTCCGCTCGCAGCAGGGGGGAGTTGCGCCACATCACCGTCTTGAGGGTTGGGTCCTGCAGCGGGTCAATCACAGGGTCCTTGTAGCAGGTGATGATGCGGTTGGGTACGCTGCTGGCCGAGGGGTCCAGACGGATCTGCCAGTAGCCCGTGTTCGCGCCGAAGAACGCCAGGTTCACCCGCGAGTCGCGGGCGTACTCCAGCGCATCCCGCATCGGCTTCGACCAGTATTCGTCGTGTCCGACCGAAAGGAAGCCCTTGTACTTCACCAGCCGCCCACCATTGGTGTGCGTATCGAGGTTGGTGGAGTACGTCACATCATAGCCCGACTTCTCTAGCCAGTGAACGTAGTTGATCTCCCACTGGTCGTAATCGCCCAGGCCGCCACCACTCGAGTAAGGGCGGTCGAAGGAGACTCTGACAGCGCGTGTCGTGCCGGCCACCGTGTTGGCTCCGTAGCTGTTGTACTCGTACAGGCTCTTGCCCGTCGCGCCGTCGTCGGGCCAGTTGTTGTAGGCCTGGTACGTCGTCACAGGCTGCTGATACGTCAGCGCCGCCACGCGCCCATCGTCCCGCACGACGAAGATAATGTAGCTCTGATAGTTGCGCGCATTCGTCAACAGCGCCAGGTAGATGCCATCCGTCCATGTCGTCGGGACGTTGAGCGTGTAGCTCGCCGACCAGTTGCAGGCGATCAGTCCCGTGGTGGCATCGCGTGGACACGCCGGCTGGGTGACCCCCGACAGCGGGCCGACGTGCTGGAGCAGCCGACCGCCGAGTCCCTGATACCAGCCCATACGATAGATGTCTATGGTGTAGGTCTGGACGGGTTTGACGGTCACATAGAAGGTAATCGGGCTGCCCTTGTTGACGCTGGTCGCCGAGGCGTAGCCCTGCACCTGTTTCCCGACATCATCGGAGACTCGGAAGGCGCCGAGGCCAAGCTCCCATTGGGCTGATCCGGTCTGCTGGTTCTCGACCGTGATGGGGTTAGCGGCGAGGATTGTGGGGGGAGGGGTCGAGACGATCAACGTCGTGAGAGCAAGCAGTCCGAGCGCAGCTGCTGGAAGTAGCCGTCGCCACGCGGCCGTCGAGACAAATGACTTTGTCGCCATGCTATTCTCTCCTTAGGACATCTATCTAAGTAGACAATCGCGTGGTCGAGCAAAATACACATCTAGAACGGCGGAACCTGATGTCGTACCGTTCAACGATTTGTTACATTCACCCTGGCGGTGGGAGGCTCGTCTGTTGCAGCAGACGGCTGAGAGTACGTCTGATGGAGCGCCCGGTGGAGGGGGACGTTGTTCAGGAAGGAGGCGCGTCGGCTCCCGTCGCTGATGTGACTCGCGTACTCCTGCAATACCCCATGCCCCGTTGCCAGCACCGCAGTCGCGCGCGGGTCGTCCAGCGCCACCAGGACGCGGTAACAGGTGAGATAGACGTAGAATGGCTCGTCGAGGCCGGCCCGAGGCTCGTCGGCGAGCACGGGCAAGACGGCTTCCACCTGCGTCCGCGCCGCGGCCAGGTCGCCGCTGGCCAGCGCCACCGCTGCCAGACCGGCCCGCGCCTCGACGGCCAGGGTCGGGACGCCGAGCGCCTCGTACAGCGTCAGGGCCTGGCGGTAGGCCGAGGCCGCCTCGCTCAGCCGATGCAGCCCCACGGCGCTGTGTCCAATGTAGACGAGCGCCGTCGCCTGATCCTCGCGATTGCCACTGTCGTGGGCGATCTGCCACGCCCGCTGAGCGTAGGTGAACGCCCGCTCATCCTCGCCAAGGTGCCGCGCCTGGATGGCGAGCGGTAACAAGCCCAGCGACTCCAACTGTGGCGCCTTCGGCGCCTGGACCAGGCGATCTAGTTGGCTCAGAATGTCCCCAGCGCGGGCGTAGTCGCCCAGGTAGCTGAACAGGCGCGCCAGCCAGGCCAGGCTGGCCGCCACTATCCAGACCCGCCCGCTCTCGCGCGCGAGGACCAATGCCCCCTCGCTCAAGTCCACCGCCCGCTCATACTCCCCCTGGCAGCGGGCGACATCGCCCAACCCAAGCTGCGCTGTGGCTTCGCCCCAGCGCTCGCCCAGGCGACGCGCCAGGCGCGACGCGGCTTCATAGTCCTGGCGCGTGACGGGATAGTCGCCCGCCAGGCGCGCGAGGTCCGCCAGGCTGAGCAGGCAGTTCAGCTCCCCCCGCGCATGGCGCAGCCGCTCGCAGATCCGTAAGCTATCGGTATAGTAGCGCTGCGCCGCGCCGTAGTCGCCTTGAGTGAAGGCGATACCGCCGAGCCACATCGGCACGCCCCACTCAACACTGTGCAGCGCTTCGACAGATGCGCCCCTGGTCAAAGCGGCCTGGGCGAGTTCGAGGGCCTGTTCAACCCGCGAGCGTGCGGCGGCGTATTGTGCCTGTAGCGTCAATGCCTGACCCCAGGCGACGTGGGCCAGCGCCTCCCCTTCCACGCACCCACTCGCCCGGCCGGCGGCCACGCCCTGTTGCGCCGTAGCCACGGCTTCGTCGGGTCGGCCAAGCCTCACCAGGGCCAGGGCGTGCAAGGCGAGAACCTTGCTCAACGCACGCTCCCGCAGCTCGGCCAGCGGCGGCGCGTCATGCCCGTCCCCTTCGCGCGCCGCCTGCAAGCTCGCCGCCGCCTGCCGGAATGCCTGTTCGCTCTCCGACATCAAGCCGGAGCGGGCGTAAAACTCACTCAGCCCGTTGCAGCTCGCCGCCAACAGCTCGGCGCAAGCGTGACGGCTCGCCCACGCCCACGCCTGTCGAATATTGTCAATCTCGCTGCGGATTGCCTCATAAACCTGTAACGGCTCGCCGCGCGTCAAAGGGACTTCACGGTCGGCCACCAGGCGCAGGTAGAAGGCGCTGTGCTGCCCCTCCACCGTCGCGCGCTCCGCCGGCGCCCCGTCCAGGCGCTCGGCGGCGAATTGGCGCAGCAATTCGTGCAACTCGTAGCGCCCCCCTCCGCCGCTGACCTCGACCCAGCGCAGCCATGACTTCTGGGCCAAGCTCGTCAGCATGCGCACTGACACCCCCCCCACCGCCAGCGCCGCCTCGCGGGTGAACCCACCCCGAAATACCGCCAGTTGGCGCAAGGCGCTCTGCTCGACGTCGGTGAGTAGTCCCCACGACCAGTCAAAGACGGCGCGCAGGCTGCGCTGCCGCGCCGGCGCATCGGGCCACTCTGCGACGAGAAAGTCGGCGCTGCGCTCGATCTCTGCCGCGATCGCGTGGAGAGGGAGCATCTCGACCCAGGCGGCGGCCAGTTCAAGCCCCAGCGGCATGCCCCGCACCAGGTGACAGATGCGTAGCACATCGTCGAGGTTGGCCGCGTCTAACGCGAAGGTGGCGCGGTTACGCTGCGCGCTCTGGACGAACAACCGCACGGCCGCCGCCGCGGCGGCCTCGGCCAGACCCGCCGCGTGGGGATAATCCAGCGCCTCGACGGCATACACCTGCTCGCCACGGACGTTGAGGCGCGTGCGCGAGGTGACGATGACCTGGATGTGGGGCGCGGCCTGCAACAGGTCCACCACCAGACCCGCGCCGCCCCCTTCGCCCGCAGCAGGCTGGCCCGTCGCAGGGAGTGGCGTCAGCAGATGCTCGATGTTATCCAGGACAAGCAGCAGGTGTTTATCCCGCAGGGCAGTCCGCAGGGCCGCCGCCGGGTCGCTCCCATACAGCGTGACACCGAGGGCGTCGGCTATCGCGGAGGGCATGGCGGCAGGATCAGTCAGGGGCGCCAGCGCGACGAAAAAGACACCATCCCGAAACAGGCGCAGCGCCCGCCGCCCGGCTTCGAGGGCTAACTGCGTCTTGCCCATCCCGCCAGGGCCGACGAGGGTCAGCAACCGAGAGCCGCCGCCCCCTTCTGTGACAGGGACGGGGGCGCCTGAGGGAGCCAGATAGGCGGCAATGTCTGCCAGCTCGCGCTCGCGGCCAATGAAGGGCGTGAGGGGCGTCGGCCAGTGATGCGCCGGCGGTAGCGCCGCAAATGGGGGGGCCGTCAGCTCAGCGGCGCGAATGCGTTCGGCCAGCGCGCGCGTCTCGGCTTCTGGCTCGATGCCCAGCTCTGCCGCCAGCACGCGGCGACACGTCTCGTAGTGGGCCAGCGCCGCTGCGCGGTCGCCTAGCCGCGCCAGCCCCCGCATGAGGCTCCGATGCGCGGCCTCGTGCCACGGTTCCAGCTCCAGTTGTCGGCGCGCTACGCGGCACAGCGCCGTGTCATCGCGGCGGTTCTCGTAGTAAGTCGCCAGTGTGGCGAGCGCGTCGAGCGCCTGGCGGCGTCGCGCCTCGCGCTGACTTACCGCCCACTCCTCGAACGCGGCGCTGTCGGCGAGCGCGAGGCCCGCCAGAAACTCGCCCCGATAGAGCGCGATGGCCTGAGTCAGGTGGTCGGCGCACGTCTCACACACCTCGGCCGGGTGGGCGTGGGCGCGACAGGCCGCCAGGAGTGAGTCGAAAGTCGCCACATCTAGCCAGTGGTCGCTGGCCGAATTGAACTGCACCGTCTCGCGGGTAATGTGCAGGACTGGCCCATCGGCGCTTTCCTGTAGCGCCTGGCGCAGGCGGTAGAGTGTCACGCGCAAGTTGTCCCGCGCCGCTTCTTCCGGCTGGTCGGGCCAGAGAAGCCCCGTCAGTTCCTCGCGGCGGTGAGAGCGGGCGGCTTCGACGGCCAGGAAGGCCAGCAGCGCCTGGACCTTCAGCCGTTTCAAGGCAGGCAGCGGCGCCCCATCGAGGGTGATGAGGGGCGGTCCTAGCAACGCGAGCGCCAGTCTGGTCATAGTGGCTATTCTAGCCGCAAGGCCGGTTGAATTCAAGCTAAAGTCATGGCCCGGTCATGGCGCAGACACGTTCGTCGGCTACACTCAATGACGCACAAACTCTATCTTTGCACTTTGCTGTGCAGCGGGGGTGTGGGTTTTGGCGGTTGCCTGCCACGTCTCGCCTCAGCGAGGGTGGAGCCACGCGGCAACCGCCAAAAGGGGCCTGCGGCCCCCACGAACTCCCTCTTCCCCGCGTCGTTCAGGGGCGTAGTCCCCACTGAAGAAGGGGAAAGGGGGTAGTTTGGAGGGCTGCGCCCTCCAAGCCTCCCCACCAGACACAAAGTGCGAACATAGAGGTATAAGGCAAGCCGACTGAACGTTGAGCCATAAGTTGACAGGAAAATTAACGATGCACATGAGACCCTCTTCGGCGCCGCCCGTACAGTTTGCCTATCGCCACCGCCGCGGCCTGGCGCGCTGCCGCGTCGCGCTGCTCGTCCTCTTCGCCCTGGGAGTGCTGCTCGGTCAGGGCCGGGCGGCGGACGCGGCCGGTGTCGTCTACGTTGTTCCCGGCGGCGCGGGGACGCAGAGTGGCGCGTCCTGGGCCAACGCCAAGGACCTGGCCGCCGCCTTGACCGCCGCCAATAGTGGCGACGAGCTGTGGGTCAAGGCCGGAACCTACAAGCCAACGACCACGACGGACCGCACGGCGAGCTTCACCCTCCAGAGCGGGGTGGCGCTCTACGGCGGGTTCGCCGGGACGGAGACGCTGCGCAGCCAGCGGAACTGGCAAACTAATGTGACGATCCTCTCCGGCGACATTGGGACGGTGAACAACGCGTCGGACAACAGCTACCACGTCGTCGTGGCCGATAGCGTGGACGACACCGCCGTGCTCGACGGCTTCACCATCACCGGCGGCAACGCCAACGGGCCGATTAGCATCCTCGACCCCACCCATGCCGGCGGTGGGATGCGCAGCACCAGCAGCAGCCCGACGCTGGCAAACGTGACCTTTAGTGATAACTACGGCATGTTCGGCGGCGGGATATTCAACACCAACAGCAGCTCCACGCTGACAAACGTCGTCTTCAGCAGCAACCACAGTCAATACGGCGGCGGGATGCGGAACGAGGGGAGCAGCCACCCGACGCTCACCAATGTCGTTTTCAACAGCAACACCGCTGCCGTCGACGGCGGCGGGATGTACAACATCAGCAGCAGTAACCCGTC
Organism: Anaerolineae bacterium; assembly: GCA_046328535.1. GTDB lineage: Bacteria > Chloroflexota > Anaerolineae > Epilineales > JAHCIE01 > JBDHWG01. Next base: position 35,294 of record JAXLWJ010000008.1, read on the forward strand.
GCTGACCAATGTGGACTTTACGGGCAATACCGCTACCGCCAACGGCGGCGGGATGCACAACGACTCCAGCAGCCCGACACTCACGGATGTGACCTTCAGCGGCAACACCGCCGGGGCCAACGGCGGCGGACTATCCAACTACAATGCTAGCCCCACGCTGACGACCGTGACCTTCAGCAGCAACACCGCCACCACTTCGGGTGGCGGAATGTACAACAGCAACAGCGCTGGCAACCTGGCGCTGACGGGCGTCGTCTTCAGCGGTAACTCCGCGAGCGACGGCGGCGGACTGTACAATTTCTCTAGCGGCCCCAAGCTGACCAACGTGGTGTTCAGCGGTAATGCTGCCACCAACTCGGGTGGCGGGATGGTCAATATAACGAACGGCACGGCGACGATGACCAACGTGGTGTTTAGCCGCAACGCGGCGAGCGTTGGCGGCGCGATCGTTCAGAATATCGGCCAAATGACGCTCCGTAACGGCATCATCTGGGGCAATACGCCGGATCAGATCAACAACGGCCCCTATAGCAGCGCCACGGTGACCTACAGTATCGTGGAGGGCGGCTACGCGGGGACAGGCAACCTGGACACGGACCCGCTCTTCGTGACCCCCGTACCCTCACCCGCCCCGTCCACGGGGGGTAATCTGCACCTTCTCGCCGGCTCCCCGGCCATCAATGCCGGCGACCCCGACACCACCGGCTTGCCAGGGACCGACCTGGACGGCAACCCGCGGGTGCAGGGCGGCCGGGTGGATATGGGCGCCTACGAGGGTGGCGTGAGCGTGGCGACGCCGACCCCGACAGCCACGCCCTCGGCCATTATCTACGTCGTACCGGGCGGCGCGGGGACGCAGAGTGGCGCGTCCTGGGCCAACGCCAAGGACCTGGCCGCCGCCTTGACCGCCGCCAATAGCGGCGCCGAGCTGTGGGTCAAGGCCGGACGCCTACAAGCCGACGACCACGACGGATCGCACAGCGACCTTCACCCTCAAAAGCGGGGTGGCGCTCTACGGCGGGTTCGCCGGGACGGAGACGCTGCGCAGCCAGCGGAACTGGCAAACCAATGTGACAATCCTCTCCGGGGACATTGGGACGCTGAACAACGCGTCGGACAACAGCTACCACGTCGTCGTCGGCAATAACGTGGACAGCACCGCTGTGCTCGATGGCTTCACCATCACCGGCGGCAACGCCAACGACAGCGCCCAAGGCCCAAACAGTGGCGGCGGGATGTACAACCTCTACAGCAGCCCGACGCTGAGCAACCTGAACTTCAGCGGCAACTACGGCGCGTTCGGCGGCGGGATGAATAACACCACCAGCGCCCCGCGGCTGACGGGCGTCGTTTTCAGCGGCAACTCCGCGAGCGATGGCGGCGGGATGTACAACTACATCTCCAGCCACCCGACCCTGACCAACGTTGTGTTCAGCGGCAACTCCGCCCAGTATACCGGCGGCGGAATGTCCAGTATCAACGCCAACGGCCTCAGCCCGACGCTGACCAACGTCATCTTCAGCGGCAACTCGGCGGGGCAACGGGGCGGCGGGATGCTCAACGGCCCAACCTGCAACTCGACATTGAGCAATGTCGTCTTCAGCGGTAACTCCGCCCCCCTGGGCGGCGCGATGTATAACTTCCAGAGCAGCCCGATCATCCGCAACACGATCGCGTGGGGCGACAGCGGTGGTGAGATCGTACCCTCCGGCAACGCCACCGTGACCTATAGCATCGTACAAGGCGGCTACACTGGCACGGGTAACCTGGACGCCGACCCTTTGTTCGTCGCGCCCGTCCCCGCACCCGCGCCGTCGGGCGGCGGGAACCTGCGCATCCAGGTCGGGTCGCCCGCGATCAATGCCGGTGATACCTACACGACCGGCCTGCCGGCGACCGATCTGGACGGCAACCCGCGCGTCCAGGGCGGCCGGGTGGATATAGGCGCCTACGAGGGTGGAGTGATCGTGGCGACGCCGACCAGCACGCCCACGGCGACGAACACGCCGACCAGCACGCCCACGGCAACGAAGACACCGACGAACACGCCCCTGCCGCCGACCAGCACGCCCACACCGACGAACACGCCGACGGACACAGCGACGCCGACCAGCACGCCGACGAACACGCCCCTGCCGCCGACCAGCACGCCCACGGCAACGAAGACACCGACGAACACCCCGCTGCCGCCGACCAGCACGCCCACGGCAACGAACACGGCAACGCCGACGAACACGCCGACGGACACCCCGCTGCCGCCGACGCGCAACACGCCCACGGCGACGAACACCCCGCTGCCGCCGACCAGCACGCCCACGGCGACGGAACGCCGACGAACCGACGGACACGCCGCTGCCGCCGACCAGCACGCCCACGGCAACGAACCGAACAACGCCGACGAACACGCCGACGGACACGCTGCCGCCGACCAACACGCCCACGGCGACGAACACGCCGACGAACACGCCGCTGCCGCCGACCAGCACGCCCACGGCGACGGACACGCCGACGAACACACCGCTGCCGCCGACCAGCACGCCCACGGCAACGAACACGCCAACGCCGACGAACACGCCGACGGACACCCCGCTGCCGCCGACCGACACGCCAACGGCGACAGCGACCAGCACACCGACGCCCACGGCGACCGGGACGGGCGCGACCACGGTTCGCTTCTACGCGACGCAGGGAGACGGCAGCGCGGGCTACACCAGCACGTCTAGCTTCTCCAACATGTGTAACCAATCGGCGTGGACCACCGGCCGCAACGCCGCCAGCGGCTCCACCGCCAACGCCACCAGCGCCGCCAACGCCAACTGGGTCGGCGTCGGCTGCACCACGGCCAGCATCCTAGGTACCTCCAACGTCAACCTCAGCCGCGGCTTCCTCGTCTTCGACACCTCGGCCTTGCCCGACAACGCGGTCATCAGCGGGGCAGCGGTCTACGTCTACGTGACGGGCAAGAGCCTCAGCAAGAATGACGGCGCCGCCTTCGTGTCCATCGTCCAGGGCGCGCAAGCCTCGCCAACCACCCTGACCACCGCCGACTACAACAAGGCCGGCGCCCCCGTCACCAACCCGACGGAAGGCTCCAACCGCCTCGACATCGCCAGCATCGGCCCGGGGGGATACGCGAGGTGGGATCTGAACCCAGCGGGGCTGGGCTGGCTCAGCAAGACCGCGCCCACGAAGCTGGCGCTGCGCGAAGGACACGACATCGTCAACGCCTGGCCGTCGTTCGTGGCGGGCCAGGGCAACTACATCAGCGCTTACCTCAGCGAGCAGGCCGGCACATCCCAGGACCCCTACATAGACATTACCTACACCCTCGCGCCAGTGACCAGCACACCGACGGCGACGAGTGCCACAGCGCCCACGAACACGCCAACGCCGACGGCGACGAACACGCCGCTGCCGCCGACCAGCACGCCCACGGCGACGAACACGCCGACGAACACGCCGCTGCCACCGACCAGCACCCCGACGGCGACAACGACCAGCACACCGACGCCCACGGCGACCGGGGCGGGCGCGACCACGGTTCGCTTCTACGCGACGCAGGGAGACGGCAGCGCGGGCTACACCAGCACGTCTAGCTTCTCCAACATGTGTAACCAATCGGCGTGGACCACCGGCCGCAACGCCGCCAGCGGCTCCACCGCCAACGCCACCAGCGCCGCCAACGCCAACTGGGTCGGCGTCGGCTGCACCCCGACGAACATCCTGGGTACCTCCAACGTCAACCTCAGCCGCGGCTTCCTCGTCTTCGACACCTCGGCCTTGCCCGACAACGCGGTCATCAGCGGGGCAGCGGTCTACGTCTACGTGACGGGCAAGAGCCTCAGCAAGAATGACGGCGCCGCCTTCGTGTCCATCGTCCAGGGCGCGCAAGCCTCGCCAACCACCCTGACCACCGCCGACTACAACAAGGCCGGCGCCCCCGTCACCAACCCGACGGAAGGCTCCAACCGCCTCGACATCGCCAGCATCGGCCCGGGGGGATACGCGAGGTGGGATCTGAACCCAGCGGGGCTGGGCTGGCTCAGCAAGACCGCGCCCACGAAGCTGGCGCTGCGCGAAGGACACGACATCGTCAACGCCTGGCCGTCGTTCGTGGCGGGCCAGGGCAACTACATCAGCGCCTACCTCAGCGAGCAGGCCGGCACATCCCAGGACCCCTACGTAGACATTACCTACACCCTCGGCCCCTGACCCCGTTCGGGGCCTGCGACTGAACCGAGAAAGGTGCGCTCCCGTCGCGGGAGCGCACCTTTCCTGGCCCTCTTGGCACTGACGTCGCACCAGCAACACTGGCACGTCCGTCGCGCTTGTGCTATTCTTGCCCATCACGGCCTTGCTGTTAGCTCCGCACGATAGCGTGGAGACCCCTGCTGGCGGCGGAGTTGTCACTCCGCCGCCTCTGGGAGGCGCTGGAGATGGCTCTCCAGCGCCAGCATTATTGCTTTGCCACGCTAAACTGCGGAGCTACCACCGGGCTGCTAAGCCTGACTATCTCCTTGGATCGAATGTGAGACCGTCTATAATGACACGATGCGCCTGGCTTCTGAGCCTGCTCATGGTGGGCCTGTTGGCCGGGTGCGCGGCTCAACCGGACCTGCTGTCCGTGCCGATCACCCCTACCCCGCCTGGTCTCGCCACGGCCCAGGCCACCGCTGCGCCGGCGGGGGTCACGCGCGCCGTCCGCATCAATGCCGGCGCGTTCCCCGACAACCTTGACCCGCAGCAGTTAGCCAACGAGAACGAGATCAGCCACGTGGCGCTACTCTATGAGCCGCTCGTAGCCCTCGACGCCGATCTCAAGCCGATCCCGGCCGCCGCCGAGAGTTGGCAGGTCCTCGACGATGGGCGAACATACATTTTCAAGCTGCGGCCGGGTCTGAAGTACAGCGACGGCCAGCCCTTGACAGCGAAAGACTACGAATATGCCTTCAAGCGCGCCGCCGATCCCCTTGTCGGCGGCCAACTTCAGTCGGATACGTTCGATATCGAAGGCGCCGAGGCGTATGCGACGGCCGACGTCACGACGTTGTCCCCAGCAGAACTGACGGCGCTCCGCGATCGAGTCGGTGTCCATGCCCGCGATGACACAACGCTGGAGTTTCGCCTCGTCAAGCCCGCGCCGTACTTCCCCTTTGTCGTCTCGACACCCATTGGCTACCCTGTCCGCGAGGATATGGTCGCGCGGGGCGAGAACTGGCACTTGAAGGCCGGCAACCAGATCGGCAATGGTCCGTTCATGCTCCAGGAGTTGAATGAGACGGCCGGCCGCGCCGTCTTCGTCCCAAACCCCAACTGGCGCGGGCCGCAACCGATGGCCGACGGGATTGTGGTTCACTATCTCACTGACCCCAATGTCGCCCTCCAGGCTTATCGCAATGGGGAGTTGGACATTGTACGCCTGTCAGCGTCGCAATTGCCGGCCGTGCATCAGGACGCCGCTTTGAGCAAACAGGTGGTTGTGACGCCTGGCGCTTGCACCGACGGCTTCGCCTTCAACCAGACGAGGCCGCCGTTCGACAGGCGCGACGTCCGCCTGGCGTTCGCCAAAGCGTTTGACCGCGAGCGCTACGCCCAGGCAATCGCCGGCGGCCTGGCGACTCCGTCCCTGTCCTGGCTCCCCAAAGGCGCGCCGGGCTATGATCCGACTATCGGGCGCGCCCAGCTATTCGACCCGACCGCCGCCCGGCAGCTGCTTGCCGCGGCCGGCTACCCCGACGGCCAGGGGTTACCCGAAATCAAGCTCAACTACCCCGCGACGCCGCAAGGCAAAACGGTCGCCGAATTCATCGCGGCTCAATATCAACAGAACCTGGGGATTCAGCTCGTGCTCGAGCCGCTCGATCTGAAGCAGTTTGCCGCTCTCGGCAAGGACGTCACAACGTTGCCGCCCTTCGTCAACGCCGCGTGGTGCGGCGACTACCCTGACCCGCACACCTGGTTCACGGCGGCCTGGCGCTCGACCGCGCCTATGGCGAAGGTGTCGGGCTACAAGAATGTGGCCCTGGACGAACTCATGGCAGCGGCCGACACCGAGCCGGACGCGAGCCGACGTCTTGAGATGTACCAGCACGCGGAGAGGATGATTCTGGACGAGGATGTAGCCTTCCTGCCCGTCACCCAGGGTGAGACAGCCTATCTCATCAAGCCCGACGTGGTCTACGGACGGACCACGAGCCATGACAAGCTGTTTCCGGGCTGGTTCGAGCCGTGGCAACTGGGCAGGCGCTAAAACCCAACGCCTTGACCGACTACCCGTTATCCCGGCAGCGGCAGGCCCGCTTGTTGCAGCAGGCGGCTGATCTGCTGCGCCGTCGTCACCGACTGGCCCTGGTAGTGGTTGTTGGCGAAGGCGAACAGCTTCTCGCTCTCCTGGGCCATCGTCTCAATCTTCGGCACCCACTCCTGCAACTCCTCGTCGCTGTACGAATAGTTGTAGCGTTCGTACGACGACTCGTGCTGCCACCACTTGCCGTAATTCCGGCCGTGGAATCGGACATAGGCGATAGGGCCGGTCACCCAGGCCACCGGCGGCACGAGCGTCTTGAACTGCGGCTGGTCCACCGCGCAGAAGCCGAGCCGACACTCCCGCAGCAGCGCCTCGACCTCGTCGGTGATCCACTCGCGGTTGCGGAACTCGACGACCGTCGGCAGGTCGCTCAGGCGGTCGCGCAGGCGGCGCAGGTAGTCCTGGTTCTGCGGTGTGTTGTGGAACGAGGTCGGGAACTGCGCCAGCACACAGCCGAACTTATCGGCCTCCAGGAGCGGCCAGAGCGCCGACGTGAACTTCTCGAAGGCGTCGGGGTCGTCGCGCCCGTGGGTGAGCTCCTGGCTCGCCTTGATGGTGAACTGGAAGCCGGGCGGCGTCTTGTCGGCCATAGCTTTGAGGGTGCGGGCCGCCGGCAGGCGGTAGTAGGTGTAGTTGATCTCGGTGCAATGGAACAGGCGCTCGGCGTAGTACTTCAGCCAGTCCGTTTTCTTGACGTCTTCGGGGTAGATCGGGCCGACCCAGTCGTCGTAGCTGTAGCCGCTCGTGCCAATGTAGATCTCCGCCGCCATACGCGCCTCCGATCTGTGCTGTATCCCACGGCGTCCCTCTGTAGATTGTAGCCCATCTGTGCTAGGATTCAAATGGAAGGACCGGCCGACTCTGGGGTATAATTGCGCCAGCAGCAACGTGGGACAGACGGTCTGTCGGGTCCGGGATATGGACGCGACACCGCAGGGTGGGGGCGGAGGGGTGGCTGTGGACCAGGATCTGTTGTTCGGGGACTGGCTCAAGCGCCGACGGCGGGGGCTGGGTTTGACGCAGGTGGAGCTGGGCCGACAGATTGGCTACGCGGGCGAGACCATCCGCAAGGTCGAGGCGAACGAGCTGCGACCGTCGCGCCAGATGGCCGAGAAGATGGCGGAGGCGCTCGACATTGCGGCCGAGGAGCGCGAGCGATTCATTCGCTTCGCCCGCGGCCAGGGCTTGCACGATGCGTTTGCCGCCTCGACACAAACCGTCACGGTTCCGCCGCCGCCCGCCCGCCGCAGCGCCCTGCCGGCGCCACCGACGCCGCTCATTGGGCGCGAGGCCGAGGTGGCCGCCGTCAGCGACCTGCTGGCGCGGCCCGATGTGCGCCTGGTGACGCTGACGGGGCCGGGCGGGACGGGCAAGACGCGCCTGGGGCTGGCCGTCGCCGAGGCTCTGCTGGGCCTGTTCAGCGATGGCGTCGCCTTCGTCAACCTCGCCCCCATCCACGACCCGCGCCTCGTGCCGTCAACCATGGCCCAGACCATCGGCGTGCGCGAGACGAGCCGCCGCCCGACGTTCGACCTGTTGACCGACTACCTCGACGGCAAGACCTTCCTGTTCCTGCTCGACAACTTCGAGCAGGTCGTGGCGGCCGCGCCGACCGTCGCCGATCTCCTGGCGGCCTTGCCTGGCCTCAAGGTGCTGGCGACCAGCCGCGTCTCGCTCCGCCTGCGCGCCGAGAAGGAGTTCCCGCTGGCCCCGCTGCCGCTGCCGGACCGCGCGCGGCCGCCCGCCGTGGACCGCCTGCCGCAGTACGCCGCAGTCGAGTTGTTCATCCAGCGCGCGATGGATGTCAAGCCCGCCTTCCAGGTGACCAACGACAACGCCCCCGCCGTCGCCGAGATCTGCCACCGCCTCGACGGGTTGCCGCTGGCTATCGAGCTGGCGGCGGCCCACATCAAGTCCCTCCCGCCTCAGACGCTCCTGGCCCGCCTGGAGCGCCGCCTGCCGCTGCTGACGGGCGGGGCGCGGGACCTGCCGGCGCGGCAGCAGACGGTCCGCAACACCATCGCCTGGAGCTACGGCCTGCTGACCGAGGACGAGAAGACGCTGTTTCGGCGGCTGGCCGTGTTCGTCGGCGGGTGGACGCTGGAGGCGGCCGAGGCCGTGTGCGCCGACGAAGCCTACGACGTGCTGGATGGCGTCGAGGCGCTGGTGAGCGAGAACCTGGCGCGGCAGGCCGAGCAGCCGTGGGGCGAGCCGCGCTTCGGGATGCTGGAGACGATCCGCGAGTACGGCGAGGAAGGGCTGGCCCAGAGCGGCGAGGGGGAGGCGCTGCGGCGCCGCCACGCCGCGTTCTTCGCCGATTTCGCCAAGCTAGCCGCCCCCCAGGTGACCGGGCCGAACCAGGTGGTGTGGCTGAACCGGGTGGACGCCGAGATGGACAATCTGCGAGCGGCGATGGACCGCTCTCTCGCCGGGGGCGACGCTGCTACCGCCGCGCGGATCGCCCTCCACCTGTGCCGCTTCTGGTTCCGGCGCGGCTACTGGCGCGAGGGCCGCGACCGCCTGCAAGCGATCCTCGCCCAGACCCCGGATAGGACCGCGGTGCGCGCGGACCTGCTCCACGAACTGGCGGTGATGATGTTCTGGCTGGAGGGCTATCCGTTCGCCCGCCCCTTACTTGACGAGAGTTTCGATATTCTGCGCGAGACGCCGGATGAGGGTGTTCGAGTCGCGACGTTACGGTCGGCAGGAAACATTGAGTATTTCTATGGGAACTCCGCCGTGTCGAAATCCTTGTGCGAGGCGGCCCTTGAGGTCGCCTTGCGCATCGGGGACCGGATGACGATGGCGGTGTGCTGGCGCAATATAGGGGACATCGTGCGGAACGAGGGCGATCTTGACACGGCGGCAATACACTATGAGGCGGGGCTGGCCGCCTGCCGACAGACGGGCGATTTGTGGCTCATGGCCGACATCACCCTGCGCCTCGGCGAGCTCGATCTCCTTCGTCGGCGGCTGGCGCGGGCGCGGACTTACCTGGAGGAAAGTCTGGCGCTGTTCACGCGGCTGGGCGACCGGCGCGGCGCGGCGATGTCGGCCGACATGCTGGCGCGTCTCGCCCTGGCCGAGGGCGACTATGCCCTCGCGCGCGCGCTTCTCAACGAGAATATCGCCGCGTACCGCGCGGTGGGCGACTCCCACAATCTCCCCCTCGCCCTGCTGCTGCTCGGCGAGGTTGCCCGTCTCGAAGGCGATTACGACGACGCCGAGGCGGCCTACACTGAGGGCCTGGCCCTCATGCAGCACAGCCTGTTCGGCGCCGCCTTCTGGCTGCGCCACAACCTGGGTTACGTGGCGATCCACCGTGGCGACTTTCGCCGCGCCCGCGCCCTGTTCGCCGAGTGTGTGACGATGCACCCGTCGGTGGGCAGCTTGAATGCCCTGCCGGAGCTTGTGGCGGCGTTCGCCCTGCTGGCGGCGGCGGAAGCCGGCGCGACGGGGCGGCCAGTCGAGACGGCGGCGCGGCTGTTCGGGGCGGCCGAGGCGCTGCTCGCCGCCGCCGGGCGCCACCTCGAGCCACCCGACTCGACCGTCTTCGACGACTACCGCGCCGCCGTCAGCGCCCGCCTCCCCGCCGACCGATTCGCGGCGCTCCTGGCGGAAGGCGGCGCGATGACGGCGGAGGCGGCCATCGCCTACGCCCAGGACGAGGGGCGCGCGCGCGCGTGACGCCGACGACGGCGAACGCACCTTACAGTTTTGTCGCCCGCCGGGCTGTGGCTCGCTTTCGGCGTAATGCACGCCGGTGGGGGCCGTCGTATTCGTAGACGGCGTCCAATTCGAGCATCTACTTTCCCGGGGGGGGATATGTGGCGCATCGTTGCGCTGGTGTTGTGCTGCCTGCTGACCGTGGTGTGGGGCGGGGGAGGGATGGCCGCGAGCCGCGTGGCGGCCGCGCCGACGTGTGGCGGGGCCTGCTACGTGGACGGCGCCAGCGGCAGCGATAGCAACACGGGCACGGCCGCCAGCCCGCTCAAGACGATCCAGGCCGGTATTGACGCGGTAGCCCCCGGCGGCACGGTGTATGTCTATCCCGGCGTCTATAGCGAGACGGCCGCCAACCGCACCCTCTTCGACGGCAGCGGCCCCTACCAGTTCGGCCTGTTCATCGGCCAGGCCAGGAGCGGCATCACCCTTCAGGGTCTCGACGCCGCCAGCATCCCCATTACGGCGTACGCCGCGATCCAGGCCACCATCACCACCAACGCGACGAATAGCTTTGGGCCAAGCGGCGTCTTCGTCGAGGGCGACAACGTCACCCTGGCGGGCCTGCGGTTCGGGGCCAACAGCCCGTCGAACAACAGGACCATCGAGGTCATCGGCGAGAATTTCGCCCTCGTCAACTGCGATGTCTCCGTGGCCGGCGGGGCTGTCACCTTCGACGACCCGCGCTTCGACGCGGCCAACACCGCCTCCTACATCCAGCAATACACCCTGAGCGGGAACCTGTTCGCCCTGGGCGCGCGTCTCGCCGTGACCAACGGCGCGGGCTATTCGGGACCGCCGGCCGGGCGCGTCATCCAGAGCAATGTGTTCGACCTCGGCGGGCTGGCCGGGCCGGCCGTTGACTTCACAGGCTCGGTATCGGGCGCGCCCGGCCTGACCTATGCCGTGGGTGGCGCGGTCATCCAGAGCAACCAGTTCCAGAACGGCGCCGTCCAGTACATCCGCGCCCAGGGCGGGTACGACAACACCCAGTTCGACTGGCCGAGCTACTGGAACAGCAACGTCTACGACAGGGCGACGATCGCGGGCGCAAATCCGCCGGCGGTCGTGACGCCGTACTCGTACACCAGCGGCGGCGTGACCTACCCCAACGTCCGCCGCATCGCCACGCGAATCCAGGGCGAGATTGACAACAGCCAACCGGGCGACACGGTGCTCGTCCAGGACGGAACCTACCCGGAAAACCTCGTCATTGCGAAGCCCCTGAGCCTCGTCGGAAACGGGGCCAACGTGCTGGCGAAGGGCCGCGCCGGCCCCGAGTCCATCATCAAGCCGCCGCTCTCAGCCGCCGCCCTCGATATTCAGGCCGACAACGTCACCGTCAACGGCTTCACCTTCGACATGGCGGGCCTGACGCCCGCCTGGACGATCACGGCCAGCAACAAGCCGGGCGGCGGCCGCTTCAACGCTGTTCAGGTGCTGTACAACCACTTCCAGGGTAACCCCGCCACAGTGGCTCAGAGCGACCCCGGCGGCGCCTACCTGGCGAAGCAGGATAACGTCGTCATCGAGGGCAACTTCTTCGACGCCCTCGGCAGCCACGGCGTCTACCTCGCCCAAGGCTCGACCAATGCCGTCTACCGCCAGAACGACAGCGTCGCCAATTACCTCGCCAACCTCTCCACCCACGACCAGCCCCACGCCAACCTCCTGGCCGAGAGCAACCGCGCCGACTCGGACGCGATGGCGCTGCATGGCCTGAAAGACGCGACCATCCAGAACAACGCGTTCAAGGGCAGCGCGAGCGGCGCGAGCCGCGTCTATCTCGGCGGCGGCGATCAGAATGTCCTCATCAAGGGCAACACGTTCCAGAGTCTGCGCAGCCAGGCCATCCGCGCGGCCGACGACGGTCTCGGCTATGGCGCGAACGACACGCTCAGCATCACGCAGAACAGCGTGACCACGCCCGTCAGTCTGCTCGCCACGACGAGCGCCCTCATCGAGCTGCGCGGCGTGGCGGGGGCCGTCTCGGTGACCCAGAACAGTGTCACGGTTCAGCCGAGCGCCTTTCCACCCGGCGTCACCGCCGTCTATGGTATCCTGGCCGGCGGCGCGGTCGTGAACAGCGTCCCGCAGTCCCTGGGCCAGCTCACCATCTCTGGCAACACGCTGGCCGGCGGCGCCGTGGGCGGGGCCGGTGGGGGGGGGTGGCCCGCGTCGTCCGGCGTCTGGCTTGACCTCGGCGTCTCCAACGCTGGCCCGGGCGCGAGCGTCATTGGGGCCAACATCAGCGGCTGGGTCAACGGCATCACCCTGCTCAACGGGGGTGGCGCGCCGGTCACACCCAACCGCGCCATCTCCATCGCCTCGAACAACGTCCAGGACAACGGGCGTATCGGCGTTGCGGTCGGTGACACGGGGGCCGACGCGGCCATCCTCGACAACTCGATCTACAACAACGGCCTGCTCGGCATTGACCTCGGCCTCGACGGCGTCACGCCCAACGACCCCCAGGACACGGACGGCGGCCCCAATCACCGCCAGAACTTCCCCGTCCTCGCGTCGGCCACAGCGGATGGCGTGCAGACGACGGTCGTCGGGACACTCAACAGCGCGCCCAACGCGAGCTTCGTCATCGAGTTCTTCAGCAACCCGGTCGCCAACGCGACGGGCTACGGCGAGGGCAAGACCTACCTGGGCGCGATCAACGTGGTGACGAACGCCAGCGGCGCCGCCAGCTTCACCACCGCCGGCCTCCCGCCGGTCTTCCTGGGCGACTCTATCGCCGCGACGGCCAGCTACCAGACGGCCGGCCCGAACCCGACGCCGCTCTATACCTCCGAATTCTCGGCCGATGTTGTCGTGCGCGCGGCGGTCCCGCCCACCAACACGCCGACCGTCACGCCGACGCCGACGCTGGGCGCGTGTCGCGCGGTGAGCTTCGCCTCGCTCTCCCCCATCAATGTCACGAGCGGAACCTGGCCCGTCGCCGTCGTCGCCGCCGATTTCGACCGCGATGGGCGCCTCGACCTGGCTGCCGCGAACTACGTCCCCGGCGCCGTCAGCGTCTACCTGGGCAATGGCAGCGGCGGATTCAGCGCCGCCGGGCCGCCCATTACTACAGGCGCGGGGGCGCGGGGGCTGGCGGTCGGCGATTTCAACGGCGACGGGACGCCTGATCTGGCCGTCGCCAACCTGAGCGCGGGGAATGTCAGCATCTTGCTGGGCCTGGGCAACGGGGCCTTCGTTCAGCCGCATGATCCGATCACAACCGGCGGCGGCGCCGCCCTCCTTGCCGCTGCCGATCTTGACGGCGACGGTAAGCTGGACCTGGTCGTCCCGAACTCAACGGCGAATACGGTTAGCGTGTTGATGGGGAATGGGGACGGGACATTCAGAACCCTCGCGCCGATCGTGGTCGGCATCGGGCCGTATGCCGTCGCCGTGGGGGACCTGGACGGCGACGGCAAGCCGGACCTGGCCGTCGGCTTCAATACCGGCGCCAGCCTGACGATCCTGCACGGCAATGGCAACGGTACGTTCAGCCCGCGCCCGCCTGTGGTCGTCGGCTCGCGGCCGATTGACGTCATCATGCGCGACTTCAACGGCAACGGCAAGCTCGACCTGGCGACGGCGGACAACGCCGACGGCACGGTCTCGATCCTCTACGGACGCGGCGACGGGACGTTCGATCCCCGCGTCACCATCCCTATCGCCTACTACCCCCGCTATCTCGTCGCGGCGGACGTGACCGGCGACGGCGCGCCAGATCTTGTCATCACAACCGCCGAGAGTGATACCCTGGGGAACAGCGGCGGCGTGAATGGGATGGTCGTCCTGCCGGGCAACGGGCAGGGCAGTTTCGCCGTTCCTTCCGCGCCCGTCTCCCTCGCCGCCGAGCCGTGGTCGGCAGCCGTGGGCGACTGGAACGGCGACACGAGACCCGACATTGCCGCCGCCGAGTGGCAGGCGAACCAGGTGGCCCTGCTGCTCAACACGTGCGGCCTGCCGACGCCCACCCCGACATTGCCGCCGTCCGTCACGCCGACGCCGACGGTGACACGGACGCCGCCTGTCACCCTGACGCCGTCCGTTACGCCCACGCCATCTATCACGCCGACGCCGACCAGGACGCCGACACCCGTGTACACCATCGTGGTCGTTGACCCGACGGGCGGCGGCTGGGGTTTCCGCCAGGAGGCGGCGACCGGCGCCGGCGCGTTCGTCCCCGGCCCGGGGATACCCCCCTCGCAGCTTGGCAGCGCCCAGTTGACGGTCAACGCCACCGGCCGCGAGACCATCTCGACGGGGCTGTACGCTGGCGCGCGCCTCGACCAGATCACGCAGCTTATCTATCACACCTACACGGCGACAGGTAGCTCGGCGACGGCGGCCACGCTGGAGATGGACATGGACTATGATCTCACCGACGCGAACCTCGCGCCACAGGGCCGTCTCGTCTTCGATCCGGCGAAGAACGGCGGCGTCAGCCTCGGCGCGTGGCAGGCCTGGCCGGCGCTGAGCGGCGTGTGGTATGCGACGGCCGCGCCGGGCCTGGGTGTCTGCCCCGCCGCCGCCCCCTGCACCCTGGGCCAGCTGCGGCTGGCCTTCCCGAACGCGGGCATTCGCGTCGGCGCGGCCGCGCCGGGCGACCCGGCGGGGCAGATCATGTGCGCCGCCGGCCCCGCGCCCGCCGGTCTCACCACGAATGTGGACGCTGTCACCATCGGCGTCAACAGCGCCGCCCACGCCAAAGGCGCGGCGCCGGACGCCGACATCCGCCAGGCCGACGGTATCACCTTCATCACGTATGACTTCGAGCCGCTCGACCCCACCGCCGCTCAGGCGCGCTTCCTGGACGCGGCGGCGGTGGGCGGCAGGGTCACGCTGCGGTGGGAGACGCTGTCGGAGGCCGGGCTGCTCGGCTTCCGTGTCTGGCGCAGCGCCAACGCCGACGCCGGGTACGCGCGCGTCGGGCCGGCGCTGATACCCGCGCAGATGGCGGCGAGCGGGGCCGCCTACGAGTGGAGCGACGATGGCGTGGCGAGCGGGCAATGGTACTACAAGGTGGAGGTCGTGTCCGTGGCGGGGCAAAGTCTGGGCATGGTCGGGCCGGCGCGCGTGTTCGTCACTCAGTCTAACCCCGCCGCGCCCTACCGCCTGTTCCTGGCGGCGCTGCGCGTGGAGTGATGTTTCCGAAGCGCATGAAACTCGAGGAAAGGAAAAGGGCGGCATGGGTCACTAAATCACATGCGTTGTTTTCGGCTGCCCTGTTCACGCCACCTTCACGGGACACCCGGCGCTCTGTGCCAGGCCCCCAGATTACGGAGACGGATCACCCATGCCTCACGCTCAAGCTCGCTATCCCCTTAACATCGTCGAGACAATCGAGACGCGTCGTAGCATCCGCAAGTTCGTCCAGGAGCCGATGAACCAGGATGACCTCCACACACTCCTCCGCCTCACCAGCCTTGCGCCAAGCTCTGCCAACACCCAACCCTGGCGCTTCGTGGTCATCCAGAACAAAGAGGTCCAGCAGCAGCTGCGCGCGGCTGCCTTTGACCAGCCGCAGATTACCAGCGCACCAGTCGTCATCGTGCTGTACAGCGACATGGAGGATGTGCTTGCTCACGCCGAGGAGACCGTTCATCCGGGCATGGGGGAGCAGCAGGTCAAAGATCGCGCCGACGCTCTGCGGCAGATGTTTGGCAACATGACGATCGAGGAGCGCGCCGCCTGGGGCAACGCTCAGGCCAACATCGCCCTCGGCTTCCTTCTGCTGGCCGCGCATGGGATTGGCTACGATACGTCACCCATGCTTGGGTTCATGCCCGACAAGGTGAAGGAGTTGCTCAATCTTCCGCCCCACGTGCAGATCGCTGCGCTCGTTGCGCTTGGCCGCGCCGACGAAGACGGCTTCTCGCACCACCGCCATGCCGTTCACCGCGTTACACACCACCATCATTGACAGAGATGTAGTAACGACTTTAGTCGTTCTGCGACCTGGGAAACGACTAAAGTCGTTACTACGTCCTACCATTTCACGTGTAACACGCCACTCCGACTTCACGAGGATGTGGGGTTCACCCTGGGAGCAGTTTAGAGACAGCCGATGACAAGGCTGTCAACAAGCGAACTGGCGATGGCGCCTCAGAGATTAGCGCAGTAGCTCGGCGAGCACGGCGACGTCAACCGGCTTCACGAGGTGGTGGTCGAAGCCGGCGTCGCGGGTGCGGCGGCGGTCCTCGGCGCTGGCCCAGCCCGTGACCGCGATCAGCCGCACACCTTCCCCCCACGGCTGCGCCCGAATCATGCGCGCCGCGTCGAGGCCATTGACGCCAGGCATGCCGATATCGAGCAGGACAACGTCGGGTCGGAAGTCCGCCGCCGTTGTAACAGCAGCCTGGCCGCCATAGGCCACGCGGACCTCGTGGCCCATCTCCTGCAGCAGCAGCGCGACCGTGTCGGCGTTGTCTTCGATGTCATCGGCGACCAGGACGCGGCGGGCTGTTGGCGTCGGCGCCCCTATGGGCGGCGCAGCCTGATCCGGTTCGACGGGCGCCTCGTCGCAGGCGGTCGGGAGGCGGACGATGAACTCTGCTCCCTGGCCGGCGCCGTCACTGTGCGCCTCGACCGTGCCGCCGTGCATCTCCACCAGCCCCTTGACGAGCGACAGGCCAATGCCCAGGCCGGTGTGGGAGCGCTGAAGCGCCGGGCCAGCTTGCGAGAACAGATCGAAGACGCGCGGCAGCATATCGCCGCTGATGCCGATACCGCTGTCTTTGACGGCTACGACCACCTCCCCGCCCTCCCGTGTCGCCGTCAGCCAGATGTCGCCGCCCCGCTCGGTGTAGCGGGCGGCATTGTTCAGCATGTTGGAGAACACCTGGGCCAGCCGCACCGGGTCGGCATCGAGGGACACCGCATCGGGCGGCAAAGTGACCGTCAGGTGGTGTTCGTTGCGGTCTATCAGCGGGCGGCTCGTTTCCACCGCGGCCCACACCACGTCTGCCAGCGCCACGCGCTCGCGCCGCAACTCGAGCTTGTTCTGCGTGATGCGCGATACGTCCAGAAGGTCGTCCAGCAGGCGGGCCATGTGCCGCAACTGCCGGTCAATGACGCTGCGGCTGCGTTCCAGGGCCGGGTCGGACGGGCCGCGCCGCTTGAGGACTTCGACGGAGGTGCGCATGGCGGCCAGCGGGTTGCGCAGCTCGTGGGCCAGCGTCGCCAGGAATTCGTCCTTGCGGCGGTCGGCTTCCCGCAGCGCCTCCGTCTGATTGCGCAGCTCATACTGCCGCCGCCGCGCTTTGAGCGCCGTGCGCAGCGTACTGACGAGCGTGATCATGCGCACCGGCCGCTCCAGGACGGCGACGTTGTTGAGCAGGTCCATGGCCCAGATCGCGGCCGGCGAGTCGGCGCCGCGATCGGTCAAGAGGATGACGGGGACGTCGGACCAGGCAGGCTGCTGCCACAGCGTCGCCACAAGAATATCTGCCCCGCCATCCGCCAGCGCCTCCTCGGTCAGCAGGATGGCCCCGGCGCCGGCTTCGAAGCTCCGACACAGGTCGGCCATGTGAGCGCAGATGCGGCAGGTCATGCCGCTTTCATTCAGCACGGAGCGACTCACGGCGGCGTCGCTCGCCGTGGGCGCCAGCACCAGCACCCGCTCTTCGCCGGGCGAAACACCTTCTGCGCTCATCGGCTCACTCCGTCCACTCCTTGCCGATGAACACCGGCGCGCCGGTCAGGACGCCCTGGAACTCGCGCACCGGCTCGCCGAGAACGATGCCGTGGTCGAAGCGCATCTCGCGGATGGTGCGCTCGTGGGGTCCGGTGCGCTTCTTGATGACCGACACCGACTGGCGCACCTCACCCCGAGCTTCGAAGTAGCGCAGGAGCAGAACCGTGTCGGCCAGATAGCTGGCGTCAATCGGCACCTGCACCTGCCCGCCAGCAAAGCCGTGCTGCGCCATGATCAGGATCGTTGTGACGCCCTGCTGCCCGAGATAGGTCAGCAGCTCGTGCAGGTGCAGCGTCAGGAACTGCTCGCTCGGCATGGCATTCAAGTAGCCGTTTAAGCTGTCTATGACGACGATACGGCTGCGGTCTTGGTCCACCGTCCGCCGCACTTCGTAGGCGAACTCGCCGGGCGCTAGCTCAGCCGCATCCACCTGGCGCAAAGTCAGGCGGCCGGAGGCGATATACGGCTCGGCGTCCATGCCTAGCCCGGCCAGGCGTTCACGGAAGGTGGCGATACTCTCGTCGAACAGGTAGCAGATGGCGTGTTGCCCCTGGCGCGCGGCCCAGACGGCGTACTGCGACGCAATGGTGGACTTGCCCGCCCCGGCCGGGCCAAGAATGAGGGTGCTGGTTCCCTGTGACAGCCCCCCGCCCAGAAGATCGTCCAGGCCGTCCACCCCGCTCTTGACCGCGTCGCGGGTGTAAGGACTCAGGTGTTCGGCGGCCACGAGCCGCGGGTACACTTCGAGCCCGCCGCGCACGATGCGGTAGTCGTGGAAGCCCTGGCGGAAGTCGCGGCCGCGCACCTTGGTCACCTGGAGCCGCCGCCGCATCGTGCCATAGTCCGGCGTGCGGCGTTCGAGACTGATGACGCCGTGGGAAATGCTGTGGAGGCGCATGTCGCCCGCATCGCCCGTCTTGTCATCCACGAACAAGACCGTCGCGCTTTGGCGGGCGAAGAACTGCTTCAGCGCGAGGATTTGATGGCGGTAGCGCAGGGGATTCTGGGCCAGGAGCCGCAGCTCGGACAGGGAGTCGAAGACCAGGCGGTCGGGCCGAACCCCCTCGGCTTTCTCAAGCACAGCTCTCATCGTCTCAGTCAGCTCGACTTCCGAGGGGTGGAACATGGTGTAGCGGCCGTCGGGCTTGAGGTTCTCCTCGGAGGCAACGATCTCGAGGATGCTGATGCCATCGAGGGTCCAGCCGTGGGAGCGCGCGGTGGCGCGCAGCTCCTCTTCCGTCTCCGACAGTGTCACGAACAGGCATCGCTCGCCGCGACGGACGCCGGCCAGGAGGAACTGAAGAGCGAGGGTTGTCTTGCCGGAGCCGGGGTCACCTTCCACAAGATAGAGGCGATTTGGCGTCAGACCGCCATGCAGAACGTCGTCCAATCCCGAGATGCCGGTGTCAACCAGGCCGGTCAGGCCTGTCTCCGCCTCGTGCATATAGACTCCCCACCTCTTCGAGCGCGTCTAACGATACGGGACCGATCCGTCAACATTCACAACTCACTTGACTTCTTTAATCATACATCCGACGGCGGGGCTGTCAAGAGCCGCCCCCCTCTATGTTTGCACTCTATGTTTGTACTTTGTGTTTGGTGGGGAGGCTTGGAGGGCGCAGCCCTCCAAACTACCCCCTTTCCCCTTCTTCAGTGGGGACTGCGCCCCTGAACGACGCAGGGTAGAGGGGGTTCGTGGGGGCCTGCGGCCCCCACACCCCCTCTACGCAGCAAAGTGCAAAGATAGAGTTTGCACTTTGTGCCCGGTTTTGTAGAATCATAAAATCTTATTATCGTATTAGTTGAGCAGGGGAAAGGAGTGTTTTATGGAGACGACAATCACGGCGACGGAATTGGCGAAGAGCCTGTCCGAGGTCCTCAACCGCATCCGATATCGCGGGGAGCGTTTTGTCATTCAGCGCAATGGCGAGCAGGTGGCGGCTCTGACGCCCATTGGCCTCACATCAACGGTCACCCTGCGAGAGTTCGCGGCGTTGCTGGAGATGGCGCCAATGCCCGACGATGCGTTTGCCGACGATGTTGAGGCGATCCAATCGTCGCAACGCCCGCCGAGCATCCCAGAATGACGCTTCTGCTCGACTCAAGTGTCTTTATCACGCTAGAGCGCCGTCGTTTGCCGCCTGGCGCATTGGCTCGTGTCGCACCCGAGGAGCCGATTGCCCTGGCAAGCATTACAGCGTCGGAGCTGCTGGCCGGCGTCCATCGCGCCGATTCGCTGGCGCGCCACATGCAGCGCGAAGCGTTTGTCGAGTCGATTCTCGAACACGTACCCGTTCTCCCGTTCGACCTTCGCGCCGCCCGTATCCACGCCCACGTGTGGGCTGAGCTGACGGCATCCGGCCAGTTGATCGGCGCCCATGACTTGATTATCGGCGCTACGGCGCTGGCCAACGGATGTAGCGTCCTGACAGACAACCTGCGCGACTTCGAGCGCGTGCCTGGCCTGAACGTGCGCCGACCGTCCTGGTAACCTTTCACTTGTGGATGGCGTCCATTGTGAGTTTCGTCGCGTGGATGCGGCCCATCAGGCGCGTCTCGCAGCCCTGCTGCTCCACCGGGTAGACGTAGCCGTAGAACTGCGGATGCGGCGTGTACTGGCGCGTGATTTCGTCCAGGTGGGCAATTGCGCCGTCCTGGACAAGCTCCACCTCGCCGCGGATTTCCAGATAGCGCGCTGTGTCGTTCGGGTCCACGATGAGCAGGGTGACCTTCGGATTGCGCAGCATGTTGCGCCCCTTTTGCCGCTCGGCCGTCGTATTGATGCGGGCGCACGCGCCGTCGTAGTCGCACCAGACGAGGCTAGACTGCGGCTGGCCATCGGGCATCATTGTCGTCAGGACACCGTGGATCGGGCGAGTGAGCAAATCGAGGTGAGAGGCGGGGATGGGCAGGCTCATGGCGCTGCCCCTTTCTCTTTCCGGGCGTCCAGCGTGACAACGCGCTTGGGCAGGATTTTGCACAGCACTGGGAACTCGATCGCCTTCAGCTCGGCGGGAACGCACGCGCCGAAGTAGGGCGAGCGGCCGGTGTAGCGCACCGACAGGCCGTCCAGGTGCTCCAGCGCGCCGACCTCGGTCATCTCCACCACCTGGCCGCGGATCTCCAGGGAGCGCAGCGGCTCCCGGGGGTCGTAGCACAGCAGCGTGACCCTGGGGTTGGCGCGCATGTTCTTCTCTTTGCGGAAGCCGCGCATTGTGTTGACGCGCACGTGTGTGCCGTCGAAGTCGCACCACACAACGGTCGTCTGGGGCTGGCCGTCGGGCATGACCGTGGTCAGCGCGGCGACACGCGGGCCGTTGACCAGGTCCAGGAATTCGTCCGGGATGGCGCCGCTCATCGCCTTCTCCCTTCTGCTGTTCTCACGCGGCATCCGGCTCAGCGGCCGCCTGGGGCTGACTATTCCCGCCGCGCACCAGGAGATACACACTGACCACGAGTACCCAGGCGGGGAAGATCAAGGCGACCCACACCGAGAAGCTGATCGTGACCAGCAGGAGGAGCGCCAGCACGTAGGTCAGCAGCGGCCAGAAGCGGTGTGTGGTCCCGGTGCGTATCCAGATGGTTCCCAGCGACATCATGAACACGCCGGCCATGCGGATGGCATACACGTTGAGAACGTTGTACGTCGAGGCGCGGGCGTAGGTGAACACGCCGCTTTCGATCATCGCCTGTTTCTCAAGTTCGTAGCCTGTCAGCAGGCCGCCGGTCAACGCGGCGCCCGCGAACGTCATCGCCAGGAATAGCAGACCGCTGCCCAGGAACACCGTCGCCAGGAAGCGGTCTTCCAGTGCGCCGAGGCGGTCGCGGATCACGCCGATGAACCACAGGAACGCGATGCCGGCATACGGGACGAGGTTCAGCCCCAGGGCGACGGTGTGGAGGTTCTCGTCCAGCCAGGTGGTGTCGAACACGTGGTCCGCGGGGATGGCCAGGCGAATGAGCACCAGGCCCGTACCGTAGATGAGGGCAAACAGGATGCCGGCCACGGCCGCGGCGCGCGGTGTTCGGAGGGCGCGGCCTGTCCTAGATGTCTGCGATTGAGCCACGGCGCTCCTCCCTATTCTGCTGGAAGCGGATGCCACACGGATAAACGAAGGGTCACGCCAGGTAATGGTACCATGCTAGGGCAAAACTCTCCATTTATCCGTGCCTTTATCCGTTGACGGGTAGCTCCGCAGTTTAGCGTGGAAGAGCTATTGTGCTGGCGCTGGAGAGCCATCTCCAGCGCCTCCCAGGGGCGGTGGAGTTGTCCACTCCACCGCCAGCAGGGGGTCTCCACGCTATCGTGTGGAGCTACCCGTTGACGGCGGCAACGCGGTATCAGGCCGGCTTGTCTGCCGCGTCGGCCGGCGGCGCCGGGTCCGCGGTCGCTTCCGGGGCCGCCGCCGGGGCCGCGGTCGCCTCAGGCGCGGCCGTCGTCTCGGCCGCCGGTTGGGCGGTCGCTTCCGCAGCGGCCGCCTCGTCCGCTGCCGGTTCCTCGGTCGTCTCCGGCAGCGCCGCTGCCGCCTCCGCCACCGCCTCGGTCGGTACCGCGTAGCCCTTCACATCGCCACCCCACTGGGTGAGCTGCTGGCTCACTGCCTCCACCTCGGCCTCGTCGCACGTAACGACGACGGCCACCCGGCCACGGTCAAGCTCCTGACCGAGGGCATCCGTCTCTTCCTTCGTCAGGTGCAGCGACTTCTTGAAGAAGGAACCGGCGACCCCGCCGGCGACCCCGCCCGCGACCGCGCCGGCGATCAGCGTCGTCCCGCCGGACAGGATGGCCGCGATGACGCCGAGGACGAGGCCGACCTTCGCGCCGCCGCCGGTCTTGTGCGCGACGTGGGTCTTGACCTTGTCGCCCTTCTTGAAGATTGTGCCGATGACGCCGATCTTGACCTCGTCGTTGGCGCGATCCCACTGCTTGAGGTGATCAATGCCATAGTCGGCGAACTGCTGGTTGTCGAACAGGGCGATGACGACGTGCTCATTCTTGTTGTCGGACATGTGAGGCTCTCCTGAGGTGATGGGGCTTATCGAGGTCTGCGTCCGACTAGCATACCAGGCATGGCGCGAACCGGCGATAGCCATTTGGGTGTATATGCGGTGCAACCTGTTCCTGTTCCGTGGGTTCCGTGGTCATCTCCTGGCGGGGCGTTCTCACGCCTCCTCCGACGTGTACGCGCCGTGGCGGGAGAGGAGCGGCCAGAGCGTGAGCATCGTCAGGGTCAGGGCGATGGTGTAGGGCATGAGCGTCCAGACGCCGGCCCGTTCGGCGATGGCGCCGATAATCATGGGGAAGAAAGCCGCGCCCATGCTGGCCGCGCTGGCGACGAAACCGACCGCGCTCGGCTGGAGGCGCGGCGGAACCATGCCGGAGATAAGTGCGATCACAGTCGGGAAGATCGGGCCGAGGCTGAAGCCAATGAGAAAGAGGGCCAGGGCGGCGGCGATGGCGTTCGGCAGGAGCCACAGCGTCAGGACGCCGATCACAACACCGCCCAGGCAGAGCTGGATGAGCCGCCGGTCACCGAGCCGCCGGCTGAAGTGGCCGAGGATGACGCGGCCGACCGTCAGTCCTAGCCAGTAGCCGCTGATGGACCACGCCGACAGCAGCTCCAGCCCGTGGCGCTCCTCGGTCAGGTAGGTGTAGCTCCACGTCCCCAGGCCCACCTCGGCGCCGACATAGACGAAGAGGAAGCCGGCGGCGAGCCAGACGACGCTGAGCCGCAAGGCGGCGGTCAGGACGTTGCTCCCGCCGCTGTGGGAGCCTGCCGGCCGGGAATCGTCCATCAGCCGCGCGAAGCCGGCGATGACGATGAGCGCCAGGGCGAACCAGACCAGGTAGGTGACGTTCCAGCCTAGCCCGGCGGCCAGGATGGCCGAGGCGATGACCGGCCCGAGCAGCGCGCCGACGCCGTAGAAGGCGTGGAGGTAGTTCAACACGGCGGTGTTGTCGGGCAGCCCGCCGATGTAGGCGTTCAGCCCGGCGTCAAGAATGGCGATGCCTACACCGACGCACAGGAGCGAGCCGAGGAAGAGCGCGAACGGCGGCTGGGACGCCAGCGTGAGGGCGCCCAGGGCGAAGACGCCCGCGCCGAGCATCAGGAAGACACGCCGACCGAGGCGCGCGACGAGTATGCCGCTGGTCAGCGCGGCGCTCAGATAGCCAATCGTGCCGGCGAGGAACATGAGGCTAATCTGCGCCTTGTTGACCCCGTAGTAGCTCATGAGGCTAGGCAAGAGAACGCCGACGGCCCCGTCGTTGACACCTATCAGGATAAAGGCGAAGAAACAGATGGCGAACTGCCAGCGGAGAGCGGCCGAGGGCCGAGCGGCGGCGATATCAGGGGTGGTCATTCGTTGAACATCGCTCCGACCGAGACACCCTCGTGAACGCGGCGGATGACCTCGCCGAGCAGGTCGCCCACCGAGACGATGGTCATGTTGGGCAGGAGCTTGCGCGCTGGAATGGGGACGGTGTTGGTGACGATGATCTCCTCGATGGGCGCATCGCGCAGGCGGGCGGTGGCCGGGTCCGAGAGGATGGCGTGGGTGGCGACGATGCGGATCTGGCGCGCGCCGACGCTGCGGAGGAAGGTGGCGGCCTGGACGACCGTACCGGCCGTGTCAATCTCGTCGTCCAGGATGATGGCGTCGCGGCCGGCGATCTCGCCGATGACGTTGAGCGCCCGCGCCTGGGATGGCCCGTCGCCGGACTGGCTGCGCCGCTTCTCGATGAGGGCCAGCGGCACGCCCAGCAGCTCGGCGAAGTTGCGTCCACGCTTCGCCCCGCCCAGGTCGGCGGCGACGACGGTGCTGCGCGAGAGGTCGCCCTGGCGCAGGTGTTGCGCCAGGAGGTGGACGGCGCTGATGTCGTCCACGGGAATCTTGAAGAAGCCCTGGATCTGGCCGGCGTGCAGGTCCATCACGAGCACGCGGTCGGCGCCGGCGACGGTGATGAGGTCGGCGACCAGGCGGGCGGTGATGGGGACGCGGGGCTGGTCCTTCTTATCGGTGCGCCCGTAGCCGTAGTAGGGCAAGACGGCGGTGATGCGGCTCGCCGAGTCGCGGCGCAGTGTGTCAATGAAGATGAGCAGCTGCATGATATTGGTGTTCACCGGCGGGGAGGTCGGCTGGATGACGAACACATCCCGCGCCCGCACCGAGCCGTGCAGCCGCACGAAGATGTTGTCGTTGGGGAACTTGAAGATATCTGCGCCGTTTAGGGGAACGTTGAGATAGGCGGCGATGTCAGCGGCAAGTTCCGGGTTGGCGGTCCCGCTGTAAAGGGCCAGGTCTCCGTACATCGTCCGCATCGCGTGCCTCCGTATGGCGCGTCAGTCCAGGCGTCGCCAGCCGAGCAGCTCTTCGGCGGCGGTGTAGGGGTCAATCTCGCGGCCGGCGACGCGCCCCGCCGTGGCGGCCAGCCCATTCTCCGGCAGCTTGGTGAGCAGCTCGTGCAGTAGCCAGGTGCGCAGGATGTCGCGGAGCTGGCCCTCGGCGCGGCTGCGCTCCAGGTCGCTCAGCAGCCCGCTGCTCTCCAGGTAGGCGCGGTGCTCCTGAATCTTGTCCACGAGCGCCGCGATGCCCTTGCCCGTCGCCCCGACGGTCTCCCCGATGGGGATCTGCCAGGGCGGAACCTCGGCGGCGCGCTCCTTCTGCGCGCGCTCCCGCGCGCCGAGCATCATCATCGCCCGCAGTGTGGCGACGGCCTGGTCCGCGCCGGGCAGGTCGGCCTTGTTGACGTCGAATATGTCGGCGATCTCCAGGATGCCGGCCTTGATGGCCTGAATGTCGTCGCCCAGGTTCGGTACGAGCACGACGATGGTCGTGTGGGCGGCGCCGGCAATCTCGACCTCCGACTGACCGGCGCCGACTGTCTCGACCAGAATGGGGTTGAAGCCAGCAGCATCGAGGACGCGCACGGCGTCACTCGTGGCGACGGCGAGGCCGCCGAGCTGGCCGCGCGACGCCATGCTGCGGATGAAGACGCCCTGGTCGCCGTGGTGGCTCTGCATGCGGATACGGTCGCCGAGGATCGCGCCGCCGGTGAAAGGGCTGGTCGGGTCTACGGCGATGACGCCGACGGTGTGGTTGCGGCGGCGGTACTCGGCGGTGATGGCGTTGACGAGGGTACTCTTGCCGGTGCCGGGCGCGCCGGTGACGCCGACGATGTGGGCGCGGCCGGTGTCGGGGTGGAGCAGGGACAATAGGCTCTGGGCATCTGGGCCGCCCGTTTCCACGAGGGACAGGGCGCGGGCTACCGCTCGCCGCTCGCCGCGGCGAACCCGGTCGGCCAGATCGGTGAAGCCGTTCATTCCAGCCATGGACTGAACCTCACAACGAGGATGAAGGCGAGAGCGCCGAAGACAAGGAACTCGATGAGGACGCGGCGCGTGACCTGGCTCGCCAGGGCCTGCTGCGCCAGGTTGGTGACGATGTAGAACGTGAGCAAGAGGAGGGCCGCCGTGCCGATGGAGCCGATGGGCCAGTACGTCAGCACCCAGGTAATCTCGCCGACCACGACGCCGCAGACGATGGCGTAGATCCACGCGCGCCGCCACTCGTCGGCCGAGCCGCGCACGAGGGTCAGGGCGAGGGGGACGCTGATGAGGAGGATGCTGCTGGCGCTGATGATGGCGCGCAGGTGCAGCCCGAGCACAGCGGCGTATAGGAGGAACGCCGAGCCGTAGGCGAGCAGCGTCAAGAGAAGACGCGCCCGGTCATAGTAGCGCGCGTCGGGGTCAATGGCCTGGTATTGCCCCAGCAAAACGACGGCCTGCCCGACGAAGGCGGCGGCGAGGCCGATGAGCCAGATGGGGCGGCCGAACAACGTCGGGACGATGAGCGCGGCCGTCAGGGTGACGACGGCGGGCAGCGGCCAGAAGATGGCGGTGTAGGCCAGGGGGGCGTCGTTCAGCCAGGGGTGCAGACGCACCATCGCCTCGACGCCGGCGCACGTCATGAGGACGAGCAACACGGTGATGAGGGTCGCGCCGGACAGGTTGATGGTCAGCGGCGAGCCGAGCAGCGTGAACTCAATGGCGCCGGCCGGCCGGATATTGAGGGAGGCCAGGGTCAGGCCGAGCAGGACGAGGGTGACGAGGCGGCCGGCCTGGTTGATGCTTCGATCAATGGTCATAGACGAAAAATGCTCCATGGACGAGTCGCGCGTCTGAGCAGGGGCATTCTAGTCTGCCACGGGGCTTTTGTCAATCATTGGCGTTGCAACAGGCGCTCTCTGTTTGCACTTTGTGTCTGGTGGGGAGGCTTGGAGGGCGCAGCCCTCCAAACTACCCCCTTTCCGCTTCTTCAGTGGGGACTGCGTCCTTGAACGACGCGGAAGATAGAGAGGCGCGGCTGTAAGGGGGACGGCAGCGAATTGACACGGTTCGTGGACTGTTTTACAATGGGGACTGTAGTCCGTCGTCTACATCATCCACAAAGGAGACGTCATTATGGATCAAGCCTTACTGCCCAGCCGGGCGCATGCCATGCCCTGGTGGCTGGCGCTCATCGAGGGCATTGCCGGCATTATTATCGGCCTGCTGCTGTTCGCCTCGCCCGCCATCACCACCGCCGTTCTGGTGCAGGTGCTGGGCATCTACTTCCTCATCATGGGCATCTTCAGCCTGATTGGGATGTTCATCAACCCGAAGGGTTGGGGCTGGAAGCTCTTCATGGGCATCATCGGCATCATCGCCGGCCTGGTCATCATCCAGCACCCCATTTGGAGCACCATCGGCGTCGCCGCCATCGTCGCCCTCTTCATCGCTGTGGACGCCATCATCATGGGCATCATCCGCCTCATCCAGGCGTTCCAGGGCGCGGGGTGGTGGACCGGCATCGTGGGCGTCCTGCTCATCATCATCGGCATCTACCTGTTCACCAACCTGGGCGCGACCGTCATCGCCCTGCCGTGGGTGTTCGGCCTGTTCGCCCTCATCGGCGGCATCATCGGCGTGTTCGCCGCCTTCAGGATCCGCTCGGCGGAGAAGGCCGCGGCGTAGCGGCCCGCTCACTCACCAAAACGAGCGCCGCCCACCTCGCTGGAGGTGGGCGGCGTCGTGTCGGCTTTCGCTTGTGAATGTTCGCTACGTCTTGAGAAGATCATTAGGCGTAAGGATAATTCAGGTCCACCACATCTCCTGGCGGGCTTTCTCGAAAGCAGATTGGTCTTCTTGCGTCCAGGTTCCGCGTAACGCGCGCAATACAGCCAATCGGTGCGCCCGGTCATCCGCGTCCCATGACTCAGGCTCATCTGACGCGGCGCGTATCTCAACCGAATCGCCTGGCTTGATACCGAGCGCCTCGAAAACCTCCGCAGGAATAATCAGGTCGTCGCCCTCGAAAATCCGAATGATCGTGTCATGCGAATTCCTCATTTTGCTATGGGCGGTAGATGCGGAGCGCCCGGAAGACGACCTCGCTGGTCGAGGGACTGTCCAGGCCGGCGGTCACGCCGATGGCCCCCTTCTGGAACGTCCTATCCTGCGCCTGATCAATCTGGTGGCCGTTGATGCTGACGGTGATGGTGGGGCCGACGCAGCGCACCTCGAAGTGGTTGAGGGCCTGCCCCTTCTGGATCGCGTCCGACGGTGTCAGGTCTATAATCGGCTGGTAGTCGCCGTTGACGATGCGGCCCAAGGTGTAGCTGCCCTGCCCGTCCACATCGAACTGGTAGTAGTTGTCGTCGTTCTGGTAGCGGAAGACGACGCCATAGCTCGTATCGTCCGCGCCCGACATCAGGCCGCCGTCCATCTCGATGCGGAAGTCGTCATAGCTGCCGCGCATCGTCGTCCAAACGTCTTGCTGGGGGCCAATCACCGTCAATTGCAGCCGCCCGGCGCCCACCTTCGCGCTACCTTCGCGGCCGCTGAACTCGCGCCAGCCCGCCTTGTTGTCCGCGAAGTCGTCGGCGTAGAGGGTATCGCGGTCCGTCAGCGGCGGGAAGCCCGGCAAGCTGCCGGAACGCAGATCGCTCGTCAGGGTGCGGAGCGGCTCACCGCCGGTGGCCCTCAAGAGGGCCGCGAAGACCAGGCACGCTACCAGGGTGGCGAGGCCCAGCCCAACACAGCCAACGATAAAACAGGACACTCCAGAGCGGGAGGTCGGCGCAGGAGAAGGGGATGGCTCAACCGCCACGAAGCTCTCCAAAAACAGACGAAATTTCGGTCTGCCTTAGATTATACGACTTTGGGGCATTTGCGCAAATAACGGCTATGGGCGCGGAGGGCCAGCCTCCAGGCGGCGGCGCACCAGCGCGTCGCCTGCCGCATCCGCTGGCGCCGTCCATAGCGCCTCTATCCACCACGTCGCCCCCGCGTCGGCCCACGGCGCAACGGCGGCGACGGCCGCGGCCAGGTCGTCGGCGGGCGTCGTCCCCTCGACGACGATGTCGAACGGCTCGCCAGCCGGGCGGCGGGCCGCCACATAGGCCGCGATCTCGCGCACCTCGTCCAGGTTGGCGTTGCGCGCCCCGTTCGCGTCCACGGCGGTGGGCAGGATGCCGTCGTACTTCAGGACGCGCGCCATGGACTTCGGGCGCGGCCAGGCCGCGACCACCCAGATGGGGATGCGCGGCTGCTGGACGGGCGGCGGCGGAACACTGAAGGTTGTCGGCCGAATGGTGTAGTGCCGGCCCTGGTAGCTGAACGGCTGGCCGCGCCACAGCCCGGTCATGATGTCCAGCCCCTCGTCCAGCAACTCGGCGCGGGTCTTACGGTCCGTCACCTCGCCGAACTCGGCGAAGCCGGTGTCTGGCGCGCCCAGGCCGACCGAGAGGATGACGCGCCCGCCGCAGAGGTTGTCCAGCGTGGCTGCCTTGCCGGCCAGGTCCCACGGTCGCATGCGGGAGATAGGGCTGAGCAGCGTGCCGAGGCGGATGCGCTCGGTGCGCATGGCCGCCGCCGTCAGGCACACCCAGGCGTCCACGCCCCACACCGGCTCCCACACGAAGAAGCCATCCCAGCCGGCCGCCTCGGCCGCCTCGGCCAACTCCGCCGCCCGCCGCGCGTCCCCGCTCGGCATCACGAATCCATAGCGCATTGCTGATATCCCTCGATGTTCATAACTCTATCTTTGCACTTTGCTGTGCAGTGGGGGTGTGGGGGCCGCAGGCCCCCACGAACCCCCTCTCCCCCGCGTCGTTCGGGGGCGCAGTCCCCACTGAAGAAGGGGAAAAGGGGTAGTTTGGAGGGCTGTGCCCTCCAAGCCTCCCCACCAGACACAAAGTGCAAACATAGAGTTCATAAGTAGCAACTGTCATCTTTGCGTGCGCAAGTCATTTCGCGGCTCCCGATCACAGGGTGGCGGGATCCACGACGATAAGACCCGGCGCAATGCTGGCGAACCGAGCAAAATGCTGGACATTGAAGGTGAGTACGTGCGTCACGCCATAGACGTGACAGATTGCGACGAGCCGCGCGTCATACACCTGTTTGCCGAGTACGCCCGCGGTCTGCACCACCCGCTTCCAGGTAGGATAGATATCGGGCGTCTCGGGCAAGAGTGGAAAGGCCGTCTCGAACGCATTGACTACCGACTCTGTGTCTGCAGCAGACAAGCCGAGGCCGTTGACAGTGGTGGGGCGTGTGGCCACACTACGAAACTCGATCAGGTTCTGGGGAGCGACACTTAAGCTCTCGCCTCTGCGATGGAGAGCCAAAACAGCTCGCGCAGTGGATTCATAGTCAGCGTCGGCGGTATTTGCCAAGCGAGCGAGGATGCTGGTATCAACGAGATAAGTCATTAGTCGTATAGACCATCGCTACTGACCGCATCATGGCTTAGTGAGACTCCGCAGTCCCTGCCCATCGCCAGGATCATTGCCTCCCAATCGTCCTCGGCTTTAGGCGCGGCGCTTTGTGACGGGGCAATCTGCGATATGTGAGAGCGCAGCATTTGCACGACCAAAGCCTCCGGCGTTATTCCTTGCTCGTGCGCTTCTCTCGCCAATGCTTCTTCAATATCTGGAGGAAGAGTAATCGTCATACCAAGCTCCCTATCCGCAGCGCAACTACTCGACAGACCATAAGCTATTGTAGTCCATCACCCGATGGCAGACAATCGGTCCGAGGGGCTAATACGCGGCCAGCGTGCGCACGGCGGCGGCGATCTTGGCGGCGTTGGGGCGGAAGAAGTCTTCCAGGGGTGGGCTGAACGGCACGGGCGTGTCCGGCGCGGCCAGCCGCACCAGCGGCGCGTCGAGCAGCTCGAACGCATGCTCGGCGATGGTCGCCGCGACCTCGCCGCCCACGCCGCCGGTCAGGTTGGCCTCGTGGGCGACGATGACCTTGCCGGTGCGCGCCGCCGAGGCCAGGATGGCGTCGCGGTCCAGGGGCGCGAGCGTGCGCAGGTCCAGCACCTCGACCTCAATGCCCTCGGCGGCGACGATCTCCGCCGCCTGGAGCGCCTCATCCACCATCGCGCCATAGGTGATGACCGACACATCGCGGCCCGCCCGCTGCACCTTCGCCACGCCGATGGGGACGATGTAGTCGTCGGCGGGGACGTCCGCCTTGAGCTTGCGGTAGAGGTACTTGTTCTCGAAGTAGATGACCGGGTTGTTGTCGCGGATGGCGGCCTTGAGCAGCCCCTTGGCGTCGTAGGGCGTGCCGGGCGCGACGACCTTCAGGCCGGGCCGGTGGACGAACCACGCCTCCGGGTTCTGGGAGTGGAACGGGCCGGCGCGCATTCCGCCCCCGCTCGGCGCGCGGATGACCAGCGGCACCGGCGCTTGCCAGCGGTAGTACGCCGTCGCCGCCTGGTTGACGATCATGTCGAACGGCGTGGCGATGAAGTCGGCGAACTGGATCTCGACGACCGGGCGCAGCCCCATCATCGCCGCCCCAATAGCCGCGCCGACGAAGCCGACCTCGGCCATCGGCGTGTCTACGACGCGGCGCTCGCCGAAGCGCTCCACGAAGCCTTTCGTGACCTTGAACGCGCCGCCGAACGGGCCGATGTCCTCGCCCAACAGGAGGACCCGGTCGTCGGCCTCCATCTCCTCCCACAGCGCCGCGCTGATGGCTTGCAGGTACGTCATCTCCGGCATAAACGAACTCCTATGTGACGAGTGGCTGGTGACGGGTGACGATGCGAATTTCCACTTCGTCACTTCGTCACTCCGTCACTCCGTCACTCCGTCACTCCGTCACTCCGTCACTTCGTCACTTCCCTCTCGCTCCGTCACTCTTCCCTCAGTCGGCGAACACGCCGTCCAGCGTCGCTGGCCCGTCCGGCCACGGGCTGTTCTCGGCGAACTCGACCGCGTCGTCCACCTCGGCGGCGATGCGCTCGTCCAACGCGGCTAACTCGTCGTCGTCCAGCATCCCCGCCTCGCGGAGCTGGCGCTCGTAGCGGAGCAGCGGGTCCCGCGCCGTCCACTCCTCGATGAGGGCCGGCGGGACATACGACGCATCGTCGTGGAAAGCGTGGCCGAGCATGCGCATCGTCTTGGCCTCGATGAGCGTCGGGCCTTCGCCGCGCCGCGCCCGGTCCACCGCCGCCTGGGTCACCTCGACCACCGCCAGGACGTCGTTGCCGTCCACCACGACGCCGGGCATGCCGTAGCCGAGGGCGCGGTCGGCGATGTTCTCGACGGCAAGCTGCTTCGAGATCGGCGTCGAGTAGGCGTACTGGTTGTTCTCGCAGATGAACACGACCGGGGCCCGCAGGACGGCGGCCAGGTTGAGGCTCTCGTGCGCCCCGCCCTGGCTGGACGAGCCGTCGCCGAACCACGTCATCGCCACGCGGGCCTCGCCGCGATACTGGAACGCCATCGCCGCGCCGACGGCGAGGGGCATCGAGTCGGGCAGCGGGC
Organism: Anaerolineae bacterium; assembly: GCA_046328535.1. GTDB lineage: Bacteria > Chloroflexota > Anaerolineae > Epilineales > JAHCIE01 > JBDHWG01. The sequence continues at coordinate 67,856 of JAXLWJ010000008.1, forward strand.
TGATGAAGCCGATGATGCCCAGGCTCAGGTCGCCCATGCCGTGGGTGTTGACGTCGCGGCCACGGCTGACGCCCGTCGCCCGGCCCATCATCTGCGCCATGATTCGGCGCGGGGTGAGGCCGCGCAGGAGGTACGCGCCCAGGTCGCGGTGCATCGGCGCGACGACGTCATCCGCGCCGAGGGTGAAGCTCGCGCCGACGGAGATGGCCTCGTGGCCGCGCTGCGAGAAGGCGGCGCCGGGGATGCGGCCCTGGTTGTAGAGCAGGCGCACGCGCTCGTCGAAGGCCCGCGTCAGCCGCATCCAGTACAGGAGGGTGTGCAGGTCGGCGCGGGTCAGCGTTCGGCTCTGAGCAGCGATGGTCATGGCTCGCCTCTCATGGGGTCGGTGTCAGGGCTGCGCCTGCGGGTTCAGGTGATGCTCCTGCTCGATGTGAGTCAGGAGGCCGCGCGCCCCGGCGGACACCAGTTCGTAGGTGTTCTCGTAGTTGCCCATGTAGTACGGGTCGGGGACGTCGCGCAGCGGCTGCTCAGGGGCAAAGTCGAGCAGGCGGTAGACGGCGCCGCCCTTCGGGGCTATGCTGCGCAGGTTGGCGAGGTTGTCGCTGTCCATCGCGACAACGTAGTCGAACTCGCGCAGGTCCCGCGGCGTGACCTCGCGGGCGCGGTGGTCGCCGACCTCGATGTTCTGCGCCCGCAGCACGCGCTGGGTGCCGGGGTGCGGTGGCGAGCCGATGTGGTAGTCGTGGGTGCCGGCGGAGTCGATCTCGAACTGGTCGGCCAGCCCGGCCTGTTCTACCAGGTGACGAAACACCGCCTCGGCCATCGGCGAGCGGCAGATATTGCCCATGCAGACAAACAGCACTTTGATCATGAGTGTTTCTCCATCTCTCGCGCAATCGTGTGAGGCACGATTATACGCCGGGCGACGCCGGGGGACAAAGCGAGGCGCGTTTTGCTATCGGCCGCCGGGTGGTCTAAACTCTGGGTGGTGTCGGACACTATCCACAGGAGACACACGCTATGCGCATCGGCTTGCAGATTCCTTCATTCACCTGGCCGGGCGGGGCCGCCGCCATCGGCCCGACCCTGGGCAGAATCGCCCAGACGGCGGACGACGCCGGTTTTGCGACCATCTGGTGCATGGATCACTTCTTCCAGATTCAGCATGTCGGTCCGGCCGCGGACCCGATGCTCGAAGGCTACTCGGCGCTGGCGTACATGGCCGCGCTCACGAAGCGCGTCCGCCTCGGCCTCATGGTCACCGGCGTCATCTACCGCCACCCTGGCGTCCTGGTCAAGACGGTCACGACGCTCGACGTGCTGTCAGGTGGGCGGGCGACCCTGGGCATCGGCGCGGCGTGGAACGAGGTGGAGTCGCGGGGGCTGGGCATCCCGTTCCCGCCGCTGAAGGTGCGCTTCGAGATGCTGGCCGAGGCGCTGGAGATCGCGCACCTGATGTTCCAGGACAACACCGCGCCGTACTACGGCAAGCACTACCAGCTCGGCGAGCCGATCAACCACCCGCTGCCGCTGAGCCAGCCCCACCCGCCGATCCTGATTGGCGGCGGCGGCGAGCAGAAGACGCTGCGCCTCGTGGCGAAGTACGGCGACGCCTGCAACCTGTTCGCCCGCATGGGGCCGGACGTCCTGACCCACAAGCTCGACGTGCTCAAGCAGCACTGCGACGACCTGGGCCGCCCCTACGATGAGATCGAGAAGACGGCGCTGGACACGGTGAAGCTCGGCGACGGGGGGCAGTCGGCCGCCGACGTCATCGCCGCCTGCCGCTCGCTGGCCGACCTGGGCTTCCAGCAGATCATCTTCAACATGCCCAACGTGTCGGATATCACGCCGCTGGAAACCTTCGGCAAGGAGATCATCCCGGCGGTCGCCGAGTTCTAGAATCTCTCCTGTAGCGCCGACTTCAGTCGGCTCTTTGGCCGCAGCCGACTGATGAACATTACCGAATTGTCGCCGCAATTACGCTCGCGCTGGAGAGCCATCTCCAGCGCCGCCGGTGGGCGGTGGAGTTGGCACTCCACCGCGAGCAGAACGCGGCAACGAGTTGAGGTTCATCAGTCGGCGCGACACGTTATGCTCCCGAAAGGGTTATGCGGCGGCCGGCTGAACAGCCGGCCGTCATCTTTTTTCGCGCCTTTCGCGTCCTTCGTGGTCCTGCGGCCTGTCGTCGACTCTGCACCCTGGTGCAAGGCCCGCCTGCCCGTCGAACGGGCAGGCTACGACATGCAAGCCTGGGAGGCTGGCTCTTAGCCCCTCGGGCTTCCATCCAGTAGCGCGACGCTTGAAGCGTCGCGCGGGCGCACGATGTCGAACATGTCCCTTGCCGACGCGTTAGCGCCGCCATTGCAGGAGGATCACCGCTCCGATGACGAGGACGGAGCCGGCGATTTGCAGCGGCGCCAGGTGCTCGCCCAGGAAGGCGACGGCCAGCGCCACGGTGAATACCGGCTCCAGCGCGCTCAGCAGGGCGGACTGGGTCGGGCCGACGCGCTGCAAGCCGGCCAGGAACGTCACGACCGGGATGACGGTGGACATCAGGATCATCCCGCCGACGGCCAGCCACCCCCCCGGCGACGCGAAGGTGAACTGAATCTGACCCAGGATCAGCCCGGCTGCGCCGAAGCTGATGGCCGCGCCTAGCAGGATCCACGCGCTGCTCACGAGGGGCGCGACGCCCTTGATGATGCGGTTGCCGAGGACGATGTAGCCGGCGTACCACAGGCCGGCGAGGAGGGCGGTCACGATGCCCAGGGGGTTGATCTGGCCTTCGGGCGCGCCGGCGATGAGCGTCGTGCCGCCGAGCGCCAGGCCGAGGGCGAGCCAGCGCCGCCCGTCGGGCTTGTCGCCGTGGAGCCACCAGGCCAGAAGCGTGACCCACATCGGGTAGGTGTAGAGCAGCATGCCGACGACGGCGGCGGGCAGCAGCGCGACGGAGATCATGTATAGCGTGGACTGGCCGGCGTAGCCTAGACCGCCCATGAGCAGGAGCTGCGCCACCTTGCGCCGGCCGAGCATCGCCGCGGCGGCCCCGGTGGCCGCCAGCATCGCCCAGAAGAGGGCGGCAGCGCCGGCGAAGCGCAGCGCGAGCATTGTCGTCAGGGTCATGCCCGACGCGAAGGCGAGCTTGCCGAAGATGGCGAGCGTCGCAAAACCCGCCGCCGATGTAATGATGAGGGCGACGCCCGCCACGTCAACGGCGTGCGAGCGCGAACGAGAAGGGGTCATGTTTCACCAGGCTGGGGGAGTCAATCCCCTTCTCCCGTGACTGGGTGCCGCCGGCGTCGGACAATCGCCGGCGGCGGGGATGAGGGGTCACACCTGGAACTGGCCGTCGCGCAGGAACACCTCGCCGTCCACCGTGACCTCGCCACCCTGGCGCAGGTCGCACACCATGTCCCAGTGGATCGCCGACTGGTTCTCGCCGCCGGTTTCGGGGTAGCTGCGGCCAAGCGCCAGGTGGATCGTCCCGCCGATCTTCTCGTCGAACAGGATGCTCTTGGTAAAGCGCGTGATGCCGAAGTTCGCGCCGATGCCCAGCTCGCCCAGCCGCCGCGCGCCGTCGTCGCTCGCCAGCATCTTCAGGAGATACTCTTCGTTGCGCGCCGCCGTCGCCTTGACCACGTCCCCGTTCTCGAACCACAGCCGGATATCCTGCACCTCGCGCCCGCCGACAAGGGCGGGGTAGGTGAAGCGGATCGTGCCGTTGGCCGAGGTCTCGATGGGGCCGGTGAACACCTCGCCGCTGGGGAAGTTGCGCTTCCCGTAGCTGTTGGCCCACGTGCGGCCCTTGATGGACATGGTCAGGTCGGTGTCGGGGCCGACAATGCGCACCCTATCGCGGGGCGTGAGCCACTCAATGAGGCGCTGCTGCGTGTCGCGTTGGGCGTTCCACGCGGCGACCGGGTCCGGCTCGTTGAGGCGGCAGGCGTTGAAGACGAAATCCTCGTAATCCGTCAGCGACATCTCGGCGGCCTGGGCGAAGGCGGCGGTCGGGAACAGCGTGCCGGTCCAGCGCAGATCGCCCCGCGCCGCCCGCTGCCCGAACGCGCTCGTGACGCGACCCAGCGCCGACTGATGCCGGCGGGTACGGTCGGGGTCAATGGCGGCGAGCGCCTGGGTATTGGTCAGGGCGTTGATGCGCAGGACGCAGTCGCAGCGCTCGGTGAGCAGCTCTTCGAGGGGCGAGACCCAGGTAAGCTGCTCGTCGTCGGCGTAGCGGTAGAAGGTCTCTTCCTGGCCGGGCAGATCCACCGTCGTGACGACGTTCGCGCCGCGCGCCAGCGCCTTGCGGTAGGCCGCCAGGATGAGCGGCTCGGCGGCGGTGGTGGAGCGGATGCGCAGCAAGTCGCCGCGCCGCACCTCCAGGGAGAAATCCACAATCACCTCGGCCATTTTCTCAACGCGCGGATCGAACATAGGGCGCTATTTCTCCCAGGGGTCGCGGTAGGCGTCTTCCTCGAGCAGGCGCAGGTAGCTCTCGTAGCGCTGCGGCGCGATGTCGCCCCGCTCGGCGGCGGCGCGCACGGCGCAGCCTGGCTCGTGGGTGTGGGTGCAGCCGCTGAAGCGGCACAGCGGGATGTAGGCGTGGAACTCGCGGAAGCCGGCCGCGATCTCGCCTTCGTCCATGTCCCACAGCCCGACCTCGCGGATGCCGGCTGTGTCGGCGACGTAGCCGTCGTCCCCGATGGGGAAGAGTTGCGAGGCAGTGGTGGTGTGACGGCCCTTGCCCGTGGCCTCGCTGATGTCGCTGACCACCTGGCCCAGGCCGGGGTAGATGCGGTTGAGCAGGCTGGACTTGCCGACGCCGGAGGGGCCGACGAACGCCGTGACCTTGTCGGCCAGGGCGTCGCGTAGTTCGTGCATGCCGACGCCGGTCTTGACGCTGGTGTAGATGACGCGGTAGCCGATGTCACGGTAGGCGGAGAAGACCTCGTCGGGGACATATGGCTCGACCAGGTCAACTTTGTTGACGATGATAAGCGCGTTTACGCCGTTCTGCTCGGCCAGGACGAGATAGCGGTCCAGGCCGCGCAGGCGTGGGGGGGGCTGAGCCGCCGCCAGAACGACGGCCAGCTGGTCCAGGTTGGCGATGATGATGTGTTCTTTGTCGGGCGATGCGCCGGCGCTGCGGCCGCCGCGCACAGCGCGTCGCGCCCATTTCGAGTGCCGCTCGTCCACCTCGACGATGACGCCGCGCCCGTCGGCGCCCATCTCGAAGGTGACGTTGTCGCCGACGACCACCAGGGTCTTGCTTGTGACTCGCGTGTCGCCGCGCACCAGCTTTAGCTTGCCGCGCGCGACGGCCTCAACCGTGTCGCCTTCCGCTGTTCGGATGTAGTAGAAGCCGCTCTGGGCGCGAATGACGGTGCCGTGATGCGCCGTCTCAATGCCGGTCTCCAGTAGGTGCGCTGACTGCAACTCGATGCCCTCCTTGTTGGGGCGCCTCGCGGCTCTCCCCGATCATGTGTGTGTCCGTTTTCTAATCCTCCTTCGGCGCCAACACACCCCGCGCTTCAAGGTCGCGCGCGAGGGTGGCAGCGTCGGTAAACACGAGGCTCGGAATGCCCAGAGCCTCGGCGGCGATGGTGTTGCGGGCCTTGTCGTCAATGAACAGGACTTCATGCGGCGCGCGGCCCAGCTTCTCTAGCGCCAGCTCATATATCTCTCGGTCGGGCTTGGCGAGGCCAACCCGCGCCGAGTTGATCACCACGTCGAACAGGTCCAGCAGCTCGAACTGCACCCAACGCGGCTCGTAGGCGAGCGTGGCGTTGCTGAGCAGGGCGAGCGGGTAGCGGTCTTTCAGCCGCCGCGCGATGGCGATCACAGCTTCATCCAGGTCTTCCTGCAAGAGGAAGGCCAGCGGCCCGTAGGGGGCGTCGGCGGGCGCCAGCCTCAGGGCGGGCAGCACGCGCTGCCAGAACTCGGCGTCGCTGATCTGGCCGCGCTTGACGAGCTGCCACGGCTCGGTGTCCCACAGCCGGCTCTCCAGCTCCTCCACGGTCAGGCCGAGGGCGGCGGCGGCGGCGGCGTACTGCTGCGGCCGCGCGCCGCGATTGGTCAGGACGCCGTCGTAGTCGAAAATGATGGCCTTTATTAACATGACTTTAATCTACTACGAAACCTTACGGGAGGCAAGCCCTAACGTTGTTCGCCGTCGCCGGCAACGGCTTTCGTAGCGGCGAGCGCCTGGGAGACGTCGAGCATGTACGTCGTCCACGAGCGATAGGGGCGAAAGCCCATCTCGTAGTTGATGCTCAGCATGGGGTCGTTGGCGTCGGCGTTGCCGGTGCGGACGAAGCGCACGCTCGGCCGCTCCGCCATCACCCGCTCGATCATGGCCGCCTTGAGCCAGCGCCCCAGGCCCCGGTTGCGGTAGGCGGGCAGGACGGCGGTGTCGCCCTGGTGGGCGATGGTCGGGCGGTCGGCCCGCCAGAACATTTCGGAATAACCGGCGTAGGCGCCGGTCGCCTCGTCCTGGGCGTAGGCCGTCCAGCGGATCGTTCCCTCGGCCTGAAGAATCCGCTCCCACTCGCGGATGTCCTCCGCCGACCAGGTTTCCTCTTCGTACTCCTCGTCGTGGGGCGCGTCGTTCATGGCGCTCAGCATGTGAAGCATGCCGTCCATCACGTCGTCGGGGTACGCCCTGTCCCAGAAGCCAACGCGAAAACCGGCGGCGCGCTCCCGCGCTCGCTCGATCCAGCGGCGCATGAGGGCCGCATCCAGGTCGCGCATGTCGAGCTGGTTGGTGCTGTTGGGGATACCTGCTTTCGCGCCGAGACCCACGGCGAAGGCGTTGCCGTCGGGCAGGCTGCTCTCGGCCCAACCCAGGAGCAGCGTGCGCCCGGCGGCCTCGGCCGCGTTGGCGATGCGGGCGAGCAGGCGCTCGCCGAGGCCCTGGCGGCGGTGGGCGGGCAGGACTTTCAGCTCGACGCGGGCGATATGGCGGTTGTGCTGCAAGTTCCAGATGCCGCAGCCGCCGAGGCCGAGAATCTCGTCGTTGTCGCCCCGCGCCAGCCAGACGGAACGCTCGATCCAGGCGGAGTGCAGCGTGCGCTCCATGATCGTGCGCTCGACGGGGACCGGCGGATCGTCCGGCCACAACTCGGCCTCGAAGTCGTTCTCGAACCTGTTCAACGCCGTCCAGTCGGCGTCGGTCGCGCTCGCCGGGTCAAATTGTTGTATCTGCATGTGTTACCCCTGGTTCTGGGAGGTTGTATGTGACCTCTCGTAATGAGAGAGCCACAGAGACACAGAGGACACGGAGATTAGAGCATATGACTTCTATTCTCTGTGCTCTCTGTGTCTCTGTGGCGCGTCTCGATCTAGGCGAGCGCCTGCGACGCTTCGATGGTGTACGATGTGCGGAGGTGGAACGGGCGGAAGCCCATCTCGTGGTTGATGTTGAGCATCGGCTCGTTGGCGTCGGCGTTGCCCGTGCGGACGAAGCGCACGCTCGGCCGCTCGGCCAGGACGCGCAGGATCATCGCCGCCTTGAGCCAGCGCCCCAACCCCAGGTTGCGATAGGCCGGCAGGACGCCGGTGTCGCCCTGTTGGAGCAGCGTCGGCTGGAGCGGGCTCCAGTACACCTCGGTGTAGCCGGCATACGCGCCGCTCCGCGTCTCCTGCGCGTACATCGTCCAGCGGACTAGCCCCTGCGCCTTGTACGTCGCTTCAACGTCCCGCAGCTCGTCCACCGTCCAGATTTCGTCCTCGATGTGATCGTCGTGGGGCGCGTCGTTCATGGCGCTCAGCATCTGGACAACGGCTGCGAGGGCGTCCTCGGTGTACGTGTCACCCCAAAAGCCAACACAAAAACCGGCCGCCCGCTCCTGCGCCCGCTCAATCCACCGCCGCATGAGCGCCGGGTCGAGGTCGCGCAGGTCGAGCTGGTTGCGCCGCGACGGCAGCCCGGCGGTCGCGCCGACGCGCTCGGCGAACGCTGCGCCCGCCGGTACGTTTGCCAGCGCGCGCCCCATGAGCGTCGAGCGTCCCGCGGCGTGAACCGTCGCCGCCATGCGTCCCAGGAGCGCCGTGCCGATGCCCTGGCGGCGTTCCTCTGGGCGCACCTCTAGCTGGACGAAGGCGAGGTGCTGGTTGTCCTGCACCTGCCACATGTCCACAACGCCCTGACCGAGGATGGCCTGCCCGTCGTCGCGCCACGCCGTCCAGCGCGTGCGGTGGAGGATGGCGGGGGCGCCGGTCCCCTCGGCGATGGTGAGGGCGAGAGGGCGCGGCGGGTCGTCGGGATAGGTCTCGGCCAGCATGCGGTTCTCGAACTCGTTCAGCGCTGCCCACTCGCTGTCGCTCGCCGTCGCCGCGTCAAACGGTCGTATCTGCATGTAAAATCCTTGTTGTCGTGACACATTCCGCTGGCGGTGGAGTTGGCACTCCACCGCGCGCGGGGAGGCGCTGGAGAGCCATCTCCAGCGCGAGCACGATAGCTTCTCCACGCTGAACTGCGGAGCTACTGGTCTCGCGCTGACAGACTCGTGTTTCGCGTCCTTCGCGGCCCACACGCTCACCCACCCGCGCCATGTCGCGCAGCACATCCTCGGCGATCTGGAGCGTGGCGGCGATGTCGGCCTCGCTGTGGGCGGCGCTGATGTGGCTGCGCTTCAGGTTGAGCGGAAGCTGGAACGCGCCGCGCCGCGTCGTCTCGCGGCGGAAGGCGATGAAGCGCGCGGTGTCGTTGCGCAGCAGGTCAGCGTAGGTGGTGATGGGACCGTCCATGAAGTACACCACCCAGATCGAGCCGTAGCCGGCGACGGTCGCCCGCAGTCCGGCGCGCTCGATGATGTCAGCCAGCCCGCGCCGCAGCGCCTCGCCGAGCGCCGCCATGTGCGCGTGGGCGCTCCCGTCCGCCAGCGCCGCGATCGTCGCCAGGGCCGCCGCCGCGCTCACCGGGTGGCCGTTGTACGTCCCGGCGAAGTAGACGTCGCCGCCGGCGGTGGTGTAGTGGTCCAGCAGGTCGGCGCGGCCGGCGACGGCGGCGATGGGGTAGCCGTTCGCCATCGCCTTCGCCAGCGTCGTCAGGTCCGGTGTCACGCCGCAAATCGCCTGGTAGCCGCCGAGGGCGTGGCGGAAGCCAGTGATGACCTCATCGAAGATGAGGACGATGTCGCGCCGCCGCGTGATCTCGCGCAGCCCGTCGAGGAAGCCCGCCGCCGGCAGATGCAGCCGACGTTGTGGGCGATTGGCTCGACGATGATCGCGGCGATGTCGTCCCCCTCGGCGGCGACGGCCCGCTCGACCGCGTCCAGGTCGTTGTAGGGCAGGACGATGGTGTTCTCGACCACCGCCTGGCTCAGCCCGGCCGAGAGAACGTCGCGCTCGCCGAGGCGTTCCGCCGGCGTGGCGACGTTCATCAGGACGGCGTCGTGGTGGCCGTGGTAGCAGCCCTGGAACTTGACGAGCTTGCGCCGCCCGGTGACGCCCCGCGCCAGGCGGATGGCGCTGAGCGTCGCCTCGGTGCCGCTGTTGCAGAAAGCGACCCGCTGGGCGCTCGGCACGTGGCGGCAGATGGCCTCGGCCAGCCGCGCCTCCGCCTCCGTCGCCCCGATGCCGACCAGGTCCAGCGTCGCCGCCGTCTCGGCCACCGCCCGCGTGACGTCGGGGTGGCAGTGGCCGAGGATGACCGGGCCGAACGCGGCGTGATAGTCTATATAGCTCCCGCCGTCGGCGTCGTACAGGCGCGCCCCTTCGGCGCGGGTGACAACGATGGGCGGCTCGATGGCGCGGATGGTGGAGTTGACGCCGCCGGGGATGTACTGCCGCGCCAGGTCGGCGATGGCGGCGGAACGCGAGCGGAGCATAGGCGTCTCCCGTCTGGTTTACGCTCTTCCCGCCGCCAAGCCGCCCTTCACCACGTAGTCGTAGCTCTCGCGCACGGCGGTCAGCATGTCGGTGGCGCAGTAGTCTAGCTCGACGATGAGCCACTCGGCGTGGGGGGCGGCGCCGATGATACGGCGGTAGTCCATCTTCCCCTGGCCGACGGCGGTCTGCGGCACGTCCTTTTGCAGCGGGCCGTCCTTGATGTGCAGCAGCGGCGCCCGCGTGCCGAGGCGCTCGATGAGGGCGACGGGGTCAGCGCCGGCGACCTGCGCCCAGTAGCAGTCCACCTCGAAGATGATGGAGTCGTCCAGGCGCTCCAGCATGATGTCGAACGGAACCTGCCCCTCCAGCGGCTCGAACTCCCACCAGTGGTTGTGCAGGCCGAGATGCACGTCGTTGGCCTTGGCGGTCTGGGCGAGGGCGTTGGCCGTGTCACACGCACGGCGGACGGCGTCCAGGGTCTTGAAATTGTCGCGGCCCAGGCCGCCGCCGCTGACAGCGTAGCCGCAACCGAGGGCGGCCGTCGTCTCGAACGCGGCGTTGGCGTCGGCGAAGATGTTGACGTGGGCGGCCGGGACGGCGAGGCCAAGCTCCTGGAAGAGGCGGGCGGCGTCCCGCGCGTTGCTGCCGGGGAAGCCGGCCGGCTCGACGCCAGCGTAGCCCATGCCGGGCGACCTGGCGAATGACGCCGGCATAGTCAGCCGGCAACTCGGCGCGGAGGGTATAGAGTTGTAGGGCGATTGGTGCGGTCATTGTGGGTATCCTTTTGATTGTTGGAAGTATGCTCCGCCAGTCTCTCGACCCTATAAGTATCCTCCTTGAGGTCTAACTTTACCAATCGCGTGTTCAGTTGCCCATTTCAGCCCGCTTAGTGCAAGGACAACGGACCTGATAGGCTCCCCAGGCCCGCCTGCCCGTCGAACGGGCAGGCTACGACGGGCAAGCCTGAGAGGCTCCCTCTCAGCCCCTCGGGGCTTCCATCCAGTAGCGCGACGCTTCGAGCGTCGCGCGGGCGCACGATGCCGAACATGTCCTCTAACGATGCATTAGGAACCCACCAGCGCCGCCGCCTCTGCCGCCGTCGGCTGGCCGGCGATGCCCCCGACGGCGCGCGTCGAGAGCGAGCCGCACGCGCAGGCCACCCGCAGGCAGCGCGCCAGCCCCCACCCGTTCAGCCAGGCGTAGAGGAAACCGGCGTCGAAGGAGTCGCCCGCGCCCGTCGTGTCGGCGACGACGACCGGAAACGACGCGGACGCCGCCGTCTCCTCCCCGCGCCGCGCAATCGCCCCCGCCGCGCCGAGCTTGACAGCAACGGTCGGCGTGACCGCAGCGAGAGCCGCCAGGGCCACGTTCGCGTCGAGCGCGCCCGTGATCGCCAGGGCTTCGGTCGCGTTGGGCAGGAAGATGTCGGCGCGGGCGAGGGCGTCGCGCAGGCCGCCGTCCCACGCCTCGGCCGGGTCGTAGTTGGTGTCGAGGGAGACGGTCAGGCCCAGGGCGTGGGCCGCGTCGAAGAGCGCCGGCGCATCTGGCCGCAAGCCCGCCAGCAGGAAGTAGCTCGCCAGGTGCAGGTGGCGCGCCCGCGCGACAAGGCCCAGGTCAATGTCGGCCAGGCGCAGCGCGGCGATGGTTCCCAGGTGTGTCAGGATGGCGCGGTCGTGTACCTGGGAGAGAATGACGCTCACGCCCGTCGTGACCTCGCCCGTGACCACGACGCCCGACGTGTCCACGCCGCGCTCGGCCAGGGCGCGGCGCATGAACGCGCCGAAGGCGTCGTCGCCGACGAGACCGGCGAAGGCGACGCGCAGGCCAAGCCGCGCCGCGCCGCAGGCGAAGATGCCCGCCGAGCTGCCGACGACGACCCGCGCATCCTCGATGACCTTCTCCGTCTGCCCGAACACTGGGACGACATCCCCGCTCAGCACCACATCAGGGTTGAGATCGCCCACGACTACAATATCGAAATTGTACATGAAGAGGAACCCCCTAACCACGTCGTATCGTCCCCCCGCGGGGCTGGAAGAGAAATGAAACGCAAAGGCGCAAAGACGCAAAGGAAGAAGAGACTTCTTGATCTTTCCCCTTTGCGCCTCTGCGCCTTTGCGTTCCTATCATCCCCTCTGAGTCCCCTGTGTCCCTGCGGTGGGCCAACCTTAGTCCGAGGCGGGGGCGGCGCTGGGGGCGGGCAAAGGCTCCGGCGCTGCCTCCGCCGGGTGGTCGAGGCTCCGCTCGTCGTCGTAGCGGCGCAGCGTCTTGCTGAAGTAGCCGACGCCGACGACACAGGCGACACACGCCAGCCCGCCGAGGGCGACGGACAGCGGCGCGCCCACCAGCCCGGCCACCACGCCCGCCTCGAACTCGCCGAGCTGCGGCCCACCCATGAAGAAGATCATGTTCACCGAGACCATGCGCCCGCGCAGGCGGTCCGGCGTGGCGAGCTGGCGCACCGTCTGCCGGATGACCGTGCTCACGATGTCGGCCGCGCCCGTCACGGCGAGGGCGGCGAAGGTCAGCCAGAAGTTGCGCGACAGGCCGAACACAATCGTCGCCAACCCGTAGACTCCCACGGACACCAGGAGTACCGGCCCCTGACGGCGAATCCGGTGTACGAAGGACATGACGACGCTGGCGACGACCGCGCCGAGCGCCGTCGCCGAGTAGAGGATGCCGAGGCCCTCCGCGCCCACGCCCAACTCCTGCGCGAAGATGGGCAGGAGCTGCTGCGCCGCGCCGAAGAAGGTGGCGACGAAGTCGAGCAGCATCGTCGAGCGGATGATGGGCGTGCTGAAGACGAAGCGCAGCCCCTCCTTGAGCGCGCCCATGCTGACGGTCTGCATGCCGCCGGCCGGGACGCGCGTGCGCATGAGGACGAGCGCGATTAGCACCGCGACGAATGAGGCCGCATTGATCCAGTACACCGTCGCCAGGCCGAGCCGTCCGATGATCAGGCCGGCGGCGGCGGGGCCGATGATGTTCGCGCCCTGCCACGCGATGGTGTTGAGGCTGGCGGCGTTGGCGAAGTGCTCGCGCGGCACGAGGTTCGGGACGAGCGACTGCCGCGCCGGGTTGTCGAAGGCGACAGCCGCCGCGCTCAGCATGGTGAGCAGGTAGATCATCCAGACGTTGACGACGCCCGTAGCCGTGAGAACGGCCAGCGCGGCCGCGATACCCATCATGAATATCTGGGTGACGAACAGGAGCCGCCGCCGGTCTACGGCGTCGGCGATCAGGCCCGCGAACAGGGACAGCACGATGATGGGGATGACGCGGAACAGGCCGACGGAGCCTAGCGCCACCGGCGACTGGCTCATGTCGTAGACCTGGTAGTTGATGGCGACGAACTGCATCTGGGTGCCGATGCCGGAGATGAACACACCCAGCCACAGCAGCCGGAAGTCGCGGGATTGGAAAGCCGCAAAGCGGGTGCGGCTGTTCGTTGGGTCGGCGGGCGCTAGATTGGACATGGGTTCTTTCGTCGCGGAACGGTCCCCTAATTGTGCGAGTTTGAGCCTCGCTGCGCAAGAATCGGTCCTACCCGGCGCACGCCGCGCACTGCTCCGGTGGCGGCGGGCCGTCGAGCGCCGCGCCGCACGCGCACACGTAGCCCACGACCCGCGCCGGCACGCCCACGACCAGGGCGTGCGCCGGCACGTCCCGCGTCACCACGGCCCCCGCCGCGACCAGGGCGAAGCGCCCGACCGTCAGCCCGGCCAGGATCACCGCGCCCGCGCCCACCGACGCGCCGTAGCGAATCACCGTCTGCCGCGCCTCCCAGTCGTCGGCGCTCTTCTGGCGGCCGTCCGGGTTGATGGCGCGCGGCGCGCGGTCGTTGGTCAGGATCGCGCCGGGGCCGATGAATACGCCCTCCTCCAGAATCGCCGGATGGTAGACGAGGGCGGCGTTCTGGATTTTGCAGTTCGCGCCGACGCGCACGTCGAAATCAATGTAGGCGTCCTTGCCGACGATGACGTTGTCGCCGAGAACCGCCGCCTCCCGCACCTGCGCCCCCTTCCAGACCTTGACGCCCTCGCCAAGCGTCGCGTGGGGCGAGACCTCCGCCGTCGGATGAATGATTGCCTGCGCCATGCGTCCTCCTTCTTGCGGCTATGATACACCTCGGCCATAATATCTACCATCTATCACGCGCCCAGCGCCAGGAGACCCGATGCCCCACGAGATCAAGGTCACGTCGTCCGAAGTCCTCGCCACCCTGTCCGACCTCATCGCCATTCCCTCCATCAACCCTGATCTCGTACCGGGCGCGATGGGCGAGGCCCAGCTCGCCGAATACTGCGCCACCTTCATGCGCGACGCCGGGCTGCGTGTCGAGGTCCAGGAGGCCGCGCCGGGCCGCCCCAACGCCATCGGCATCCTGCCGGGGACGGGCGGCGGGCGCTCGCTCATGCTCAACGGTCACCTGGATACCGTCGGCGTCGAGGGGATGCCGCAGCCGTTCACGGCGCGGCGCGAGGGCAGCCGCATCTGGGGGCGCGGCAGCGTGGACATGAAAGGGAGCGTCGCGGCCATAATGTGGGCGGCGAAGGCCATCGCCCGCGCCGGCGTCCGCCTCCAGGGCGACCTCATCATCACCTGCGTCGCCGACGAGGAGTACGCCTCGGTCGGCACCGAGGCCATCGCCCGCGCCTACACCGCCGACGCCGCCATCGTCACCGAGCCGACCGACCTCGACCTGTGCCTGGCGCATCGCGGCTTCATGTGGATCGAGATCGAGACGACGGGCCGCGCCGCCCACGGCAGCCGCCCGAACGAGGGCGTAGACGCCATCGCCCACATGGGCCGCGTCCTGGTCGCCCTGGAAGCCTACGCGCAAGAGCTGGCGTCTCGCCCACACCCGCCCCTCGTCACGCCGCCCTCCGTCCACGCCTCGATCATCGAGGGCGGGCGCGAGTTGAGCGTCTACCCCGATCGGTGCGTCCTGAAGATCGAGCGGCGCACGGTGACGGGCGAGACGCGGCACAGCGTCATGGCGGAGATGGACGCGCTGCTGGGGCGCCTGGCGGCCGACGACCCATCGTTCGAGGCCGAGGCGCGCTTCCTGTTCAGCCGCGAGCCGTTCGAGACGGCGGCCGACGACCCTATCGCCCTGACCGTCGCCGCCGCCATCGAGGGCGCGCTCGGCCAGCCGCCGCGACTCATCGGGCAGACGTTCTGGACGGACGCGGCGCTCCTTCAGGCGGCCGGCATTCCAACGGTGCTGTTCGGGTGTACGGGCGGGGGCCTGCACAGCATCGCCGAGTGGGTGGACGCCGACTCGGTCGTCCAGACGACCCAGGCGCTCATCGCGGCGGCGCTGGACTGGTGCGGTGTCAGCGTGAACGCATAAGAGAGCAACCACGGAACACACGGAAAGGGACAGGGGCTGGATGCTTCATTGTACACAGGTCACCATGTCCGAAACTCCCCATTCAGGGACATCCGCCTCTCTGTGCATCCGTTCTAACGCCTTGACGATTTAGCCTGATCTGGTATACTGCCATAGGAACCCAAGCCACAGATTGGCAATTCAGCAAAGCCAAGCATCGAAGTGTCAGGGAGCAAGTCATGCCTGATGCATTTGTTATGAGAGACACGATAATGCTGTAGGACGCATATTCGCTACGGCCTTCCTTGCCTCGCCAGAATTTGACAAAGAGACGCTCGGCATAATCGCAGGACAACTCGATGTCGGAGGGTCACGAAGCAGTAGAGATCAGCTTATTGATCGCATAACGCCCATTTTCAGCACGAGCAATTTCCGAAAATGCGGCGAAAATCGTCATCGAGAAATTGGTATCTCGTCGCCGTGATTGGGTATCAGTAAGAACTGGGGTCGTAAGATGCTTTCCAAAGCTCGCATCAGCCGAAGAGTTGGTTTGGGCATCAGGGACTGACAAATGGTATGGGCCAGTTCGGTGCTACGCCGACGTTGAGGACGCAGTATGGTATTTACGGCCAGTTTTTATTGACCATTGGGAAGTAAGCGAAACTGATACTACTCGGTTGCGAAAGGTCACTATACGATGGTTGTGTTTTGCTCGCGCCACACAAGATACTCTATCACTGCATTTGAGAGGTTCTTCTTTACATCCCAAACCAGCAAGACGTCGCGCCTGACAACGAGGTTGCAAGAGCATCACAATTCCCGTACTGGAATCATATACCCGACTTATTCGCCGAAATCGGGATAATCACTGGAGCAAGAGTTGATGACATAAACCTCCATGATTTGATACTTTACACAATATGGGACAAATATCGCGGTAAGGCACCTTATAAGTGGAAAGACACCAGAATCAGAGCAGAATCGAGTGGGGTTTCGCTGAATGCGCATGCTGCGGGAATAAAGGAGATAAATCCCACAGGCATCCTGCACCTCGCGACTACGGTCCGGAAGGCAGTACAAAACGAGGTCAAAAGTAGTTACAATATGGACCTCCCAGATCCGGATCAACTTGATAATGTTATATTGAGAACTTTAATTCGCGAATATGGAGCACTGTCTTACGGTTTCCGGCTGGAGAATGTAGCTGGGTCTATATTTGAAGCTCATAGCTACTTCGGGAACAAGCCATCCTTCAATTCACCTGAGAGTGTGTTAGGTAAATCTCTCGACTTCGCCTAGACTCGATAGGATAACGGCAGGCGACGTGCGATAGTCGAGGGTGATGATGACGAAACTGCAATCTGAACAAGTGTATCCGACGGATTTGACCGACGACCAGTGGGCTGTACTCCAGCCGTTGCTGCCTAAGCAGAGCGGGCCGGGTAAGCCAGCCACAATTGACAAGCGACGCATCGTCAACAGCATGCTGTATCTGTTGCGCACCGGCTGCCAGTGGCGCGCGTTGCCCAAAGATCTGCCGGCGTGGGGCGCTGTTCGCTACTACTTCGACAAATGGAGCCAGGACGGCACGCTGGAGCGCATCAACGACACTTTGCGTGAGATGGAGCGCCAGCGTCAAGGGCGTGAAGCCCAGCCAAGTGCAGCGATTGTCGACAGTCAGAGCGTCAAAACCACCGAGGTCGGCGGGATCAAGGGGTTTGACGCGGGGAAAAAAGGTCAAGGGTCGCAAGCGGCAACTCCTGGTCGACACGTTAGGCTTGCTGATGCGGGTGAGCGTTCACGCGGCTGACATCTCCGACGCCGTTGGCGGCGAGTTCGTTCTGGTCGACTTGGGCCGCTTGGCCGAGCGCTTGACGAAGCTGTTTGCCGATCAAGCCTATCAAGGTCTGGTCGAGTGGGTCAAGGCGGAGTATGGCCTGGAGCTCGAGATTGTGGCGAAGGCCAAAGACCAGAAAGGCTTTGTGGTGTTGCCACAGCGGTGGAAAGTCGAGCGCTCCATCGCCTGGCTGTGTCGTAACCGTCGTTTGAGCAAGGATTACGAGTATCACAACGAATGTAGCGAGGCGATGATCTATCTGGCGTCTATTCACTTGTTAATCAAACGTCTCGCCAAGACCGCCTAATTACCTAACACGCTCTGACAGGCTGGCGCATTTGCGTTTCTCCGTCACAAAGCAGCACAACTTCAAACAGTTGGCATTTCTCCTGGCTAACCTAAGGGGCCTCGAATACCATGAACAATCTGAGTATAGAGCGATTCCCTTGTTTTAGTGACAGCTATGTACTTGTACGTCTGAATAGGCTGGCATCAAGTCAGGACAACTTGATGCCACATCAGGTTGCTGTAGCCACCGGCTGTACTCTCACCAAGCGATGACACTGCTGCTCGCTCTTTATCATCGCTCAATGGCACAGGCTTTCTTGCTAGTCTATCAAGTAATGTAGACCAAGACGATCCGCTGGTACCCTTCGAGGCCCGAGATATATTGGATGGGTTTCCAGAGTTACCGGTGATTTTGCGAAATCTGCGGTCGGGAAATTGAAGACCCTAACGAGTTGTCTTATGACTTCCCTATTCAAATTGATTGATCGAGTCGAGTTTACAGCGTAATATATGAGCCTATCTGAGAGCGAAGTCACAGAATTGCTTTTCAATGCATTGAGTGAGTACGAAGCTCTCCTCGGCCAGGGAGAGCTTGATGAATACTCTTCCCGCTTATGCTAACGGATACCGGTTTGATGCCTATCTTTACCAACCAGATGAGGTTTTAATCAAGTTGTGAATCTCGGATTACAAAGCGTGGACAGAAGGACGGCGAGAAGAAGAACCAGGCAAGTTGATGGAAGAGATTGCCGTACTAGCGTTTCGCTGTCTCAAGGGAGGGGATCTCTATCGAGAGCTATCAATCTTTTGCCTCTCAGATTGACCTGGTCATCTCGCATCCAATACGAACTGGTTCTCTCTTTGACACGACTACATATTGACCCTAAGTATTCTGCTATCGTTATCGAGTCAAAGAACATTACCAAAAAGCACAACGACCAACAGTTCAAGAGGCTTTGTTACATAGTAGAACACGAGCTCTGGTGAAACTTCGGCGTTAGGCGTCTTCATCACGAGATATGGAGCAAGCGGCTTCCCTAATCGAGATGGGACGAGGATACGAGCGCTTAGAGACGCTCAGGCGACGCAGGTCATTTTTCACGCGAAAACATCGAAGTTTGTCATTGTGAGTCGGGATGAACAAGATCTTCTACAGCTGGAAACCAGGGTAGTCTTCCAAGACTACTCGAAGCGAAAATCCGCTCCGTTGAACAATGGGCCGGTATACCGACTGAAATCGATGAGAAGCTTCAGAGAATCGATCTACCCCGCACTTGAATAAATACATATTGCAGTACAACGGACGACTCTATGCGACTGCAAATCTGGGCCGTAAGCAGTGGCGGCTGGATGCTGCGCTGCCGACGTTCTGGGTCATCACCGGGGCAGCGTCGGGCTGGCGCTCCAGGGCATGCCGCTGGAGCCAAACGACGTGGACATCCAGACCGACGAGGCAGCCGCGCACGAGATCGCGCGCCGCTTCGCCGCCGACGCCGCAGTCGGTCACAGTGGTCGAGCGGACGTGGGGCCGTTCATACATGGGCAAGCTGGCGCTGGAGGGAATGCAGGTCGAGGTCATCGGCGGCATTCAGAAGCGCGGCGATGGCGGCTGGGAGCCGCCGCCGGACCTGCCGAGCCTGGCGCTGACCGTCGCGGTCGAGGGGATGCGCCTGCGCGTTCTGCCGCTGGCCTACGAGGCCGAGGCGTACCGCCGCATGGGGCGGCTCGAAAAGGCCGCGCTGATCCAGGAATACGCCGATAGGTCGTCGTTAGGTAGAGACGCGCTATCGTAGAGACGCGCCATGGCGCGTCTCTACTGCGGTCCACCGTGGCGCAGCTCCGGGGCCGCGCTCGATGGCGTGGCCGCCGGGGTGGCCGTCGGCGAGGGCCGCGGCGAGGGCGGCGCGATGTTCTGATAGATCGCCGGCAGGTACACCTTGAATTCGCCGCCCGCTGCGGCTTGCGGCGGCGGCGGGGTGGCGGCTGGTGTCGGCGTCGCCGGGGCCAGGTCGCCTAGCTCCCCGCTGACCTCCAGCCACGACAGCCACTGGTACAGCGTCACCTGGCTCACGCCGAGCCGGTCCGCCAGCAGCTTGCTCGCCGGGCCGCGCATCTCAGCCGGCAGGCGCATGAGCGCCTGAAGCTCGGGGATGTGCTGCCGCGCCTGCTCCAGGGACGGAATGGCGGCCAGCAGGTCCAGGATCGTCGGCGTCGGTGGGCCGGGCGGGGTCGGGGTGGGCGTGGGGGTGCGCGTCGCGTATGCCGCCGGCGGGCGATCCTGATTGTGGGTGGTGAACGCGCCCACCGCCTCGGTATCCAGCAGGCGGAAGCCGTCCCAGGCAAAGCCGTCCAGCAGGAACGGCACCTGCCCGATCACGTAGTCGTCCTTCTCGATCTCCCGCTCCAGCCACATGTAGTCCTGCACGACGTCGCCGATGCTCGCCCGGCCCTTCCACGCGCTCCACGTCCCCGTCTCGGTCAGCACGAACGGCTTGTCGTAGCCCGCCGCCAGCGTCGCCGCGCGGATCTTGCGGTAGCGCAGGGCGTAGAAGTCGCGGTCAGGGCCGTTCATGAAGAAGTCCTGCTGCGAGCCGTAGGCGTGGACGCCGATGTAGTCCACGAGGGGCAGGCTGCGCGGGAACAGGCGGGTGTAGTCGCCCGGCTCCAGGACGCCGACGCCGAAGTTGAAGCCGGCGACGCGCCAGCCGCGCTCGTGCATCCGCCGCGCGAAGGCCTCCTGGGCGCGGTCGAACGCCTCGGCCTCGCCCGGCTTCTGGACGCCGGGTTCATTGTAGAACGTCCACGCCGTGATCGCGCCCTTGAGCGACGCGAACTTCGCGTCAATGGCGTCGGCGTAGCGGACGGCGCCCTCCGGCGTCACTGTATCCTCGACGGAGTAGCGCCCGATGATGAGCGTCTTGGGTAGCGTCTGCTTGATCTCGTGGGGCAGTTTCAGCGAGGGGTCCTGCATCAGCACGACGGCGGGACGCATCTGGAAGATGGCGTCGCGCGCGGCGTGCAGTTTCGAGATATTGCGGCCGATGCCGAGCTTGGTCGGCGGGACCCCCCCGGCGTGCCGCTGGCGCTCCCAGCAGATAACATCAAGGTGCGCCAGGCGTTCGGCCACCTCTTCGACCGCGAAACCATCATGAAGACCATCCTGCCGCCGCCCGCCGCGCAGCCCGCGTCCTCGTTCCTGGCGCCCGGCTTCCCGGGCTCCAACATGGACGCCCTCAAGGACTTCCAGAAGTACGACCCCGAGCTGGCGAAGAAGCTCTACGCCGAGTCGGGCGTCAAGATCAACGACAAGCTCACACTCCAGGTGCGCGTCGGCAACCCCATCGAAGAGGCGCTGGTGGCGATGGCCCAGGTCTACGCCGACGAGATCAAGAAGCAGCTCGGCGTGGACGTCGAGGTCAAGCGCGTCGAGCCGAAGGTGTTCATGAGTGACCTGAACGCCAAGCCGACCAACATCCAGTTCGGCTTCGTCTCCTACGGCATGGACTACCTCGACCAGTCGAACATGCTGAGCGTGTTCAAGCCCGGCGGCCGCCACAACTGGAACAACCAGCAGTACCAGACCCTGCTCGACCAGGCCGGTCCGGAGCAGGACAAGGCGAAGCGCGACCAGCTCTACAAGGACGCCGAGAAGCTGCTCGTCCAGGAAGCGCCGGCCGTGTTCGCCCTCCAGCAGTTCGACGTGTGGACGTGGCGGCCGTGGGTCAGCGGCGCGACGTTCAAGCCCGGCAAGGTGAACACCGCGCGTGGCATCGGCTTCCCCGGCTGGGGTACGTTCTCGCCCGCCTCGATTGACACCTACGTCACCAAGGACGTCGCGCAGTCGCGGCCCAACCCGCCGAAGTGAGCGTGATTTGACCCGAATCGCCGTGGAGACACGCCAAGGCCGTAGAGACGCGCCATGGCGCGTCTCTACGGCCCCTGCCAGGAGGGCTACCCTATGCTGGGCTACGTCTTTATGCGGGTGCTGGGTCTCATCGGCGTGACCCTCGTCGTGTCCTTCATCACATTCGCCATGCTCTACCGGCTGCCCGGCGGCCCCTTCGACGAGAGCAAGCAGCCGCTGTCGGCGACCGCCCTCGCCAACGTCCGCGCCAAGTACAACTTGGACAAGCCGTTCTACATCGTCTGGGCCAGCTACATGTGGAACGCGGCCCACGGCGACTTTGGCACGTCCTACCAGGCCGAGGGCAAGCCCATCATCGAAATCTTCCGCGAGCAGTGGGGCACCAGCCTGCTGCTGGGTGTCCTCGCCCTGGCCTGGAGCATCCCGCTGGGCATCTACTTTGGCCTCGTGGCGGCCACCAGACGCAACAGCGTCGTGGACTACATATTCCGCTTTACCTCGGTCGTCGGCACGACGGTGCCGAACTTTGCCCTGGCCGTCTTCGGTGTCTTCATCTTCTCCGTGCTGCTGCGCTGGCTCCCCACGGGCGGCTGGCTGCCCAAGGACGACCCGCGCACCCTGGTCATGCCGGTCATCATCTTCGGCCTGCTCCCCTTCGGCATCATCATGCGCTACACCCGCAACGGCGTGCTGGAGACGCTAACCCAGGACCACGTGCGCACGGCGCGCGCCAAGGGCTTGTCGAGCAACACCATCCTGATGCAGCACACTTTCCGCAACGCCCTCATCCCCCTCGTCACGATTCTGGCGGCGCTGATCCCCAACGCCCTCACCGGCTCGGCGATCCTCGAGCGCGCCTTCCGCATCAACGGCATTGGCAAGTACTTCATTGACGCTGTCGGTACGCGCGACTACCCGATGGTCATGGCGACCGTCCTCATCGTCGCGGTGCTGTGGGGGACCTTCTTCCTCATCGCCGACCTCATCTATACTCTGGTTGACCCGCGCATCCGCGTACATAAGGGCTAACACATGGTTGCCAGCAAGACGCAGACGATCACCGTCGCCGAGCGGCCGAAAATCCGCTCCCACCGCTCTCGCGCCCTGATGCGCTTCTGGCAGAACAAGGCCGGCGTCGCCGGCGCCATCATCGTCACCTTCATGCTGCTGTTTGCCTTCGGACTGACGCTCTTCATCCCGTTCCCGTCCACGAACATTCTGCAAGCCAACAAGATGCCCTTCGAGGCCGCCGGCCACCCCCTCGGCACGGACATCGCCGGGCGAGACATGGTCGCCTTGCTGGCGCATGGCACGCGGACGAGCCTCACCATCGCCCTCGCCGTTCAGCTGCTCGTCGTCCTGATTGCCGTTGTCCTCGGGTTCACGGCGGGCTGGTTCGGCGGTCGCATAGACTTCGCCGTCAACCGCACCATCGAGATCTTCACGGCGATCCCGGTGCTCCTGTTCAGTATCCTGTTCATCATCGTCCTGGGGAACTCGGTGCCGATCCTCATCCTCGCCATTGGCCTGCTGGCCTGGGTCGAGCTGGCGCGTCTGGTGCGCGGCCAGGTCTTGCAGACGCGCGAGAAGGAGTACGTGGAGGCCGCCAAAGCGGTCGGCGTATCGACAGCAGGCATCGCCTGGAAGCACGTCCTGCCGAACATCCTCAACCCCGTCATCATCGCCATCAGCCTCAGCCTACCCGCCATCATCCTCGCCGAGTCGACGCTGAGCTTCCTGGGCTACGGCCTCAGCGAAGGCATGCCTAGCCTGGGCAAGATGGTGGGCGTGTCGTGGCAATACATCCAGGCGTACTGGCACATGGCGCTTCTCCCCACCATCTTCCTCTCGCTCTTGATGATCGGCATCACATTCTTCGGCGACGGTCTGCGCGACGCTCTCGACCCGCGCGCCGCGCGCTAATCGCGTGTGGACGGTGATGACGACAGGAGTTACGCAGGTGGACGGATCGTTGGACCACGAAAGGCACGAAAACGACGCGAAAGACACGCTAGGAAGTCCCCCAGCATGTGCCTTTCGCGCCTTTCGCGGACTTTCGTGACCTTCGTGATCCGCAGACTCAGCGTGCGGGGAACAGCGATCAGGTCAGGCCCTGCGCGATCCAGGCGAGGGCATCGCCCGGTGTTCCGATGCGAAAGCGGACGGCGCTACGGAGCGCGGCGTTGTCGAGGAAATGCCGCTTATCCAGGGTGACGAAGAAGTCTACCTCGGCGCCCCAGGCTGCGGCCAAGACGAGCGCGTCGGCATCGTAGCCCGTCAGGGCGCGAGACAGCTCGATGAGGTCTGACCGTGCGGGCGGCGCGACCTCTACGCGGGCTGCGTCGAGCAACAGCGCCAGCGCGCCAAGCTGGACCGGCGCTTTCCGACGTAGAACCCTCTCGATCTCCTGGAGCACCTGGCCGCTGACGACCAATTGCACCACGCCAGCCTCGCCCAGGCGGAGCAGCATTCTTGCCCCGCCCTCGGCCGACCAGATCGCAGCGAACAGCGCGCTTGTGTCCAGGAAAAGTCTACTCTTCGTCGCCATAGCGCTCACGCTCTTCCCGCAGCGCTTGTAGCATCGTCTCCAGCGTTTCGCCCTCTGTCGCCAGGCTCTGGCTGATGCGGTCGGCCAGGACGTCTACTTGGGAGCGGCGCGGGCTGAGGACGAGCACGCCGTCCAGGTCGAGCAAGGTCAGTTCGGCGCCGGGCTGCAAGTTGTAGCGGTCGCGCACGGCCTTCGGTAGCACGAGAACGCCGCGCTGCGCCAGGTGAAGTAGAATCTTCTCGCTCATAATGCGCCTCCTGTTTCTGCCCATCAGCATAGCAGACTATCAGTTTATCTGCAACG
This sequence comes from Anaerolineae bacterium, assembly GCA_046328535.1. GTDB lineage: Bacteria > Chloroflexota > Anaerolineae > Epilineales > JAHCIE01 > JBDHWG01. The sequence goes on from JAXLWJ010000008.1 coordinate 91,869, forward strand.
CCTCTGTGGTCAACCTACTATATGGGTTTGCCCGGCGCTGACGTTCGTGCTAAGATAACCGTCTCAAGTCGCATTTGCGGTGGCGGGGTTGTCTATGCGCCTGCGAACAGTCCATGCCGTGGTTCGGCGGCGGCAGCGCCAGCGCAGCGGCGGGGTCACCCATCCCCTGCGCTGGCTGGCCCTCGGCGTCCTGGCCGTCCAGCCGCTCGCCCTGTGGCTCATCCTGTCCACAGCGACGTCGGTGGCCCTCGTCGCCGGGGCCGTCGGCGGGGCGTACGCCGCGTACAACGCCCTCGTCGCCACCCTCCCCGCGCCGGAGAGCATCGGCCAGCAGACGGCGCAGGGCTTCAAGACGACGCGCATCTACGACCGCACGGGCCAGACGGTGCTGTACGACATCTACGACCCGCAGGGCGGCAACCGCACCATGGCGCCCCTGTCCCAGATTCCCATCAGCCTGCGCCTCGCCACCATCTCCCTCGAGGACAAGGACTTCTACACCAACCCCGGCTTCGACGTGCGCGGCCTCGCGCGCGCCGAGCTGAACAACTTGCTCGGCCTGCCGCTCCAGGGCGGCAGCTCCATTACCCAGCAGCTCGTCAAGAACGTCGCCATTGACCCCGACCAGCGCATCACCCGCAGCTACGACCGCAAGCTCAAGGAGCTTGTCCTGGCGTGGGAGCTGACACGGCGCTATCCGGGGCCGGCCGGCAAGGACCAGATCCTCGAGTGGTACCTCAACACCGTCTACTACGGCAACCTGGCCTACGGCGTCCAGGCGGCGGCGGAGACGTACTTCGGCAAGCCGGTGTCCGAGCTGACCCTGGCCGAGGCGGCGCTGCTGGCGACGCTCTCGCGCTCGCCCGCGTCGAACCCGATTGACAACCCGGACGAGGCGCGTCGGCAGCAGGCCATCGCCCTCGACGAGATGGCCGACGACGGCTACATCACCCGCGCCGAGGCCGAGGCGGCCAAGACGGCGCCCCTCGGCCGACCGCGCCCGCGCACCGAGACCACGACGCTCGTCGCGCCCCACTTCGCCGTGTGGGTGCGCCAGCTCCTCGAAGCGCGCTACGGGCCGCAGGCGCTGTACCGCGGCGGCTTGCAGGTCATCACCAGCCTCGACCTGCGGCTCCAGAACGCCGCCGAGACCATCGCCCGCAACCAGGTGGCCGCGCTCCAGGCGCAGCAGCGGGACGCCAGCAACGCCTCCCTCGTCGCCATTGACAGCCACACGGGGCAGATCCTGGCGATGCTCGGCAGCCTCGACTACTGGGACGCCTCGATCCACGGCCAGGTCAACGTCGCCCTCAACCCGCGCCAGCCCGGCTCGGCGTTCAAGCCCATTACCTACCTGACCGCCTTCACCCAGGGCTACACCCCGGCGACCGTTCTGCTGGACGTGCGCACCGACTTCGGGACGCCCGGCGCGCCCTACATCCCGGAGAACTACGACCGCCAATACCACGGCCCGGTGTCCCTGCGCGCGGCCCTCGCCAACTCGTACAACATCCCCTCGGTGCGGCTGCTGGACATGGTCGGCATCCCCAACGTCGTCTCCATGGCGCACCGCCTGGGCGTGACGGGGCTGAACGGCCAGTATGGGCTGGCGCTGACTCTCGGCGGCGGCGAAGTCAGCCTGCTCGACCTGACCTACGCCTTCAACACCATCGCCAACGACGGGCGCATGGTCGGCGCGCCCGTCGCGCCCCAGAACCGCCGCCTGGGTTACCGCGAGCTGGAGCCGACGCCGATCCTGCGCGTCACCGACGCCAGCGGCGAGGTGCTCGACGACTTCACGACGCCGGAGGAGCGCGAGGTCGTCTCGCCGGCGGAGGCCTTCCTGGTCACCGATATCCTGTCCGACGGCAAGGCGCGCGAGCCGGCCTTTGGGCCGGCCAGCCCGCTGGTCATTGACCGGCCGGCGGCGGTCAAAACCGGGACGACCAACGACTACCGCGACAACTGGACGGTCGGCTATACCCCGCAACTCACCGTCGGGGTGTGGGTGGGCAACTCCGACGGCCACCCCATGCGTCAGACGTCCGGCGTCGAGGGCGCGGCGCCCATCTGGCACGCCTTCATGGAGACGGTGCTGAGCGGGCAGCCGCCCAGCCCATTCCCGCGGCCACCCGGCCTGGCGTGGGCCGAGGTGTGCGCCCTGTCCGGCCTCAAGCCCACGGAGCTGTGTCCGCAGCGGCATGGCGAGTGGTTCATCGCCGGGACGGCCCCGACGCAGCCCGACAACGTCTACCAGAAGGTGCGGGTGTGCCGCGCGAACGGGCGGCTGGCGTCCACCCTCTGCCCGCCGGAGGACGTCGAGGAGCAGGTGTTCGCCATCCTGCCGCGCGAGGCGGCCGACTGGGCGCGGCAGGCGCACATCCCGCAGCCGCCGCTGGACGAGGGCGACGCGGTCATCGCGCCGAGCGGCGCGGCGGCCCTGATTAGCCCGGTGCCCCAGAGCTTCGTCAAGGGCATCGTCCCCGTCGTGGGCATCATCACCGGCGGCGACGTCCAACGCTACCGGCTCGAAGTCGGCGAGGGCGTCGCCCCCACTGAGTGGTACGCCCTGGCCGAGGACCGCGGCACGATCAGCGGCGACCTGATGCGCTGGGACACGCGCGGCCTGAACGGCGCGTACACCGTGCGCCTGCTGGTGGATCGCGCCAGCGGCCACACCGATGATCTGCGTGTCCCCCTGACCATTGACAACACGCCGCCCCAGCTTGCATTTAGCGGCCTGGGGCCTGACAATATCTTCAGCGTGGACGGCGACGAGCTGGTCAACCTCCAGGTGACGGTGCAAGAAAACCTGTCCATGGACCGCGTCGAGTTCCTGCTCGACGGGCGGCTGTTCGGCGTGTCTACCGTCGCCCCCTACGGCGTGCGGTGGACTCTATCCCCCAAGGATGTCGGTACCCACTTCGCCGAGGCGGTCGCCTACGACCGCGCCGGCAACTCGGCCACGGCGGCGCGCGTCCGCATCCGCATCGTACCCCACAAGGACGGCTCATGAGCGAGGCCCCGTTCATTCTTCTCAGCAACGACGACGGCGTCCACAGCCCGGCCCTGCTGGCCCTGCGCCAGGCGCTGGCCGCCCTGGGCGAGGTCGTCGTCATCGCGCCGGAGCGCCAGTGGAGCGCGGCCGGTCACGGCAAGACGATGCACAAGCCGCTGCGCGTCGCCACCGTCACCCTGGCTGACGGCAGCGAGGCCCGGGCGTCCAACGGCTCGCCGTCGGACTGCGTGGCCCTGGTCATGCTCGGCCTGCTGGGGCGGCCGCCGGCCCTCGTCGTGTCGGGCATCAACCTCGGCCCGAACCTGGGCAACGACCTGATCTACAGCGGCACGGTGTCGGCGGCGCGCGAGGGCGCCATCTTCGGGGCGCCGGCCATCGCCGCTTCCCTGGCCGGCTTCGAGACGCCCCATCCGGACGCCTTGCGCGTCGGCGCTCGGTTCGTCGCCGACCTGGCGCGCCAGGTCCTGGCCCACGGCCTGCCCCAGGGGATGCTGCTCAACGTCAACATCCCCAACATCGCGCCGGCCGACATGCGCGGCGTCGCCGTGACCCGCATGGGCAAGAGCATCTACAAGGACGTCCTGATCGAGCGCGCCGACCCGCGCGGCCGCCCCTACTACTGGATCGGCGGCGACCCGCCGACGGGCGAGCCGACGCCGGGTACCGACTTCGGGGCGGTGGCCGACGGCATGGTGAGCGTGACGCCGGTGCAGCTCGACATGACGGACAACGCATTTCTGGATCGGCTACGTGGCTGGGAGCTGTCCCTCCACGCGGAGATATTGACGAAAGGATGACGAGCACCATGAGCACACCCCTGTCTACAGCGCCCGAGGCGGTCCAGAAGACGAGCGCCGAGTACGCCTTCTTCAAAGGGCAGTTCGTCCGCATGGAGGACGCCAAGATTAGCGTCATGACCCACGCCCTCCACTACGGCACGGCGTGTTTTGCCGGGATTCGCGGTTACTGGAATAACCAAAAGGAGGAGTTGTACGTCTTTAGACTCAGGGACCACTACAAGCGCTTCCTCCAGTCGTGCAAGCTGCTCATGATGGAGCTGCCGTACTCGCAGGACGACCTGATGGACATCACCCTCGAGCTGATCCGCCGCGAGGGCTACCGCACGGACGTTTACATCCGGCCCCTGGCGTACAAGTCCTTCGAAGGCATCGGCGTGCGCCTGCACGGCGTGGCGTCGGACTTTACCCTGTTCGCCTACCCGTTCGGCCGCTACATCGAGAACGAGGAAGGCTGCCACGCGATGGTGTCGTCGTTCCGCCGCGTGGACGACAACGCCATCCCGGCGCGCGGCAAGATCGCCGGCTCATACGTCAACTCGGCGCTGGCGAAGTCCGAGGCGGAGCTGGCCGGCTTCGACGAGGCCATCGTGCTGACCCACGACGGCCACGTGTCCGAGGGCAGCGCGACCAACATGTTCATCGTGCGCGACGGCGTCGCCATCACCGCGCCCATCGTGGATAACATCCTGGAGGGTATCACGCGGCGCACGGTGATGCAGATTCTGGCGGAGGACATGGGCGTGCCGGTCGTAGAGCGCTCGATTGACCACACCGAGCTGTACGTGTGCGATGAGGCGTTCTTCTGCGGCACGGGGGTACAGCTCTCGATCATCACCCGCATCAGCCACCGCCCGGTGGGCGACGGCAAGGCGGGGCCGGTCGCCAGCGAGCTGCGCGACCGCTACTTCGATGTGGTGCGCGGAGCGAACGGGAAGTATCTAGATTGGTGCTTCCCCGTTTATAGTAAGTAAGACCGCACACGCTTCGGGCATGCGTAGGGAAGGGCGCAGCAGCCCCTCCCTACGCATTTTTGTGTCAACGAGCCGCCAGGGGAACGACTAAAGTCCGCGCGATAGCGCGGTTATTTCGGTAATGTTCATCAGTCGTTCTCCCGCCCGGCGGTTCTCACGAAGGAGGAAACGGGTGTCTGTGAAAAAGTTGAGCCTACTGCTGGCGGCCCCGCTCCTGGGTGTGGCGCTGCTGGCGGGCAGCGCGTTCGGGGTTGCCGCCCAGGGCGGGTTGAAGCTGCCGCCGTGGCAGCCGGCCGGCCCGCCGTTCCAGGTGACGAATGCCGACACGTCGGAGTACGCGCCGAACGCCGCCTATAACAGCGCGCGCGACCAGTACCTCGTCGTCTGGCAGGACGAGGATACCGCCTCGGACCGCAAGCCGACCAGCGTCAAGGCGCGGGTCGTCAATGCCGCCGACAACGCCCTTGGCCCGGCCGTGACCGTGGCCCAGGGCAGCATCGTCGGGCTGCGGAGCGACAGCCACGCCAACCCGGTCGTGGCCTACAACGCAGCCCTGGACGAGTACCTGGTCGTCTGGATCCACAGCCAGCTCAACACGACCAATGGGCCTGAAATCCTGGCGGCCCGCGTCTCCGGCGACGGCGTGACGGTCACGCCCCCCGTAGCGCTGGCCGCCCTGCCCGCCCAGACCAGCCAGTTCAAGAACGTCCGCGTCGCGTTCAGCGCCTACAACGCCGCCAACGCCCCCCAGCGCAGCTACCTGGTCGTGTGGGAGGAGCGCAGTTACTCCGGCACGATTCGTGGCACGATGGTGAACGCGGCTGGGCAGGCGTCCGGCCCGCCGCTGCAGATCGGCTTCCCGGACGTGGACACAGGCCATAGCTGCGTGGACCAGCAGCAGCCCGACGTGGCGTGGTCGGACAGCACGGCCAAAACATTCATGGTGGTGTGGAGCAAGTGGACCAGCGCCATCCCCGCGCCCGGCGTCGGCTGCACCCCCGGCGCCGACGCCGACTACAAGATCTGGGGCCGCCAGATCTCCGACGGCGGGGCGTTCCTGGAAGACTCGCCCTTCGCCGTGTCGGATGTCTCGCCGGATGCCCACAGTCACACCTGGCCAGCCGTCGCCTTCAATTCGGCCGCCCAACTGTGGCTCGCGGTGTGGCAGGACAACCGCACCGGCCAGTCCCTCATCTACAGCCAGAACATCGCGCCGGCCAGCCCCGACCGTCTCGACAAGGACGTGCAGATTCCCAACACCCAGACAACGAGCGCCCGGCCAGCGCTGGTCTGGGCCGCCGCCGCCGGCCAGTTCTTCATGGGCTGGTACGACAAATCCATCGGCCAGCAGTACCGCGCCGTCACCTGGAGCGGCATCGGCCAGCCGACGACGCAGACGTTCCCGGTCTATAGCGTGACGGGCGCCAACCAGGACCTCGGCGCGGGGCTAGGGGACGCGCCGGCCGCCGCGTACAACAGCGGACGCAGCCAGGTACTCGCTGCCTGGGACATGAATGTTCCCAGCACCGCCAACTTCGACGTGTGGGCGCAGGCGGTGAGCTACATCCCACCGACGCCAACCACGACGCCAACGCCGACCGAGACGGCCACGCCAGCGGCCACGGCGACGCCGACACCGACGGCGACACCGTCTGGCCCGCCGGTCGTCGAGATCCAGGGCGTGGTGCAGAGCTGCACCGGCGCCGCCCTGCCCTACGCCGACGTGCGCATCCTGAACACGCCGTACCGCGACGTGACCGAGAGTGACGGCTCGTACTCCATCGGCCCGCTGGCGAACTTCCCTAGCGGCCAGTACACCATCCAGGCCGCGGCGGAGGATCGGGCGACGGTCACGCAGACGGTGATCCTGTCCCCGCGTGACACGCCGTATGAGATCAACTTCACCGGCACCTCGTGCCTCGGCCCGGCGCCGACGGTCACGCCGACGGCGACCGCCTCGCCCACCGCGACGGCGACGGCGACCGCCACCGCCACGGCGACCGCCACGGCGACCGCCACCGCCACGCGCACCCCGACACCGTCGCCGACGCCGCGCCCCTACTACGTGTACCTGCCGCACCTGGCGCAGGCGTGGGGGACCCCGACGCCCGCGCCCTGAGCGCGTCCCGTATCTGGCGCCACGCGATGAAGGAAAGATAGCCACGGAGACACAGAGAGTACGGAGAATAGAAGTGGGAACCGCATTTCCCTCCGTGTCCTCTGTGCCTCTGTGGCAGTCCCGTCTGCGCGGTCTGGGTATTCGGGGCCGGGGTGATTTGCCCGCCGGCTCGTTTCGGACTAGCATTTGACCTTATGAAGCTACCTTTGAAAGCCATAGCCGCCGCCAGCGCGGTCGCCGCCCTGGTCGCCATCCTTTTCGCGGCGACGCTGCGCTGGCTCGCGCTGTCGTGGCTCGGCAACGACTATTACTCCCACGGCGTCCTGGTGCCCCTGGTCGCCCTGTGGCTGATCTGGCGGCGGCGGGACGCCCTGGCCGCCGCGCGCCCCACGCCGGCCGCGCTGGCCGTGGTGGCCGTCGGCGTCGGCCTGCACCTGGTGGCCCTGCCGATGCAGCTGGCCGTCGTCTCGGCGGCGGCCCTGATCGTGGTCATCGTCGGCCTGGTGTGGACCTTCGCCGGCCCGGCCGTGGTGCGCGCCTGGGCCTTCCCGATGCTCTTCCTGGCCGCCATGATCCCCCTGCCCGGTATCGAGCGCTTCAGCCCGCAGCTCGAGGCGTTGACGGCGACGTGGGCTGCGCGGGGCGCGCAGCTCCTCGGCGTGGCCGCCGTCAACCTGGGCGGGCAGGTCGCCGTCAACGACCAAGCGTTCACCGTCGGCGCGCCGTGTAGCGGGCTGCGCTCCGTCGTCGCCCTGGGGACGCTGGCGGTGCTGTTCGCGTACAGCGTGCGCGGGCCGTGGTGGGGGCGGGCGCTCATCGTGGCGAGCGCGCTCCCCATCGCCCTGGCCGCCAACCTGGCCCGCGTGTCCTCGATCTTCTGGGTCGCCCAGGCCCTCGGCGGCGACGCGGCGCTCGGCTTCTTCCACACCCTCGCCAGCCCGCTGCTGTTCCTGGTCGCCCTGGCGCTGCTCGTCCTGCTGGGGCGGGCGGTGCGCTGCGGCGGGCTGCGGCCGGAGGCGTGGTAGCGCCCTGCTATAGAGGCAAAGCGGGCAACCACGGAAGACACGGACGACACCGAAAAGGGGACGAGAGGGGATGCTTCGCTCACGCTCAGCATGACAGCATGGCTGTCACCCCGACGATAGGAGGGGTCTGGACTGCGGCCCAGCTGCCGAGCGCAGCGAGGCATGACAGGCGAGCCATACGGCAGAGAAGGAGAACGCAACGGCGCAACGGCGCTAACAGACTGAAGATTGATATCTCTCTTTGCGTCCTTGCGTCTTTGCGCCTTTGCGTTTCAACCCGATTTCTGAGGAACATTTGCGGTGCAGACAGTCTTCCGGATACGAATCACGTTGCAGCGCGCCGGCCGCCGCGCCTGGCTGGCGCTGGGAGTCGTAGCGCTGCTGGTTGGCGGCATCGGCATGGCGTGGCAGGTGGGGCCGCCGCCCGCGCCGGCCGCCCCCGCCGCGACGACTGAGGGCGCCGCCCTGGCGGAGCATGTCCTGTTCGCCGACGTGGACGGCTGGTACCACGTCACGCGCTACGAGCGCGTCGTCGCCAGCCCCTATGAGCTGTGGCTGACCAACCTGCCCGCCGCCCTGCCGACGCGCATCGGCGAGTGGACGGCGACAGACCTGCCAGTCAACCCCCAACTCACGGACGCCTACCAGAACCCGGAGCTTGTCCTCCAGCGCGCCTACCGCAACCCGGCCGGCGACGTCGTCTGGCTGACCTTCATCGGCCACCGCGGGCCGCGCAGCTTCCGCCTGTTCGAGCACACGCCGACGATCTGCTACCCGCTCCAGGGCTGGACGATGCTCGAAGACCGAGTGGATACGGTTCCGCTGGACGGGGGAACGCTCAACGTCCAGCGCGGGCTGGCGCGGAACGAGGACGACGGCCAGGAGATCGTGGTGCTATACTGGTATCTGTGGGACACGCCGGATCGGGACCCGAAGGACGGTATCCTGTCGGTGCGTCTGAGCGCCTTCGTGACGAAGAGCGAGGACGACGCCGTGACGCTCTTGAAGCGCGATTTCATCCCCCAGCTGTTCCCGGCTATCGTTCCGACATGGCACAGGTTCTAGCATGATCTTTCGCCCGCCCCTCTCGCGCCTGATCCCGCTGTCGCTGCTGGTCGCCATCCTGGCGCTCCTGAGCGTTGACGCGGCCCTGGCGCTGGGCGCGGCGCGGCTCGGCGTCAGCCCGGCCGCCTTCCTGGCCGGCGCCCTGCTCCTGTTGAGCCTGCCCGCGCTGGCCGTCCTCGCCTACTGGCTGTGGGGCGCGCTCAGCCTGCGCTACGCCATGGACCGCAACGCCGTCACGATCCGCTGGGCGGCGACGACCCACGTCATCCCGATGCCCAACATCCTGGCCGTCGAGGACGGCGCCGACTTCTACGTCGAGCGCATCCACGGCGTCCACTGGCCGGGGCTGCGCGTTGGGCTGGGCCACCTGGACGGGCTGGGGAGCGCCATCATCTGCGCCACGCGGCCGCTGCCCGAACAGCTCATTCTGGTCACGCGGCGCGGCGGGCATTACGCCGTCTCGCCCGCCGACCGCGTTGCGTTCATCGAGGGCCTCGCCACGCGCCAGCGCCTCGGCCCCACCGAACCCCTGGCCGAGACATCGTGGCAGCCGCGCTGGATGCGTCTCCCGATCTGGCGTGACAGGCTGGTGTACGCCCTGCTCGGCGCGGGAATCATCCTCTCGCTGCTCCTGTGGGCCTGGGTCAGCCTGCTGTACCCCAGCCTGCCCGCCACCCTGCCGATGCGCGGTATCGCCGCGACCCCACTGGCGCGCGCCATCGCCCTGTGGCTGCCCCTGGCCGGGGTAGCCGCGCTGGCGGTCAACGGGGCGCTGGCGATCGCGGTGCATGGGCGCGAGCGATTCGCGGCCTACCTCTCCCTCGGCAGCGCCGTCGCCGTCCAGATTTTCATCTGGATCGCCCTCCTCCACGCCGTCCTGTAAACATAAGATAAAGGAAACGCAAAGACGCAAAGACGCAGAGAAAGAGTAATTCTTCTCAGCTTTGCGCCTCTGCGCCTTTGCGTTACAAATCTGTCGTCCGCGCTCGGACACCGACGTGCAAGGGAAGCGCGGCCAGGCCCCTCCTCCAACGTAGAGAGCTTCTTATCCCCTCTCTGTGTCCTCCGCGCCTCCGTGGCTGTCTTTCGGGAGGAACCATGCGCCTCGGCTGTGGGCCGGCGCTCCTGGCGCGGCCGGGCCTGCGCTGCTACGACGCGCGGCGGCCGCCGGCGCAGCCCCACCTCAGCGTCGGGCTGCTCTACCTGCGCGACAGCCTGGCGTGGCTGGCGCGCGCCGACATCCACCTGTTTCGCCTGCACTGGCGCCTCCTGCCCGGCCCGCCCGAAGCTGCGCCGCGCCAGCTGGCCGAGGCGGCCGGGGAGATGGCGCACGTCGGCGGCCTGGCCCGCGCCGCCGACGTGCGCCTGGCGGTGCACGCCCCGCTCAGCCCATGCCTGGGGGGGCGCGTCGAGGGCGAGGTGGCGCGCGCCGCCGCCACCCTGACCGCCCTCGCCGGCCTCCTGGGGGGTCTCGGCGCGGCCGACGGCGTCGTCGAGTGCCACGTCGGTGGGGGGCTGGGGGACGCGGCCGAGGCGCGGGCGCGCTTTGCGCGGCGCTACCTGGCCCTCCCGCCGGCGGTCCAGCGGCGCATCGCCATCGAGCACGACCTGGTGCACAGCGCCGGCGACCTGGTCGGCCTGCACGCGGCATGCGGCGCTCCGGTCATCTTCGACAGCCTGCACCACCGCCTGCGGGGCGATGGGCGCGCGCCGCGCGCCGCCCTGGCAGCGTGCCTCGACACCTGGCCCGCCGGCGTCACACCCCTCGTCCACGTCGCCTCGCCCCGCACCGAGGCGCGGGCCATGCGGCGGCGCGGCGTGCGCGTCATGCGCCTGCCACGCCCCGGCGAGCACGCCGACCTCATCCACCCGTTCGAGTTCCAGGACTTTCTCGCCGCCACCGCCGGGCTGCCGCCGTTCGACATCATGCTCGAGGCGCGGGCGGCGGACGTGGCCCTGCTGCGGCTGCGGGCCGGGCTGCGCCGCGCGGCCCCCGCCCTGGCGGCGGGCGTGCGCTGAGGGGCGATGCCGCGTCCCCCGCGCCGCGCCGCGCCGCCCCCCGCCTGGCCCGCGCCCGACCCCCCGGTGCTGGTCGCCGTCGTCACCCGCCCCGCCGACCTGGCGCGGGCCGCGGCGGGCTGGTACCGCCTGCCCGTCGCCCACGCCCCGCCGCGCCTGGGCTGCGAGGCGCTGGCCTTCTACCAGACGGGCGCGTTCGGGGCGGACGGCCACGCCGTGCGGCTGTGGGCGGCGGTGCAGCGCGTCAGCCTGGCGCAGCGGCGGGAGCTACTGCCCGACGAGGCCCAGCACCCGCGCGCCGACGCCCTGTACTACCGCTTCGCGCTCGGCCCGCTGACGCCGCTGGCGCGGCCCATCCCGGCGCGGCGGCTGCGGCGGGTGACGTTCATCCCCACCACATGGGCGCAACTGGCGGCGGCGCAGGACGTGGCCGATCTGTGGCTACGCCATCCGCCGGGCTTGTCCCTCCCCACGGTGAGCGACGACGAAGATTTTGCGCACCCTTCACGAATTGCCCCGCCCGCATAACACTTTAAGGTACGCCTCCGTTACTCCATATGACGAACGAGGGGGGACAGGGCTGCCATATGTTGCAGATCAACGCTGACACGGCGCTGCAGTCCGCGGCTCAGCACGTCGTCGCTTTGAACGGCGCGCAAGCCATTGGGATCGCGTGGTACGAGCCGGCGCGACGGGACATGGTGTGGGGAGCACTGGTTGGACCCAGTGAGGCGCAGACGGCGCTGGAAGCGCTGGCGCAGCGGGTCATCCACAGCGATGCGCCCCTGCGCGAGAGTGACGAGGGCCAGGGCTGGGCGTGGGGCGCGCCGGTGAGCGGCGCGACACTGCACGGCGCGCTCGTGGCGGTCGGCAACGGCAGCCAGCCGGTGCAGCCGGGGCTGCTGGTGCTGCTCGGCGAGACGGCGACGCTGGCGGCGGATCTGCTGGCGGAGCGCCAGCGCAGCGCGCGCTTGCAGCGCTGGTTTACGGCCAGCGGCCGCGAGATCGCCAGCAGCGCGGCGGTGGCCGGGCTGGCCCAGCGCATCAACAACCCGCTGACGACGGTCATTGGCGAGGCGCAGCTGCTGCAAACGGAGGCGACCGAGTCGGGGATGCTGGCCGGCCTGGCGGCTATCGAGCGCGCCGGCCAGCGCATTCGCGACGGGGTCGAGACCGTCCTGGACTTCGTCCAGGGCAACGGCTTGACGGAAGCGATGGATGTGAACGGGAGCATCGAGGCGGCCCTGCGCTTGGTGACAAGCGAGCTTGAGGGGGCTGGGGTCCGCCTCACCGCGCGCCTGACGCCCAACCTGCCGGCGGTGCGCGCGAATGCCGCGGACATGACGGAAGCCTGGGTGCATTTGCTGGCGAACGCGCGCCAGTCGCTGGCTTCGACCGACGAGGGCCAGATTCGCCTGGCCTCGGTCGTGCGGAACGGGTATGTCCTGGTCACCGTGGCCGACAACGGCGCGGTGACGGTGCGGCGGCGGCGGCTGCTTCAGCCATTCGCGCCGGACACTAGCGGCAGCCTGTTCCTGGCGTGGAATCTCGTGACGCGGGCGGGCGGGCAGGTGCTCGTCGCCAGTCGGCCGGGCATAGGAACCACCATAGGGGCGCGCCTGCCCATCGCAAAGTAGGGCGCCAAGTGAGGTATACGTGGCCACAATTCTTGTCGCCGACAATGACTCGGACGTGCGCGGCACCCTCAGCCGCAGCCTGGTGCGCAACGGCTACGAGGTCCTGACGGCCAATAGCGGTGTTGAGGCGCTGTCCGTCACGCGCCAGATGATGCCGGACCTTGTCGTCCTGGACATGGCGATGCCCGGCCTGGACGGCATCGAGGTGTGCCGACGCCTGCGGGCCGATCCGACGGTGTCGGACACGCCGGTACTGTTCCTCACCGCCCAGCACCGCCTGCCGGACCGCTTGCGCGGCCTGGACGCCGGCGGGGACGACTATCTCACCAAGCCCTTCGACCTTCAGGAGCTGACGGCGCGGGTACGGGCGCTGCTGCGCCGCGCCCAGCGCAGCCACGCTCAGCCCCTCTCCCTCGGGCGGCTGCGCCTCGACCTGGGCGGGCGGCGCGCCGAGGTGGACGGGCGCAGCATCCCGATGACGCCGACGGAGTTCAAGCTCCTGGCCTATCTGCTGCGCAACCCGGGGCAGGTGGTGTCGTCGGATCGGCTGCTCCAGGATGTGTGGGGCTACCCGCCGGGGGCGGGGCAGCATGCCCTGGTGCGGGCGCACGTCAAGAACCTGCGCGCCAAGCTGGAGCCGACGCCCCACAGCCCGCGCTACATCCGCACGGTTCCGCGCCACGGCTACACCCTCATCGCGCCGGACTAATCGCCAATAGCTGTCATATCTCCCTGAGCAACGCGGGGGGCGGCCTTTTGTAAGGACCGCCCCCCGCGTGATTTCGCCGAGCCTGAAGAAGAATGAAACGCAAAGGCGCAGAGACGCAAAGGAAGAACAAGCTCTGGGGTCTCTTCCTTTGGGTAGCTCCGCAGAATAGCGTGGAGACCCCCCTCTCGTCCCCCCGCCAGCGGGGGGATGGCGAACGCAGCCCTCTTCTCCCCCCTACTGGCGGGGGGGATGGCGAACGCAGCCCTCTTCTCCCCCCTGCTGGCGGGGGGGATGGGGGGGGAGTCCGCCGTTCCACGCTATTGTGCGGAGCTACCTTCCTTTGCGCCTCCTCTGAAAATAACTCTGGGCTGAAAATAACCCTGGCTATCATGCCGAGCATAGCGAGGCATCTGGGCCGCAGTCCAGACCCCTCACTTCGTTCGGGGTGACAGCCTAGACGTTTCTTGTGTCGGCGCATGCCGTCACACGGCATTAGCGTCTCGGGGTGACAGCTATTTTCATGCGCGATGGTGAACCACAGGTTCATGTATAACTTTGCGTTGCTATTCTCGGCGGGTTAGCGGACGGCGACGGCTTTGGTGAAGATGGCGTAGCGTTCCGGCTCGTCGGGGCTTTGGCGGGGCAGGACGATGAGGGCGATGCGCAGCGTCGCCGGGCCGTGTTCGAGCGGCCCGTCCAGGTAGATCGGCTCGACGATATTGCGGATGGGGACGCGCTGGCCGTCCTTCTCGCCATACACGTCGGCGACCTCGACGCGGACGCGGTCGTACACGGCGGGCGGGAACGGCCCGCGGGCGACGATCTGCCCCTGGGCGCCGGCCGCGCCCAGGTCCACCACGGGGGCGATCAGGGGGATGTCCACCCAGCCCTCGTCTCGCGCGGCGTCGGCCGGGTGCATGGCAGCGTCGCGCAGGCTGACGACGACGCGGTCCAGCCCGGCCAGACCCTCGGAGCCGTCGGCGACGCGAAACTGGGCCACGCCGCCGGTCGGCCGCGCCGCGCAGCCGGCCAGGAGCAAAGCCAGGATTGCCACAGAAGCGCAAAGCACGCCGAGGGAAAGGGGGCGTTTTGTCATAGCCGTAGAGACGCGCCATGGCGCGTCTCTACCGAGTGGGCCATGGCGCGGATATTTGGTGACTCTTCATCAGCTCTTGGTGGTGGGGTAGCCCTTGTCAACCCAGCCGAAGTAGCCCTCGTCAATCGCCTTGACCTTGGTGTAGCCCTGCTTCATCAGCTCGCGGGCCGCCTGCTCGGCCTCGGCGTGGGGGCAAGCGCAGTAGGTGATAACCCACTTGTCCTTCGGTACTTCGTTGTACCGCTTGGCCATGTCATAGTAGGGGATGTTGATGGCGCCGGGGATGTGGCCCGCCGCGAAGTCCGACGGGGCGCGGGCGTCAATGAAGACCACGTCGCTCTTATCGTCGAACGCCTTCTTCACCGTCTCCACCGGCACGAACAGCTTGTCGGTACCTTTGGCGACGGCGTTGAAATCCGGCGCTGGATTGGCGGCGGGGGCTGCGGCGCTCTGGCCGCCAGCCGCAGTCGGGGCGGTGGCGCCCCCGCCGCCGCACGCCGCCAGGGCGAGCATGACACAGGCGAGCAGGGACACACCAAGCATCTTCAACACGGTTCGCATCGCGAGTCTTCCTCCTTGAACAGCGGGGCTAAGAACACTAATTGTAGAGCAGTCGAACGCCAATCGTCAATTCAAGCGGCGCTACTCACCCAGACGCTCGCGCAGATGGGCCTGGGTGGCTTTGTCCAGGTCGGCCAGGCTCAGGCCGAGCACATTCTGGAGCGCCTCGTCGGTCACGCTGCGCTGGAGGGCGCGAAAGCGCTCCGGCGACACGGTCGCCCCACCGCCCGCCGTCTGGCGCACGCGCGCCATGTCCACGTCGGCGAAAGCGCGGTAGAGCGCCAGGAACTTGTCCTGCCCGTCGCGCTCGACGATGGTCTCGGCGACCGCCGTGGAGTACGCATAGGCGACGGCCAGCGGCACGGGCGACTGATCCAGCGTCTCCAGGCCGGTCAGGTCGGCCAGGGCGAGGCGGCGCGCTTCTGGCTGGCGCAGGTATTCCGCCAGGGCCGGGAAGTTGGCCTCGCCGGCGAACACACCGGCGGCGCCCTCGATGAGCCAGGGCGGCGTCCAGGGCCGCGACCAGCGCGCCAGCGCCAGGTGGGTCAACTCGTGCTGGATCGTCTGGTTGCGGTTGTTGCTGACGGCGCCGTCCCCGAAGGCGGCGTCGTTGATATACAACGCGCGGCTGACGGTCTGGATACCGGTCGGCGTCAGGAGATTGTCGAAGCGGGCGGAGCCGACGAAGCTGTCGCCGCTCTGCTGGGCGAGGCGGCTGAAGTCGTCGCGGGTGTCGGCGACGATCATGACGCTGACATCGTCCACCAGGTCGCCCAGCTGGGCCTTAAGGGCGATGTGGGCCGTCTCGGCCGCCTCCCTGAGGTTGTCAACGGTCTGGTCGGGGCGGTGGAAGACGAGGAAGTGGGGCCAGCGCGTGACGCCTGTCAGGCCGGCCGCCCAGAAGGGTGGGCGGTCGGGGGTGAGGCGCGCGATGCGCCAGCCGTCGGGGCCGCGGGTGAAGTCGCCGCTGAGCACCTGGCGAAAGATTTCGTTCGGGGCGTCGCTAAAGGTGTAGACGGCGACGACCGTGGCGTCGCGCAGGGCCGTCGGCCGCCCGCCGTCCATCTCGACCTGGCCGCCCGCGCCGTCGGCGGCGAACACGTCCATCTCGAAGCGGCGGAACGGCACGTCGCGGGCGAAGGCGAACGGGGCGTCGGCGGGGCCAAAGAACTCGATGGGGCCGGCGACCGCCGCCGCCAGCGCCGCCTCGTCCCCTGCGAGCACGGCGCGGCCGACGCGACTGAGCAGGGCGCGCGCCTCGCCGGCGGCTCCGGCGGCATAGTCCGGCGTGGGCGACGGGAGGGGCGCGCCATCCTCGGCCAGCGCCACGGCGGCGCCGGCGCGCAGGTCGAGCTGCACCGGCGGGAAGCCGGGCAGGCGCAGGGTGGCGGCGTCACCGTGGGGGCGGTCGAACACGAGGTCGCCGCTGTTGGCGCTCCCCGCCACCCACGTGCGCGCCGGCGCGATGTCGTGGGCGAGGCTGGCGGCGACGCGGCGGGGGGTGAAGGGCGCGCCGTCGGCGACGAGGACAGCGTCACCGCCGCTGACCTGGCCGCTACTGAGCAGGTCGCGGCTGCCGACGTTGAAGAACGACAGGCCCAGGGTCAGGGTGTCGCCGGCCAGGCTGGCCCGCTCCAGGCGCATGATGATGGGCTGGCGGCGCGCAGCGACGGACAGGTCCAGGGTCAGCAGGCGGGACACGGCGGTGGCCGTCGGGGCGGGCGTGGCGCTGGGGGCGGGCGTCGGGGTCGGGGTCGAGGTTGCCGTGGGCGCCGGGGTTGGCGTGGGCGGGCGCAGGGCCACGGGGCCGGGCAGACCGGCGGCGCTGCACGCGGCCACGCCGAAAAGCGCCCACACGGCGAGGCCGAGGGCGCACAGACGGACTATGGGCCGATGGCAAACGACGGACGACACAGGCAGCCTTTCGACGCTTCGAACACACAGGTCGCCCAAAGTGTAAGCGCCGTCCGCGCCACGGTCAAGCCACGCCGCAGGCGAAGAGCCGACTGGAAGTCGGCGCTACAGGGGGGGGCGCAGCTGGCGGGGGAGCGCCAACTCCACCGCCAGCCAGGGGCGAGGAAAGAAACGCGAAGGCGCAAAGACGCAAAGGAAGACGAGACTCCTTGATCTTCCCTCTTTGCGCCTCTGCGCCTTGGCGTTACCTTAAGTTCGATGGGACTACGGCTGCGCCGCCACGATGATGGCGGTGAAGTCGGCGGCCTTGAGGGACGCGCCGCCGACCAGCGCGCCGTCAATGTCCGGCTGGCCGAACAGGCTCTTGGCGTTGTCGGGCGTCACCGACCCGCCGTACTGGATGCGGATCTGCCCCGCGACCTCGTCGCCGTACAGCTCGGCCAGCGCGCCGCGGCAGTAGTCGCGGCACACGGCGTTGGCGCCCTCCGGCGTCGCCGCGCGGCCGGTGCCGATGGCCCAGACTGGCTCATACGCCACGACGGTCTTGAGCGCCTGCTCCGCCGTCAGGCCGGCGTAGCCGCCCTTCATCTGGCGCGTGACGACGGCGCCGGTCTGGCCGGCCTCGTTCTCCTCCAGCGTCTCGCCGACGGCGACAATGGGCGTCAGGCCGTAGGCCAGGGCGGCGTGGACCTTCTTGTTGACTGTCTCGTCGGTCTCGCCGAACAGCTTGCGCCGCTCCGAGTGGCCGATGATGACGTAATCCACCACGCCCTGGAGCATGAGGGGCGTCACCTCGCCGGTGTACGCGCCCGACTTCTCCCAGTACATAGTCTGCGCGCCGACGCGGACGTTCGTCCCCTTGAGACGCTCGGCGACGGCGTAGAGGGCGGTGAACGGCGGGACGACGACGATCTGAACGTCGGCGATGGCGGCGACGTTCTTCGCCAGGGCGTCAACCAGGTCGAGCGCCTCCGGCACGGTCTTGTTGGCTTTCCAGTTTCCGGCGACGATGGGTGTACGCATGGGTCATTCCTCTCATTTTGGGGTCAGGGTTGTCGTTTGATGACGATCAATGCAAAGTCGTCGTGCTGCGGCGCGTCGCCGACGTAGTCGGTCACGGCCGCGATAATGGAACCGATGATCTCGCCCGGGTGCTGGGCGTGGCAGCGGCGAACCACATCCGCCAGGCGCTCCTCCCCGAAGTCCACCTCCTCCAGGGTGATCGCCTCGGTCACCCCGTCCGTGTACAGCGCCAGCACGTCGCCGGGCCGCAGGGTGACCACCTTCTCCTCTAGCCGGATATCCTCGATCGCGCCGAGGACGATGCCCTTGCTGTGCAGATACTCCGCGCGGTCCGAGCGGCTGCGGTAGATCAGGGGCGGCGTGTGGCCGGCGTTGACGTAGATGAGCTGGCCTGTGGCCGGGTCGAGGACGCAGTAGCACAGGGTCACGAACATATCGGCGCGCGTGTCGCGCAGGATCAGGGCGTTGGCGCGGGTGATGGCCTCGACGGGCGGGCGGCGGCCCAGCACGGAGGCGCGCACCATGCTGCGCGTGGCGGCCATGAACATGGCGGCCGGAATGCCCTTGTCCGACACATCGGCGATGACGAAGCCCCAGCGTCCTTCGGT
Organism: Anaerolineae bacterium; assembly: GCA_046328535.1. GTDB lineage: Bacteria > Chloroflexota > Anaerolineae > Epilineales > JAHCIE01 > JBDHWG01. Next base: position 110,435 of record JAXLWJ010000008.1, read on the forward strand.
CAGGGTCACGAAGTCGTAGAAGTCGCCGGCCATCTCCAGGGCCGGCCGCCAAAAGGCGGCGACCTCGTAGCCGGGAATGATGGGGACGTTTTCCGGCAGGAGCGAGGCCTGGATCTCGGCGGCGAGGACAAGCTCCTGCTCCAACCGCTGCCGCGCGAGGGCCTCCTGGTAGAGCCGCGCCTCCTGGATGGCGATGGCGATCTGGTCGGCCAGGGTCTTGAGCACGAACAGGTCGTCCTTGTCGAAGGCCCCGATGCGGTTGCTCTGCACGTCCAGGACGCCCAGCACGCGCTCCTCGATCTTGAGCGGGACGGCCAGCTCGGAGCGCGTGGCGCGGAGCTGGCGCTCGGGGTCGGGGCGGTAGCGGGCTTCCTCGGCGACGTTGTTCGCCAGCACCGGCTCGCCCTCGGCCGCCACCCAGCCGGTGATGCCCTGGCCCAGGGGGATGGTGTAGCTGTCGGCGCGGCGCGTCTCGTGCAGTTCGCCCGTGCTGGCGCGAAACATCAGGCTGTCCTCGTGGAGCGTGAGGATCTGGACGAAGTCGTAGCCGAAGCTGGCCTGGATGAGGCGCACGACGCGGCTGAACAATTCGTCCAGGTTGACGATGGCGGCGACCTGGCGGCTGACCTCGCTGATGGCGCTGAGTTGGACGGCGCGCTTCCACTCGCGCTCGTACAGGCGGCCGTTTTCGAGACCGACGGCGATCTGGCTGGCGAGGCTGGTGAGCAGGCGCAGGTGGGCGTCGCTGAAGTGGTTCGGTTCCCGATGCTCCACGACCATGCCGCCGATGACCTCGCGGCCCGCCATCAGCGGCACGAGGAGCGCCGACTGCTCGTCGGGGTCCACCACCTCCTGGAGCTTGGGCGGGGCGGCCGGGATGTTGGGGATGCGCTCACTCTCCCAGGCGTTGCCCAGCCACAGGCGCAGGCCAGCCAGCGGCATGCCCTCCGGCGTCTGGCGCTCGCCCCGCACCACCCACAGCACCGGCCGCAGGCTCTCGCGCTCGGCGTCCAGGAGGACGAAGCGGAAGTCGGTCGGGCCGACGATGCGCGTAGTGTAGTCGTAGGATAGCTCGGCCAGGCGCTTGATGTCCATCTGGGCGTTGATGATGGCCTCGCCCAGCTCCTCAAACGTCGTCAGCTCGACGAGACGGTCGTTGAGCTGGCGGCTGGTGCGCGCCAGGCGATGCACCAGGACGCTGGCGACGACGATGCCGCCGGCGACGATGAGGAAGAGCAGGGCGCTGATGTCGTAGGCGATGGCGAGGACGGGGGCGATGGGCAGGGGCAGCAGCTCGACGCCGAGGGACTGCCGCCACGCCCGCCGCAGCCACTGGATCGTCTGACCGGCGCCGCCGGCCAGGGCCGCGCGGGCGAGCCAGATCAGGTTGTCCAGGACGAACCACGTCACGAACAGGCCGACGAGGGGCAGAATCTGGCCGACGGTGAGGTCGGTCGGGGCGAACACCCCGCCCAGGGCGCTGTAGACCCACGCGGCGGTGAGGGCGACCATAGCCTTGACCGCCGCGCCATAGATGGGGTAGCCGACGGTGCGCGCCGGGCCGAGGGGGTAGCGGCGGGCGGCGCGGCCCACCAGGTAGATCAGCTCGCTGGCGGCGGCGACACACGCGCCGGGGACGGGGCCGAAGACGAGGAGGGCGGCGATGTCAATGACGCCGAACAGGCTGTGGGTGGCGTCGGGGATGACCTCGAAACCGGCGCGCTTGACGACGATGGACAGCAGGATGAACAGGAGCAGCCCAAGCCACTGCGCCGGCGCGTCGAGGGAGGCGAAGGCGCCTGGCTGGCGCGCGCCGAGGATGAGCAGCGCCACGCCGAGCGCGGCGATGACAACCTGCCAGATGCGCGTGGGGAGATTCATGCCCTGAACGCTTCCACCGCCTGCTGTTCGGTCTCGTAGAAGCTGAAGATGTTATCGAAGCCGGCCATGCGGAAGATTTTCAGAACGGGCGGCGTCAGGCGGCAGAGCTTGACGTCGCCGGCGTGGCGACGGTTGCGCTTGACCGCTGCGAGCAGGACGCGCAGCCCAGTCGAGCTGATGTACGTCACCTGGCTGAAATCCACGACGGCCCGCCACTGTCCGCCGTTGGCGAGACTCTCCAGCTCGCCGTCGAGGTACTGCGAGCCGTTGGCGTCGAGCCGCCCGCGCGGACTGACGACCATGACGTCGGCGGCGTAGCGCGAGGCGGCGGACGCGATCACGCGGCGGCGGCGCGTCATGACGACCTCGTTCCAGCCGTCCGGGTCGAAGCGGAAGGTCACGTCGTCCATGAGCCGCCGCATGAAGAAGAGGCCCAACCCGCCCGGCTCGCGCTCGTCCAGCGGGGCATCCACGTTCGGCTCCGGCACGCTCGTCGGGTCGAACGGGTCGCCCTGGTTGCGGATGGTCACGCAGAAGTTGTCACCGCGCCGCTCGACGATGATCTCGATCGGCCCCTCGCCGCCGCGGTAGGCGTGCTCGATGACGTTGGTCACCGCCTCGTCCACCGCCATCTGGGCGTAGTAAGCCTCTTGCTCAGTCAGCCCGCAGTCCGCCGCGGCATTGGAGATGAACTCCGCGATGCTGGCAAGGTTCTCCGGTCGGCTCGTCGTCTTCAACGTATAGCGGTCGGGGGCGGACATCCTAGTCTCCCAATCTCTTCAGCACCACCAGGGTGATGTCGTCGAATTGCGGGTGGTCGCCCGCGAACTCGCCGACGGCGTCCACGATGCGGGCCGCGAGGGCCTCGGCCGACAGGCGGCGGTGCGCCGCCACCAGCTCGGCCAGGCGCGCCTCGCCGAAGGCTTCGTCCCGCTCGTTGATGGCCTCGGTGATGCCATCGGTGTAGAGCACCAGCGTGTCGCCCGCCGCCAGATCGGCGCCCCGCCCGGGCCAGCGATAGTCCAGGACGATACCCAGCGCCGGGCCGTGGGCGTCCTGCCCTAGCCACTCGACCGAGCCGTCGGCGCGCACCAGAAGCGGCGGGTTGTGGCCGGCGTTGACGAAGTCGAGATGGCCGCCGCGTCCATCGAGGGCCAGCAGGAACGCGGTCACGAACATGCTCGAGTCGGCGTCGGCGGCGATCAGGGCATTGGCGTGGTCAATCGCCTCGACGGGCTGCGGGTAGGCCAGGACGCTGGCCCGCAGCAGGCTGCGCGACACGGCCATGAAGATGGCCGCCGGCGCGCCCTTGTCCGACACGTCGGCGATGACCACGCCGACGCCGCCGTCCGGCTGCGCCACGAAGTCGTAGAAATCGCCGGTCACGATGCGGGCCGGTTTCCAGCACGGCGCAATGTCCCAGCCGGCCAGCGTCGGCGCCTGGTCCGGCAGGAAGCTGCGCTGGATGTGGTGGGCCAGCTCTAGCTCCTGGGCCAGCCGCTCCGCCTCCAGCTCGGCCCGCCGCAGGCGCTCGTTCTCGATGGCCACCGCCGTCTGCGACCCCATGCCGCTGGCGATTTCCAGCAGGCGCGGCGTGTAGCGCTCGGTCTCCGCCGACGGGTCGAGCGCCATGACGCCGACGAGCAGACTGCGCGCGACAAGCGGCACGATCAGCAGGCGGTCGGCGTCGAACACGTCGAACAGGTCGGCGCTCGCCGCCGCCTCGGGGCGTGTCACCAGGAACGGCTGGCGGTCGGCCAGGACGCGCTCGAAGATCGCGCCGCCCTGGGGCGACGTGAGCGCGGCGAAACGCGCCCGCCGCGCCGTCTCATCCGTCCCGCCCTGGATAGCGTGGGGCGCGAAGGCGGCCGCTGCGCCATCCCACAGAAAGAAGCCGCACGAGCGGGCGCCCAGGAACATCGGGGCCAGACGCCCCACCGTCTCCAGGATATCCTCCATGCGGCTCAGGTTGCGGATGTTCTCCGACACCTGGAGGAGGGCGTTGCGGTGCCAGGCTTCCTGGGCCTTCTCCTCGTACTCGCGGGCGTTGTGGATGGCGAGGGCCGCCTGGGCCGCGATCAGCCCCAGCAGCCGCGAATCTTCGTCGCTGAAGTGGTCGGCCGCCCTGGCGTAGACCGCCAGCACGCCGATGGCCGCGCCGCGAATCGCCACCGGCACGGCGACCCCGGCCCGCCAGCCGTGGGCGCGCACGATGTCGGAGCCGCCGGAGGGCGACGCCTGCATATCGGCCTCGATGATCGTGTCACCCTCGACATACGCGCGGTGGGTGAGGCCGCCGGGCAGCGCGCGGAAAGCGTTGTCTTCGAGCCACTGCGGCTCCCAGCCGACCGTCGCCACGATGGTCATCGTGTCGTCGCCGGCCAGTAGCGACAAAGCCGCCGCGTCCGCGTCGAGGATGCGCGCCGCCTCCTCGACGACGAGCTGGGTGACCTGGCGCGGGTCGAGGCTGGACAGTAGCTCGCGGGAGAGGCGCAACAGCGTCTCTTGCTCGCGGTAGCGCCGGCTGCGCGCGTAGTCTATCAGCTGCGCCCGCTCGATCGCCATGCCCAGGGCGTCGCCGACCGCGCCGAGCACCGAGAGGTCCGCGCCGCTGAACACCTCCTCGGACGCCCCGGTGACGTTGAGGATGCCCAGGGTGCGCTTGCGGGCGCGGATCGGGATGCTGGCGTGGTAGCGCAGGCCGCCCGTGTCCCCCGCCGCTTCCTCCAGTCGGCTGCACTGAACGATGTTGACCGCGCGCTTGAGCCGGCCGGTGCGCAGCTGCCACTGGCACTCGCACTCCGGCTCGCGGCGCAGCTCGCGGCGGTTGTCCTCGGCCAGCGCGGGCGGGAGGCCGATATCGGCGACCGGGATGAAGGCGTCCGCCTCGTCGAGCAGGAACACCCAGCCCGTGCTCAGGCCCATGAGCGAGGTCAACGTCCGCAGGATGGCCGCGATGGCTTCCTGGAGGTCCCCCGTTTGATTGAGGGTGGTGGCGACCTCCTTGAGGGTGGTCAGCTCGCGGACGACGCGGGCATCGGCCTCAGCCTGGGCGGCCCGGTCGAGCCAGGACACGAAGCGCTGGACGGGGGCGGCCCGCTGGCGCAGGGTGTCGCGGTCGAGGCCCGCCGCGACAAGCTCGGCGCGATACTTCAAGACGGCCGCCCGCGACAGAACGACTGGCTGACCAGTAGCAGCCAGCCAGCCCTCGAAAGCCGCGATGGCATCCCAGGCGCCTGCCGCCTCCTGGGGCGATAACTCCTGGCTCTCGACATACCGCGCGAAAACGTCTCGATAGTCCATCACACTATGCAACGGGCAGGAATCATGCCGCAACGCATCCGCCTGCCGACAACGTGACGCTGTCACTCTGAGCGACGCGAAGAGTCCCGAATGGGCCGGGATGCTTCGTTGCCCTCAGCATGACAACGCAGCGTCACTAGAAGCTGCCCACTGCATCCACCGTGTCGTCGTACATTTCGAAGATCCGCGTGAAGCCGACAAGCTCCAGGGTCTCCAGGACCAGGGGCTGGACGCCCGACAGCCGCAGGTCGCCGCGGTTCCAGCGCTTGACGTCTTTCCGCGCCTTGAGCAGCACCCGCAAGCCGGCCGAGCTAATATAGTTGACTTTGCTCATGTCCACGACGATTTTGAAATGACCGTTTGCTATTTCCTCATCGAGCACCTTTTGAAGCTCTGGCGCTGTTTCGTGATTGACCTTGCCAACCGGACCAACCAGGACAACGCGCTTCATCTCGCGAACGGTAATATCCATAGAATGAGTCCTCCTCAGTGGCGCGCAAGGGTTCGTGTGGCCGTGATTATATCACGCCGCTGGAGGGAAGGCAAAGGGACGCGGCGCTTGTGATTCCTGAATCTTTGGGCTAGAATACCCCAATTCGGGCCGCCGACCTGTAGCGCCGACTTCAGTCTATCAGTCGGCAACCGACCGAGGTCAACCAGCAGCTCAGTCGACTTGCGCGGTCGGCGCTACATACTGACTTATGCTGCCTTGCACTTTGTGTCTGGCGGGAGGTCGGAGCGGGCGCAGCCTCTCCAAACTACCCCCTTGTTTCCTCCCCTTCTTCAGTGGGGACTGCACCCTGCTAGAACGACGCGCGGGGGAGAGGGTTCAAAAAGGTCGTGGGGGCCTGCGGCCCCCACACCCCCACTGTACAGCAAAGTGCAAAGATAGAGTACTGAGCTACAGACTGTTTTACGTGAGGAACCCGGCCATGGCTATGATTCTATCGGACTCGGATTTGCATGTCGTCCACGCCGTCTGCCCCCACGACTGCCCCGACACCTGCGCCATGAAGGTCACGGTGCGCGAGGGCCGCGCCGTCAAGATCGAAGGCGACCCGACGCACCCGACGACACGCGGCTTTCTGTGCGGCAAGGTCGGCCAGCACTATCTGGACCTGGTCTACAGTCCGCGCCGCGTCCTGACCCCGCGCCGCCGCGTCGGGCCGAAGGGCAGCGGCCAGTTCGAGGATATCTCGTGGGACGAGGCGATGGCCGAGATCGTCGAGCGTTTCGAGGGCATCATCGCCGCCCACGGCGCCGAGGCCATCCTGCCCTACTCCTACTCCGGCACGCTCGGCCTGCTCAACGAGGGCAGCATGGACCGCCGCTTCTTCCACCGCCTCGGCGCGAGCCAGCTCGAGCGCACCATCTGCTCGGAGGCCGGCTTTACGGCGTGGAAGTACACCTACGGCGCGTCCCTCGGCACGGACCCGGAGGCCTTCGCCCAGGCGAAGCTCATCATCGTCTGGGGCTCCAACCCGGCCACGTCCAACACGCACCTCATGCCGTTCATCACGGCGGCCCGCAAGGCGGGGGCGCGGCTCATCGTCATTGACCCGCGGCAGACCCGCACGGCCCGCCTGGCCGACTGGCACATCACGCCCCGCCCCGGCACAGACGCCGCCCTGGCCCTGGCGCTCATGAACGTCATCATCGGCGAGGGCCGCCACGACCGGGCGTGGCTGGATGCCCACGCCGTCGGCTTCGACGCGCTCCAGGCGCGCGCCGCCGACTGGCCGGTCGAGCGCGCCGCTGCGACGACGGGCATCGCGGCCGAGGACATCCTGGCCCTGGCGCGGGAGTACGCCGCGACGCGCCCGTCGGTGATCCGCCTCAACTACGGCCTCCAGCGCCACACCAACGGCGGCATGATGGTGCGCGCTGTCGCCTGCCTGCCGGCGATTGTCGGCGCGTGGCGCGATGTTGGCGGCGGGGCGCTGCTCAGCACGTCCGGCGCATTCCCGATTGACTTCGCTGCCCTCAACCGCCCGGACCTGATGCCGACACCCCAGCCGCGCCCGGTCAACATGAACCAGCTCGGCGACGCGCTACTGACCCTGAGCGACCCGCCCCTCAAGGCGCTATTCGTCTACGACGCCAACCCGGCCGCCAGCACGCCCAACTCGTCGCGCGTCCTGGCGGGGCTGATGCGCGAGGACCTGTTCACCGTCGTTCACGACCCCTACTTCACCGACACGACGGACTACGCCGATATCGTCCTGCCGGCGACGACGCAGCTCGAGCACACCGACCTGCACAAGGCCTACGGCAACTACTACATTCAGGTCAACCAGCCGGCCATCGCCCCCCTCGGCGAGTCGGTGTCCAACGTCGAGCTGTTCCGCCGCCTGGCGAAGACGATGGGCTTCACCGAGGCCTGCTTCGACGACACGGTCGAGGACATGATTGACCAGGCCCTCGCCCTGCCCCATGCTTACCTCCAGGGGATCACCCGCGAGCGGCTGATGGCCGAGGGCTGGGCGCGGCTCGCCCTGCCGACGGCCGAAGCGGTGGGCGCCAGCGTCCCCGACGCGCCGACGAGCGCCCCGACGACGACGCCCTGGGCGCCCTTCGCCCACGGCGGCTTCCCGACGCCCAGCGGCAAGGTCGAGCTATACTCCGAGCGCATGGCCGCCGCCGGGCTGGACCCGCTGCCGCGCCACGACCCCATCGCCGAGAGCGTGGAGGCCGACCCGGCGCTGGCCGCGCGCTACCCGATCCACCTCATCACGCCCAGCGCCCACTTTTTCCTGAACACATCGTTCTCCCACGTGGATGCGCTCGTCGCCAAGCAGAAGGAGCCGTTCATCGAGCTGAGCGCCCAGGACGCGGCGGCGCGGGGCATCGCCGATGGCGACTGGTGCCGCGTGTTCAACGATCGCGGCGAGGTGCGGCTGCGCGCTCGCGTCGGGAATGCTGTCCGGCCCGGCGTCGCGGCGGCGGAGACGATCTGGTGGACGAAGCTCAGCCCGGAGCGCAAGGGCATCAACCAGCTGACCTCGGATGCCTTGACCGACATGGGGCGCGGCGCGACGTTCTACACCAATCTCGTCCAGGTCGAGCGAGCGTAGGGGTTGGGCCGCGAGCGAACCGCATCCAGCTCAGTTGGGCCGCCCCGTCGCGGCCCAACTTTTATAGTGGTGACGCCTCTTCGGCGCCAGCTACTTCTGCCGGCGGCGCCATGGCGCGCACCAGTGGGCCGACCGTGAGGAGCAGCGTCGCCGTGATGAGGACGGCCGATGTCAGGCACCAGGCGCACACCGCGCCGATCACGAACGGCTCCAGGTACGTCAGGTAGAGGGAGAAGATGACGCCGAACAGCGCCATGCCGAATAGGATGAGCGGCGCGTAGACGGCGAGCCAGTCCGAGCGGAACCGCTGCCACAGCCAGACGCCGAGAATGCCGATGTAGCCGAGGGCGCCGACAACGCCAACCGGCACGACGCCGAGCAGCCGCGCGTAGGGGCTGCTCTGGACGGCGTTGCAGTCGCCAACCGGCCCGCAAATGGCGCGGACGCTGGTCGTCTCGACGTAGGTCAGGTAGCCGGCGACGGCCAGGCCAAGCACCGCGACGACCGGGAGGACGATGTCGAAGCGGGGTGGGAGCAGCGCTACGTGGGCGCCGCGCACGCCGCGCGTGATAGCGAACGCGGTGTAGACGAGAGCGGCGGCCATGCCGAGCAGGATGGCGATGGCGAGGGCGAAGCCGTTGGAGCGCGGGGCGGCCTCGGCCGCCGGCCCAGGAGTCGGCGCCGGGTTGGGGCTCGACGCGGCGGCCGGCTCCGCGACGCCGGGCAGTGTTGGGTACGCCACGCCGCCCGCCGCTAGGTGCGTCTCGATGAGCGTCGGTAGCTCATTCTCGATCTCCACCGCGCCGACCAGCCCCCGCTCGCCGATCACGAGCAAGGGAACGCCGATGGCGTCGGCGGCAAGGCCGAGGGCCGCGCCGGCCTGGCGTAGGCGAGCGCGGTTCTGGGGCGCGGAGACCTCGATCAGGCGGATGGCGAGGCGCGCGCCGTAACGCCCTTGCAGAGGCGGCAAGACGTTGGCCATCACGTAGTGGCAGTGGCTGCACAGGTCAGAGTAGAACAGAACGGCATGCACGACGGGGTCGGTGGCCTGGGGGGCGGAGCGCGCCACGCGGGGGGAGATCTGAGTCACGCCGGCCAGCGCGAGGGCCAGCAGGACAGCCCAGAGGAAAGACGGTCGCATTTTGGTTTGGCCTCCGTCACTCACGTTCCTAGAGTGACCATTGTGATTGAGATTTGGCGCTGAGGAGGCCGCATTGAATTAAATGGCGCGGCATCCTCATTGTGTATAACGGGAAATGGGGGCGGTGGATGCGGGGGACGAACAAACGGGCCGCTCGATAATCGAGCGGCCCGCGAAGGGAGTGTCATTGCGAAACTCCCATGTCCGTGGCGGTATGCGCCGACAGATGAAACGTCGGCTGTCGCCCTTCGGCAGGCTCAGGGCTAGCCCTGAGCCTGCCGAAGCGCCTCCCGAGCGCCGGGGTTGCTTCGTTGCACTCCGCATGACAGCAAGGCGTGAAGTAGAGACGCGCCATGGCGCGTCTCTACGCCGCTGCCGCCTGCGGCGCATCCTCACGGAAGAAAGTCGCGCCCGTCTCCTGTAGCGCCGACTTCCAGTCGGCCCTCCGCAGGGCCAGACATCGGCGGCGCCCGGCGTCGCCGCCGATGTCAATCGGCGTCTGGTATCGCTAAACCCCCTCAAAAGGGCTGGCTAACGGGCGGAGTGCTCCTCCGAGCCTGCTTGAGCAGGCTTCGTCCACTCAGCCACCGACTTCGAGTCGGTGGCTTCGGCGGGCGACGACGCGGCCCGAACCAACTGTCACAGCCGCGGCTTTCCGGCGCCCTACGCCGTCAGGTCTACGCCGAAGCGGACGCGCAGGAGCCGATGGTACGCGGCGTCGTCGGCGACGGGCGTCTCGCGCCGCTCGCCCTGCTCCGTCTCGATCAGCGTCATGTCCGCCAGCGTCACCCGGCCCTCGGTTGTCGCCAGAGAACACAGCCGGTTGTGGGTAAAGTGGGAGTCGGGCGACGTCTGCTGCCAGCGGCACATCGCGGCGAACTCGCCATACGCGCGCGGGACGAGCGTGAACCAGTAGCGCGGCTTCCACCCGCCGTCCCTATCCCCCTCGAAGTAGCGCCACACGCCTGGCCCCTCTTTCCCTTCCCCCTCGCCCCTTGTGGGAGAGGGGGCGAGGGGGAGAGGGGCTACCTTGTACGCCCGCCCGTTCCGCCGCTGCTCGCCGGCCACGTCGAGGCGCAGCGGCTCGCGGAAGCCCTCGCCGAAGCCCACGTCGGCCAGCCAGGGAGTTTCGTCGCCGGGGCAGCGCACCAGCAGGGTCAGGTGGTCGTACTCGGGGCCGGGTCGCCCGTCGCCGCCGTAGACACCCGCCGAGAGCAGCGTCACGTCATAGCCGAGCGCCGCCAGAAGCCAGGCGAACAGGCCGTTCAGCTCATAGCAGAAACCGCCGCGTCGCCGCGTGACGATCTTGTCGTAGCGCGAGGGCAGGTCCAGGGTGATGGGGCGGCCGAGGTGGATGTCCAGGTTCTCAAAGGGGACGGCCAGAAGGTGCGCGCGGTGGAGCGCGGCGAGGGTGGCGGCGTCCGGCGCGCAGGAGCCGCGATAGCCAATACGTTGAAGATAAGCGTCGGCGTTCATGAGTCCGATTATAGACGGAATTGGCGTGCGCCCAAAATGCCCCGCGAGGACCATGGAGCGGGGCCGGCCCTGGCAGGACCGGCCCCAACCCCAACCATTGGTAGTCTGTGTATCGCGAGCCACGCTAGCGGTTGTCCGAAACGTTCCCATGCCGCAACTGTGCTGCGCCGTAGGCTACACCGGCTAGCACAAGCGCCAGACCGAGCATCAGCGCCACAGCGGGGAGGACGCTTCGTGGCTGCGCCGCGCCTGTCACGGGCAAAGCCACCGGAACAGACCTCGTTGAGGGCTGGCCTGCTGCGCCCGTGGTCGTGGCGGCCAGCGGCTCGGACAGACTGACGACGAGGATCTTGGACTTGGACCCGCTGCCCTTGTTGTTGCCGTTGCTGTCAAAATCGCCGATGTCGAAGTCGTTGTCGTTTGCAATGGCGATGGTGTTTCCGTCCACGACGGCCACGCCCTCGATCTTGCCCGGGACACCGGGGAGGGTACCAAGGTCCACAACCAGGGCTTTCGGCAGTGCGGTGGCACCTGCCGCCGCCAGGTCATCGGTGGCCTCAAGGCTAGGCACGGTCGCCGGGTCATCCCACTTCGTGCCAAGGATGTTTGTCGCCTTGGACAAGTCTACTTTGTAGATCTTTGCGACGTTGTCGGTGCGCTCGTCCACGAGCAGAGTGTTAGGCCCGATCGCCGCCAGCGCCGAGAGCTTCATCTCGCTGGCGGCCAGGTTCGGCGTCGGGTCGAAGTCCTTGATCGGCTCGAAGCGGTAGACATACTCGGCAACGGGCTTCTCCGTCGCAATGTCGAAGGCCAGAATTCGCGTGTTGCGCGACGCGTCGCCCGTCTTCTTGTCTGGGTTGTACAGCGGACTTTGAATGCCGAGGTAGAGGGTCTTGCCGTCGGGGCTGAGCGCCAGGGCCTCGCAGCCGCGGTTGATCTTGCGCTTCTCGTAAATAGCCGGCAGGCTGCCGACGACCGGATAGTCAGTATTGGACAGGTTTAGGCCCACCGGGACGTACCGCTTGAGGACCTTCCCCGCCGCGTCGAGGTGGAGCAGGGAAGGGCTGTATTCTTCGCACACCCAGAAGTCGCCATTGGCGGTGCGAACCAGGCCCTCGGTGTCCAGCCCGTTGGGGTTGTAATCCAGCTTTGTCTGGGCGCTGTAGTCGTACGGAGTTTCGTCGCGCTTGTCGGTGTTGGACAGGCCGGTCGCCGGCTTGCCGCTCTGGGTGACAATGGGAATGGCCTTGAGCACCGTGATCTTGCCCCCATCCACCTTGACGTGGAGAATCACCGGATCGAAGCCTGGGATAGGAAACGTGCGCCGGGTCTCGTCACCGACCTTGATCTGCCCATTGGGGCCGCGATCGGTGATCATCCAGAACTCGCCGGCCGGGTCGTTCGAACCGCGCCACAGATCGCTGCCAATACCGCCCAGCAGCAGCTTGCGGTCGTTGTCCACGGTACCCGGCAGGAGCGCGTTTTGAAACTCGGCAATAGGCGTATCGGGGAGGGTGTAGGCGCCGACGACGGTTGCCTGACCCCCCTGGGCGGATGGTTTCGTCGGCGCATCGGCGAGAGCCATGCTGGCGGTCATCAGGGCCGCGAGGCACAGCAGTGCGATCACAACGCCGATGAGCCAAGGACGCGAAGCGTTGAGCGGGTACGAAGCGCGCATGATTTCTCCTGGCAGTTGAATTGATAGACGAAAAGGGAAGATGGTCCGCCGGCAGAGCGAGGCGTGACTCTGCGCCCGACTCTAGACAGTAGAGAACGAGTGTTAAGTCCCGATTAGGGGTGGGTTAAGAGGCTGTCAACGGACTGCTAAATGGGTTTAACAGACGCGAGCGGGTGGCCGACCGACGCCGGGGATGCCGGTCGAGCGTCGGTCAGGGGGTGGTGAGGTTTACCAGGTGTCGTCCTGGTCGAGAGCGCCGATCTCCGTGTCCATGTCTACGTCCACATCCTCCGGCCCGATGAGTACCTTGCGCGAGCGGCCGGCCTCGGCCGGGCCGACGACGCCGCGCTCCTCCAACTCGTCCATTAGGCGGGCGGCGCGCGGGTAGCCGATGCGCAGGCGGCGCTGGAGGAACGACGCCGACGCCGTGCGCGACTGGCGCACCACGGCGATGGCCTCCTCGATGAGCTGCTCGTCGGCGCTGTCCTCCTCGTCGCCGATGTCCCCCTCCCACGGCGCGGCCTGCACATCGGGGTTCGGGTGCGGGTTGAGCTTGCGCCAGTACTTGACGAGCTTTTCTAGCTCGCGGTCGGTGACATACGCGCCCTGGAGGCGCTGCGGCCCGGGAGCGTCGGGGGCCAGGTAGAGCATGTCGCCGCGGCCGAGCAGCTTGTCCGCGCCGACGCTGTCGAGGATGACGCGGGAGTCGACCCCGCTGGAGACGGCGAAAGCGATGCGCGCCGGGAAGTTGGCCTTGATGAGGCCGGTGACAACGTCGGTGGAGGGGCGCTGCGTCGCCAGGATGAGGTGGATGCCGGTGGCGCGGGCGAGCTGGGCCAGGCGGCAGATGAGGCGCTCGGCCTCATCCGGCGCGACCATCATCAGATCGGCCAGCTCGTCAATGATGATGACGATATACGGCAGCGGGCTGCCGACCGTGGCGCGTACCTTGTCGTTGTACGCGCCGATGTTGCGCACGCCCAGGGCCGCGAAGAGCTGGTAGCGGCGCTCCATCTCGCGGGTGAGCCACTTCAGCGCGCCGATGACCTCGTCCATCTCGACGACGACCGGCCCCATCAGGTGCGGCACGCCGTTGAAGCCGATAAGCTCGACGCGCTTCGGGTCCACCAGAACAAGCTGCAAGCTCTCCGGCGTGTTGTTGAACAGCAGGCAGGCGATGATCGTATTGAGGCACACCGACTTGCCGGAGCCTGTCGCGCCGGCGATGAGCAGGTGCGGCATGCGCCCAAGGTCGGCGACGACGGGAGCGCCGCGCACGTCTTCACCCAGGGCCAGGCGCAGCGGCGAGGCCATCGTCTGGTAGGCGGGCGACTCCATGAGGTTGCGCAGGGCGACGCGCGTCGCGTTGGCGTTGGGGACTTCGATGCCGACGACGCTCTTGCCCGGCACCGGCGCTTCGATGCGGATCGCCGACGCGGCCAGCGCCAGGGCCAGATCGTTGGACAGGGCGGCGATGCGACTGACCTTGACCTTGCGGCGCTCGACCGTCCCGTCGGCGGCCTTGCGCTCCATGTAGCCCGGCTCGACGCCGTACTGCGTGACCGTCGGCCCCTGGTTGACCGTCACCACCTTGGCCGGCACGCCGAACGCGCTCAGGGTCTCCTCGATGATGCGGCTGCGCTCGCGCACCTCGTCCTCGCGGTAGCGCACCTTCGAGCCTTTCTCCAACATCTCGATACCCGGCAGCATCGGGATCTGCGCCGTCGCCGCCTCGGGCGCGGCCGCCGCGTCGGCCTTCTTGCCCTTGCGGGCGCGCTTCTCCGGCTCGCCCGGCGCCGGCGTCGTCGCGGCAGCCGGCGGAGGAGCCTGGGCCTCCTGCTGCGCCTTCGCGGCGGCAGCCCTGGCGGCAACCATGAACGGCGGGACGGCCAGCGTATCGTCGTCGGGAACGGGAGCTGGGGCAGGGGTGGGAGTGGCGCGCACGGCGGCGGTCGCCTGGGCGGGGGCATGGGGGCGGATGGTCGGCATCTCCAGGACGCCGTCGTCCGCCTCGTCCGCCTCATCCTCGCGCGCCGGCGGCCGCAGCCTGTCCACAGCGGCCGACGCGGCCCGCCAGACTGAGCGCGGCGTCTGCCGCGTGATGGCGAAGGCCGCGACGACAATGACCAGCAGCCACAGCAGCGCCGACGGCCAGCGCCCGATATACTCGGCGGGCGTGGCGACCAGGGCAAAGCCGACCATGCCGCCACCCTGGCCGGCCAGGGCGCGGTCGAGCGGATCGCCGAAGCCGACCGCGCTCAGCAGGGCCAGCGCGCCGAAGATGATCAGCTCGCCCCACAGCACGCGGTCCCAGGCGACCGATTGGCCGTGCCAGCGCCGCGTCAGGAGCCAGCCGCCACTCACCGCGACGAACAGGGCCAGCGGGAGGGCGGCCCAGCCGACGCTCAGGCGCACCAACCCCGCCCACGCATCGGTCAAGCTGCCGTGGCTGATGGCGAGCAGGCTGACCAGGGTGATGAGGCCGACCACCAGCAGCGTAGCGCCGAGAATGAGCGTCGGCTCGCCCAGCCGGTCCCAGGCGCTATCCTGCGCCGGGGGCGAGTCGTGGTCGGGGGACGTGTCGTCTGGCGGGCGCCCGCCGGGTGGCTGGCGCGAGGCGCGAGGCATGCAGGCCCTCCTAAACGAGCATGGGAGCGCGAGTGTGCGCCCCCATGCGTTCGTTCGTCGGCATATCGAATATAAGGAAAGGGCGCGGCGACGCTAGTGCATGAAGCCGTTGTGCGACTCGGTCTGCCACACCTGGCGCAGGCTCAGCCCCAGGCGGCGATTCTGCGAGTCGATGTTCAGGACGCGCATCGTGACCGTCTGCCCCTCCTGGACGACATTTCGCGGGTGCAGGAAGTTGCCTTCGGCCAGCTCCGAGATATGGATCAGACCCTCCAGCCCTTCTTCCAGCCGCACGAACGCGCCGAAGTCCACGACGTTAGTGACGACGCCGCTGATCATCTGGCCCGGTATGTAGCGCTTCTCGACGTCGGCCCACGGGTCGGGGCGCAGGCGCTTGAGGCTCAGGGCAACGCGGCGCTGCGCTCGATCCACATTCATCACCAGGACGGATACTTCCTGGCTGACGGAGACCACTTCGTTGGGGTGGGCGACCCGCTGCCAGGATAGCTCGGAGATATGGATAAGGCCGTCAATGCCGCCCAGGTCCACGAACGCCCCGAAGTAGCAGATGCTCCGCACGCGGCCGCTGACGAGGTCGCCCTCGCGCAGCTGCGCCAGGCGCGCATCCACCCCGCCGCCGGTCCAGGCGGCGGCGCGCTCAGAGAGAATGATGCGGTTGCGCGAGCGGTCCAGCTCGATCAGCTTGAGGTTCAGTTCCTCGCCTAGCCGCCGCTCCAGCTCCTCGCGCAGCTCCTCACTCTCCATGCGGCGGGGGAGGTCGGCGAGCTGCGAGGCCGGCACGAAGCCGACGGTGTCGCCGACGCGCACCAGTAACCCGCCGCGGTTGCAGCCGATCACCCGCCCCTTGAGAATAGCGCCCTCATCGAAGTACGCCTTGAGGGTCGCCCACTGATCCCGCGTCGGGTGCATGTTGAGGAGGTGTTCATCCTCCAGCATCCGCCCGCCCTCGCCGTTCAGGCCGCGCGGCGGCCCTTCATAGGCGACTTCCCCCTGCGACAGCAACGCCCCCCAGTAACTCTCATCCTCAGGCCCTGCCCACGGAGGCACGTCCTCGTTCGGGTCCCTCATCGTCCCCTCTCCTGTCCTAGACAAAGAATCGGATAGTTAGTTCCACAGTCGCTAAGAACCCAGAGCTTCTGCCCGGCGGCCCGTTGGGCGCGGCCCACGCAGGGCAGAGAAACGCTACAGTACTTCTCATGGCGAGCCACGCGGCGCGAGTGGCAGGCACTCCTCAGAGATAGACGACGCACCGGGGGAACCGACATATAAGTTATTGTAACGTAACCGTCGGGGGCTATTATAGTGCGGGGCCAAATGCTTGTCAAACGCGCTGCAAAGGTTACCCTCTATGTTTGCACTTTGCTGTGAAGCGGGGGTGTGGGAGCCTGCGGCCCCCACGAACCCCCTCTCCCCCGCGTCGTTCGGGGGCGCAGCCCCCACTGAAGAAGGGAAAGTGGGAGGCTTGGAGGGCTGCGCCCTCCAAGCCTCCCGACCAGACACAAAGTGCAAACGTAGAGGTTACCTTTTGGCGGGGGCTGCGAGACGGGGATATAATTGGCGGCGGTCGGGCGCGCCGCGCAATACACGGGAGGACGGAGCATGGCCAAGATTCTGGTCGTTGACGACGAGCCAAACATCGTCGAGCTGGCCCGCCTCTATCTCAAGAATGAAGGCTACGAGGTGCTGGCGGCGGGCGACGGCCGCGTCGCCCTCGATACCATCCGCCAGCAGCCGCCCGACCTGGTGCTCCTGGACATCATGCTGCCCGGCCTGGACGGCTGGGAGGTGTGCAAGCAGGTGCGCCAGTTCAGCCGCGTCCCCATCATCATGCTGACGGCGCGCGGCGACGACGTGGACAAGATCGTCGGCCTGGAGCTGGGCGCCGACGACTACATGGTCAAGCCGTTCAACCCGCGCGAGATGGTCGCCCGCGTCAAGGCGGTGCTGCGCCGCACCGATGGCGGGCGCCCGGCGGCGCCGATTGTCCAGGTCGGCGATGTGGCGCTGGACCCGGCGCGGCGCGAGGTCACCGTCGCCAGCCATTCGGCCAGCCTCCGCGCCAAGGAGTTCGACCTGCTCGCCTACCTGATGCAGCATCCGGGGCTGGCGCTCAGCCGCGAGCAGCTCCTCAACGCGGTCTGGGGCTACGATTACTACGGCGACACGCGCACGGTGGATGTCCACATCGCCCATATCCGTGACAAGCTCGCCGGCAGCCGCGTCAGCATCGAGACAGTCTGGGGGGTAGGATACAAGCTCGTCGCATCAGAATGAAACGCACCTCTGTCGGCAGGCGCCGACACGAGAACACCGCACGCTCCTCAGAGAATAAGCCTGGCTGTCATGCCGAGGCACGAGGCATCTGGGCCGCAGTCCAGACCCTCCTATCGTTGGGCTGGCATTCGGCGGCGTCTCGCAGCGATGGTCTTGCTCATCGTCGTGCTGCTGGCTGGCGGCGCAGCGCCAGGCGCTGCCGCGAAGTCCCCCAGGCTCGCGCTGGAGATGGTTCTCCAGCGCGTCCCGCTCGCCGTGGAGATGACTTCAATCGCCAGCAAAACGCGGCGGACAGCATTCTGTTTCCGTGTATTCCGTGTATTCCGTGGTCCGTTTCTGGCGAAAACCACTCCAGTGCGTTGACCGCCGAAGAGCAGAGCGCTGCTCGCGCGCTGGACTGGCTCGCCACCGTCCAGAATCCGACGGCGGCTACGGCGACCTGGCGACAACCCTCGTCGTGCTGCGGGCCGTCGGCGACGGCGCTCGCTCCCCCGCCAATTGGCGCCGCCCCGGCGGCCCGTCCATTCTCGCCTACCTCGCGCCGCGCCTCGCCGCCTACGCTGACCGCGACACGGCCAGCGCCGCCGGGGCCATCCTGGCCCTCGTCGCCGGAGGTGAGGACCCGCGTACCTTCGGCAGCGCCCACCTGATCCAGCGCCTCCAGGCCCACTTCGACCCGACGACGGGCCTGTACGAAGGCCGCTTCGGGACGACCCTGACCAGATCTCGGCCCTGCTCGCCCTGGCCGCCGCCCACGAGCCGCTGCCACCGACAGTTGTCGCGCAGGTGGCGGCGGCCCAGGCCGACGACGGCGGCTGGGCGGCCACGAGCGGCGCACCCTCGACGTAGAGACGACGGCGCCGGCGGCGGCGGCCCTCGTTGCAGCCGGCCAGGACCCGAACAGCCTCAGCCTGAAGCTGGCGGCGAGCTTCCTGAGCCGCGCCCAGGACTCGAACGGCGGCTTCCGACGGTCGGCCACCTGCGACTGCGCGCCCGACGTGCTCGACGGCGCGCGCCGTGTCGGCCGTGCTGCTCCTCGGCTTCGACCCGCTCGGCGACGGCTGGTATCGCCCAAATGGCGCGCCGACAGGCTGGCTCGCCCGCGTTCAGCGCGCCGACGGCGCCCTGGCCGTCGCGCCCAACCCGGCGCCGAATGTGCGCGCGACGGCCTCCGCCGTCACCGCGTGGCTCGGCCGTCCGCTGGTTCCGCTCGGGCGCGGCGCGGCGCTCAGCGCGGGCCTGGCCTGGCTGCGCCAGCGTCAGGGGGCCGACGGCGGGTTCGGCGTCGGCAGCGACACCTCCGACACCGACCTGACGCTCGATGCGCTGTATGCCCTGGCCGCCGCCGGACAGGATGCGCGGGCCTGGCGCGCGCGCACCGGCGCCACCCCGCTCGACTTCCTTGCCGCGCGGCCCGCGCCGGAGACCGCCGCCGCGACAGCGCGGCTCATCCTGGCCGTCCAGGCTCACGGCGCGGAGCCGCGCGCCTTCGGCGGGGCCGACCTGACGCAGCGTCTCGCGTCGTTCCTGGATGGGAGCGGGGGCGTCTACGGACGGACGACGGCCGACCAGGCGTGGGCGCTACTGGCCCTGGCCGCCCTGCGCCTGCCGCCGCCGCCCGGCGCCGTCGAGCAGCTGATTGACTGGCAGGGGGTGGACGGCGGCTGGTCGCCCCGCCCCGGCGTTGCCGAGGATACCATGACGACAGCGTTGGCCGTTCAAGCCCTGGTGGCGTCGGACGCCGTCTACACCGTCCGCGATCGCGCGCGGGCCTACCTCCTGCGGCAGCAGAACCCGTTCGGCGGCTTTGGGAGCATGGACGGCGAGACGGCGACGGCGGCGCGAGCCACGGCGGCGGCGCTCCAGGCGCTCGCCGCGCTGGGGGAGAACCCGCGCGAAGCGCCCTGGGTTTGCCACGCCACGCCGCCGGTTGGCAGCCCGCTGCCAGCGCACGACCCCGCGCAAGCGTTGCTGGAGCTACAGGATGCGTCGGGCGCGTTCCACCCGCAAGCCGGCTACCCGGAGCTAGACGCCACGGCCACGGCGCAGGCGCTAACGGCGCTGGCCGGCCGCGCCCAGCCCGTGCGCGGGCAAACGCCGCGGCTGTTCCTCCCCCTGGTGATTGCTTCGTCGCGCTAACGCGCTGAGATGCAAATAAGCCTCGCCTGTCTGTAGGGGCATCCCCCCGGTGGATGCCCCCGTGCGAGGGCAGGCACGGGGCCTGCCCCTACAGCCACCGCGGCGCCAGTAGAGACGCGCCATGGCGCGTCTCTACTGGCGGTCGCGCCCTGTAGCGCCGACTTCCAGTCGGCTCTCCACAGCGCACGGCATTGTCGTTGCGCGGCGTCGCCGCCGTGACCTGTGTTCTGAGTAGCGTACGGTTACCCGGCGGATGGAGCGCGCAATAGGGCTGGCGCGTGTAAGAAACCGCTCCTATCGCTGGTCTAACCGGTAACATTTCGGTGAATAACGCAGTGCGTCACAACCTGTCTGCGCGAGGGGGGTTGGCATGGCCCGCACGCCGACCATTGATGAAGTCGTCGAGAAAGTCAATAGCTATCTACCGAGCCGCGATGGAGCGGTCATTCGCCACGCCTACGAGGTGGCAGCGCGCGCCCACGCCGGTCAGAAGCGCGATGACAATTCACCCTATATCACGCACTGTCTAGCGACGGCGGATATCCTGGCCGACCTGGGCCTCGACCCGGACACGGTCGCGGCGGGTCTGCTACATGACACGCTGGAGGACACGGGCATCAAGAAGGAGGATCTGGTCGCCGAGTTTGGGCCGGAGATCGCCCTCATGGTGGATGGCGTCACCAAACTATCCCGGGTTCAGGTGGGGGACCGAGAGCAGGCGCAGGCCGAAAGCCTGCGCAAAATGTTCCTGGCGACGGCGGAGAACCCGCGCGTGGTGCTCATCAAGCTGGCCGACCGCCTGCACAACATGCGCACGCTGGATTCCAAGAAGGACCCGGCGAGCCGCCGCCGCACGGCCCAGGAGACGATGGACATCTACGCCCCGCTGGCGAGCCGTCTGGGCATCTGGCAGATCAAGTGGGAGCTGGAGGACCTGGCGTTCCGCGAGCTGGAGCCGGAACAGTATCGCCATCTCAGCCACGCCCTCAATGCCCGCCGCGCCGAGCGGGAGCGGTGGGTGAAGGAGATCATCCGCGAGCTGGACGCCGGGCTGAAGGCGGAAGGCATCGAGGCCCAGATCAACGGACGCCCCAAGCACATCTACAGCATCTACCGCAAGATGCAGCGCAAGAATGTCGCGCTCGAAGAGGTCTACGATAGCCTCGCGGTGCGTATCCTCGTCGATTCGGTGAAAGACTGCTACCACGCCCTCGGCGTCGTCCACTCCATGTGGCAGCCGGTGCCGGGCGAGTTCGACGACTATATCGCGCGCCCCAAGGACAACCTCTACCGCTCGCTCCACACCGCCGTGTTCGCGCCGGATGGCCGCACCTTCGAGGTGCAGATCCGCACCCACGACATGCAC
The DNA here is from genome assembly GCA_046328535.1 of Anaerolineae bacterium. Classification (GTDB taxonomy): domain Bacteria; phylum Chloroflexota; class Anaerolineae; order Epilineales; family JAHCIE01; genus JBDHWG01. The sequence goes on from JAXLWJ010000008.1 coordinate 131,416, forward strand.
CAGGCGGCCGAGTACGGCATCGCCGCCCACTGGCGCTACAAAGAGCAGGGCAAGCCCGACGCCGTCCTGGACAAGAAGATTGCCTGGCTGCGCCAGGCCCTCGAAGGGCGGACGGAGACCGACGACGCGGGCGAGTTCGTGGACGGGCTGAAGGAAGACATCTTCCGCGAGCAGGTCTACGTGTTCACGCCTAAGCGCGAGATCATCGAGCTGCCGGCCGGCGCGACCCCGATTGACTTCGCCTACCACATCCACTCATCCGTCGGCGACCGCTGCCGGGGGAGCAAGGTCAACGGGCGCATCGTCCCCCTCGATTACCAGCTCAAGACCGGCGAGACCGTCGAGATTAGCACGGCGAAGTCGGGCGGGCCGAGCCGCGACTGGCTCAACCCGGCCCTCGGCTTCGTGCGCACGTCGCGCGCCCGCGAGAAGATACGCGCCTACTTCCGCCGCCAGCAGCGCGAGGACAACATCCGCGCCGGCCGCGAGACGCTGGAAAAGGAGCTGAAGCGGCTGGGGATGGAGAAGGAGAGCTACGAGGCCGTCGCCAAGCTCTTCAAGTACGAGAAGGTGGATGACCTGCTGGCCGCCATCGGCGCGGGCGACATCAACCAGACCCAGATTGCCCAGAAGCTCACCCTCAACAGCGCGCGCGACAAGGACGAGGTAAACATCCCGACGACGGTGCTGCGCTCGGCGCCAGCGCCGGCCATCTCCGTGGACGGCCTCGACAAGATCGAGTTCCGCCAGGCGAAGTGCTGCAAGCCCGTGCCGGGCGAGCATGTCAAGGGCTTCGTCACCGCCGGCCGCGGCATCACCCTCCACCGGCCGGAGTGTCCCAACCTCAAAGGCGTGCGCGACCAGGGCCGCCTGATTGACGTGACGTGGCCCGCCGACCGGCAGCAGGTCAGCCAGGTGGACATCCGGGTCACCGCGATTGACCGGCCGGGCCTGGTGCGCGACATCGCCGACGTTGTGGCGAAGGAAGGCGTCAACATCGCCGCCGTCACGACGGAGACGAACTCCAAAGACAAAGTCGCCATTATCACGGCCGTTCTCGAAGTCTTCGATCTCGCCCAACTCAGCCGTATCCTGCACAAGATCAGCCGCCTGCCCAACATCGTCGAGGCCTACCGCCCGGAGCCTCGCGCCGGCGCAGGCGGCTGACGCTGTTCGTGAGGCAAGCTTATGGATCTGAAGAAACGCATTCAGCCGTTCCTCGTGCCGCCAGGGAAAGAAATCTCCCTGAAGAAGGATTACGCCCCCGACTTCCTGCCCGACGACATCAAGGCCAACAAAGAGAATGCCGATGAGCTGCTGACGGAGGGCGTCGCAACCCTCGCCGAGTACCAGGACAAGCTCTACGCCCAGAACATCTACGGCCTGCTCGTCATCCTCCAGGCGATGGACGCGGCGGGCAAGGACGGCGCAGTCAAGCACGTCATGACCGGGCTGAACCCCCAGGGCGTTCAGGTGTACAGCTTCAAGCAGCCGAGCGCCGAGGAACTTGACCACGACTTCCTCTGGCGCAGCATGAAGGCCCTGCCGGAGCGCGGGCGCATCGGCATCTTCAACCGCTCGTACTACGAAGAGGTGCTGGTGGTGCGCGTTCACCCCGCTATCCTGGCCCGCCAGCAGCTCCCCCCGGCGACCATCGAGGACCACATCTGGAAGCGGCGCTACGAGGACATCAATAACTTCGAGGTGGGCGCCGTGGTACATCGTTCCCGCCGACCGCAAGTGGTTCGCCCGCCTGGCCGTCGCCGCCATCATCGGCGCCAAGCTCCAGGAGATCAACCCGCAGTACCCGACCATCTCCGACGAGCAGCGCCAGGAGTTGCTCAAAGCGAAGGAGCTGCTGGAGAGCGAGAAGTAGCAGCGCCGCCGCGCCGCGAGTATACTTCCCCCCAACGCCGTCGCCAGCGCCAAGACGGCTGAGATAGGGAACCACGGAAGGCACGGAACACACGGACAGGGGATCGAGACACGGTTATTTCCCTCTATTCCGTGTGTTCCGTGTGTTCCGTGGTAGACTCTTGGCGACTTCCTCCGGGTCGAGATGATACTGATGGGTCTGAAAGCGGCACAGGAACAGCAGAGCGGCACAGGCGTGTGGATCGCGTGGCTCGTCGGCGCCGCCGTCGTCATCGGGGCGGCGCTTCGCCTGTGGGGGCTGAACCACTTCCCGCCCGGCCTCTCCGTGGACGAAGCCTACAACCTGATAGACGCCCAGCGCATCCTCGACGGCGCGCGTCCCCTCTTCCTGCCCGACAACGCCGGCCGCGAGGCGCTGTATAGCTACTGGCAGGCCATCCTCGTCGCCGCCCTCGGCCCCGCTGCCCTGGCCCTGCGCCTGGCCTCCGCCGTCCTCGGCATCGCCACCATCCCCCTCACCTACTGGGCCGCCAAAGAACTGCCCTGGCCGCGCGCCCGCCTGATCGCCGCCGTCGCCGCCGCGCTCCTGGCCGCCCTGTTCTGGCACGTCCTATTCAGCCGCTTCGGCATCCGCGCCATCAGCCTGCCCCTGCTCGAGGCGCTGTTCCTGGGCTGGCTGTGGCGCGGCCTCGTCCGCGCCCGCCCGCTGTACTTCGCCCTCGCCGGCGCCGCCCTCGGCCTCGCCGTCTACACCGGCACGGCGGCGCGCCTCCTGCCCATCGTCCCCCTCGTCAGCCTGCCCCTGTTCGCCTGGCTGGACCCCGACCGCCGCCCCCTCTACCTGCGCGGCCTGGCGTGGACGCTGGGCGTGGCGGCCCTCGTCGTCGCGCCGCTGGCCGTCTACTTCTATACCCACCCGGCCCAGTTCGGCTCCCATCTGAGCGAGGTCGCCGTGGGTCCGGCCGACATCGCCGCCAACGTGGCGCGGGTCGCGGGGATGTTCAACCTGCGGGGCGACACGGCGTGGTGGCGCAACCTGGCCGGCCGCCCCGCCTTCGACCCCCTCATCGGCCTGGCGTTCCTGGCGGGTATCGCGCTATTGGCGTGGCGGCTCGTCCCTCTCCCCCCTGCCCCCTCCCCCATGCAGGGGGAGGGGGAGCCAGAAGAGAAGCCAAATCTTGCCCCCCTCGCCCGGTCTGGGAGAGGGGCCGGGGGAGAGGGGCTGGCGGCCGAGGCAGAGTCTTCTCCCCCTCCCCCTTTATGGGGGAGGGGGCAGGGGGGAGAGGGACAAGTCTCACTCTTCCTCCTGATCTGGCTGGCGGTGATGCTCGTCCCGACCATCGCCGCCGACGGCGCGCCCAACTTCTCCCGCGCCATCGGCATCCTGCCCGTCGCCACCATCATCCCGGCCGCCGCCCTCGTCGAGGGGTGGGCGTGGCTGGCGGAGCGGCGGCGCGTTCTGGCGGATGTGGCGCTGGTCGCCGTTATCGCCGTGAGCTTCGCCTGGACGGCGTGGGACTACTTCGGCGTGTTCGCCACCCGCCCCGAGGCGTACTACGCCTACGACGCCGATAAGGCGGACGCGGCGGCAGCCATCGTCGCGGCGCGCGGGACGGTCCATGTCGCGGCGAACCTGGCCGACCACGCCACGGTGCGCGCGCTGACCGAGGGCCGCGACGTGCGCGCCTACGACTTCAGCCAGGGCTTTGTGATGAGCGACGGCCCGGCGAGCTACGTCGCCTGGGCGAAGGACGGCCTGCCAGCAGGGGTCACGCGCTGGGGGACGCCGCGAACTTCCGCCGACGCCCAGGGCGCGCCGCTGGTGGCAGTGACGACAGTCGAGACGCCGCCGGATCCGGGGCAGGTGCGCGCGGCGCTGGGCATGACGCCGGGGCAGGTGCGCTTCGGCGATGCGATTGGCCTGGCCGGCTACCACGTCGAACCGACGCGGCTGACGTTCATGTGGCGCGCGCTAGGGGTGCTGCCCGACGATCTGACGCTGTTCGTCCACGTTCTCGGCGCGGACGGGCAGACCGTGGCCCAGGCTGACGGCGAGCCACTCGGCGCGACGTACCCGACGTCGCGCTGGCGGGTGGGCGAGCGCATCGTAGAAAGCCGCGCCCTGCCGCCGCTGCCGCCGGGCCAGTATCGCGTGCAGGTGGGGTGGTACAACCGCGCCAGCGGCGAGCGCCTGCCCGTAGCGGGCAGCGCCGAGAACGCCGTGGATTTGGGGACGCTGACGGTTGATTGATGTTAGCGGCTGCGGGTGACGCCGACGCGGTCGCACCACTGGCGCACGGGGCAGATCGAGCAGCGCGGCGACGTGGGGTGGCAGATGTTCTGGCCCAGGGCGACGAGCAGGGTGTTGATCTCGATCCAGTAGGCGGGCGGCAGCTTCTCCCGCAGCGCCATCTCCGTCGCCTCCGGCGTCTTCGTGTGGACGTAGCCCCAGCGGTTCGTGATGCGGTGGACGTGGGTGTCCACGCAGATGCCGGGCTTGTTGAAGCCCGCCGTCAGCACGAGGTTGGCCGTCTTGCGCCCCACGCCCGGCAGCGTCAGCAGCGTATCCAGGTCGTCCGGCACGTCCCCGCCATACTCTTCGACAAGAATGCGGCTAAGGTCCAGCAGCGTCCGCGCCTTGTTGCGGTAGAAGCCGACCGGATAGATGGCCGCCTCGATCTGCTCCGCCGTCAGCGTCAGCATCGCCTGGGGCGTGTCAGCCAGGGCGAACAGGCGCGGCGTGACCTGCGCCGTCGTGCGGTCCTGGGTGCGCAGACTGAGGATGGTCGCTGCGAGGACGCGGAAGGGCGTCGTCCCGCGAGCCGCCATCGCGTCCACCAGCGGCGTGTCCCAGTCGGGCGTCGCGGCGCGGAGGGCGGCCAGCGCGGCGTGAATGTCGTCGTCGCGCATGGAGTTAGCGGAACAGGTAGATGACGCCGACGGCGTAGCCGATAATCACGACCACCGTGCGCAGCGTGCTGGCCTTGATGCGGCTCGCCAGCCGCCCGCCGATCACACCGCCAAGCAGCGCCCCGACCATCATCACCGGCACCGCGATCCACACGACCTTGCCAGAGAACACGAAAAAGAGGGCCGCCGCCAGATTGACGCACAGCGAGATAGCCTGCTTGAGGGCATTGAGGCGCGTCAGGTTGTCGTGGATGACCAGGCCGAGGACGGCGATCAGGATGACGCTCAGCCCCGCCCCGAAGTAGCCGCCGTAGACCGACGCTAGGAATACCGGGCCGATGGACCACGTCTCGCTGACGTGCGTCCGCTCCGGGCTTGTCAGGCGGCGCACGACCCAGCCGCGGATGCGGTCCTGGAACAGCAGCAGCGTCGCGGCCATGATGATGAGCCACGGCACGAGGGCCTTGAAAATCGCCTCGCCTGTCAGCAACAGCAGGATGCCGCCGACCAGGCCCCCGACCACGCCGACCGGCGCCAGCAGCCGCACCCGCCGCCGCTGCCCGGCCAGGTCCGCCCGCTGCGCCATCGTCCCGCCCAGGTAGCCGGGGAACAGGGACACGGTGTTGGTGACGTTGGCGTTGAGCGGCGGGACACCCATCGCCACCATGGTGGGGAAGGTGATGAGCGTCCCGCCACCGGCGATGGCGTTGACGGCGCCAGCGCCAACGGCGGCCAGGCCGAGGATCACGAGGTTGAGCAGACTGAGGTCCATGGGGCAGGTTCTCCGGGCGCGGTCATCGGGGGACGGTGCGCGGCCTAGAGCATAACCGCGCTTCATTTACATGTCAACTTTCGCGGCGATCTGCCGGCGAGGCGCTGCAAGAGATTTACCACGGAACACACGGAATACACGGAAGGAGAGAGAGGGAACGGCAGCCTCACGCCTTCGCCACCCCGTCACTCGGCCACTTCGTCACTCCGCCACTTCGTCACTCCGCCACTCCGTCACTCCATCACCTCGTCACCTCGCCCACAATCGCCGTGTCATCCGGCAGGGGCGCGCCGCTCTGCGCCGCCGCCACCCGCGCGCCCGTCGCCGCGTCGTACAGACCCACGCCGACGCGATACCCGCCCGGCGCGACCTGGTCCAGGGCGAGGCGGTGTTCGTCGCGCACCACATCGCCGGCGGCCCACGCGCTCGTCGGGAAGCGTCCCCCCGCCGGGCCGTCGCCCGTCGCGGCCAGCCCGTTCGCGCCGAGCAGGTGGACGAAGACGGTGTAGTCGGCGGGGAGCGGTCCATCGGCCTGCCACCACAGCGTCACGCCGAGCGTCTGCCCGTCCGGCGCGACCTCCGCGCCCACCAGCCGCGCCGCACCGAACGTCACCGGCTGGGGCAGTCGCGCCGCCTCTGGCACGCTCAGCGGCGATGTCGGGCGCAGGACGATGTTCCCCACCACCACGGCGTCGGCGGCGCGGCCGTCCTGGGTCGCCGTGAGGCGCTGCATCGTCGCTGCGTCGTACAGGCCAGCGACGACGGGGACGCGCTGCGGCTCGTCCACCGGCGGCAACGCCAGGGTGTACGTGTCGCGGCGCGCCTCACCCGGCGTCCACCGCTCCCAGGGGAAGTAGCCGCGGCCGGGCAGGGTGTCCACCTGGGCCAGCAGGCCGGGGCCGGCCGGGTTGAGCGCCTGGACGAACACGCTGTAGAGCCGGTCCGGCGGCGCTGTCACCTCCCAATCCAGCGCGACACTCGCGTTCCCCGCGCCGTCCACCCCTCCGATCTGCGCGTCGCGCAGGACGAAGCCGCCGTCGAAGGTGGCGGTCGGGGGCGCTGCTGTGGCGGCGACGACGGGGGGCGGCGCAAACGGCGCGGCGACGAACAGCCACGTGACGGCAGCGGCCAACCCGAGCCAGGCCCCGCTCCAGCCGACGACGAGCGCCCGCGCCCACTGTTTCGGGACGAGGGACCACGCGCCCAGGGCGAGCAGAATCGCCACCGCCCCGGCGAAGGGGAACGCCAGCCGCCCGCCGCCCATGAACGTGCGCGTGCGCGTCCCCAGGCTCAGCACGCTGGCGAGAACGATGAGCGCGTACCACACCAGGGCGGCGATGAAGGGCCGCCAGTCGGGGCGCCGCCGCCAGGCCACCACGACGCCAGCGCCGCAGACGACGACGAGGGCGGCGAGGGCCAGGTACAGCCACGCCGGGCCGAAGCCGACGCCCCCCGGTCCGACGTCGAGCCAGTACGAGCGGCCGATGAACAGCAGGAGCGCGGCCAGGTCAGCCGGTGGGATGAGGCCCGGCCGCTGCCCCATCAGCGCAAACACCGGCGACGTGGCGAGGAAGTCGCCATAGAGCTGGCGGTTGCGGATGAACCAGGGCAGCGGCAGCAGCAGCGCCAGCGCCAGGGCGAGCAGGGCGGCGGGGAGCCTGCCCCTCACCCCCCGGCCCCCTCTCCCTCCAATGGGAGAGGGGGAGGAGAGGTCCGGCTCCTCTCCCTGTGGGAGAGGCTGGGTGAGGGTCTTGGAGGCGCGCGGTGGAACGGAGACCCTCACCCCAACCCTCTCCCATAGGGAGAGGGAGTCGGAGCTTCCCCCTTGCTCATTCGAGGGAGAGCGGTCTTTCCCCCCTCGCCCCTTGCGGGCGAGGGGGGAGCGGCCGTTGGCGTCAGTCCGTAGCGCAACGGCGGCGAAAGGGGGTGAGGGACGAGCCAGGGGAGAGGAAAACACCACCATCAGCGGCAGGAGGGCGATGGGCAGCAAGCCGCTCAGCTTGGTCAGCGTCCCCAGGCCCACGGCGAGTCCGAACGCCGCCGCGCGGCGCATCGTCAGGCCGCGGCGCATGCTGCGGAGCGCCGCCCACAGCGCCAGGCTACACCACGCCACCGCCGGCACGTCGTTGCTGAGGGACGTGCTGATGACGAGGAACTGCGGGTTGAAGGCGAGGGCCGCCGCCGCCATCAGCGCCACGCCCCACGGCAAGAACTCCAGCGCCGCCCCATAGGTTGCGGCGACGGCGACCGCGCCGAACAGCAGGGACACAAAGCGGCCCACATAGAAGGCGGTCTCGGCGCGGCTCGGCGTGGGCGCCCAGACGTTCAGGTTGCCGCCCTCGGTGGCGAGGAAGTGCGGATTGCGACGGTAGAGGTTGTCGCTGTCGGAGAGGTCAATCGGCAGGGTCGCCAGGGCGACGGCGGCGTAGTACAGCGGCGGCTGATGCCCCTCCGGCTCGGCGCGCCCGCGCGTCTCCCCACTCGGCAGGTTCAGCCGCACGCTCGGCAGCCCGCCGTCGCGCCGCAGATACTCGACGTAGCCCATGTGCCACGCCTCGTCGGGCTTGATGAAGATGGGCGACCAGAGCGCGTGCAGCGCGCCCAACAGCAGAAAGATGGCGATGAGCAAGGTGATGGGCCAGATGCGATAGCTCTGCACAATAGCGTGGAGACGCAGAGAGGCAGTCCCAGAAGTCTTTTCTTCCTCTGCGCCTTTGCGCCTTTGCGTTTCTATCTGGTCCAGGCCGGGCAACGTGGTCACGGGGGCGTTAGTGCTTTGGCGCGGTGTGCCTGCCGCCGGCGGGGCGCGGCGCAGCGTGCGCGTCGAGGGAGATGGCCGCGCGCTCGCGCAGCGCCGACGTACCCAGGGGCGTCAGGACGACGCCGGGCGTGGCGGCGTTGATCTGCTTGAGATAGCCGCCGCTCACGAGCTGGTCAATCATGCTCTGCAACTCCGGCAGCGTGCGGTGGGCCAGCGTCCCGAACAGGCGGTGGCGCGACAGGGCCGCGACGGCATCGGTGCGCGAGCCTTTGAGGAACTGGGCCAGCTTCGTCCGCCCGATCCCTTTCGGGAGATTGCGTACCGCTTCGAGGATGATGATGGCCGTCCACTCCGCCGTCGTCTGCGCGCCGCGCGGCTCACTCGGCGCAGGAACCGCCGCCGCCGCCTGGCAGATGTCGCAGCATACGTCGGCCGTCGGCGGTGTGGGGTCGCCGAAGTAGTCGAGGATGAACCGGCGGCGACACCCCTTCGTCTCAGCGTACTCGATCATCTTCGCCAGCTTGGCCCGCTTGCCCGCGCGACGCTGCTCGACCTCAGCGGCGTTGACGCTCAGGTCAATCGTTGGGGCGTCGTCCGCGATTTCGAGGTACATCAGGCCCATGTCGTCGCCGAGGCGCTGGATCGCGCCGACCTCTTCGAGCTGCCGCAGGCCGACGCGCACCTTGACATCGTTGAGGCGGGCGTGGCGCGCCAGGTCCCACTCCGACACGCGCGCCTGGCTGTCGTGACGCGCGGCGCGGCGGATGCTGGCGAGCAGACCGCGCAGTTCGGTCTCGCTCGGCGCGTCGTTGTCAATGAACCACTCCTGGAGGGCGCGGTCCTTGGGGGAGTAGAGGAGGACACAGCGGGCAGGCAGACCGTCGCGCCCGGCGCGGCCGGCCTCCTGGTAGTAGGCTTCGATGGAGCTGGGCAGGCTGTAATGCGTGACCAGGCGGATATCGGGCTTGTCCACGCCCATCCCGAAAGCGTTGGTGGCGACGATCACCTGGGCCTGGCCGAGCATGAACAGGTCTTGCGCCTGGCGGCGGCTCTCGGCGTCCAGGCCGGCGTGGTAGTACTGGGAGGTGATGCCGAGGCCCTGGACGAAGGTATGCACGCTTTCGGCTTCGCGGCGGGTGCCGGTGTAGATGATGGCGCTGCCCGACGCGCTTTCCAGCAGCCGCCGCAGCTCGCGCAGCTTGGCCGTGTCGTCGTCGGCCGGCCGCACCTCCAGCGTCAGGTTCGGCCGGTTGAAGCCCGTGACAACGCGCGCCGCATCGCGCAGGCCAAGCTGGGCGATGATGTCATCCTGCACCTCGGGCGTCGCCGTCGCCGTCAGCGCCACGATGGGCGGGCGGCCGAGGTCCTCGATGGCGGCGCGAAGGTGGAGGTAGTCGGGGCGAAAGTCATGCCCCCACTGCGAGATGCAGTGGGCCTCGTCCACGGCCACCAGGCCGATGCGGGTCTTGCCCAGGGCGCGCATGAAGGCGCGATTCCGCAGGCGCTCGGGCGCGACATAGACCAGCCGGTAGCGGCCGGCGGCCATGGCGTCAATGCGCCGCAGCACTTCCTCGCCGTCGAGCGAGCTGTTGATGTAGATGGCGGGCTTGCCGGCGGCGACCAGGGTGTCCACCTGGTCCTTCATCAGGGCGACCAGGGGGGACACGACGACGGTGAGGCCGCTTCGCATGAGGCTGGGCAATTGATAGATGAGGGATTTCCCGGAGCCGGTGGGCATCACGACGAGGCTGTCGCGCCCGGCGGCGACGTGGGCGATGGCTTCCGCCTGGCCGGGTCGAAACTCGGTCAGGCCGAATTGCTGGGCCAGCGCGCCCGATAAGTCGCTTGACGGATCCAGGGTTGACATAGACCCAAGTATACCTGAGATACCGGGAGGCAGTCAAAAGCGGGACGTTATGTAGCAGCGGCTAAGAGGATTGGAACGCAAAGGCGCAAAGGCGCAAAGGATAACTGATTCCCTCTTCTTCCTTGGCGTCTCTGCGCCTTGGCGTTTCCTTATTAGCCGCCGCAAGGCCATCTCTATGCTACTGCGCGGCGCCAGCCTGGGTCAGAATCGCGTCGGCCTGGTGAATCGGGACGAAGCCGGTGAGTTGGGTGATAGTGGGCAGGCCGGGCCGCTGCACCGCTTGCTCCAGGGTCAGCGCCTCCGTTACGATGCCGATGAGCTGCCCCTGGTTGTTCACGACAACGCCGCCGCTGGAGCCGGGCGACGCCTGGGCGTCGGTCAGGAAGTTGTCGCGCTCACCCGTTGTCGTCTTGCGCAGCATGCCCATGAGCGTGCCGGCGCTGCGGGCCAGCCCGCCCTCGCGCCGCGCCGGGTAGCTGAAGATGTACACGGGCGCGCCGAGGTCAACGGCGTCGGAGTCGCCGCGGGGCAGGGCGGCGAACCCGCGAAAACCGTCGCGGTTCTCGACACGGAGAACGGCCAGGTCTATCGTCGGGTCTGCTGCGACGACCGTCGCGTTGAGGGTGTAGTCCATGTACGGGCCGACGACGATCTTCGCCGGCGAGAACAGGGCGCCGGTGAAGCGGTTGCCGACGACGTGGAACGCCGTCAGGATCGTGTGTCCGTCGCTGCCGACCACGCTCCCGGTGCCCATGCGGCCGCCGCGCGGGGTCGTGACGATGATCTGCACCGTCGCGGCGTCCATGCGCTGGCTGAACGAGGCCGGCAGCGCCGGCGGGGCGGCCGGGATGTCGTCGAGGGTGTCGGCGGTGTAGTCGGCGACGGTGACACTGGTCACGCCAGCGCGCGCCGGGGTGGGGCAGTCAAGGATCGTGAGCGTCTGGCCCGGCTGAAGGCGGTCGCTGCCGGGGAGGACGCCCTCGACCTCGGTCGCGTCCACGCCGTAGCGGTTGGCGATGCTCTCGACCGTGTCGCCCGGCCGAACCGTGTAGACGCACGTCGCGGCCCAGGCCGTCGGCGTCGTGAGACGCCAGCCGAGAAGAAGCATCCCCACCAGAGCCAGCAAGCCTATCCAGCGATACAGTGAGCGAGCCATCTTGCGCCTTCCTTTACAACCTATCCTGTCCCTACCTACCATAACGCAAGAAGCGTACCAGTCAGGCCCCGCATGGAAATAAACAACACCCCGGCCCTATACTGGGGCCGGAGTGACGGAGCGACGGGGTGATGGGGTGACGAGGTGACGAGGTGACGAGGTACTCGGCTACGGGGCGAGGAGCGGGCGCGACCAGTTGATGGGGATGAGCACGGTGGCGTTGTCCACCTGCGTCAGCCCCAGGCTGTCGAGCGTGTCTCGCTTCGTCACGATGGCCGATACGATGCCGATGACCTCGCCCTTGTCGTTGATGGCGATGCCGCCGCTCGAGCCGGCGCTGGCCTCGGCGTTCGTCAGGAGGAAGCGCGGGACCGTCTCGCTCGACAAGCCGAGCTTGCCGAGCAGTACCCCCCGCGACGTCGCCAGGCCGCCGTGGGCCACGCCAGGGTAGCCGAGGGTATAGACCGTGTCGCCGAGCTTGAGGCTGTCAGAGTCGCCCACCGGGGCGAAGGCGAAGCCGTTGAAATCGGGGGCCTCGTTGACGATCAGCACGGCCAGGTCGTTCTCCGGGTCCGTGGCGATGACGTGCGCCCGCAGCGCCCAGTCCTTAAAGGGGCCGACGCGAATCTCGCGCACCGGATACAGGCGGCCCGTGGTCGGGTCGCCGACGACGTGGAACGCCGTCAGGAACGTCCGGCCGTCCTCGCCAACGACGGTGCCGGTGCCGCCGGAACTGAAGCCGTAGCGCGTCTCGGCGACGATGTGGACCGTCGCACCCACGGCGCGGTCCACGAGCGGCTGCGCGATGTCCTTCGCGTCGGGCAGGGTGTCAATGGTGTCAATCTGGAGGCGCGAGCGAGCGGGCGTCGCGCGGCGGTCCCGCGACTGCGGCGCGGGCGCGTTGGGGCAGTCGGGGATGACGAGCGTCGCGCCGGGTTGCAGGCTGTCCGGGTCTTCCAGGCCGTTGACGGCGGCCAGGTCGGACGGCGACGTGTTGAAGCGGGCGGCGATGGCCGCCAGGGTGTCGCCCTCGTGGACGACATAGGTACAGGCGGCGACCGGGGCGGCGTGCGCGCCAGGCGCGGCCATCAGGGCCAGCATGACAACGACAACGACCAGGGCCAGCCGGGATAGGCGGTGCATGAGCTTATCCTTCTAAGAGGCGGAGCAGGCCCGCCTCGTCGAGGACGGCGACGCCGAGTTGGCGCGCCTTATCCAGCTTGCTGCCAGGCTCTTCGCCAGCGACGACATACGTCGTCTTGCGTGTGACACTATCTGTGACGCGCCCACCCCGACTTTCGATACGCGACTTGGCCTCATCCCGCGTCATTGAGGGCAAGCGGCCGGTCAGCACGAACGATTGGCCGGCGAGGCGGCCATCGGCGGGCGCGGCGGCCGCCGCGTCGGCGGTGCGGACGCCGGCCGCCTTGAGCCGCTCGATCACCTCGCGGTTGCGCGGGTTGGCGAAGTAGTCCACGACGCTCTCGCCAATCTGCGGCCCCAGGCCGGCGATAGACTGCACATCGTCGAGGCTCGCCGCCATGAGCGGCTCGATGGCCCCGAACCGCCGCGCCAGCGTCTCCGCGATCGTGCTGCCGACGTGCTGGATGCCCAGGGCGAACAGCAGCCGCGCCAGCGGCCGATCCTTCGACGCCTCGAGCGAGGCCAGCAGGTTATCCACCTTCTTCTCCGCAAAGCCCTCCAGGCCGAGCAGGGCGTCGCGCTTCTCCTGCAGGTGGTACAGGTCGGCGACATCGTGGACGAGGCCCGCGTCCACCACCTGCGCGACGATCTTCTCGCCCAGCCCGACGATGTCCATCGCCCCGCGTCCGGCGAAGTGCTCGACGTGGCGGCGGAGCTGGGCCGGGCAGGCGGCGTTGACGCAGTACGTGGCGGCCTCGTCGGGCAGGCGCACCAGCGGCTCGCCGCACGACGGACAGGTCGGCGGCATCTGCCACGGCGCGGCGTCGGGCGGGCGCAGCTCGACGACGGCCCGGAGCACCTGGGGGATAACGTCGCCGGCGCGCTTGATGACCACCGTGTCGCCCTCGCGGATGTCGCGCTCGGCGATGTAGTCGGCGTTATGGAGGGTGGCCTGGCTGACGGTCACGCCGCCGATGCGCAGCGGGTCCATGAGCGCCTGGGGCGTGACGACGCCCGTCCGCCCGACGTTGACGGCGATGCGCCGCAGGACGGTGACGCCCTCCTGGGGCGCGGGCTTGAAGGCGATGGCCGAGCGCGGCGCGCTGCCCACCACCCCCAGC
>JAXLWJ010000080.1:0-1764 GCA_046328535.1 Anaerolineae bacterium
CATGTTCTCCATCGTCCTGACGGTCAGCCCCATCGTCGCCATCCTGTGGACGTGGGCGCTGTTCGGGCTTCAGCCGACGGCGCAGCAGCTCTTCGGCGGCCTGGCCGTCGTCCTCGGCATCTTCATCGTGACCACCGTCCGCAGTGGTTGACGAACCGTGCGCAATGGTTGCCGCAATCGAGCTGGCGCTGGAGAGCCATCTCCAGCGCCAGCGGAAGGCGGCTGTGCGCGAGTGGAGCGCAAGCGCTTGGCGATGCGAGCAAATCGCGGTAGACTATCTCCCGTGATTCCACACTCGCGGGAGGTGTCATGCCTGTCAATCTCTCTATCGTCCCCATCGAAAAAGCGGACCCCAACCTGAACCTGATTCTTGGGCAGAGCCATTTCATTAAGACCGTCGAGGATGTGTACGAGGCGCTGGTGAATGCGGTACCAGGCATCAAGTTCGGCCTGGCGTTCTGCGAGGCGTCCGGGCATCGCCTCATCCGCACCGCCGGTACCGACCCCGATCTGGTGGCCCTGGCAGCCCGAAACGCGCAGGCCATTGGGGCGGGCCACTCCTTCATTGTCTTCCTCGGCAACGCCTACCCCATCAACGTCCTCAACGCCGTCAAGAACGTGCCGGAGGTGGCGCGCATCTTTGCCGCGACGGCGAACCCGCTCCAGGTCATCGTCGCGGAGACCGAGCAGGGGCGGGGCATCCTCGGCGTCATTGATGGCGAGCCGCCGCTGGGCATCGAGGACGAGGCGGGGGCGGCGTGGCGCCACGACCTGCTGCGCAAGATCGGGTACAAGATGTGAGAGCGCCCGCTGCATAAGGGGTGGTAAGGTCAAGGAACCCGAATGGAGATCACCATGGTGGATTGGCGAGAGCGTGTTTCGGTTGACCCCATGGTTTGTCACGGCAAAGCCTGCATCAAGGGCACGCGAATCATGGTGTCCGTGATCTTGGACAACCTGGCGGCGGGTGTCGCGCCAGAAGAAATCTTGATGAGCTACCCCTCATTAAGCATCCGGGACATTCAAGCGGCTATCGCCTACGCTGCCGAGTTGGCGCGCGAGCGCGTCATTTGACCTTGACTTCGCGAATATCCACGCCTATCCGCCTCAGGACTATCCGGGCATCATCGTGCTTCGCGTGCGGCAGCAAGATAAGCCACATCTTCTGGCTGTTCTGCAGCGTGTACTACCTCTGCTAGAACGGGAGCCTTTGGAACACCGCTTGTGGATTGTTGACGAGGTAGAGGTGCGAATCAGAGGTGGCGACGCTTAGCCAGCGTAGGTATGGTATGGACCCAGATGTCGCGGCGCGCATTCAGGCGCTGGCCCAGGATCACACGCGCGGCGCGACGGCGCTGACGCGCGAGGCGGCCGAGATATTCGCGGTTCTGGCCGAGGTCAGCCGCGCCCCGGGCGCGGCGCAGTTCCTCGCGGACCTGGCGGAGGCCGGGCGAGTCATGATGGCCGCGCAGCCGGCCATGGCGTCGCTGTTTGCCCTCGCCAACGCGGTGCTGTGGGCCGTGGATGCGTCGCCAGCGCAGGGGCGGCGCCGGCTGGCGCAGGACACGGCGGGGGCGTTCGCTGCGACGCTCGCTGACCGGCTCCCGCAGATCGCCGGGATTGCGACGGCGTTCCTGCCATCGAACGCGGGGGTCGTGACCCACTCGGCCAGCGCCGCCGTCGAGGCGACGCTCCTGCGCGCCCACACCGAGGGGCGGCTGGCGAGCGTGGTCTGCCCGGAGTCGCGCCCGATGACCGAGGGCG
>JAXLWJ010000081.1:0-1667 GCA_046328535.1 Anaerolineae bacterium
ACTTGATTCGCCACGGTGAGGCGTGGAGCAACGTCGAGCCGGTAATTGGTGGGATGAGGGGCGACCGCGGCCTGACGCCACTGGGCTTCGCCCAGGCCGAGCGGCTGCGCGACCGCCTGGCCGCGACACGCGAGATTGACGCCGATGTCGTGATCGCCAGCACCCTGCCCCGCGCGCGCCAGACGGCGGAGATCATCGCGCCCGCCCTGGGCCAGCCAATCGTCTGGGATGACGACATCCAGGAGCTGCGGCCCGGCTCGTCCGACGGTATCACCCTAGACGAGTTGCAGGCGACGTATGGCATCCCCGACTTTCGCTCGAACCCGTTTCGGCCGATGGCGCCCGACGGGGAGAACTGGCCGGAGTTCATGCTGCGCATCGGAACCGCCCTGAACCGCATCACCCGCGAGCACGCCGGCAAGACCATCGTCCTTGTGACCCACGGCGGCGTCATTGACGCCTCGTTCCTGTACTTCATGCGCATCAACACCCTGGCCGTGCCGCCCGTCGAGCTGTCGCCCCACAACACGTCCATCACCCTCTGGGAGCAGCGCACCCGCAACGGCCAGGCTGTCCGCTGGCGGCTCGTCAGCTACAACGACGTGTTCCACCTGCGCGACATCGGCCACCGCGAGCCGACGCTGTGGGAGGACCTGGCCCACGAGCCGCAGGTCGGCGCGGACAAACCGTCGGTGCCGCTGCCCACCGAGAACAGCCACGCGAAAGGTTAGCGCATGCGCGTCGTCGTCCTGGGCGCCAACGGCCAGCTGGGCCGCGCCCTCACCCGCCGTCTCCCTCTCCTCGGCCACGCCGTCCTTCCACTGGGGCGCGACGAGGCCGACATCGCCGAGGAGGCGGTCATCGAGACCATCGCCACGCTCGCGCCCGACGCCATCGTCAACGCGGCGGCCATGACCAACGTGGACGGCGCGGAACGCGACCCGGCGGCGGCGTTTCGCATCAACGGCCTGGGCGCGGAGAACGCGGCGCGGGCGGCGGCGGCGGCGGGCGCCGTCCTGGTCCAGGTCAGCACCGACTATGTATTCGACGGCCAGGGCGGCGCGCCCTACGCCGAGGACGCGCCGACGACCCCCCTCTCGGTCTACGGGGCGTCGAAGCTCGACGGCGAGCGCCGCGCCCTGGCCGCCTGGGACAGGGTACAAGTGGCGCGCACGGCCTGGCTGTACGGCCTGGGCGGGCGAAACTTCGTGACGCGCATCGTGGGGCTGGCCGACGAGCGCGGCGCGCTGTCGGTGGTCACGACGGAGAGCGGCAACCCGACGTTCTGCGACGACCTGGCCGATGCCATCGGGCGGCTTGTCGGCCTGCCCCACTACGGCGTGTTTCACCTGGTCAACGCGGGCTATGCGTCGCGCTACGAGTTTGCCCAGACGATCCTGGCCCTGGCCGGCCGCGCCGTTCCGGTCACGCCGGTCGAGAGCTTCGCCCGCGCGGCGACGCCGCCCGCCTTCGCGCCCCTCGCCAACACCCGCGCGGCGGCGCTGGGGGTGACGCTGCGCCCGTGGCAAGCAGCCCTGGCCGCGTACATCGCCGCCGAGCCGTCCCTCACGCCGCCCACCCCCCAGGGCAAGCGCCGAGCATGACACCGCCGATGTGTCTGCTCTATTCTTCCTTTGCGCCTCTGCGCCTTTGCGTTGCCCCTCCCT
>JAXLWJ010000082.1:0-1618 GCA_046328535.1 Anaerolineae bacterium
CCCCCCCCTGGGGGGGGAGGAAGGGGGTTGGGGGGATGGAGGAGGGACGTTGTGGCCCCACCCCAAAAGGGCCTGTCCGCCCTTGATCCCCCCTGGGAGAGGGCGGGCCGGTGGCGGATGGTTGGACCACGAAGGACGCGAAAGGCACACGCTGGGCGACTCTTTTTGCGCGCCTTTCGTGGTCCGCGCCATTCACGCCCAAGTCTCAACGCCGGTGAAGCGGAAGTGTGATATGATGGAAGGGGGGGTCACACAGAAACGCAGTGGGGAGGATAGGAAAGGAGGCGCGCCGTATGGCACCGCTCGGACCGCCGCCCACGCGCCTGCGCGCGGCTCTCGGCTGGCTGGCCGTGGGAGTCGTGGTGGCCGTGGTGATCGTCGCGTTGGCGTGGCTGGCCGTGTCGCGCCTGGCCGCGCCGGCGGCGATGTACTGGCCGACCAACGGCTGGCGCGCGACAACCCCCGAAGAGCAGGGCGTCAACTCGGCGAAGCTGGCCGAGGCGCTGACCGCCGCCCGCCAGCAGGACATGCGCCTCCACAGCCTGCTCATCGTCCGCAACGGGAACGTGCTGCTGGACGCCGCCTTCTACCCCTACGACGGGCAATCCGTTCATAATCTGGCGTCGGTGACCAAGAGCGTGATGACGACGCTCGTCGCCATCGCTGCCGCCCAGGGCAAGCTGAACCTCGACGCCCCCATGGTCTCCTTCTTCCCCGACCGCACGATCGCCAATCGCGACGAACGCAAGGAGCGCATCACCGTGCGCCACCTGGCGAGCATGGCGTCGGGACTGGACAGCGTGGGCATGGCGCAGGACGAAGGCACGCTGGCAGCGATGGTGAATAGCCCCGATTGGGTGCAGTTCGCCCTGGACCGCAAGGTCGTCAGCGAGCCGGGGGCGCCGTTCGTCTACGACAGCCCTGGCATGCACCTGTTGTCGGCGATTCTCCAGCAGGCGACCGGGATGACGGCGCTGGAGTTCGCCCGCCAGACCCTGTTCGAGCCGCTGGGCATCCGCGACGCCATCTGGGAGAGCGACCCGCAGGGCATCACTCACGGTTGGGGTGATCTGTACCTGCGCCCTCAGGACGCCGCCAAGATCGGTTACCTCTGGCTCAACCAGGGCGTCTGGGATGGCAAGCAGCTCGTGCCGGCGCAGTGGGTGGCGGACTCGGTCAAGGTGCAGCACAAGACTGGCATGAGCGACGATTACGGCTACGGCTGGTGGATTTCGCCGGACAGTGGAACATACTCGGCGTCGGGCCGGGGCGGGCAGAACATCAAAGTCGTACCCGCGCTGGGCGCCATTGTCGTAACGACGGGCGGCGGCTTCGAGTACGACGCCCTGGACCCATACCTGATCGCGTCGGTCGGTGACCCAACAAAGCCGCTACCGCCGAACCCGGACGGCGCAGCCCGACTGGCGGCGGCGCGCCAGGCCGTTTTGCAGCCGCCCGCTCCGCAGCCGATTCCACCCCTACCGCCGAAAGCGAGCGAGATCTCCGGCAAGACCTACGTTTTGCAGCCGAACGCGCTGCGCCTGCGCACCCTGCGTCTGGATTTCGACGACTCGGCCGAAGCGACGTTGCAGTTGAGCTTCGACGACGGCCAGCCCGA
>JAXLWJ010000009.1:0-143552 GCA_046328535.1 Anaerolineae bacterium
CGCGACAGGGCCTTCTCGTCGTTGCACCTGATCCCGGAGGACGCATTTCAGCGCGGGCTGGCGCGGATGGAGCGCGACCTGCGCGCCGGCCCCATCCCGTGCGTCTCCCGCTATCTGCTCCTCTGGGGCGTCAAGTAACCTATCCCACACTGGAGTTGACTCATGTTCTTTGACCTTCCCCTCGACCAGCTGCAAGTCTACACGCCCAAGCGCGAGGAGCCGTCCGACTTCGATGCCTTCTGGGCGGCCACCCTCGCCGAGGCGCGCGCCTTCCCCCTCGCCGCCACCTTCGAGCCGGCCGACTTCGGCCTGCGCCACCTCGACGTGGCCGACGTCACCTTTCGCGGCTACGGCGGCCAGCCCATCAAGGGCTGGTTCATCGCGCCGCGCGGCCGCCCGGAGCCGCTGCCGTGCGTCGTCAAATACATCGGCTATGGCGGCGGCCGCTCCCTGCCCTACGATCACCTGCTGTGGAGCGCGGCGGGCTACGCGACGCTGGTCATGGACACGCGCGGCCAGGGAAGCGCCTGGACGCCGGGCGATACGCCCGACCCGGAGTCCGACGGGGGCAACCCGCAGTACCCCGGCTTCATGACGCGCGGCATCCTCAGCCCGGCGACGTACTACTACCGCCGCGTGTTCACCGACGCCGTGCGCGCTGTGGAGGCGGCGCGGACGCACCCGCGGGTGGACCCGCAGCAGGTACTCGTGACCGGCGGCAGCCAGGGCGGCGGCATCACCCTGGCCGTGGCGGCGCTGGAGCCGAGTGTCGCCGGGGCGATGACCGATGTGCCGTTCCTGTGCCACTACCGCGTGGCGACCGAGATCACCGATGGCTTCCCGTACCAGGAGATCGCTAAATACTGCCAGGTGCAGCGCAGCAAGGTGGACACGGTGTTCGAGACGCTGAGCTACTTCGACGGCGTCAACTTCGCCGCCCGCGCCCGCTGCCCCGCCCAGTTCTCCGTCGGTCTCATGGACGAGATCTGTCCGCCGCGCACCGTCTACGCCGCCTACAATCACTACGCCGGGCCGAAGAGCATCGTCGTGTGGCGCTACAACCACCACGAGGGCGGGCAGACGTACCAGGAGCGCGAGAACGTGCGCTTCGCCGCGACGCTTGCGCTCGCATAGCGCCGTCAAGCCATAGCGAAGGGCGGCGGCCACTGATACGGCAGTGGGCGCCGCCCTCGACTAACAATCCCGGAAACAGCCAAACAGCGACGGCGACTCAGGGGAAGATGATGTCCAACTCCTTGACCGGCACTTCCTTGTGATAGGTGATGGTGTAACTCTCCACTAAGTCCGGTGCGCGCTCCAGGAGGCGGCGCGTATGCTGCATGTCGTGGTGCACCTCCCAGGAGTGCTGGCTGTCGAAGCGCTCGACGATGGTGACAATGTTGGGGTTGTCAAGGTCCTGGTAGATGCTACAGCGAGAGCACCCCGGCTCGTAGACGGTCAACGACAGCATCTCTTGCAGCTCGCTCATGAACGCGTCGAGCGTGTCTGGGCGGGTCACAAATTGGGCCAGGACGGCGATGGTAGGCTCGATGGGGCCGAACATGGTACTACGTGTCCTTTCGAATGAATGGCTGCATCAGAAGCAGCATTATTGACAACTTTGTGAAACAAACTCACTTCTGAATATAGTATATCATGACGCACTGCATCATGTCAAGCCGGTGCTTGACATAGAAAGGTCCATATCACGTACATGGGCGAAGCGCCACTGAGGGTTGCGGTTCATCCACGACTCGGTTGACGCGGCGTGGAAATGGGACTACACTCCATCTCCCCCGGCTGCGACCCCAGTCCCGGGGCGAGGAGGCGCGATGGATAGGCGCGAGGCGCGGGTAGCCTACCTTGCCGAGGTGGCATCGAAGTATTACGATCAGAACAAGAGCCAGCAAGACATTGCCGACGAACTTGGCATCACCCGCTCCGCCGTGTCGCGTCTGCTCACCGAGGCCCGCGAGCGCGGCATCGTCGAGATCATCGTCCACTATCCGTGGCGCACCTCGACGGACCTGGAGCGGGCGCTCCTGGACATGTTCCCGCTCAAGGCGGCGCGCGTCCTGGTGCGTGGCAACAAATCGTACGACGAGATGGTCATCGGGCTGGGCGTGCTGGGGGCGCAATACTTCACCAACGCCCTCAAGGCGGGCCACACGGTCGGCATCTCCTGGGGCAGCGCCCTGTACCAGCTCGTGCGCGCCCTGCGCCCCGCCAGCTACCCGGAGTCGGAAGTCGTGCAGCTGGTCGGCGCCGTCGGCACCGAGCGCTCATCGGCGATGGGACCGCTGCTCGCGCCCCTCCTTGCCAATCAGATCGGCGCGCCGTGCCGCTACCTCCACGCGCCCCTGCTGACGGAGAGCGAGGCCGCGCGCGACGCCCTGCTGCATGACCGCTCGATCCGCGAGACGCTCGACGTGGCCGCCTGCGCCAACATCGCCCTGGTGGGCATCGGGACGACGGCGCCAGAGCGCTACAACCCCGCCCGCCACGGCTACGTCGCCCTCGACGAGCTGGAGGCCATCCGCGCCGCCGGCGCCGTCGGGCTGATCGTCGGCCAGCACTACGACCGCGACGGCGCGGCGCTGGACATCTCCATCAACCGCCGCATCGTCGGCATCAGCCCGGACAGCCTGAAGCACATCCCGACGGTCATCGGCCTCGGCGGCGACGCCCTGAAGGGCGAGGCGATCCTGGGGGCGCTGCGCGGCGAGTGGGTCAACGTCCTCATCACCGACGAGCAGGCCGCCCGCCGCGTCTTGCAGCTCGCGTCGCCCATGACGCGCTGATGTCCGCCCATGCCCGTGCGCCGCATTGACATCCTGGGCGTCGGCGTGGACGACGTGACGCCCGCCGAGACCCTGGACCTCCTCACCGCCTGGATAGACGAGGGCGCTCCGCGGCGCGTCGTCACGCCCAACCCTGAGATGGTCATGCTGGCGCGGCGCGACCGCGCCTTCGCCCGCCTCCTGGCCGATGCCGACCTGGCCGTCCCCGACGGCGTCGGTCTGCTGTGGGCGTCGCGGCTGCGCGGTACGCCCTTGCGCGCCCTCGTGCCCGGCTCCGACCTCGCGCCCTGGCTGGCCGAGCGGTCGGCAGCGCGGGGCGACCGCTGGTTCCTGCTCGGCGGGGCGGAGGGTGTGGCCGAGGAGGCCGGGCGCATCCTGGCCGCGCGCTACCCGGGCCTGTGCATCGGCGGGACATTCGCCGGCGACGCCTCCCCGCTGGGCGACCCGGCGACGCGGGCCGCGATCCGCGCCGCCGGCGCGGTGGACGTGCTGCTCGTCGCCTACGGCGCGCCGCGCCAGGAAGCATGGATGGCGCGCAACGGCGACCTGGGCATCCCGGTGTCCATCGGCGTTGGCGGGACGCTCAACTTCATCACCGGCCGCAGCCCCGTTCCGCCGCGCTGGCTGTACAACCTCGGCCTGGGCTGGGCCTACCGCCTGGCAACGGAGCCGTGGCGCTGGCGGCGGCAGCTCGTCCTTCCTCAGTTCGCCGCCCTCGCCCTGCTAGACGCCCTGCGCCAGCGCACACGGGGCTAGGCGGCCTGCAATCTGCCCCTCCCTCTGAAGATAAGCCTGGGCTGACGCGGTCGAGCAAGGTGGTGGACCGCGAAAGGCGCGAAAACAACGCGAAAAACGCGAAAAAAGAGGCGCCGGGCGTGTCCTTTTCGCGCCTTTCGCGTCCTTTCGTGACCTTCGTGGTCCGCAGACCCACGCCCGAGAAACTGTCGTGACAATAACCCTGGGCTGTCATGCCGAGCGCAGGGAGGCATCTGGGCCGCAGTCCAGACCCCTCCTATCGTCGGGGTGACAGGCGGGGTTGTCGGGGTGACAGGCGGGGGTTGTCGGGGTGACTGCGATTTTCATTCGTCTGGTGGTGGACGCAAGTCCATGGGAAACTCCTCTCCCTCTGGGAGAGGCTGGGTGAGGGTCTTGGTGACCTGCGGCGAGAGAAGGACCCGGAGCGCAGAATCGCCGACATCTCGCAAGATGGTTGGAGGCGCGAATGGATGGTGTTGTGGTGGCGGTGAGCCGGAGCGCGCGGCATACGTTTAGCAAGCCGACGCAGGATGGGATCCGGCTGTTGGCCGGTCTCGGTATTGAGGGGGACGCGCACATGGGCGAGACGGTCAAGCATCGCTCGCGCGTGCGCCAGGACCCGACGCAGCCCAACCTCCGCCAGGTACATCTCATCCACGCCGAGCTGTTCGACGAGCTGCGGGAGAAAGGGTTCACCGTCGCCGCCGGCCAGATGGGCGAGAACATCACGACGCGGGGCGTGGACCTGCTCGGCCTGCCGACCGGCGCGCGTCTGCACATCGGCGCGGAGGCCGTCGTGGAGGTGACGGGGCTGCGCAACCCGTGCGCCCAGCTCGACGCCTTGCAGCCGGGCCTGCTGGCGGCCGTCCTCGACCGCGACGCCGATGGGAACCTGGTTCGCAAGGCGGGCATCATGGGCATCGTGGTCGCCGGCGGCGAGGTGCGGCCGGGCGACGCGATCCGCGTCGAGCTGCCGCCAGAGCCGCACCACCCCCTTGAGAAGGTCTAGGCCGATACTCACGACATGACGCACTGGCTGTTCGAGTGATCCCCACGAATACCCCACATCCAAAGTCATTTTCCCCTTGACACGTGTTTGGTGTCATGATACAATAATCGAGGCTCGATTATCGATAATCGAGGGCCGGGCGACAGCGGCACGTCAAAGAGCTGCGACACCGATAAGGTGAGGGCGATGACGCCTCGAAAACTCGTTTCGCTGGTGGATCAAATCTACGAGCATCTTCGCACCGCGATCATCAGCGGCGAGTTGAAGCCCGGCCAACGCATCGTCGAGATGGAGGTCGCCGCCGAGATGGGCACCAGCCTGGCCCCCGTCCGCGAGGCGCTGCACCGCCTCGAAACCGACGGCCTCGTCGCCCGCCAACCCCGCATCGGCACCTTCGTCACCGACGTCACCATTGACGAAATCCAAGAGCTGTTCCAGATCCGCGCCCTGGTCGAGCAATTCGCCATTCGCCGCACCGCCCAGACGATTGACGCCGAACAGCTCGACCTCCTCCAGACCCTCGTGGACCAGATGCACCAGGCCGCCAAGTCGGGCAACATGCTGCGCCTGGCTACCCTGGACCTCCAGTTCCACCGCCTCATCTGCGAGTGGTCGGGCAACGCCCACCTGGTCCGCGCCTGGCTGCCCCTCTACTCCCAGATGCAGCGTTTCGTGACCCAGACCCACCCCAGCCGCTTTGCCGACATCGAGGAAGTCGCCAGCCTGCACGAGCCGATTGTCGCGGCCCTGCGCCGCCACGATCGCGATGCTGCCGCCGAGCTGATCGAGCGGCATATTCTCCTGTCGTTCCGACAACTCGAAAGCTCCAAAGAGAGGTGACCATGCTCTTGCGGGACAAGGTGAGCCTGATCACAGGCGCGGGCAACGGCATCGGGCGGGGCATCGCCCTGCGTTTCGGGCGGGAAGGCGCGGCCGTCGGGGTGCTGGATCGCGACGCGGCCGGCTGCCGCCGCGTGGCGCAGGAAATTCACGACGCGGGCGGGCAGGCCCTGGCGCTCGAGGCCGATATCACCGACGCCGACCAGGTGCGGCGGGCCATCCACCAGCTTGTGGAAGCGTTCGGCTCGCCCACCGTTCTGGCCCACGTCGCCGCCATCATGCCGACGGGGACGATTGTGGAGACATCCGAGGACGAGTGGGACATCGCCTTCAACGTCGTGGTCAAGGGCGCGTACTATCTGGCGCGCGAGATCGTGCCTCTGATGCGTGTGGCGGGCGGCGGCTCGATCATCTTCATGAGCTCCATCACCGGCGTCACCGGCCTGCCGGGGCTGGCCGCCTACTCCGCCGCGAAGGGCGCGCTGATTGCGCTGGCGCGCGCGATGGCGATTGACCACGCGCGCGAGGGGATTCGCGTCAACGCCATCTCGCCCGGCACCATCGATTCGCCCATGCTCCACCGCTTCGCCGCCAGCCAGAAACACCCCGACGCCACGCTGCGCGCCTTCAACGACATGTACCCCCGTGGGCGGCTAGGCACCATCGAGGAAGTCGCCAATGTCTTCGCGTTCCTGGCGTCTGACCAGGCGAGCTTCGTGAGCGGGGCAAACTACATGGTGGACGGCGCGATGAGCGTCAAGAGCGAACAGCCGAGGCTATGACCATGCGCATCGTCAAGATCGAGAGCCTCCAATTCACGGCCTACCCGCGCCTGCTGTTCGTGCGCCTGCACACCGACAGCGGCCTCATCGGCGTCGGCGAGACGGTAGACAAGATCCCAGGGGCGCTGGCCGCGCTGCACGGCACAATCGCGCCCCTGCTGCTGGAGCAGCCGGCCCTCGACATCGAGGGCAACTGGCGCTTCATCCTGGACAACCTCATGTACCACGGCTACAGCGGGGCCGAACTGCGCGCCCTGTCCGCCGTGGATGTCGCCATGTGGGACTTGCTCGGCAAGGCGTTTGGCGTGCCGCTGTACTATCTGCTCGGCGGACGGACGCGCGAGCGCGTGCCGACCTACAACACCTGCATCGGGACGGCCGAGGTGGACGACTACCGGCCGTGGCATGACGCGGACGGCGACGCCGGCGCGCTGGCGCGCAGCCTTCTGGCCGACGGCATCCGAGCGATGAAAATCTGGCCGTTCGACCCCTTCTCCGAGGACACCCAGGGGCAGTACATCTCCCACACCCAGGTCGAGGCGGGGTTGCGGCCGGTGCGCCAGATTCGGGACGCCGTCGGCAAGGACATGGAAATCGGCATCGAATGCCACTTCCGCTGGAACCGGCCGAGCGCCGAGCGCATCGCCCGCGCCCTGGAGCCATACGACATCCTGTTCATGGAGGACGCCCTGCCGGCCGTTCACCCCGACGAGCTAAAGCTGCTGTCGCAGCGCATCGCCATCCCGCTCGTCGGCTCCGAGCTGCTCATGACGCGCTGGCAGGTGCGGGAGTGGTTGGAGAAGCGCGTCAGCCAGTACCTCATGACGGATCCGGTGTGGAACGGCGGGATTGGCGAGACGCGCAAGATCGCCAACATGGCCGAGGCGTTCGGCATCCCCATCATCCTGCACAACGTCGGCGGCCCCTTCTGCCACGCGGCGTGCCTGCACCTGGGGGCGCACCTGCCGAACCTGGCGTTCATGGAGTCGGTGCGCGCCTTCTATCGCACCTACTTCCCCATCCTCTCCGACATCGTGCCGAGCGTCGAGGACGGGCGCTTCAGCGTGCCGGATGGGCCGGGGCTGGGGGTCAGCCTGCGGGAGGATGTATTCGAGCGTGCGGACCTGATCCAGCAGGTGTCGGAGGGCAAGGGGTTGGCCGCCGGCCGCCGCGCCATGGGCGACCATTGGGAACGCGAAGAAATCCGCTGAGGCCATGAGGAGACGCCGACATGGAGATTGCACCCGGTATCCACCGTATCGCCTGCCCGTTTGGTGATCGCGTGGTGTACTGCCACCTTATTCTGGGCGACGACCGCGCCGTTCTCGTGGATACCGGGACGGCGAGCGCGCCTGATGCGGCGCTCTTTCCGTACATGGAGAAGATCGGCCTGCCGCCGACCGACCTGGACCTGGTGTTCATCACCCACTCGGACTTCGATCACCAGGGTGGCAACGACATCGTGCGCCGCGCCGCGCCCCAGGCCCTGTTCGCGGCGCACCGCCTGGACGCGCCGTGGATCGAGAGCGCCCAGGCCCTCATCCAGGGGCGCTACAGCCAGTTCGAGGCCCGCCACGGCATCGGCTACGGTGAGGCGGTCAAGGTGGGCATCGCCCAGGACTGCCAGAGCGAGACGCCGATGGATTGGCAGCTCGGGGGTGGCGAGCGCTACCGCATCGGCCCCGGCTACATCCGCTTCATTCATACCCCCGGCCACACCTGGGGCCACACCGCCGTGCTGGACGAGCGAACGGGGACGCTGATCGCGGGCGAGGCGGCGCTGCACACCAGCATCCTCGGCCTGAACGGCCAACCGGCCATGCCGCCGACCTACTGCTACATCGCCACCTACCAGGCCACCCTCGCGCGACTGGCCGAGGCGCCCATCGAAACGTACTCGCCGGCCCACTGGCCCGTGCAGCGCGGCCCCGACGTGCGCACCTTCCTGGCCGACAGCCTGAATTACTGCAACGAGACCGAGGCCAGCCTGCTCGATACCCTGCGCGGCAGCGAGCGCCCCATGACCCTGCGCGAGATAATCGCGGCGATGAACGACTCCCTGGGCGTGTGGCCGCGCAGCGCCGCTCAGGACCTGGCCTATCCCCTCGCCGGCCACCTCGCCTGGCTTGTCGAGCGTGGCCTTGTCACGGAGACGCGCCAGGCCGACGGCCTCAGCGCCTATAGCGCGGCCGCTTCCCGACCATGATGACTTCACCATTGCCCAGGAGGCTCTCATGAGCCAGGCCATGAGCCAGGTACCCACAGATCGAGACCAGCCGTCCGTCGCCACGCGCATGGCGCGCGGTGTGTCACGCACGCGAGAGATCGGCGTTCTGCTGGCGCTCGTCATTCTCTGCGTCGCCATGACCTTCCTCAGCCCCTACTTTCTGACGCCCCTGAACCTCTTCAACGTCCTGCGCGGGATGTCCACCATCGGCATCATGGCGATTGGCATGACGATGGTGATCGTCAGCGGAGGCATTGACCTGTCCGTCGGCTCGATTCTGGCGGCGTCCGGCATGCTGGCCGCCCGCCTGATGACCTACAACAACATCTCGCCCTGGCTCGCCGCCCTCGCCGGCATCCTCATGGGCCTGACGCTGGGCGCTGTCAACGGCCTTGTCATCACCAAGCTGAAGATCGCGCCCTTCATCGCTACCCTCGGCATGCTCAGCATCGCCCGCGGCCTGACCTATCTGCTGGCCCAGGGGTTGGAAGGGACGGTCGCCAGTAACATCCCGATGCGCGACGAGTCGGTGAACTTCCTGGGCGCGGGCTACGTCGGCATCGTGCCGTTCCCCGTCATCGAGATGGTTGTCCTCGTCATCATCGCCACCCTGTTCCTCAATCATACGGTGTTAGGGCGGCAAATCTACGCCATCGGCAGCAACGAGCAGGCGGCGCGGCTGTCGGGCGTCAACCCGGACCGCGTGCGCCTGTTCGTGTACACCCTGACCGGCGGCCTGGCCGCCCTGGCGGGCCTGATGAGCGCCGGCCTCCTGGCGACCGCCGCCACCAACGCCGGCCTGGGCAGCGAGCTAGACGTGATCGCCGCCGTGTTCATCGGCGGGGCCAGTCCGGCGGGCGGCGCCGGCACCATCATCGGCTCGATCATCGGCGCGGCTATCATGGCGGTGCTGCGCAACGCCTTCGTGCTGCTCAAGTTCCCGGTCTATCTGCAAACCATCGCCATCGGCGTCGTGATCATTCTCGCCGTTGCGCTGGACGAGCTGCGCAAGCGCCGCCGCTAGTGGTCGGCTATGGAACGTGACAGTCGAATGTCATGCTGAGCCGAAGGCGAAGCATCTGGTCCGCCTATGTACCGCAGCCCAGCCCCCTCGCTTCGCTGCTCAGAACACAGACGGCGTCGCTGCGAGGAGGACGATAGGACGACGAAGCAGCCTCACGTTAGGCTATTGACCCGCTGTAGCTGAATGGGCAACCTTGTGACAAGGGCGGGGGATTGCTTCGGCGGCAAGGCCCGCCTCGCAATGACGGCTTGACAGTGTTCTTCTGTTGGCGCATGCCGTCACACGACATTAGGGTCTCGGGGTGACAGCCAAAACCGAGGTGGTAAACCACCAGGTCGTTTCGGCAAGGAGGTGAAGCAAACGGAAAAATTAGCACCGATTACCTGGTTTCGTGTTGGTCAAAGAGGATCCTATACCTACCCCTCGACGGGAGGAGAACATCAATGAAACGCTTCAATTTGCTTGCGGCCGTCGTGGTCATCACCCTGATATTCGCATCACTGGTCGGTTGTAGCTCAGCAGCGCCAGCCCCCCAGGCCGCCGCGCCTCAGGCCGCTGCGCCGACGGTGGCCGCTCCGGCTCAGCCGGCCGCGCCCACCGCTGTCGCCGCCGCGAAAGCGGCCGCTCCGACGGTCGCGGCCGTCGCGCCCACAGCAGCGGCCGCCGCCAAAGCCGCCGCGCCAGCCGCCGTGGCGCTGCCGGCGTTCGACAGCGCCTGCACGCCGGACGACGAGGGCGCGGTCAAGCCCGTGGACAAGAAGGCCGACAGGCCGATGAAGATCGCCGTGCTGGGCCTGGAGAACAACCCCTTCTGGATCCCCGTCAAGCAGGGCGCGCAGAAGGCCGCCGAGGAACTCAAGCCCTTAGGCGTTCAGGTGGACTGGATCGTCCCCGGCGACCAGCACACCGCCGAGGTCTTCGGCGCCGCCATCGACTCCGCCATCACCCAGAAGTACGACGCCATCGCCACCGTGGCGGGCGACAGCGGCGTCGCCCCCTTCATTGACAAGGCCGTGAAGGCCGGCATCCCTGTCGCCACCTTCAACTCCGAGACCGCCACCAAGAATGGCCGCGCCTTCTTCGTCGGCGCCGACCTGTACAAGCAGGGTCAGGCGGCCGCCAAGGCGATGGCCGACGCCATCGGCGGCAAGGGCAAGGTCGGCATCATCACTGGCTTCCTGGCTGTCGAGGCCCACGAGTTGCGCCGCAAGGGCTTCGAGGACACGATGAAGGCCAGCTACCCCGACATCAAGGTCGTCGGCGTGGTCGAGAACAACGACAAGGGCGACATCGCCTTCACCCAGGCCCAGGACTTCATGTCGGCTAACCCCGACCTGGCTGGCATCTACGTCACCGCCGGTGGCCCCTTCGGCGCCGCCCGCGCCGTCGAGCAGGCGAACAAGTCGGGTCAGGTCAAGGTCGTGTCCTTCGACTTCGTGGATGAGACGATGGACTTCGTCAAGAAGGGCGTCATCAGCGCCACCATCGGCCAGGATCCGTTTGCTCAGGGCCACGACCCGGCCATCCGCCTGTACAACCTGATGGTTGGCGGCCAGGCCCCCAAGTGCGGCCGCCTCGTCACCCGCGCCGATGTCGTCAACAAAGACAACATCGCCAAGTTCTACCAGAAGTAGGTCTCCCTCCTCCATCCCCCCTTCCTCTCCCCACACGTGGGGGAGGAAGGGGGGCGCCGAGCGCAACGAGGCGGGGTTGGTGGGGGAAAAGCAAGGCATAGAGGGCGTATGAGCAACGTTGGGGCGGTCATCCTCAAGGTAGACAAGGTATCCAAGCGGTTCGGTGGGGTGCAGGCGCTGCGCGACGTGGACTTCGACGTGCGCGCCGGCGAGGTGCATGCCCTGGTCGGCGAGAACGGCGCCGGCAAGTCTACGCTCATGAACATCCTGGGCGGCGTCTTCCAGCGCGACAGCGGGAGCATCACGTTCAAGGGCCAGGACATCGCCTTCCGCTCGCCGACGGAGTCCATTGCCGCCGGCATCGCCGTGATCCACCAGGAACTGGCGATGATGCCGCAGCTCAACGTCATCGAGAACATCTACATGGGGCGCATGCCCACCCAACTCGGCCGCGTGCGCTGGAAGCGGGCCGAACAGGACACGCGCGCCGCCCTCGCCCGCGTCGGCCTGACCCTTGACCCTTACGCGACGGTGAGCGAGTTGAGCATCTCGCAGCGCCAGCTCATCGAGATCGCCAAGGCGCTGTCCATGAACGCCGACCTGATCGTCATGGACGAGCCGAACTCGTCCCTGTCGTCGGCGGAGACGGAGCGCCTGTTCGACGTGATCAATTCCCTGACGGCCCAGGGCGTGGCCGTCATCTACGTGTCCCACAAACTCGAGGAAGTGCTACGCATCGCGGACCGCATCAGCGTCTTGCGCGATGGCGAGTATCGCGGCACGCTCGACCACGCCGAGGCCACCATTCCGAAGGTCGTGCAGCTCATGGTCGGCCGGGAGCTGGCGGCGATGAGCGAGGCGACGGGGGCAGGCTCCGGCGCGGTGCGCCTCGACGTCAAGAACCTGAGCGGCGAGCGCTTCCGTGATGTGAGCTTCACCGTTCGACAGGGAGAGATCGTCGGGTTCGCCGGCCTCGTCGGCGCGGGCCGCAGCGAGGTGGCGCGCGCCATCTTCGGGGCCGACCGGGTCACCGGCGGCGAGATTCTGCTGGATGGGCGGCCGGTCCACTTCCGCGCGCCGTCGCAGGCCATCAGCCACGGCCTGGCGATGGTTCCCGAAGACCGCAAGGTACTGTCCCTTTTCCAGGATCAGCCGGTGCTATTCAACATGTCCATGGCCTACCTGCCGCTGACCTCGCCCTATGGCATCATCCCGCAAACGCGGGTGAGGAAGACGGCGAGTCAATTCGTGAGCCGCCTCGACATCAAGCTGGCCTCGCTGGACCAGGCCGTGCGCAATCTGAGCGGCGGCAACCAGCAAAAGACAATCCTGGCCCGCTGGCTCGCCACCGACCCCAAGCTCCTCATCCTCGACGAGCCGACCCACGGCGTTGACATCGGCGCGAAAGCCGAAATCTACGAGCTGATGCGGGAGCTGGCGGCCACCGGCATCAGCATCATCCTGATATCCTCCGAACTGCCGGAGATCATGAGCATGTGCGACCGAGTCGTGGTCATGCACGAGGGCCGCGTGACGGGCATCCTGGAGCGCGCCGCGTGCGACGAGAGCACCATCATGCTCTACGCCACTGGCTTGGCGGACGGGGCCGCTGGGGCGGCCGGCGAGGAGACGGGATCATGAGCGACGGCGCGTGCATTGCCGAGCGCGGCGTGTTTCGCGGCTGGGACGCCGTCTACCTGCGCAACGGCCTCGTCACCCTGGCCGCCGTCCCCGCCATCGGCGGCCGGATCATGGCGTATGACCTGGCCGACTACCCGTTCGTGTTCGTGGACCCGGACCTGGCGGGCAGGCTGTTCTCGCCAGAGGAACACTGGGGCGACGGCTCGCTCGACGCCTGGAAGAACTACGGCGGCGACAAGACCTGGCCCGCGCCCCAGGGTTGGGACAGCGATGACCAGTGGCACGGGCCACCGGACCCCATCCTGGACAGCGGCCGCTACCGGGTGGCCGACCTGGGCGCGACGGCGGAGCGGGCCTGGCTGGCGATGGTCAGCCCGCCCGACCCGCGCACCGGCATCCAGATCCGCCGCAAGGTGACGCTCCCCGCCGGCGCCAGCCGCGCCACCCTCGACCTGACGTTCACGAACACGCTCGACTGCGCCCGTCGCTGGAGCATCTGGGACGTGTTGCAGCTGCGCGCCGACCGAACGGGGCCAGACGGCCGCCTCGGCCCGGAACCGACGTGCGCCGTGAGCGTCCCGCTCAACCCGCGCAGCCGCTTTCCACAGGGGTACAACGTCATGTTCGGCGCGCCGGACAACCCTCAGTGGCAGGTGGACAGGGACAAGGGCCTGTTCGTCGCGCCGTATCGGTGGGAGATCGGCAAAGTCGGCCTCGACTCGCTGGCCGGCTGGATCGCGTTCAGCAATGGCGCCGCCCAATGCGCCTTCGTCGCCCGCTTCGCTGTCGCCGACGGCGCCGCGTACCCCGACGGCGGCGCGACGGTCGAAGCCTGGACGGTGGGCCGGGGCAAGGTCGGCAACCTCGACTACGAGCGCCATCCGGTGTACCTGATGGAGATCGAGGTTCTCAGCCCGCTCTACACCTTCGCCCCCGGCGAGTCGCGCACCTTTTCCATTGAGTGGGGCGCGTGCCGCTGCGATGGTCCCATTGTTGACGCGGCCCCGGCCGGCTGTGTGGCGACGCCGCTCCACGCCGAGCGACAGGCCGAGGGCGTGCGCCTGACCGGGGCGTTCGGCGTATTCGAGCCGGGGCAGCTCCGGGTCGTTGCGCGGGATGCGCACGGCCGGCCGCTGACGACGACGACACTCCTGCCCGTGGGTCCGCTGACGCCGGTGCGCCTGGACGAGTGGCTCGACCTGCCGAAC
Source organism: Anaerolineae bacterium (assembly GCA_046328535.1). GTDB lineage: Bacteria > Chloroflexota > Anaerolineae > Epilineales > JAHCIE01 > JBDHWG01. Next base: position 13,923 of record JAXLWJ010000009.1, read on the forward strand.
GATACGGTCACGTGCGATCTCGTCGTGACCGCCGACCGCGACGGCGAGAGCCGTCCCCTGGCCTGCGCGCCAGTCGCGCGGTAGGGTGTGTGACCGTGATTATTCACCCGTTTCTCGCTGTCACTCTGAGCGCAAGCGAAGAGGCCCCTGACCGGGATGCTTCGTTCTACTCAGCATGACACCATGATTGTAAGGAACCATTGCCATGCCTAATGACTATCAGCCGCGCCCCGAGGATCGCTTCACCTTTGGCCTGTGGACCGTCGGCAATCTCGGCCGCGACCCGTTCGGTGAACCCGTCCGCCAGCCCATGTCGCCGCCCGACCTGGTCCACCTGCTCGCCGACGTCGGCGCGTACGGCGTCAACTTCCACGACAACGACCTCGTGCCGCTGGACGCCACGCCGGCCGAGCGCGACGCCATCGTCCGCGACTTCAAGAAAGCGTTGAACGACACGGGCCTCGTCGTGCCTATGGCGACGACGAACCTGTTCAGCGCGCCGGTCTTTAAGGACGGCGCGTTCACGTCCAACGACCCCAAAGTGCGCATGTTCGCGCTCCAGAAGACGATGCGCGCCATTGACCTGGGCGTCGAGCTAGGGGCCAAGATTTACGTCTTCTGGGGCGGACGCGAGGGTGTCGAGTCGGACGCGACCAAGGACGGCGTGACCTCCCTCAAGCGCTTCCGCGAGGCCCTCAACTTCCTCACCGAGTACGCCCTCGACCAGGGCTACGACCTGAAGTTCGCCCTGGAAGCCAAGCCCAACGAGCCGCGCGGCGACCTGTTCCTGCCCACGACGGGCGCGATGCTCGGCTTCATCGCCACGCTCGATCACCCGGAGATGGTCGGCGTCAACCCCGAAGTCGCCCACGAGCAGATGGCCGGGCTGAACTTCCTCCACGCCGTCGCCCAGGCCTGGGACGCCGGCAAGCTGTTCCACATTGATCTCAACGACCAGAATTACGCCCGCTACGACCAGGACTGGCGCTTCGGCGCGCAGAACCTCAAGCAGGCGTTCTTCCTGGTGAAGTTCCTGGAGGACGTGGGCTACGGGGGCAGCCGCCACTTCGACGCCCACGCCTACCGCACCGAAGACTACGCCGGGGTCAAGGCGTTCGCCGCCGGCTGCATGCGCACGTACCTGATGCTCAAGGAGAAGGCGCGGCAGTTCAACGCCGACGCCGAGATTCAGGGGCTGCTGGCCGAGCTGAACGCGCCCGATGCGGCGATGGCGGCGTTCGGCGGCGCGTACACGGCGGACAAGGCGCGCGCGCTCAAGGACACCACCTTCGACCACCACGCCATCGCCCAGCGCGGGCTGAACTACGAGCAGCTGGACCAGCTCACCGTCGAGCTACTGCTCGGCCTGCGCTAGGCGCCGCTCAACACGTATAGCCGTTGCCACACGGCACGGGAGGTATCCATGAATTCCCGCCAACGACTCCAGATGGCGCTGAGCCACCGAGAACCGGACCGCATCCCCTTCGACCTGGGAGCGACGGTGCTGACAAGTATCCACGTCAAAGCCTACCGCGCCCTGCGGGAGTACCTGGGCCTGCCTCCCGTCGAGCCGCGCATCGTTGACATCTTCCAGCAGATTGTCGTGGTGGACGATGATGTGCGCGAGCGGCTGAAGGTGGACGTGCGCGACGTTGCGCCGCGCTCGTCGGCCACCTTCCGCATTGACGTCAAGGACATGGGCGAGTACGTCTACTTCTACGACGAGTGGGGCATTGGCTGGAAGATGCCCAAGGACGGCGGTCTGTACTACGACATGTTCGATCACCCCCTTGCCAGGGCGCAAAGCCCGGCCGACCTCGCGGACTACCCGTGGCCCGACCCGCTGGACCCCGGTCGCTTCGTCGGCCTGCGCGACCGCGCCCAACACGCCGCCGAAGTCGAGGGCCACGCCGTGTTCCTCGGCGGCCTGTGCGCCGGCATCATGGAGATGGCCGCCTGGATGCGCGGCTTCGACAACTACTTCGCCGACTTCGCCAGCAACCCGGCGCTGCTCACCGCCCTCATGGAGAAGGCGATGGAGCTGAAGATGGCCTACTGGGACAAGGCGCTGGCCGAAGTCGGCGACTACGTGGACGTGGTCGGGGAAGCCGACGACTTCGCCGGGCAGTTCCGCATGCTCATCTCGCCGGCGATGTATCGCCGCATCTGCAAGCCGCTCCACAAGCAGCTGTTCGACTTCATCCACGCCCGCACGAAGGCCAGGATTTTCTTCCACTCCTGCGGCGCGATTCGCCCGGTCATCCCGGACCTCATCGAGATCGGCGTGGACGTGCTGAACCCGATCCAGGTGAGCGCGACGGGCATGGACTCGGCCGAGCTGAAGCGTGAATTCGGCAAGGACATCGTCTTCTGGGGCGGCGCGGTGGACACCCAGCGCGTTCTCGGCGACGGCACGCCCCAGGAAGTCCGCGACGACGTGCGCCGCCGCATTGACGATCTCGCGCCCGGTGGCGGCTTCGTCTTCGCCACCGTCCACAACATCCAGGGCAACGTTCCCCCGCAGAACATCATGGCGATGTGGGAGACGCTGCAAGAGTACGGCATCTACGCGGACGACACAGCGCCGCAGACCGCCCAATAGCCAGGAGACGCATTCATGGAACCCACGCTCCAATCTTTATTCGATAGCATTGTCAACGGCGACGCCAAGGCCACCCCGGCCCAGGTGCAGGCGGCGGTGGACGCCGGCGTGCCGGCCGACCGTATCCTCAACGAGGGCATGATCCCGGCGATGGCCGAGGTCGGGCGGTTGTTCGAGGAGGGCGAGTACTTTGTGCCTGAAATGCTCATCTCCGCGCGCGCCATGCAAGCCGGCCTGACCGTGTTGCAGCCGTACCTCACCGAAGCCAACGTGCAGTCGCCGGGGCGCGTCGCCATTGGCACGGTCAAGGGCGACCTTCACGATATCGGCAAGAACCTCGTGGCGATGATGCTCCAGGGGGCCGGTTTCGAGGTCGTGGACCTGGGGACGGACGTGTCGCCGGAGAAGTTCGTCGCTGCCGTCAACGAGAAGAACGTTGATATCGTCGCCCTATCGGCGCTGCTCACCACCACCATGCCCAACATGAAGGTGACTGTGGACGCGCTCAAGGACGCCGGCGTGCGCGAGCGGGTCAAGGTCATGATCGGCGGCGCGCCGGTCACGGAGAGCTACGCCATGCAGATTGGCGCCGACGGCTACTCGTCCGACGCCAGCCGCGCCGTCGCCCTCGCCAAGAGCCTGATGAGCGCCGCATAACGGGGGAACCTTTTGTCATGCCTGCATTTTCGACCCTGGCGATTCGCCACCCCGATGATTTCCTCTGCGGACAAGCGCCTCAGCCTGTGACGCTACGCAACGGCCTAACCATCGGCGGCGGCCTGGTGTTCCCAGAGCTGAACTTCACCCTGCCCGACATGACCATCAGCGCCGACACGATGCCCGATGTTCGGCATCAGTACGAGGGCATGATCACCGAGACGTGCAAGCGGGCCGTCGAGCTGGGCGCGCCCGGCCTGATCGTAGAGTTCGAGCTTCTGCCCGACCTCACCCTCGTGCCGGAGTGGGGCGCGCAGATCACGGCGATCCTCCGCGAGACCCTGGACAAGACCCAGGCGCAGCACGGTCTCAAGGTCGGCCTGCGCGTCACCCCGAACGACATCCGCGAGTTCGCGCGCCCGCCGATCATGCGCCACGGCGAGTACGTGGACACCATGTTCCGCTGCTTCGAGCTGTGCGCCGAAGCCGGCGCGGACATGTTCGCCATCGAATCGACGGGCGGCAAGGAGTTCCACGACGACGCCATCCTCAACGGGGACCTGGCGACCTCGGCCTTCGCCCTGGGCGTCCTGGCGAGCCGCGACATGGCCTTCTTGTGGGAGCGCATCGTGGCGATCAGCGAGCAACGCGGGGTCATCCCGTCCGGCGACTCGGCGTGCGGCTTCGCCAACACGGCGATGGTGCTGGCCGAGGGCCGCTTCATCCCGCGCGTCTGGGCCGCCATCATTCGGGTCATGAGCGTGGCGCGGAGCCTGGTCGCGTTCGAGTGCGGCGCGGTTGGCCCCAGCAAGGACTGCGCCTACGAGGGTCCGTACCTCAAGGCCATCACCGGCTGTCCCATCGCCCTGGAAGGCGCGGAAGCCGCCTGCGCCCACCTCTCGCCCATCGGCAATATCGCCAAAGCCGTGCCCGACCTGTGGAGCAACGAGTCGGTCAACAACGTCAAGCTGCTGGGGGCCAACGCGCCGGTCGTCTCCCTCGAGCAGCTCGTCTACGCCACGCGGCTCATGAACGTCGCGTCCGTCCATGGCCCTGCCGCCGCGCGCACCCTCCGTGACTGGTGGGTCGAGTCCGATGCGGGCCTGGACCCCCAGGCATATGTCCTGCGGCCGGACGTCGTCCTGGACCTGGCGGCGGCCATCATTGCCGAGCCGACGCCCTACCTGCGAACGCGCCGCGCCGCCCAGGCCACCGCCGCCACGCTGCGGCAGGCGGCGGGCGAAGGCTGTTTCACCCTCAGCAAGATGGAGACGCGCTGGCTCGACCGCCTCTCGCGCCAGGCCGACGATTTACCGGCGGACGAGGACGAGCTAATCGCGTCGGTCGCTCCGACCCTGGATCGCGCCAAAGGCCACCTGGAGGAGTACGAGATCGGCGTCGGGGTCGGTGTGTGACGGTCTTACGATAGAGGGGGAGTGACCATGTGGCTACGTTGTATCGCGTGTGAGGTTCTCGCGCGGCCCATCTATCTGTGCGCCGCGTCCTCGCCGCACATCGTGGATGTGCATCTCGTGCAGCGCGGCCTGCACAATCGGCCGGCGCATCTGCGCACCGAGCTTCAGGCGATGGTGGACGCGACCGACGCCACAAAGTACGACGCCATCGTCCTGGGGTATGGGTTGTGCGGGCAGGCGACCGAGGGCCTGGCGGCGCGCGACATTCCCCTCGTCATCCCCCGCGCCCACGACTGCATCACCCTGTTCCTCGGCAGCCGCGAGCGGTACCAGCAGCAGTTCAGCCAGTACCCCGGCACGTTCTGGTACGCCCAGGACTACATCGAGCGGGACGACGGCTCGGGCGCGGCCCTGGCGATGGGGTCAGGCATGGCAGACGATCTCGAAGCGGTCTACGACGACTACGTGAAGAAGTACGGCAAGGACAATGCCGACTATCTCATGGAGGTCATGGGCGCGTGGCAGAGTCACTACCAGCGCGCCGCCTACCTCGACATGGGGGTTGGCGAGGCCAGGGCGGTGGAGGCGAAGGCGGAGGGGGCGGCGGCGCGGCGCGGCTGGGTGTTCGAGCGCGTCGCCGGCGACATGGTGCTGCTGCGCCGCCTCCTTGCCGGTGACTGGGCGGGGCCAGGTCGTGATGACTTCCTTGTCGTCCCGCCGGGTCACAAGGTGGAGATTGCCTACGACGAGCGAGTGATCCAGTGCGTCCGGTAGCTCCGCAGTTTAGCGTGGAGGAGCGTATCGTGCTGGCGCTGGAGATGGCTCTCCAGCGCCTTCCAGAGGCGGTGGAGTTGTCACTCCACCGCCAGCAGGGGGTCGCCACGCTATTGCGCGGAGCGTCCGGGCGCCCGCCCTTGAGTATCGTATGACAACGCCAGGACGGAACGGCGCGGTGACTCACTACGAGGTTGACCTGGAGCCGATTGGCCGGCGGGTGGAGGTCGAGCCGGGTAAGACGGTACTCGAAGCGGCCCAGGCCGCAGGCATCGAGCTGGTGTCCATCTGCGGCGGCATCGGCTCGTGCGGCGAGTGCGTCGTGCGTCTGGCCGAAGGCCGCCTGTCGCCGCCCACCTTGACCGAGGAAGCCGAGCTAGGCGCGGCCGCTCTGGCGGCGGGCCATCGCCTCGCCTGCCAGGCCGCCGTCGTCGGCGCGGCGCGCATCGAGATCCCGCCGACCTCGCTGACCACGCCGCAGCGGCTCCAAATCGAGGGGCAGGCCGAGCGGGTCGAGTTGGAGCCTACGGTCGTCGCCGTGCCACTGCGCATTCCCCCGCCCACGCTCGCCGACCTGCGCTCCGACGTTTCCCGCCTCCAGGCAGCCCTGGCCGACGCCGGCTGCCCCGACGCCAGCCTCGCCTTCCCCGTCCTGGCCGACCTGTCTGACCTTTTGCGGGCGCAGGGGTGGCAGGCGACGGCGGCCGTGCGCGGCGGGGAGGTCATCGCGCTGCTGCCGCCGGACACGCCCCTCCTCGGCCTGGCCGTGGATGTGGGGACGACGAAGCTGGCGGCGTACCTGGTCAGCCTGGCGACCGGCGAGACGCTCGCCAAGAGCGGGGCCATGAACCCGCAGATTGCCTACGGCGAGGATGTCGTCAGCCGCATCGCCTACTGCAACGATCACCCCCAGGGCCGCCACACGCTCCAGAAACGCCTGGTGGACACGCTCAACGGGATGGTCGCGGCGCTATGCGCGGCGGCCGGCGCCACGGCGGGGCAGGTGGTGGACGCCGTCATCGTCGGCAACACGGCGATGCACCATCTCCTGGCCGGCCTGCCGGTGCGACAGCTGGGCGCCGCGCCCTACGTCGCCGCCGTCACCGACGCCCTGGCGTTCCCGGCCCGCGACATCGGCCTGGCGCTGGCGCCGGGCGCGCGCGTCTTCTTGCCGCCCAATATCGCCGGCTACGTCGGGGCCGACCACGTCGCCATGCTCCTGGCGACGCACGAGGGCGTGGAGACGGCCCCCTCTGCGCCGCGCACGGTCATCGCCCTGGACATTGGCACGAACACCGAGATCAGCCTGTTCCACGGCGAGCGGCTGCTCAGCTGCTCGTGCGCGTCGGGGCCGGCCTTTGAGGGCGCGCACATCCACGACGGCATGCGCGCCGCGCCTGGCGCCATCGAGCGCGTTCGGATCGAGGGCGACGAGGTCCAGACATTCACCATCGAGGGCGCGCCGCCCGTCGGCGTCTGCGGCTCGGGCATCCTTGACGCCGTCGCCGAGATGCTCGCCGCCGGCGCTCTCGACCGACGCGGCGTCCTCGCCACGGGACACCCGCGCGTCCGCCGCGAACACGGCCGCGCCGAGTTCGTTCTGGCCGACGCATCGGCGACGGGCCACGGGCGGGACATTGTCGTCACGCGCAAGGACGTCAACGAGATTCAGCTGGCGAAGGGCGCGATTCGGGCGGGGGTCGAGGTGCTGCTGGCGGAGGCCGGGCTAACCGACGGCGACGTTGACAAGTTCATCGTCGCGGGCGCGTTTGGGACGTATCTCGACCTGCGCAGCGCGGTGCGCATCGGCATGTTCCCCGACCTCCCCCTGGCGCGTTTCGCCCAGGTCGGGAACGCGGCGGGCGCGGGCGCGCGGCAGATGCTGTTGTCGGGGCGGCTGCGGCAGCGCGCGGCCGAGTATGAGCGCACAGCCGAGTACATCGAGCTAACGACGCATCCGGCGTTCACCGATCGCTATGTTGAGGCGCTGGCCTTCGACACCGTGACGCCATCGTAGCGTGAGTACTCGCATTAGCGCCGTAGCGCCGACTTCAGTCGGCATCACCGGCCTCTATCTTTGCACTTTGCTGTGCAGCGGGGGTGTGGGGGCCGCAGGCCCCCACGAACCCTCTCTCCTTCGCGTCGTTCAGGGGCGGAGTCCCCACTGAAGAAGGGGAAAGGGGGTGGTTTGGAGGGCTGCGCCCTCCAAGCCTCCCCACCAGACACAAACTGCAAACATAGAGACCGGCAAGCGCCGACTTTAGTCGGCGCTACAATGAGATAATGGAGTGAAAACGTATGTCCACAGCATTTGTCGAGCGCCTGGCGCGCGGCGATATTCTCGTCGCCGACGGGGCGACAGGCACGAATCTTCAGGCGATGGGGCTGCCAGCCGGCGCGATGCCCGAGGAGTGGGTGTTCGATGCGCCGCAGAACATCGTCGCGCTGCACCGCGCTTTCCTTGACGCCGGCTCCGACATCATCCTGACCTGCACGTTTGGCGCAACGCGCCTGCGCATGCACAGCTCCAGGTACGCCGATCGCGTCCCAGAGGTGAATCGCCGCGCCGTCGAGCTGGCCCGCGAAGCCGCCGCCGCCTATCCCGGAACCTACGTCGCCGGCTCTATCGGGCCGACCGGAATGCTCATGGAACCGCTGGGCGCGTTGACGCACGACGCGGCGGTCGCCAACTTCGCGGAGCAGGCGGCGGCCCTGGCCGAGGGCGGGGTAGACTTCCTGTTGCTGGAGACGCAGACGGCGCTGGAAGAGGCGCTGGCGGCGATTGAGGGCATCCGTCAGGCCAGCGACCTGCCGCTCGTCGTGTCCTTTAGCTATGATCGTGGGACGCGCACGATGATGGGCGTGCGTCCACAACAGGCGGTCGCGGCTGTGGCTCCCCTGGGCGTGGTGGCTATCGGCGCGAATTGCGGCAAGACGCTGGACACGATGGAGCAGATCGTCGCCGAGATGGCGAGCGCGACGTCGCTGCCCTTGTGGGTGAAGCCGAACGCGGGGTTGCCCCACATTGATGGTAGCGCCCTGACATACGACGTCACCTCCGATGACATGGCGGCGTACACAGGCCGCTTTCTCACCGCCGGCGCTCGCATTGTCGGGGGGTGCTGCGGCAGCAGCCCGGCTCACGTGGCGGCGATCGCGCGGGCCGCGACGGAGTACCGAGGCGAACACGGGCCGCGCTAGCCGAACACCAGTAGCGCGCGAAGAGGAATCTCACATGACCAGATGATGCTGACGCTCGCCTCGAGGAGATGCGCGAAGTCGGCCTCGTCTACGTGGATGAGTGCATTGTTTGGCCGTCTTGGGTGATACGGTTCACGTAGCTGGTGACGAGCATGCGCATCTCGTCACGTAACTCGTCGGGGCTCAAGCTCTTGTCAAGCAGCGCCGCGCAGATGGACCGTCGCATCGCTCGTGTCCATTGATGTAACTCCTGCTCACCCACCTCCAGAAACAGCGGGTACAGTCGTACCTCGAACTCGATCGCTGTGGACGTAAGCAGGGTCTCGATCACCTCCCAAAACGACCCGGCGCCAAGTTCCAGCGCCGCATGAATGGCAGGCCGGCAGAAAGTCACCTCCTTCACTACGACGTTGATACCCTCGTCTATGTATTGCAGCGGATCCTGATCGGCGAGGTGACCAAACTCGGTATGGAAGTCCTGGCAATGCCTGAGCAGAGCTTCAGGGCACAATCCGTGCAGCACGAGGTCACGCTTGGTCGGGAAATAATGGTAGAGACCGCCAATACTCAAGCACGCTGCCTGTGCGGCCTCGCGCATGGATAGGCGACGCGCACCGACCTGCAGGATCAATGGCGCGACCGCGTTGTAGATCTCACGCTGACGGGCAAGCCGGTCCTCTGGAGGTCGCCCCTTTTTACCGAACGCCATAGTCGTTTCCTCTCGACAAATCACCGTGCTATTGCCAAACCCCTGGGTATGTGATTATATTACATCACTGTTGATCGCACAATACGTCTAGCCGTCTCGGAGCGGAATCGGCTCGCAGAATGCCGCACGGGCGGGCATTCTGACCGGGTCGCTTCCGCCTAATCCCCCACAGGAGGCACAGTGATGGTCAAACCAGGCGACGTACTCGAACATCCCATTACCCGAGAGAGGATCGTCTTTCGCAAGACCGCACACGACACGGGTGGCGAGCTGTTGCAGGCGGACTTCTACTTGCCACCGGGCGGTTTTGTGGCCGCCGAGCATATCCACCCACAGCAGGAGGAGCGCTTCGAGGTGATCTCCGGGACGCTTCGTGGCCGTATCGCGGGCAAAGAATTGGCGGGCGGCCCAGGAGAGACAGTTGTGGTTTCCGCAGGTACGCCCCATGTCTGGTGGAACTCAGGGGATGCAGAGATGCACGTACTCGTGGAGGTTCGCCCTGCACTCCGCATAGAGAGCTTCTTCGAGACCTTCTTCGGTCTTGCCCAGGACGGCAAGGTCAACCGGAAGACGGGATTGCCGAATCCATGGCAGTTAGCGGTGACACTACAGGCGTTCCGAAGTGAGCTGATCCTGGCACAGCCCCCGCGACTGGTGCAGGCGCTACTTTTCGGATTGCTAGCGCCGATTGGCAGTCTGCTTGGATACCAGGCCGAGTACCCTTACCCCCATACTGGGCAGGTGGCCCCGCAGGCTCGGGGCTATCGAGCATCGTATGAAGAGTGAGGAGTGACCCACCGGACTAGATCATTGCAGGTATCACTTCGATCAGGCGCTCTCAGAGAGCGCTTCCTCACACGCTGTCGAGCCATCGCTGGGCCGCCGCCGCCGCTTCCTTCGTTGACGCCCCCAAGGTGTCGCTTGCCATGAAGACGTTGTCGGCGCCCAGAACGTCCTGGGTCGTTTCGGTCCGATCCAGCTGGCCCTTCACATTCCCAGATACGCCCGCCACCATCAGCCTTCCGCCGGCCGCATTGATCTGCGCCGAGTAGCGCTCCAGCACGCGGATGAACGTGCTACCGATGGACTCTTGCGCTCTCAGCCGCAAGATGACCACGGGCCTCTCGACGCCCTTCGCGCTCGGCAGCCGGCTTTCGATCTGGTCCGCCCCCGCAAAGAAGAGGCTGCCGCTGATCTGAAGTACCGTGATCGCGCGGCTGGTCAGGGTTTCGGACGGCGCCTTCTCGCGCACGGATCCGTCTGGCTGGAGCACGAGCTGCGAGACACGCACTTCACGCGACGCGGTCAGGACAAAGACCAGGATAGACAGCACCACGCCGATCAAGACGGCCCACTGCAGCGGCACCGACAGCGTCATGACCAGGGTCACAAGCATGACCAGGCGCGGCGCCCACCCCGTATCCCAGATGTCCAGGATGGCTTCGCGCTTGACCGATTGAACGCCGGCCACGATGAGCAGGCCGGCCATGGCGGGGATGGCGACGAGACTCACGGCCTGTCCGAAGATAAGCACTGCCAGGAGAACGACGAGGCCGGAGAAGATGTTGGCCCAGCGCGACTTCGCGCCCGAGCTGACGTTGAGCGCCGTCGTCGAGACGGAGCCGCCGACGGGCATGCCGCGAAAGAGACCGGCGCCGATGTTGGCGACACCCTGCCCGACGAAGTCCCGCGACGTGTCGGGATAGTCGCCGTCGGGGTTGGGATAGGCCTTGCTCACGCCGGCCCCCTGGATCAACCCAATGATGGCAATCGCCACCGCATCGAGCACAAGGGCCGGCGCGACAGAGAGATCGGGGAGCGCGGGCATGGGCAGGGATGAGGGGATCGTGGCAATGTCGCCGACCGTCTGGACACCTGTCCAATTGAGGATCAGCGTAGCCGCCGACCCGACAAGCATGCCGATGAGCATCGAGAAGTTGCCGAGGCGCGTGCGGTCTATCACAACGATGACGAGCACGGTGAGCAGCCCGATGGCCGTGGTTTGCGGGTTGATCTGGTTAAGATGTAAGGCCAGATCAATCGCCTGGACGACCTTGTTCGTGTACGGGCTGGAATAGCCGGTGAAGTCGCCGAGCTGCGACAGGACGATGGTGACCGAAACGCCGGTCAGGAAACCGATGAGTACCGAGTTCGAAACGAAGCGCAGGAGGCGGCCGAGCTTGAACAGACCGGCGAGGGCCATGACAATGCCCGTCATGACCGCCAGGGTGGACAGAGCGCGATCGTGAGCGTCGCCGCTGTAGCCTGTCAACGCGCTGCCCGCCGTGATGGCGATGGCGCTCGTGGCGGCCACCGTCATGAAGGCTGAGCTGCCAAAGATAGCGCCCAGCGGCGTCCCCACCATCACCCCATACAAACCTTGAACCGGATTGGCTCCGGCCAGGATCGCCGAAGCCATCGCATCAGGGATATCGGCCACACCTGTGGTCAGACCTGCGGTGAAGTCGGCGACCAGATTGCTTTTCTGCGGCGTTTGTGTACTCATCCTTCGGCCCTTTCTGGCCCCGATGCTCGACCCACATCCCGACCCGGCCACTGGCGCGGCATTGCCACGCGCCGCCGCCCCCCAGAGGTCATCACTCCATAATTGCGCTTTGTGTTTGGTGGGGGAGGCTTGGAGGGCGCAGCCCTCCAAACCACCCCTGTCCCCTTCTTCAGCGGGGACTGCACAGCAAAGTGCAAAGATAGAGGTCATCAGCTGGTCGCGGTCTGTGTTCGCTGAAATGAGACTCCCAATGCTATTCAGGGCGCTGCGACTGTCAAACCAATGAATATCGTGAAAACCCCTTGACAAGCGCCGCAAGACACCGTATAATGTCGCAACGTTATCACCCCGGCGTTACCAGAATAAGACCATTCTGTGACCGCCCCATAGGATAGCACTGTGCCGCGCAAGCCTTTCTTCCAGGCGCGTATCGCGCCCACCTCTCTGAGATGCATCTGTAGTCGGCGGGGGCATTAACCACCGCGCCGACTGATCTGTTCGTTCGAGGAAGACCAACACCGACGCGATGTGACATGCCCCCGCGAGACTGGCGGAGCCATCTCCGGGGTAGCGTCAAGGCATAGCTTGTTTTAAGCCTGGGACACTGCTCCCAGGCTTTTGCGTTCCTGCGACAAGCCCCGGCCTTGCCATGTCTCACCGCGTCGGTGTTGGTCTTGCTTATTTGAAAGGAGACGACCGGATGGCCGATGACCCGACCTGGGACCTCGTCCTCAAACGCAACTCTATTGAACGGCTGAAGAAAGAGAAAGCGCCGCTCCAGATCATCGGCGATCTGCCCGAGCTGATTGACCGCGGCTACGAGGACATCGCCGAAGAGGACATCGTCCGCTTCCAGTGGTACGGCCTCTACCACGACAAGCCCAAGATCGGCTTCTTCATGCTGCGCGTCAAAATCCCCAGCGGCATCCTCAGCCCGGCCGGCCTGCGCGCCATCGGCGACCTGTGCGTCCGCTATGGCCGCGGCAGCGCCGACTTCTCCGTGCCGCGCGGGACGGGCTACGCCGAGCTTTCGACGCGCCAGAACATCCAGCTCCACTGGATCGAGCTGCGCCGCCTGCCCGACATTCTCCAGACCCTCGACGGCGTGGGGCTGAACATGCGCGGCGGGTGCGGCGACACCGTCCGCAACATCACCGGCTGCCCCGTCGCCGGCCTCGACGGCGACGAGCTGTTCGACACGCGCCCCCTCATCGAGGAAGCCGCCGCGTTCTTCTACGGCAACCCGGCCTACTCCGACCTGCCCCGCAAGCACAAGATCACCATCGCCGCGTGCGCCCACCAGTGCAACGCGCCCGAAATCAACTGCATCGCCCTCATCGGCGCCGAGCGCGACGGGCAGCCGGGGTTCGCCGTCCGCATCGGCGGCGGGCTGTCCACCGTGCCGCGCCTGGCCCGCGACCTGGGCGTGTTCGTCGCCTACGACGAGGCGATCCCCGTCCTGCGCGCCATCATTGACGTCTGGCAGGAGACGCTGAAGTACCGCCTGTCGCGCGTCAAGGCCCGCCTCAAGTTCATGGTGGATGACATTGGCCCCGAGGAGTACCGCCGCCGCGTCGAGGACCGGCTCGGCCGCCGCCTGCCCGACTTCGCCGCCCCGCTGCCCCGCAGCGAGAGCGACCACATCGGCGTCTACCCCCAGAAGGACGACGGCCTGTTCTACATCGGCTTCCCCGTCTTTCTCGGCGTCATCAAGGGCGACCAGATGCTCCGCCTCGCCGACCTCGCCGAGGAGATCGGCGGCGACATTCGCCTGACGCGCCAGCAGAACTTCATCCTCACCGGCGTCCCCCAGGGCCGGGTGGATGAGGTCGTCGCCCGCGTCGCCGACATCGGCTTCCCCCTCGACGTCAACCGCCTGCGCGCGTCGAGCATCGCCTGCACCGGCCAGCCCCTGTGCAACTACGCCGTCGCCGCCACCAAGACCAAGCTGGAAGAGATCGTCAGCCACCTGGAGCGCACGTTGGGGCGCGAGGCCGAGGCGTTGCGGCTAAACGTGGACGGCTGCCCCCACGCCTGCGGCCACCACTGGATCGGCGACATCGGCCTCCAGGGAACCACCGCCCGCGAGCGCGGAACAGAGGGCGAGAAGCAGGAAGCGTACGAGATGTACCTGCGCGGCGGCCTGGGCGCCGACGCCGCCATCGGCCGGCCCATCGTCCGCCGCGTCCCCGCCGACCAGGCGCACCTGTACGTCGAGCGCCTCGCCCGCGCCTACCTGGCCGAGCGCGGGGACGGCGAGGGCTTCAAGTCATTCGCCGACCGCCACAGCGACGAAGAGCTGATCTCGATAGCCACGGCCAGGCCGCTGGCCGACGTCATCGCCGAACAAGAAAGGAAACCGGTTCACCGGGAGAGACGCCATGAGTGAGACACGCTATTTGTTGGACGAGATGGAAGCGGGCGAGCTGGCGATCGAGTACGATGACCAGTCGCCCCAGGCCGTGATCGCGTGGGCGCTGGAGCAGTTCCACCCCTATATCGCCGTGTTCACGAGCTTCCAGGCCGACGGCATGGCGATCCTGGACATGGCCTGGCGCATCAACCCCGATGTCCGCGTGTTCACCGTGGACACCGGCCGCCTGCCCCAGGAGACCTACGACATGGTGGACGCGGTGCGCGACCGCTACGGCATCGCCGTCGAGGTCATCGCGCCCGACGCGCGCGAGGTCGAGACGCTGACGCGCCAGCACGGCGTCAACCTGTTCTACAAGGCGGTCAACCTGCGCCTGGCGTGCTGCGAGGTGCGCAAGGTCAACCCGCTGCGCCGCGTCCTCGACGGCCTGGACGGCTGGATGACCGGCCTGCGCCGCGACCAGTGGGCCAGCCGCTCCAACATCCGCAAGATCGAGATTGACCACGACCACGGCGGCATCGTCAAGGTCAACCCCCTGGCCGACTGGACCGAGGACGAGGTGTGGGACTACATCCGCGAGAACGATGTGCCGTACCACAAGCTCTACGACAAGGGCTACACGAGCATCGGCTGCCTGCCCTGCACACGCCCGACGCAGGCCGGCGAGGACCCGCGCGCCGGGCGGTGGTGGTGGGAGAAGAACGCGCCGAAGGAGTGCGGGATTCACTGCCCCATCGAGAGCGGCGGCTTCGAGCACGAATTGGAAGCACTGCTGAAGGGACACTGAGGGAGAGACGGCATGGACATTGGCCCGATTGAGGGGGAGCTATTGATCGAGGAGGCGCGCGCCCTGGCCGCCGCCGTCCAGGACGAGCGCGTCCGCGGGCGCTACGAGCGCCTGGCGGCGGCGCTGGAAAACGGCCGCGTGGACGGCGCCGAGCTGACCACTCTGGAGAGTCTGCTAGAGCTGGGGCTGCAAACCGGCCGCCTGCGCAAGCGCTACACCGCCGAGGGGGAGGGGGCGCTCCTGCGCCTGTTCCACAAGACGCCGCGCGGCGTCGCCGTCGCGGCGGCGACCGGCGAGGTCAACCAGGCCCTCGCCGCGCTGCATGGGCAGACGCTCACGGGCGTGGCCTTCACGTCGCGCGCGCCCGGCGTCTACGGGCTGACGCTGGACACCGCCGGGGGGCATTTCTCGCTGCGCATTCATCCCGAGGGTATCACCCTCGACACCGTCGAGCTAGACTTCTAGAGCGTGTGAAACGCTGGGCGCTCGCGCTGGAGAGCCATCTCCAGCGCCGCCACAGCGGTGGAGTTGGCACTCCACCGCGAGCAGGCTACGGCGGCGACTGTGTTTGACACGCCATCAGGCTAAAGGACCTGTTCATCATGAGTAAACTAGCGTCTCTCATTCCGCCCTATGGCGGCGAACTCATCAACCTGATTGTACCCGACGACGCGCGGGACGACCTCAAGGAGTACGCGACGCGACTGCCGTCCCTCCAGATCTCGGAGCGCTCCGTGTGCGACCTGGAACTGCTGGCGACGGGCGGCTTCTCGCCGCTGGACCGCTTCATGGGCCAGGCCGACTACCTGAGCGTACTGCACGACATGCGGCTGAGGGATGGCGCTCTGTCGCCCATCCCCATCACCCTGCCGGTGGACCTCGGCCCCGCGATCCGGCTCGATAGCGACATCGCGCTGCGCAACGCCAAGAACGAGCTACTGGCGGTGATGACCATCGAGGAAATCTACCCGTGGGAGCGCGACCTCGAGGCGCGGCTCGTGTTCGGGACGCAGGACCCGCGCCACCCCCTCGTCGCCGAGATGCACCGCTGGGGAACCCACGCCATCTCCGGGCGGCTGCGGGTGCTGAACCTGCCCACGCACTACGACTTCCGCGATCTGCGCCTCACGCCGGCCGAGACCCGCGCCACCCTGGCCCGCTTCGGGCGGAGCAACGTCGTGGCCTTCCAGACGCGCAACCCGCTGCACCGCGTCCACGAGGAACTGACGAAGCGCGCCGCGCAGAGCGTCCGCGGCACGCTGCTGCTGCACCCCGTCGTCGGACTGACCAAGCCCGGCGATGTGGACCACTTCACCCGCGTCCGCACGTACAAGGCGCTGGCCCAGCACTACTACGACCCCGGCCACATCCAGCTCGCCCTGCTGCCCCTGGCGATGCGTATGGCCGGGCCGCGCGAGGCGCTGTGGCACGCCCTCATTCGCCGCAACTACGGCGCGAACCACCTCATCGTCGGCCGCGACCACGCCAGCCCCGGCGTCGACTCGACGGGCCGGCCGTTCTACGGCCCCTACGACGCCCAGGAGCTTGTCGCGGCGCACAGCGAGGAGCTGGGCGTGGGCATGATCCCGTTCCACGAGCTTGTCTATCTCCCCGAAGAGGGCCGCTACGAGGAAGTCTCTAAGGTCGGCGGCCACGCCCGCACAGCGTCTATCTCCGGCACGCAGGTGCGCGAGGAGTACCTGAGTCGCGGGCGTAAGCTGCCGGCCTGGTTCACCCGCCCCGAGGTCGCCGACATCCTGGCCGAGACCTACCCGCCGCGCCACCGCCAGGGCGTGTGCATCTGGTTCACCGGCCTGAGCGGCGCGGGCAAATCCACCATCGCCGAGGCCCTGACGACGCTGCTGATGGAGCGCGGGCGGCAGATTACCGTCCTCGACGGCGACGTGGTGCGGACGCACCTGTCGAAGGGCCTGGGCTTCTCGAAGGAGGACCGCGACACCAACATCCGCCGCATCGGCTTCCTGGCCGGCGAGATCGTCCGCCACGGCGGCGTGGCCGTCTGCGCCGCCGTCAGCCCCTACCGCGCCACGCGCAACGATGTGCGGGCGATGGTCGGGGGCGACCAGTTCGTCGAGGTGTTCGTGGATACACCGCTAGCCGTGTGCGAGGGGCGCGACGTGAAGGGGATGTACGCCAGGGCGCGGCGGGGCGAGATCAAGGACTTCACCGGCGTGGATGACCCATACGAGCCGCCGCTGGACCCAGAGCTGACCCTGGACACCGTCTCCCAGACGGCGGAGGAGAACGCCCGCGCCATCCTGGCCTGGCTCGTGGCGCGCGGCTTCGTCCGCGACGAGGCCCATCTCGCGCGCGCGGAGAAGGTGGCCTGAGATGCAGTACTACCCGGTGTATCTGAACCTGGTCGGGCGCAAGGCCGTCGTCATCGGCGGCGGCCGCATCGCCGAGGGCAAGGTCGAGCACCTCCTGGCCGCCGAGGCGTGCGTCTTCGTCGTCGCGCCGCGCCTGACGCCGGCGCTGCAAGATCTGCGGGATGAGCTGCGCATCAGCCACATCGCCCGCGAGTACCGCGCGGGCGACCTGCGGGGCGCGTTCATCGCCATCAGCGCCACCGACGACCGCGACACCAACGCCCAGGTCTGGGGGGAGGCGCTGGAGCGCAACATCCTCATGAACGTGGTGGACGATACGCCGCACTGCAACTTCATCGCGCCGTCCATCCTGCGGCGCGGCGACCTGACGGTCGCCATCTCGACGAGCGGCAAAGCGCCGGCCGTCGCCGTGCGGCTGCGGGAGCAGATGGAGCACACGATTGGGCCGGAGTACGCCCAGTTCCTGACGCTGGCCGGCGCCGCCCGCGCCCCGCTCCTGGCGCAGACACCGGACTTCGACGAGCGCAAGGCGCTGTGGTATCGGCTGGTGGATTCGGACGTGTTCGAGCTGTTGCGGCAGGGCGACGAGGCCGGGGCGCGCGGCCGCATCGCCGAGATTCTCGGCGTCTGGCCGGAGGAGACATGAGAATACACGACCTCGGTAGAGACGCGCCATGGCGCGTCTCTACCACCCCGTGCGCCTCCACGTTCCCAGTCACGTCCGGCCAGGTGTACCTTGTCGGGGCCGGGCCGGGGGACCCGGAATTGATTACCGTCAAGGGGCTGCAATGCCTGCGCCGCGCCGACGTCATCGTCTACGACCGCCTCGTCAGCGAAGACCTGCTAGACGAGGCGCGGCCCGGCGCGGAGCTGATCTACGCTGGCAAGGCCCCGCGCCAGCAGGCCCTCACGCAGGACGAGATCAACGCGCTACTCGTCGCCCGAGCGCGGGCCGGCAAGACCGTCGTGCGGCTCAAGGGCGGCGACCCGTTCGTGTTCGGGCGCGGCGGCGAGGAGGCCGAGGCGTGCGCGGCGGCCGGCGTAGCGTGCGCGGTCGTGCCGGGCGTGAGCAGCGCCGTCGGTGTACCGGCGGGCGCGGGCATCCCGGTGACCCATCGTGGCGTGTCTGGCGCCTTCGCCGTGGTGACGGCGCACCGCGCCGACGCCGAGGGCGCGGGCGATGTGGACTGGGGCGCGCTGGCGCGGGTGGACACCCTCGTCATTCTGATGGGCGTCGAGCGGCTGCCGCACATCGTCGCCCGCCTCTTCGCCCACGGCCGCGTCGCCGACACGCCGGTGGCGATTATCGAGAGCGGGACGCTGCCCGGCCAGCGGGTGACGACGGGAACCCTCGCGGACATCGTCGGGCGGGCGAGCGAGGCGGCTGTTCAGTCGCCGGCCACCATCGTCGTGGGCGACGTGGTCGCCCTGCGGGGCCAGATCGGGCTGGACGCCGAGGCCGAGCCGGCCTGGGCGCTCACGCGCTCAGCATGCTGACCGTACCGGCATTGGGGTGGCGACGGCCCGGCGACAATCCAGACCCCTCCTGCGTCGGGGTGACATTCGAACGTTTCGTCCGTCACTCCGTCACTCCGTCACTCCGGCCGACGCGAGCCACTCCCGTACAGAAAATAGTTGGGCGTCTGGTGGACACGCACATCCCAGCCGAGATCGGCGAGGCGCGCCGGCAGGGTCGCTGGCTCGTAGTAGACCTTGTAGATGGTGAACGCGCGCCCGTCGTTGAGCTGGCGCACCTGGCGCGCCTCTTCCACATCGCTGAAGGACTGGTTGGCCGCTGAGCCGGTCGGGTTGAACAGCGAATCGATGAAGAAGACTCGGCCGCCGGGCGCGAGCGCCGCCTGCGCCATCGCCCAGAAGGGGGCGAACCGCTCCGGCGGAACGTGGGACAGCCAGAAGCTGAAGAAGACGACGTCATACATCCGCGTCGGCTGCCACGCGAACAGGTCCGCCTGGACGTAGGAGACCTTGTCATCGCCGACGCGGGCGCGGTTGAGGGCGAGCGCCTCCGCCGAGCTGTCCACCGCCGTGATGCGCGTGGCGTGCCGCGCCAACCGCTCCGTCCACCACCCCGTGCCGGCGGCCAGCTCCAGCACGTCGCCCGCCGGGTCGAATGCTTCCAGCGCCTCGGCAACCTGGCGGATCTCGTCGAACCACAGCCGGTTCAGCGCCGCCCCCTTGTCGTAGCGGCCAAGACGCAGGAACCACTCGTCGTACTCTGGCGCTCGCGCCCGGTAGTAGTCAATCTGCTCCTGAAGCGTGTCCCTGTCCGATGCCATCTGTTCTCTCCATTCTCTATGTTTGGACTTTGTGTTTGGTGGGGAGGCTTGGAGGGCGCAGCCCTCCAAACGACCCCTGCCCTTCTTCAGTGGGGACTGCGCCCCTGAACGACGCGGAGGGGTTCGTGGGGGCCTGCGGCCCCACACCCCCACTGCGCAGCAAAGTGCAAAGATAGAGTCCATTATCAAAGGGAAAGGGCCACCTCGATTGAGGTGGCCCAGGCGCCCCCGACGGGACTTGAACCCGCGATCTTCACATTGACAGTGTGATGAGCACTCCAGCCTGCTCTGCAGGGGCAAGACGAGCATCCCCGGTAGGACTTGAACCTACGGCCTTCAGGTCCGCAACCTGACGCTCTATCCACTGAGCTACGGAGACAAGGGCGCTGGCGATGCCCTACTTTCCCACTCAGTTACCCAAGCAGTATCATCGGGGCTGGCAGGCTTAACGACCGGGTTCGAGATGGGACCGGGTGTACCCCTACCGCTCATATCACCAGCACACATATGACGCGCCACAAACCGGTTTATTACGTCCCTTTGCACTATAATTTGAGATATGAGCCAACCCCTCGCCATCTACTGCCGCGACGTCGTCAAAGTCTACGAGTCGCTCGAAGCCTTGCGCCACGTCAACCTGGCCGTCGCCCCCGGCGAGTTCGTCAGCCTCGTCGGCGCGTCGGGCAGCGGCAAGTCCACCCTGTTGCGCATCATCGCCGGCCTGATCGAGCCGTCGGGCGGAACGGTGCTGGTCAACGGGCGCCCGCCGGACGACGTGCGCCGCGATCGGGGCTACGGCATCGTCTTCCAGTCGCCGACGCTATACGGCTGGCGCACTGTGGCGCAGAACATCGCCCTGCCGCTGGAGATCGTCGGCTACTCGTCGGCGGAGCGGGCGGCGCGCGTCGCCGACGTGCTGGACCTGGTCGGCCTGGCCGAGTTCTCCAGCGCCTACCCCGGCCAGCTGTCCGGCGGGATGCAGCAGCGCGTGGCGCTGGCGCGCGCCCTGGCCTACCGCCCGCCGCTGCTGCTGATGGACGAGCCGTTCGCCGCGTTGGACGACGTGACGCGGGAGCGCATGACCCAGGAGCTCTTGACGGTGCAGGCGCGGGCGGGCCTGACGATCTTTTTCGTGACGCACCACCTGGCCGACGCGGTGTTCCTGTCGGACCGTGTGGCGGTACTCAGCCCGCGGCCGGGCCACGTCCGCGCCGAGATCCCCATCGAGCTGCCGCGGCCGCGCGGCGCGGCGACGCGCGAAGACCCGGCGTTCCTGACGTACATGGCGCGGCTGCGCGCCGCATTGGCCGGGGCTTAGGACCCTCATCGCACAATGACAGGAACGTAGTAACGACTTTAGTCGTTTCCCAGGCCGCAGAACGACTGACGATAGCGTCGCTGCGAGGACGACGATAGGAGGACGAAGCAGCCTCCCGTTGGGCGAATGGCCCACTGTCGCTGACTAGCCGGCCTTTCCCAGGGGCGTGAGATTGCTTCGGCGGGCAAGGCCCGCCTCGCAATGACGGCCTGACATTGTTCTTCTGTTGGCGCATGCCGCCACACGGCATTGGGGTCTCAGAGTGACATTCGGAAGTTCCTTGCTACAAGACACCCGAGTAACGTCAATCGGAGGCGTGAGGTGCTATGGATACGACCATGAAGGCCGGGCAAGCGTTCCGCACCTTCCTGGACATGATAAAGTTCGAGCATACGATTTTCGCCCTGCCCTTCGCCTACCTGGGCATGGTGCTGGCGGCGGGCGGCTGGCCCGGCGTGTGGCCCTTCGTCTGGATCACCGTCGCCATGATCAGCGCGCGCACCGTCGCCATGGCCGCCAACCGCGCCATTGATCGTCATCTCGACGCCCGCAACCCGCGCACCGCCAACCGTGCCCTGCCCCAGGGGCGGCTGTCGGTCGGGTTCGTGTGGGGCATCGTCGTCGTCGCTACGGTCATTTTCTTCGTCAGCGCGTGGCTACTGAACCCGTTCGTGTTCAAGCTCGCGCCCCTGGCCCTGCTGTTTTTGGTGGGGTATAGCTACACCAAGCGCTTCACCTGGCTGTGCCACTGGGTGCTCGGCATCACCGACGGCGCGGCGGCGGCCGGCGCGTGGGCCGCCATCACCGCCAGCTTCGACCTGCCGGCCTTTGTGCTGTGGGGCGCGGTCGCGGCGTGGATCGCCGGTTTCGACCTCATCTACGCCTGCCAGGACGTGGCCGTGGACCGCGCCGAGGGGCTGAAGTCGGTTCCGGCGCGCTTCGGCATCGCCGCGGCGCTCACCCTCGCCAAGATCAACCACGTCATCACCGTCGCGCTGCTGGCGTGGGCGGGCGTGCTGCTCGGGCTGGGGTGGCCGTTCTGGGTTGGCCTGGTGGTCGCGGCGGCGCTGCTGGTGTACGAGAACATGATCGTCAAGCCGAACGACCTCTCGCGCCTCGACATGGCCTTCTTCAACATCAACGGCTACATCAGTGTCATCGTCTTCGTCGCCGCGTGGCTCGGTGTCATCGTCAAGTAAGGCGCGGGTTTGTGCGCAACGGCGAACGCACCTACAATCTATCAGTTACACCCAACACCACACACCTCGGAAAGGAGCCCCCTCCGATGCGGGCTTTCATTGTGTTATCAGTATTTGCCATGAGTCTTGTCGTTCTGGCCGGCTGCGCGAGCGCGCCGTCTGCGGCCCCCAGCGCCGCCGCGCCGACGACCGCCGCTGCCCAGGGAAGCGACTCGGGCGCGTTCAAGTCGTCGCCGACAGCGGCCGCGCCAGCGTCGGCCACCGCTGCGCCGGCCGCGGCGGCCAAGGCGGGCGCGGCGACAATGCGCCTCGGCCTGCTGCCCATCACCGACGTGCTGCCGATGTACGTCGCCGAGCAGAACGGCTATTACAAGGACGCGGGCCTCGACGTGCAGCTCGTCCCGACGGCCAGCGCCGCCGAGCGCGACCAGTTGCTCCAGGGCGGCCAGCTCGACGGCGTCCTGACCGACCTTATCTCGACCACGCTGTTCAACGCCGAACAGCCGCGCCTGACGGTCGTGCGCAAGGCGCGCCAGGCCTTCCCCGACGCCGCCCAGTACCGCATCCTCGCCGCGCCGAACAGCGGCATCAAGACCGTCCAGGACCTCAAGGGTGTCGAGATCGGCATCTCCGACAACTCCGTGATCGCCTACTTCACCGACCGGGCGCTCCAGAAGGCAGGGCTGGCGAAGGAAGACATCAAGACGACCGCTGTGCCGAACATCGTTCAGCGCGCCCAGCTTCTCGGCCAGGGCCAGCTCAAGGCCGGCACGCTGCCGGATCCGCTGGCCTCGCTGGCGATCATGCAGGGCGCGACGGTGGTCGTGGACGACACCAAGTCCCCGGAGCTAGGGCAGAGCGTGATTGACTTCCGCACCGAGTACCTCCAGCAGAACCCGGACGCGGTCAAGAAGTTCCTCCAGGCGTATGACAAGGCCGTGGCCGAGTTGCGCGCCAACCCGGAGAAGTATCGCCAACTGCTCATCGAGAAGGGCCGCGTGCCGGAGCAGCTCAAGCAGTCCTTCCCGATTCCCCGCTACCCCGACCCAACGATTCCCACCGAGGCCGAGTTCAAGGACGTGTCGGCGTGGGCGCTGGACAAGGGCATCATCAAGAAGGCGGTGGACTACAACACGTCCGTGAGCACGCAGTACATCAAGTAAGCATGGATGTCATGCTGAGCGCAGCGAAGCATCCCGATACCCCCATTATTGACGTCCAGGACTTGACGTTCGGCTACCGCGATCAGCCGCCCATCTTCGACCACTTCACCTGGCAGGTGCAGCAGGGCGAGGCGTGGGCGGTCATCGGGCCGTCCGGCTCTGGGAAGAGCACCCTGCTCTACCTGATCGAGGGGCTGACGCGGCCGACGGCGGGCGTCATCACCGTCGCCGGCGACAGCGTCCCGCGCAAGAAGGAGCGCGGCAAGACCGGCCTGGTGCTGCAAGACTACGGCCTGCTGCCCTGGGCGACCGTCTGGGCAAACGTCATGCTCGGTGTCCGCATCCGCCGCTTCTACAACCAGGAGGCGGACGTCCGCCACGCCGAAGAACGGGCCGCCTTCTGGCTGGAGCGCGTCGGCCTGGCGGACCAGCGCGACAAGTACCCCGGCCAACTGTCCGGTGGGCAGCGGCAGCGGGCCGCCCTGGCGCGAACGCTCGCCATTGACCCGGACGTCCTGCTGCTGGACGAGCCATTCTCCGCCCTCGACGCCCTGACGCGAGAGGACATGCAGCGGCTGACGCGGGACCTGCGCGCCGAGACGGGCATCACGATGATTCTGGTGACCCACAGCATCGAGGAGGCCGTCTACCTGGGCAACCCGATCCTTGTCCTGGGCAACCCGCCGACGCGCGCGCCCCACGTCATCGCCAACCCTGGCATGGGCCGGCCGGGCTATCGCGGCGCGGCAGACTTCCTCGCCAAGACGGTGGAACTGCGCGCGGCGCTGGGCGCGCCGGAGGCCGACCGTGCGGTGGCGTGACATCCTCATCGCCGCCGCCGTCCTGCTCCTGGTGTGGGAGGCGGCGGCCCTCGCCCTCCACCGCGACATTCTGCCCGGCCCGACCGAGGTCATCACGACCTTCATCGCGCAGTTCCCCGTCGCCCTCGGCCGCCACTTCTTCATCAGCACGATGCGCGTCGTCGCTGCCCTGCTGCTGTCGGTGGTCGTCGCCGTGCCACTCGGCCTGATGCTCGGCCAGAGCAAGCTGGCGAACCGCCTTCTCGCGCCGCTCATCTACGTCCTCTACCCGATTCCGAAGATCGTCTTCCTACCCATCATCTTTCTGTTCCTCGGCATCGGCGAGCTATCGAAGATCTTCATCATCTTCCTGATCCTGTTCTTCCAGGTGCTCGTCGTGGTGCGCGACAGCGCCAGCACGCTGCGGCCGGAGCTGATCGCGTCGGTGCGCTCCCTCGGCGCCGGGCGGCGCGCCCTGTTCCGCTTCGTCTATCTGCCGGCGACCGTGCCGGCGTCCATCACCGCCCTGCGCATCAGCGTCGGGACGGCGGTGGCGGTGCTCTTCTTCGCCGAAACCTACGCGACGACGTCTGGCCTCGGCTACTATATCATCGTCGATTCCCTCTCGCGCCTGGCCTACCGCGAGATGTATGCCGGCGTCCTCGCCATGAGCCTGCTGGGCCTCGGCCTCTACCTGGCCCTGGACGGGCTTGAACGGCGGCTCGCGCCGTGGATGTTTGTGAGCTAAAGCCATGAATAGCGACTACATGACCTTCATCAGCGTGCGCGGCCCGAGCCGCGCCACCGTGACCGGCAGCCTCGTTCATCTCATGACCCAGAGCGGACGCCTCAAGCTGGCCGACGCATTGACGGATGTGGATCAGACGCCAGCGGGCGGGCTGGAGTACGCCGTCGGGCCGGGGGGCGACTGGGTGACGGTCATCGCGCCGGAGCCGTTCGAGACCCTCAGCGCCGACCTGTCGCACCTGCTGGGCGCGCCGACATTCCTGTTCCACCTGCACGACGGCGACACCTGGCTGTACTGGTTCTATCTGAACGGCCGGCAGCTCGACCACTTCGACTCCCTACCGGAGTACTGGGACAGTGACATACCGGCTGAAGAAGAGCAGTCGGAGGGCAAGCCGCGGCTCATCGGCGAGACGCTCGGCCTTGACCCCAAGACCATCGCGCCCTATCTCAAGCGGGAGCTGGGCGACGCGCCGCAGGTCAGCGACGAGTACGACGAGGTTGACCTGGCGATGGACATGTTGGACACGGATGCCCGCGTCAACGCCGACGACCGCTATGACCTGTGGGACGCGCGGGTGATGTTCGACTTCATGCGCCGCCTCGGCATCACGCCGCCGGTGGACGCCAACGGCCAGCCGACCGCGCCCCTCACCATCCTGCGCTTCGAGTCGGCCTCATGACCACCCTCACCGGCGACGAGAAGGCGCGCTACGTCCGCGCCATGTTCGGCCGCATCGCCGGCCGCTACGACACGATGAACCGCATCATGACCGGCTTCCGCGACCAGAGCTGGCGGCGGCTGGCGGTGAGCGCGGTCGCCCCGCCGCCCGGCGGCGTCATCCTCGATGTTGGCACCGGCACGGGCGACTTCCTGCCCCTGCTCGCCCACGCCGCACCGGACGCGCGCGCCGTCGGCGTGGACCTGACGTTCGAGATGATGGCGCATGGCTCGCCCAAGCTCGTCGAGGCCGACGGGCGCGGCGCGTTCGTCCAGGGCGACGCACTGCGGCTGCCCTTCCCCGACGACACGTTCGACGGCCTGGTCAACGGCTTCCTCCTGCGCAACGTCGCCGACCTGCGGCAGACACTTGGCGAGATGCGGCGGGTGATCCGGCCCGGCGCTCGCGTCGTCATCCTGGAGATCACGCCGGTGGATACGCCGGTCTGGGGCGACCTGTTCCGCTTCTATTTCTACCGCATCGTGCCGCGCATCGGCGGCGTCATCGCCGGCGCGTCCGACGCCTACTCCTACCTCCCCGCGTCGGTGGACCGCTTCGTGGACGCCGCGACGCTGAAGCGGGAGATGGAGGCGGTCGGGCTGCGCAACGTCCACTATAAGAAGCTGATGCTCAACACCGTCGCCCTGCACATCGGAGAAAAGGCATGAGCGCGCCCGACCGCATCGTCATCGGCATCTCCGGCGCGAGCGGCGCGATCTACGGCATCCGTCTGCTGGAGGCGCTGCGGGCGATGGGTGGGGTCGAGACGCACCTGGTCATCAGCCCGGCAGCGCGGCAGACGATTGAGAGCGAGACGGACCTGTCGGTCAAGGACGTGGAGGCGCTGGCCGACGTGGTCCACGGCCACCGCGAGATCGGCGCGACCATCGCCAGCGGCTCGTTCCGCACGCGGGGCATGGTCGTCGCCCCCTGCTCGGTGAAGAGCCTGTCGGCCATCGCCTACGGCCTGGCCGACGACCTCATCGGCCGCGCCGCCGACGTGCATCTCAAGGAGGGCCGCCCGCTGGTGCTGCTGTTCCGCGAGACGCCGCTGCATGTTGGACACATCAAGGCAATGTTGGCCGCCACCGAGAATGGCGCTATCATATTCCCACCGCTGCCTGCGTTCTACAACCGCCCGCAGACCGTGGACGACATCGTCAACGATACGGCGAGCCGCGTCCTGGCCCGCATTGGGCTGGACGCGCCGGTCAAAGCGTGGGCCGGCATCCGCGCCGCCCTCAAGGGCGAGGAGTGAGTCTGCCATGAACGCCGACGACATCCGCCACCTGTACGACCATTCCGACTGGGCAACCCGGAAAATCCTCGCCGCCACGGGGCGCCTCACGCCGGAGCAGTACGACGGCCACCCGTGGGACACGCCAAGCATCCACGAGATCATGACGCACACCCTGGCGGCCAGCACGATCTGGCTGGCGCGCTGGCTCGGCGAGACCCCGACCTCGTTCGTCCAGACAGACGAGGTGCCGACGCCCGACGCCCTCGCCGCGCGCTTTCAGGCGCACGCGGCCGACATGCGCGCCTACCTCGCTACGCTCACCGACGACGACCTGACCGCGCCCTTCACCTTCCGCACCGTCGCTGATGGCGTGACGTCCACTGTCCCATTCTGGACGCTACTCCTGCAAATCTACGGCCACAACATCCAGCACCGCTCCGAGGTCGCCACGATTCTCACGCACTACGGCCAGTCACCCGGCAACCTCGACCTGCTCATCTACGAGCGCGAGCGGCAATAGGAGCCGACAATGACCCCCACGGACATTGAGTTCCTTTTCGCCTATAGCGATTGGGCGTGGAATAAGCTGTTGGACACGGCCGAGGCGCTGGACGAGGCGCAGCTTGACGCCCAGCCGTGGAGCCTGCCGAGCCTGCGCCGCATCCTGACCCACGCCCTCGGCGCGGAGATCCTCTGGCGCCAGCGCATGCAGGGCAACTCGCCGACGACGATGCTGTCGGTCGAGGCGGTCCCGACGCTGGCGGCGCTGCGGGCGCGCTGGCGCGAAGTGGCGGCGGAGCGAAACGCCTTCATCGCCGGCCTGACGCAGACGGACCTGGACGCGACCGTCCACTACAAGACCACCAAGGGCAAGCCCTACGAAGAGACGCGGTGGCGGCTGCTGGCGCACCTCGCCAACCACGGCACGCAGCACCGCAGCGAGGCCGCCGCGCTTCTTACCGAGTTCGGCCACTCGCCCGGTGACCTGGACATGATCGTTTATCTGCGACAGAATTGGTAAGGGGAGTAACCACCATGAACCCATCGAACCCCATGACCCCCGAAGAGCTGGCCTACCTGCTAGAGTCGTCGCTGGAAATCATCCAGTCCGAAGCCGACGCCCTCGGCCCGGACCTGATGACCTGGCGGCCCGCCGAGGATGCGTGGAGCCTCAACGAGATCATTGGCCACCTGATCGAGGCCGACCGCCGCGGCTTCTACGGTCGCATCGTCACACTGACGACGAAGGATAACCCCAAGCTCGAGGCATGGGACCAGGAAGAGGTGTCCCGCGAGCGCGGCGACAACGAGAAGGACGGCGTGGCGCTGCTGGAGGAGTTCACGTCGCTGCGCGAAGATGGCATCGCCCTGGTCGAGGGGCTGACGCCGGCGCAGCTCCTGCGCGTCGGCGCGCACCCGCAGGTCGGCGAGATGAGCGTGAGCGACGTTATCCACGAGTGGGTCTTCCACGACCGCACGCACATCCAGCAAGTCCTCGACATCACCCGCCAGCTCATGTGGGCCAACATGGGCAACGCCCGCAAGTTCGGGCAGCCGGAAATCTAAACGCGGCATGGACCACCTGCTCGCGTATGACGTCGGCACCTCTGGGGCGAAAGCCGTCCTGACCACGACCGAAGGCCGCGTGGTGGCGACGGCCTTCGCGCCCTACCCGACGCTCTACCCCCGCCCGACCTGGGCGCTCCAGGAACCGGCCGAGTGGTGGCGGGCGGTGGGGGAGACGACGCGACAGGTCCTCTACGGCGGCGGCGCACGGCCGGAGTCGGTCGCCGGCCTGGCGTTCTCGACGCAGATGCTCAACGTCGTCTGTCTCGACCGCGCTCAGCAGCCCCTCGGCCCGGCGATTAGCTGGCTCGATGGTCGCGCCGGCGCGGAGGCGGCGTGGGTGATGCGGCGTCTCGGCGGGCCGCGCGCCTTCGCCATGATCGTCGGCGCGTCGCTGACCGGCAAGGACCTCCTGCCCAAGTATCTCTGGATCAAGCGCCATGCCCCCGACGTGTACGCGCGGACGGCGGCGTTCGTGGACGCCAGCGGCTACCTGCTGCACCGCGCCACCGGCCGCCTGGCCTACGAGTGGACGAGCGCGAGCGTCACCGGCCTCTTCAGCCTCAAGAGCAAGACGTGGGACGGCATGCTGGTGCGCCTGTTCGGGCTAGACAGAGCCAAGTTTCCCGACACCGCGCCCTCGACGGCCCGCATCGGAGGGTTGACGCGAGACGCCGCCCTCCACCTCGGCCTGCTCGAAGGCACGCCCGTCTTCGGTGGCGCGGGCGACGCCATGACGGCGGCCGTGGGCGCGGGCGCGCTGGGCGAGGGCGAGGGTCATATCTGCCTCGGCACCTCCGGCTTTGTCAGCATCATGACTTCGCGCCGCGTCGTCGGGCGGCGCGGCATGGCGACCCTGCAATCCGCCGATCCCGACAAGCTGCTGCTCATCGGGCAGAACGAGACGTGCGCCGAGTGCCTGCGCTGGGCGGCGCGCGAGCTATACGGGGCGGACGACGCCGACCCGCTGATCTACCCGCAGATGGACGCCGAGGTCGCCGCGAGCGCGCCGGGCGCGGGCGGCCTGATCTTCACGCCCTGGCTGTACGGCGAGCGCTGCCCCATCGCCGACGAGCGCCTGCGGGCCGGGTTCATCAACCTCGGCTCGAACCACAGCCGCGCCCAGATGACCCGCGCCATTTACGAAGGCGTCGCCTACAACCTGCGCTGGGTGATGGACTTGATAGACGAGCTGTACAAGTTCCGCCCGGCGACGCTGCGCGCCGTCGGCGGCGGGGCGCGGGGCCAGCCCTGGCTCCAGATCATCGCCGACGTCAGCGGCCGGACGCTGGAAGCGGTCGAGAACCCGCACCACGCCGGGGCGGTCGGCGCGGCGCTGCTGGCCGCCGTGGGCCTGGGCATCTACCCGTCGGTGCCGGCCATCGAGCGCGTCGTCCGGCCCACCCACGTGGTCACGCCGAACCCCGACGCCCGCGCCGTCTACGCCGCGCTCTACCCGGCCTTCCAGGAAATCTACCCCGCTCTGCGCGCCGTCTATGGCAAGCTCAATGCGCCCCCGCCGCCACCTACAGTGCATTGAGAGGAGATGCGATGGACCCGAATGCGTTGGCAGATGTGATGCAGCAGGTGGTGGCGGTTCTCAAGCCCTACGGCGACGACGCGCCGCGCTTCACCCGCCTCCCGGAGAAGGGGCTGGACCGCGACACGGTCCTCGCTGCCCTGGAACGCCTCAAGGCGGCGGAGGCGGAGCGGTGGAAGGCGGGCTACGTCTCCGGCGCCGTCTATAACGGCGACGAGGCGTTCAGCGACTTCCTGGCCCGCGCCTACGCCCTGAACATGGCGAGCAACCCGCTGCATCCCGACGTCTTTCCGAGCGCGACGAAGTTCGAGGCAGAGGTCGTCGCCATGACCGCCGCCCTGCTCGGCGCGGACGCGACCCACGGCACGGTCGCGGGAACGGTGTCGTCGGGTGGCACCGAGAGCATTCTCCTGGCGATGAAGACCTACCGCGACTGGGCGCGCGCCGAGCAGGGCATCGCCGAGCCGGAGATCGTCGCGCCGACGACGGCCCACGCCGCCTTCGCCAAGGCCGCCCACTACTTCGACATGCGTCTCGTGCGCGTCCCTGTCGGCGCTGACGGGCGCGCCGATGTCGGGGCGATGGCGGCGGCCATCACGCCCAACACCGCCGTCCTCATCGGCTCGGCGCCGAGCTTCCCCCACGGCGTCGTGGACCCCATTGGCGAGCTGTCGGAGCTGGCACAGGTGCGGGGCATCGGCTGCCACACCGACGCCTGCCTCGGCGGGTTCATCCTGCCCTGGGCCGAGCGCCTGGGCTACGACGTTCCCCTCTTCGACTTCCGCCTGCCCGGTGTCACCTCGATCTCCGCCGACACACACAAGTACGGCTACGCGCCGAAAGGCACGTCGGTCGTCCTCTACCGCGACGCCGAGCTGCGCCGCCACCAGTTCTTCGCCATCACCGACTGGCCCGGCGGCCTGTACTTCACGCCGACCTTCGCCGGCAGCCGCTCCGGCGCGGTGATCGCGGCGTGCTGGGCGGCGATGGCGGCGATGGGCGAGGCGGGCTACACCGAGGCGGCGCGGCGCATCCTGGCGACGACGGCGTGGCTCAAGGCGGAGATGCGGCAAATCCCGGCGCTCGAGATCATCGGGGATAGCCTGTTCCTCGTCGCCTTCCGTTCGAGCGCGTTCAGCATCTACCAGGTGTCGGACCAGATGGCGCGGCGCGGCTGGAACCTCAACGGCCTCACGCAGCCGGACGCCGTCCACCTGTGCGTCACCCTGCGCCACACGCAGCCGGGCGTCAAGGAGCGCTTCATCGCCGATTTGAAGGATGCTGTGGCGTATGTCAAGGCGCACCCTGAGGCGTCGGCGGGGCTAGGGCCGCTATACGGGATGGGGGCGACGGTGGAGATGGGGGACATGGTGAAGGAGCTGCTGTACATGCTCCTCGACGTGCTCTACCAGGCGTAACCCTACGTTTCGTCCCAGCGGGCGAGGCGGATGGCCTCGTCGTAAGTGAATTTGAACTGCGCGACCCGGCCATCCCAGCGCAGGACGCGCGGGCCGAAGATGCGGTCGGCCTCGGGAATCGGCAGCTCGGTCAAGGTGTCTATGGGCAGCCACGCCAGGTCGCCCTCGACGCACTCGCCGACCTGGCCCGTGAATTGCTCCGCGACGTACACGAACATCATCCACTGATAGTGCTCGACGGGCGAGACCTCGGTGATGACGGCGCGCAACTGCGGTTGTATGATCTCCAGGCCGGTTTCCTCGCGCATCTCGCGGATGCACGTTTCCGACGGCGCTTCGTCCCACTCCAGCTTGCCGCCCGGCGCCGTCCACAGGCCCAGGTTCGGCTCCTTGCGGCGGCGCATCATGAGCACGTGGCCGTTCTTGACAGCATAGCACAGAACGGAGAGGATGCGGTGGTAGCGAGTCGGCATGGCATGGCCCTTTCGCGGCTGGCAGATCGGCAGCGCCCCAATCATACCATGAGCGACCCCATTTTCCTACGCGACAAAACGATGGCGGTCTACCGCCGCCTCGTGGACTTCTGGGGGTACAAGGTCTGGAAGCCGCGCCGCGACGCCATGACCGAGCTGATCTCGACGATGCTCTCGCACCGCACCACCTCCGAGCAGGAGTGGGCGGCGATGGCGGCGCTCTGGGCGCGGTTCGGGTCGTGGGCGGCCATCGCCGACGCGCCGGTCGCCGACATCGCGGCGTGCATCCAGGGCGTCAACTTCGCTGAGAGCAAAGCGCCGCGCATCAAGGAGACGCTGCGCATCATCGGCGAGCGTACAAACGGCGCGTATACCATTGACTTCCTCGCCGACATGCCGAGCGCCGAGGGGCTGGCGTGGCTGACATCGCTGCCGGGCGTCGGCATCAAGACGGCGTCCCTCGTCCTGCTGTTCAACTT
Source organism: Anaerolineae bacterium (assembly GCA_046328535.1). GTDB lineage: Bacteria > Chloroflexota > Anaerolineae > Epilineales > JAHCIE01 > JBDHWG01. Next base: position 46,261 of record JAXLWJ010000009.1, read on the forward strand.
CCACAAGGACATCATGCCGGTGGACACCCACGTTCACCGCGTCAGCCAGCGCATCGGCCTGATTGGGCCGAAGACGACACCGGAGGGGGCGCACCACGACCTGTTGCAGTTGCTGCCGCCCGACCCCGACGTCCTGTACAACTACCACGTCGCCCTGATCACCCACGGCCGCAAGATCTGCACCTACGCGCGGCCGAGATGCGCGGAGTGCGTCGTCACCGACCTGTGCGATTACTACCAGACGGTCGTCGCGCCGACGCGCGAGGGAAAACGAAAGGCGAAATAGCCGCCATCCTGGCTCTCCTCCGCCATTGCAGACAGACAACGAACACTCCCCGACGACAGGTGGGCAGATATGGTTCCTGAACAAGAAGCGCCTGTTGATCCCAACCTTGTATCTTCGGCACTGAAAGCTCTCCGCGATCCGCGCCGACTCAGTCGCCACGCTCTCGCATCGCGCTCCCTGACGACATCCTATCTGCGACAACGCAACTGGTCCGACGATGCGGCCATGCGCGCGCGCGCAGTCCAGGAGATACTGACCGCGCTCATTGAGGAACTACAGCCACCCGCCACCGTAGCCAAGACCGAAAAAAGCTGGCTCATCTATGAGACCATGCGGCAGCGATTCATTCAGGACCACAGCCCGACGACTGCGGCCATGGACCTGGCTGCGAGTGACCGGACGATGTTTCGCTGGCAGCAAGCCGGAATCGCACTGGTTTGCGAGAAGTGGCGCCGCGAGGAAGAGACGGACCTTCGGCGGCGCACAACGTCGCAGGCGGTCATCCCGCGCCTGAAGAATTTCGTCGGACGCGCGGCGGAGCTACACCTGCTCGAGGCGGAGTTGCGCGCGCCGGGGAAGAGTGTCGTCATGCTGGTCGGCGGCCCTGGCATGGGCAAGACAGCGCTGGCGGCCGACCTGGTGTCCCACCAGCTTGCGGAACGTCTGGCGCTGTGGGTGACGGTGCGCGTGGGGATCATGTCCAGTGCCGATGCCATAGTCGAGGAGCTTGGCCGCCAGCTGGCCGACCTGGGCCAGGCCGACTACCTCAAGGCCGTGCGGCTTGCGGCGGCGCGGCAGCCATACGCTCTCGCGGAGAGAATCGCGAAGCTCCTGACAACGCTCGATAACCGCTATCTCGTCTGCGTTGACAATGTCGAGCGCCTGGCCGATGAGCCGGCGGCGATGTCCCTCCTGGAAGCATTGTGGGACAGAGCGCATCAGGGGCATTTCCGGCTCGTTCTCGTTGGGCGCAAGCCGCTCGCCTTTGCCCACGAGCCGATCCAGCTACAGGGTCTGAACCCGATGGATGCGCTGGAATTCATCGAGCGCAAAGGGCTGCACAGGATACCGGCTGACCTGAATGCCAGAGTCTACACAATGACTCAGGGAGCCCCGCTGCTCCTTGAAGCGCTGGCGGGTTGGGTGCGGCAGAACAACATAGATGTGAGCGCCAGCGCGGGGCAGCGGGTTCTGGCGCAGCAGATGGAGAGTCTGGACCGAATTGACGCCATCGAGCGTCTGGTGGGCAGCATCCACAACAATCTCGACCCCGGCTGCCAGCGGTTCCTTTTCGTCACCAGCGCATTTCGTCGCCCATTCGAGGAGCTTGACGAGAGCTTCATCCAACTCTTGCAGCGGGAACAGGTCGAAGATGTGACGGCCGTGATTGCTACTCTGCGCTCCCTCTACCTATTCACGCCCCTCGTAGATGGCAGCGTGGCGCTGCATCCCATGACGCGGCAGTACATCTATACGCGGCTGAAAGCCAACACCGCCATGAAGCGGCGCATCCACAGCGAGATTGCAGCCTATTACGAGCGGCGTGGCCTCGACACAGAGCAGGGTGAGGCAGCCCATCACCTGTACGAAAGCGGTGAGTACGCCCACGCGGCCCGACTGCTCCTCGCCCGCCTGCCACGCTGGATCCTCGCCGGGCTGATGGGCCTGGCCGATACCCTGGCGCGGTTCAGTCCCGATCAGCTCGACGCCGTCTTGTGGTCCGAGGTGCTGCGCGCGCGGGGCGACGTGGCCGCGGCCCAGGGACAGACAGACGAAGCAGTGCGTAACTATCTGGAAGCGTGCGCCCTGGTCGAGGTAGAGCCGCCCGCCCGAAACCAGGTGGTTCGGCTCGGGCGGCTGTATCATGGCCTCGGGAAGTGCCATCGTCTGGCAGACCAGGCCGTCGCCCTCGACTATTACAGCCGCGCGATCGCGGAGTTGACGGTGGCGCCGGCCGATGATACCGAAGCCGCCCATATTCTCGGCGCCGTGTACGCCGACGGCGCAGGCGTCCTGTATCAGTCGGGGCAGTACAAGACGGCGCTGAGATGGTGCCGCAAAGCGTTGGCCTTCTCGCGCGGCTTCGACCCCGTGCTAGAAGCCCAGGTCCACAACATCCGCGGCAACGTCCTCTATAGCCGTGGCAGGCTGGACGCGGCATCCACCGAATACGAGATGGCGCTCGGCAAGAGCCAGAGCGCGTCGAGGTATCACGTCTCCATGTCGCTGGCGAACCTGGGGCTGGTGCGGATCGCGGAGGGCCGCTGGGTCGAGGCGCGCGAGCATCTAGAGCAAGCCCTGGCGCTCAAGACAGAGCTGGGGGATGCCAACGGGCGCGGGCTGCTTCTCCTCAATCTCGCGTCCCTGCTGCACAAGATGGGCGAGGACGATGCGCTCGTCAGGTCCCTGCTCCAGACGGCTGTCACCATTTTTCAGCAGAACCAGGCCTACTATCTCCTGGGCGCGACCTACATGAACCTGGGCATGGCGGAGTTGAGCAGCGGCGACCTCCCAACCGCGCGGCGCTACCTCAAACGCAGCCTGCGAGTGTACCGCACACACGCGCGAGGCAAGGGGCTACTGCCCGAGATCTGCCGCCTGTTCGGGCTGCTCCACGCCCGCCTGGGCGACATGGCAGCCGCCCACCGTTGGATGGAGCGAAGCCTGCGGACTGGCAAAGGGCTTGGCGTGCCACGCGAAGTCGTAATGACAACCAGGGTTTCTGGTGAGATTCGGATGCTGGCCGGCGAGTGGGACACAGCCTACACGCTGTTGAGCCACGCCGTCATGGAGGCTGAGTCTCTCGACCAGTACGAGGACGGCCTGGCCCGCCTGGACCTGGCCGAGCTTTTCCTGGCAGCCGGGCCGCACGGCCTGCCAGATGGCCTCCTCACGGCGGAACAGGCCCAGGCGCATCTACGCCGAGCCGTCGCCACCTTCGAAACGTTGCCAGCGAAGCGCGAGCTTGAGAAGGCCAGGCTGTTGCAGCGGCAATTCTAGGCCCACCACGCGCGAGAGGCTCCGGCGGGCCAAAGAGGCGGGGGGCGACGTGTGCCGCCCCCCGCGCAGTCAGTCGCGATTTAGTTGTCATACCGTTATCCGCGCATTGAGTCAGTATGTAGTTGTCGGCCCCATGTCGCCGCCGTCCGGTCCGGCTAGATGTGAGGCACCTCGCCGTTCGGCTTCATACCGTGTACGCCGCCGGTCGGGTTGGACGGGCGGGACGCGATCGAGGTCGAAGTCGGGGATACCGTGCGGGGCGGATCTGAGGTAGCGACGACGACCGCTGCCAGCGTGACCGTCGTCCAGAGCGCCGCCGTCGCCAATCCGCGCACAATGCTTCGAGTCTTGCTCATGGAACGCATACGTCCTCCTAGGTGATGACACTCGGATGGTCTATCTGCGTCCACACCCTCGGCCGATTGGTGTTGGATATCTGGCATTAAAGGGGCAAACGCCCTGAAGTTGAAGGCGAAACGCGAGCGTACGGCACGGCGTGGCGTGGGATTCCCACGCTTCCGCAAGATCGACTCGATGGTGTCGAAATCCGTGGGAATCCCACGCTTTTCTTGTGGCGCGGGAACCCTCCAATGCGCTATACTGGATATCAGTTGTAGTTCGGCAACGACGCCATCCAACTAAAGAGGGTACGCAATGCTCCAGGATGCGCATGAGCTTGAATTCGGCTCACACGACTCGGCGCCTACGGATTGGCACAAGGTCCTGGATACGGTGATTGCCATCGCGTGCGCGCAGGATATGGAGGAGGCGCTACGTCTCGCCCTGCTGCTGTTCACCGAGCAGGCCAAAGCCGGCAGCGCCTCGATTCTTCTCTATGACCGAGCGACGGACACTCTGGCGCCGAGCGCGTGGCAAGGGGACTTCTGGGGGACATCCTGCCCGCCAAGCAGCTTCCGGATAGGCCAGGGGATTGCCGGGTTTGTAGCGCAGACGAAACGCCCGCACTACTGCCCTGACATCAGTCGCTCCCCGCACTACGAACCCTCTCTGTCACGGCGATTGACCGTCGGGTCTATGTTCAGCGTTCCGCTTCTCGATTCGTGTCAAGAGAACGTGCTGGGTGTCGTCAACGTTGACGCCGCGCAGGTGGATTATTTCGACGCCCCGACTCGCCAGTTGCTGCTAGAGATTTCGCGTGTGGTCGCGACGGCGCTCGAGCGGGCCCTTCTATGCGCGCAAAACCAACAGATCTTTGAGCGGAGCCAGTTGAGTCTCCGCGAGCGAGACTTCTTGCTGGAGAGTGGCCGCCAAGTCGCGGGGCAGGTCGGCAACCTGGACAGTGTGTTGCTCTGTGTGTGCCAACAGGCTGTCCAGGCCGTCGCCGGGGATGCTATTGCGACAATATACCTTTTCGATAGCCACAGGCAGCCCTGGCGGCAGCAGTTCTCGCATCGGCAATCCTGGGGAGCGCGTGTCGGCAGCCCTATGTCGCAATCGCCCCGTTCGCCCGAGGAGGGCGGGATGGGAGCCATCGCTTTGCAGAGCGGGGAGATGGTGTTTAGCTCGTGCCCGGAGGATATCCACCCCGCCAAACGTGCGGATGGCGCCCTGACGGCGCTCTGCCTGCCACTTCAGTACAAGGGAGTCGTCGGGCTGCTGTATGTGTATCTGCGCGAAGCCAGGGTGTTCACGGACAGCGAGCTGCGCCTACTGCAAGACCTCGGCTCCATGGCCAGCATCGCAGTCACGGCAGCGCGGCAGATCGCGGCGCAGGAGCGCACAATCGCCGATTTTCAGGCCGTCGAGCAGTTGGCGGGTGAGCTGGCCCCGCTCCAGCACATCCCGCCAATCCTGGACGTGACACTCGAACGGGCAATGAGCGCGATCGGCGCGCCGCGCGGCTGGGTCAAGCTGCTGCCAACGGTGACCACAAATGCCACGCTGCGCGGCTTGCTGACCTATGAAAATGTGCGTGATCTCTCACACCCACCCCTTCCACCCGAACGAGAGGGCAAGACGCTCCGCAATGTCTTCTCCGGGTCTCACATCGGTCGCCGTGTTCTGCAGAGCGAAGACTCGCTCCTGATTTCAGACGTCGAGTTGTACGCCGGGCAGAGGTACGGTGCGCAGCGTCGGCTCGATGAAGCAGCAATCAAGACCCACATCGCCGTCCCACTGCGGTTGGGGACGCGAGTCGTCGGGGTTCTGTGCGTGGATTCGCCGGATGGGGTTGCTTTCGGTATCGAGGACGAGCGGCTCGTCATGACGCTGGCCACCCAGGCAGGGCTGGCGATGCAGCGCATCCTCGTCAGCCACCTCGATCTGCTCGTGTCTCCCGCGCTGCGTCTGCGCCGCTACCTGTCGCTGCTGGTGGATATGGCGCGCCTGTTCACCAACGCCGAACACGCCGTCTTCCGTCTCGTCGATCGCGGGCGCCAGGAGCTTGTCTTGCGGGTGCATCGTGGCTCCGAGGCGGTCCCGAACCGACTGAAGATTGATCCGTTCGACAGCGTCGTCGGGTGGGTCGCGTATCACAGGAAGTCGCGGCTCATCGCCGATATCGAGGCAGATGAACTGCGTGAGATATACCGACCGATTGCTGCGCAGCGGAATCGGTCGGTCCTGGCGGTGCCACTCCTGGCGGGCGGCGAGTTCGATCGAGAGGAAGGCGCTTTCAGTTTCAAAGGCGGAGACCTGCGCGGCGTGCTAGACGTCGAGGCGGCGAAGCCGAATGTCTTTCGCCCCGAGCACGAGCCTCTTCTGTTGAGTCTCGCGGCGAGAGCCGCTGATGCGATTCGACGCGCTGATCTTCTCTTGGCGATGCAGAAGATCAGCGCGTCGGCCGCGCGGAGCAATCCGGATGCTCTCTTTCAAACGATCGTCGAGCAGGCCGGTCGCATGCTGGACTGCCAGGTGGTGACGCTGTGGGATTTCAACCTGACATACGCCCAGATGCTCACCCTGCGTGCTGGCATCAACTATCCCGGCTTGGTAGACAGGCGGCTAGAAACGCTGCCGTTGACATGCTTCCTCGGGCGCGCGATTGAGACCGGCAAGCCCGTCTTCGCCAGTGATGTGCAGACAGCCCCGAACTTCCAGCGGCGCCAGCTGGCGGCGGAGGAGGATTGGCGCTCCGCACTGGTCGTGCCGCTCAAGGCCCAACAGCACGTGGTGGGCGTCTTGTGCGTCTACAGTCAGGGGTACGAGCGGGTGTTCTCGCCGTGGGAGACGGACCTCCTGGTCGCGCTGGGGCAGCACGCGGCCAGCAGCCTCTACCTGCAACAGCAGGTGTACATGGCCGCGCGAGATGAGAACGCTCGGGCTGCGCTGTCTATTCTGATGGGCTTGAGCCTGAGCACGCGCCACCTGATTCACGACGTTAACAACAAGATTGGGCTGGTGCGCGGAACTCTGGAGAAGTTAGCGGAACACGATTCGAGCGCCACCCTGGCCGCCTCCATTACCACCATCTACAACAAGCTGGAGGACATCAGTGCGCTTTTGGAAGAGACGCGACGCCAGTTTATCCGTCCGGCGCTACCGATTCCTGCGCCGACTTCGCTACGCACAATTCTGGACCAGGCGGCGCACCTGGCCGATCTGCCTGGCGGCGGCCTGGCCCTGCGGCTCCCGCCCGAGGATGTGAAAGTGCGAGCGATTGGCCTGCTGCCGCTGGCTTTCCTTCAACTCTTTAACAACGCGATGGCAGCCATGAAGGACAAAGGTGAGATTAGTGTTACCGTTCAGGATCACGGCCCACAGGTGCATGTTCTGGTGGCCGACACCGGGCCAGGAATTGATCCAGGCCTGCGGGCCAACATATTCGCCCTGCATAGACGTGTCGATTCAGCCACAGGCGAACACATGGGGATGGGATTGTGGTTGGCCGACCAGATCATCCGCTTCTCGGACGGCGAGATACAGTTGGAACCCGCCTCCGACGCAGGCGCCGTGTTCAGGGTTAAACTTCGGAAGGCCGGGTGAATGGCGCACTGCGCAGAGGTGGCACGATGGTGAACCACAAGTGTCGCGTGTTGATCGTCGAGAATGATCCGGAATGGCTCGCCAATCTCCGCGAAGCCACCTTAACTGCACTCAACGTCGAGCGCACTCCAAGTCCTCACGCATGTCGCGTAGAAATCACCACAGCAGCCAGCTACGACGATGCGGCCATGAGACTCCAGAGCCAGGAGTTCGACCTGGCCGTCTTTGACGTGCGCCTGGCGGAGAATAAGACGGACGCAGGCGGGTTGGTCCTGCTAGATGTTGTCTCGCAGCACGCGCCTGGGCTGGCTGTCATCCTGATCAGCGGCTGGACCTGGATCGAGCAACTCGGCCTGCGGGAAGACGCGTTTCCCCACGTCCGCGTCCTGGCGAAGCTGGCGAAGACGGCCTGGGACCGCCGTGTCTTCGCCAACCTGGTTCGACAGGAATTCGGCCTGCCGGCCGCCACGATTGTGACCGGGCGGGAGGCGGGCCACGAGAGAACCGAGCGGCGTCGGCCGAGACAGCCGAATGGGTTGGGCGTCCTCGTAGTTGAAGATGAAGCAGAATGGGCCACGCTCCTCTCCGACGCGCTCTATCAAGCCGGCTATGATGTGATTCACGTGGCGAGTAGCAGCGCGGCAATCCCTTACCTGTATCGGAAACGAGAAGCCCTTCACGCCGCCATCCTGGATTACAGTCTCGCCGAGGGCGACGCCTCGAATCGCGACGGCCAGACCCTGCTGGACGATCTACAGGCAGTGCGCTTGCCCACGATCATCCTCTCTGGCTATGCCTCGCAGGCGGAGCTAACGGATGCAGTACGCAAGTACTCTGTCGTCACCTTCACTTTCAAGAAGGGCGAGGGCAGGGCGCAGGATGAAGACAGGCGGACCATCCAGAAGCACAAATACCGCAAGCAAGACCTGCTGGACGCCGTGGAAGACGCCGTGGCGGCGACCGAGTGGGGACACAACCTCGCCACCCTGACGGCGACCGAGAGGAACGTCGTGCGGGCGATTTCGACCGGGGTCGTCGAGGCGCCAAAGCTGGCACAGCAGTTCGGTGTCGCCGAAGGAACAATGAACAACAAGCTGCGAAGCATCAAGGACAAGCTCGGCGTGAATGATATCGCCTCGATCGTGTATCTCCTCGACCACGCGCCCTTCGCTCTCCCGGAGGAGCCGGCAGTCAAGCCGGGCAGCAAGCCCAGACGCTGACCGGTACATTTCCGGTACATTTCGGGCCGGATGGTACTGTCGGGGCTGAACCGGCGCGTGTACAATCGCAGTGCAACCTCCGGACTCGATTCGGGGGGCCGGCCCGTGAAGCGGTAGAATACGCGCCGGCCGTGTGAAGCATGGAACTTTCCGCCCGGGGGAGACGTCCGATTCAGCAGACCGTCGCTTCGACGGTACGGCCCTTCATCCCATTCGACAATCTTGGAGGAAACAGCATGACGAAACACGTCCATTTTGGCCTGCGGCTGGCGGCCCTTGCCACCCTGGCTACGTTGGTCCTGGCTTTGGCGGCCTGCACCGGCCTGCCCGGTGTGCCGTCCAACACCCCCGCCAGCCAGCCCACCTCGGCGCCAGCGGCGCAGGCGACGAGTGTTCCCAAGGCTGCGGCGACTCAGCCGGCGGCGGCCGCGCCGAACGCGGCAGCGACGCAACCGGCGGCGGCGGCGCCGAAGGCGGCAGCGACTCAGCCGGCCCAGGCGGCTCCGAAGGCGGCGGCCACTCAGCCGGCGGCGGCGGGCCAGCCGACGGTAGCGCCCGGCGCGGCGGCCCCAGGGGCAGCCACGGCGACCGCTCCGCAGACGTCGGCGCCCGCCGGCAGCACCACCGCGACGTTGGAGGGGCCTGTGTGGAAGCTGGTATCGTACACCGATAACTCAGGGCAAACCGTCAATGCGCTGCCCAACACCAACGTGTCCGCCGAGTTCAAGGCCGGTCGCGTGAACGGCAACGCCGGCTGCAACACGTACTTCGCCGGCTACAAGGTGGACGGCAACAAGCTGACCATCAGCGCCGCCGGCTCGACGATGATGGCGTGCGCGGACCCCGCCGTCATGGCGCAGGAGTCAATGTATCTCCAGCTTCTCGGCAAGGCCGCGACCTACCAGATCAGCGGCGACACCATGACGATCTCCGACGCCAACGGCAAGGTCATTCTGACCATGAAGGCAACGCCCGCGCCGACGCTGACCAGCAACCCGTGGTCGCTGATCTCGTACAACAACGGCAAGCAGGCCGTGGTCGGCCTCCAGCCCGGCAGCGAGATCACGGCAGTCTTCGGCCCTGACGGCAAGGTCACCGGCTCGGCCGGCTGCAACACCTACAGCGCGCCGTACACCGCCGATGGCAACAAGATCAAGGTTGGCGCGCCGGCGACGACGCGCAAGGCGTGCGCGCAGCCGATCATGGATCAGGAGGCGGCCTATCTCAAGGCGCTTCAGTCGGCGGCGACGTGGAGCATTTTCAACGGGCAGCTCAACATGCGCACGGCGCAGGATGCCCAGGCGGTGAACTACGTGGCTGGCGCGGCGGCCGCGCTGCCCGGCAGCAACTGGACACTGACCGGCGTCAACAACGGCCGGGGCGCCCTCGAAAGCATCCCGACCGGCGTCGAGGCGACGGCCAAGTTCGGGAGCGACGGCCGGGTGACCGGCTCCGGCGGCTGCAACACCTACAACATCCCCTTCACCGTGGATGGGAGCAACGTCAAGTTCGGCGTGGGCATCACGACGCAGATGGCCTGCCCGGAGCCGCAGATGCAGACCGAGGTGCTGCTGCTGAAGGCGTTCGAGTCGACGACGAAGTGGAGCATTGACAACGGGATGCTGTTCCTGCGCGACGCGAGCGGCGCGATCACCGCGACGTTCGAGCCAGCGAAGTAACGCTGCCGCCACAAACGAATGCCCTGGGGATTGGCTCCCCAGGGCATTTTCTTGTGGAACGACCCGGATTACGCCAGCTCCGCCCCCCACAGCTTCGCCATCTCGATGCACAGTTCCGTCGCCCGCGCCATGTCCTGGACGCTCACCCACTCCAGCGGACCGTGGATGTTCTGCATGCCGGTGAACAGGTTCGGCGTCGGCACGCCCATCTCGGTCAGGCGCGAGCCGTCGGTGCCGCCGCGCGTCGGCGGGGAGAACGGCTCGATGCCAATCGCGCGGCACGCCTTCCGCGCCAGCTCCACCGGGCGCATGTCATCTTCCAGCCAGTAGCGCATGTTGCGGTACTGCGGGGTAATGGTACAGGTGATGTGGGCGCGCGGCTCCGTCGCCTGGATCGCGGCGCACACCTGTTGCAGCAGCGCGCCGTGGGCTTGCAGGCCGTCCATCTCGAAGTCACGCAGGATGAAGTGCATCTCGGCCGCGGCCGCGCCGCCGCTCATGTGGTAGACGTGGATGAACCCCTCGCGTCCTTCAGTCGTCTCGGGCGTGCGCGTTACCTGCGGTAGCGTATCAATGATCTTGGCGGCGAGATGCAGGGCGTTGACAAGCTGCCCCTTAGCGGCCCCCGGGTGGGCGGAGACTCCGTGGATGGTCACGACGGCCTTGTCGGCGGAGAAGGTCTCGTAGACGATCTCGCCCACGTCTCCCCCGTCCAGGGTGTAGGCGATCTCGGCCCCCAGGTCGCGCGGCAAATCCACATGCACGCCGCGCCCGATCTCCTCGTCCGGCGTGAAGGCCAGGCGAATGGGGCCGTGGGGGATCTGCGGATGCTGGAGCAGGTAGCCGGCCATCGCCATGATGATGGCGACGCCGGCCTTATCGTCCGCGCCCAGGAGCGTCGTCCCGCTGGCGGTGACGATGTTGTCGCCGACCTTGGTCGCCAGGTAGGGCAACTGTTTGGGCGATAGCGCCGCCTCGGGGTCGTCCGGCAGAACGATGTCCCCGCCGTTGTAGTTGCGGTGGACGATGGGCTTGACGCCGGTCGCGTTGAATGCCGTCGCCGTGTCCACGTGGGCCAGGAAGGCGATGGTGAGCGCCGCCGTCGAGATCGTCGGCGGAATTGTGGCGAGGACGGCGCCGTACTCCGTCAGCCGGACATCCTGCGCGCCGATGTCGTTCAGCTCGGCCACCAGGAGGTTGAGCATGTCGAACTGCTTGCTGGTGCTGGGCGTGGTTGGGGACGCCTCGTCGGCCTGGGTGTCTAGGCGGGCGTAGCGCACCAGGCGGTCTTCAAGCTCGGCATAAAAGGATGTGGTCATGGGGTGGTTGCTCCTTTGCGTCTGAATGCGACCCAAGTATGCAAGGGCGCCCGCCGAATGTCAAAGGTTCACGCTCGTCGAAGCCAACCCACTGGTCCGCGTGTTGACCGGCGGTCTTGGCTCTGATATACTGAGCCAGAACTTACGCAGATGACGCGCCTTTGGACCACGAACCGCGTTAGTCCTGCTGATAGTTACTGGCCCGACGGGAAATCGCGCAAGCAGGTTGATCTTGCGACACAATGCTCAATGAGGGGGGACAAGTGTCTGCCGGTGTCTACGTACTTCATTCTGACGGAAAGCTTGTCGAAATGCGCGAGCAGCAATACGACTCTGAAGACCTGCTACAGAAACTTCTGGCCGACTACCCTGGCCTTCTTGCAGGCGACCAGATTGACAGCGCCAACCCGCGGCGCTGGCTGCTGATCAAGCGTGAGGCCCCCGTCGGCCCGCAAGACGATGCGAATCGCTGGTCTATTGACCATCTCTTCCTTGACCAGGACGCGGTTCCGACAATCGTCGAGGTCAAGCGCAGCACGGACAGCCGCATCCGCCGCGAGGTTGTCGGGCAGATGCTCGACTATGCCTCCAACGCCGTTGCCCACTGGCCGGTCGAGGATATCCGCATTATGTTCGAGAGGCGGTGTGAGCGCCTGGAGCTCGATCCGGTGGAAGAGCTGGCGGCCTTCCTCGGCGAAGCCAACCCCAGCGAGTTCTGGCTCAAGGCGAAGATAAACCTCCAAGCTGGCCGCATCCGGATGCTTTTCGTCGCCGACGTGATCCCAGCGGAGTTACGGCGAATCGTTGAGTTCCTCAACGAGCAAATGGATCCCGCCGAAGTGCTCGCCGTCGAGATTCGGCAGTTCACCGGACAGGGCCTCAAGACGCTAATCCCGCAAGTCATTGGACAGACGAGCGAGGCGCAGCAGAAAAAATCGCCCGGAACACCAACTACCAGGCAGTGGAATGAGGCCAGCATTTTCGAGAAGCTGAGAAGCGAAAAAGGGGATGAGGCGGCCCTGATCGCGCGCGCTTTGCTTGGCTGGGCCTATGAGCGGGGTCTGCGTATTTTCTGGGGAAAGGGCCCACAGATGGGGTCGTTCTTTGTGCAGCACGGCCCGCCAGAGGATGCCTATTACACATTCGCCGTCTGGACATATGCAACTGTCGAGATTCAGTTCCAGTACATAAACAAGCCGCCTTTCGACGATCTCGCTTGGCGCGGTCAACTTCTCGACCGCCTTAACAAGATTCCTGGAATAACCTTGACGACTGATCAGCTTACCAAGCGGCCAGGAATCAAGTTCGCGGTGCTAAAGAATCCGACGGCGTTGCAGCAATTTCTCGACGTTTGGGACTGGTATCTCGGAGAGATCAAGCACTCGCAACAAACAATGCGGGCTTAGGCCGATGAGCGCGGCGGCCTGAAGACCGCCGCTAACAATGCAAGCCCAAGGGGCTAAGGCGCGTCTCTCCAGCCGCTTCGGCTTCCATATTCTAGCCGTGGTGTTCACGCCACGGCGGGCTTGGGTTGGCAGCAGTGTGAACGCTGTTACCCCCCGGTGCGCGTGACCTTCGCGGCGGCGGCGTCTGTGAGCCAGTGGGCCTCGCCACTCGTCGGCTGAATCATCTGGGCGGGCCACACGTCCGGCTGGTACGGCCCTTCGAGTACGTTCCTTAGCATCTGCGCCTTGCCCTCGCCTTCCACAAGGAACGCCACGCAGCGCGCGGCGTTGATGAGCGGCGCGGTGAACGTCACGCGCCACGTCGTCATGACTTCGACGTACTGCGCCACGGCCCAGCGGTCGCGCTCGCGCAGCGCGGCCGTCCCCGGAAAGAGGGAGGCGGTATGCCCGTTGTCGCCCATGCCCAGCAGGATGAGGTCGAACACGGGAAACGCCGTTGTCCGAAAGAAGGCTTGCATCTCCTGCTCGTACATCAGCGCGGCCTGCGCCGGGTCGCTCTCGCCCTGAATGCGGTGGATGTTGCCCGGCGGCAGCGGCACGTGGTCCAGCAGCGCCGCCCGCGCCATGTGATAATTGCTGCGCGAATCGTCCGGCGGCACGCAGCGCTCGTCGCCGAACCAGACGTGTACCTTGTCCCACGCGACGCGCGCCTTGAAATCGGCGTCGGCGAGGCGGGCATAGATGGCTTTGGGTGTTCCGCCGCCGGATAGAGCAATGGCGAAGCGGCCGCGCTCGCCGATGGCCCCGGCGGCCTGCGCCACAATGAACTCCGCCGCGCCATCAACGAAACTCTGCTTGTCCGGAAACACACGCAAGTGAGCCACGACCCCTCCCAAAGTATTGCTCCCAGCGACTCTCGTGGCGAAATTCTAGCACAATTGAAGCGCCAGCAGGGGGCGCGGTAGCTCCGCAGTTCAGCGTGGAGAAGCTATCGTGCTGGCGCTGGAGAGCCATCTCCAGCGCCTCTCAGAGGCAGTGGAGTTGTCACTCCACTGCCAGCGGAAGGTCTCCACGCTATAGTGCGGAGCTACCGGGGGCGCCCCGGCATCGGAATAGTGGAGACGGGAAGAACTGGATATACTTCAGCGCCGACTATGAACAGCGGCGCGAGGACGGGCGGAGTACAAGGTCAAACCCCTTCTGATTTGGATGGCAACGGAGGCCGAAGAGTGGATAAACAGGCGACACGACCGACCCCTGTCGAGGGACCGAGCATAGGCCACGTGGTCGCGGTGAACGTGGGCCAGCCGCGCGAGATCGAGTGGCAGGGGCGGCGCGCCCTCAGCGGTATCTGGAAATCGCCGGTCGAGGGTCGCGTGGCCGTGCGCGGCGTCAACGTCGCGGGCGATGCCCAGGCCGACTTCGAGGTCCACGGCGGGCCGAACCAGGCCCTCTACGCCTACGCCATCGAGGATACCGAGTGGTGGGCCGCGCAGCTCGGCCGCCCCCTCGGCCCTGGCGTCTTCGGCGAGAACCTGACGCTGCGCGGCATTGACGTGACCAACGCCGTGATCGGCGAGGTGTGGCAGATCGGCAGCGTGGCGCTAGAGGTCACCGCGCCGCGCTACCCATGCTGGAAGCTCAGCGCCCGCCTGGGTGAACCCGGTTTCGAGTCCCGCTTCGCCGACGCCCGCCGCCTCGGCGCGTACCTGCGCATCCGCCAACCGGGCGAGATCGGCGCCGGCGACGAGGTGCGTGTGGTGTCGCGTCCGGAGCGCGGCATGACGATCAAGATGGTCGGCGACCGACGCCTGGGCAAGCGGGATTAGGCCGGTATCATAGCCTGGCGTGAATCTTGCAAAACCGCTGCATGCAGAGATCTTTAGCAGTCTAGAAGGACCCCGCTATGCAGTGTCCCCAATGTGGCGCACAGAACCCAACCGGCAATATGTACTGCGGCCGATGCGGCGCGATGCTGCCAACGAGCGGCGAGGCAGCGGCAGGCGGCGCCCCGCCGTCCTACCCCGCCCCGACCCAAGAGTCAGACCCCTATCAAGCGCCGCCTAGCGCCTGGCAGCCTAAACCTCAGGTAACGCACGGTCGCAGTTCCCGGCCGTGGCTCATCGCGTTCAGCCTGCTGCTGTTCGGCGCGCTGGCGCTGCTCCTCCTCATCGGCTCGCGCTTGAACTCGCGGAGCGAGTCGGTCACGCCAGAGGCGGTGGCTCAGACTGAGCCAACTCCGACGAGCAATGACGCGGGTACCCGCGCATCACCCTTGGCGGACAAACCTTCGGCCACCGCGCAACCAGCCGCCCAGGCGCAGCCACCGGTTGCTGCGCCGGCGAATGTTCCTCCGGCGGCGCAACCCGCCGCGCCCGCGCCACCCGCTGCCGACGGCCCGCCGGATACGGAGCCGGAACTGACAGCTCCGCGCGTGGGCCAGCCGCCAGCGATAGATGGGCAGCTCGGCGAGTGGCAGGGCGCGTCCCAGGCCGTGGACGCCGTCGTGTTCGGACAGGAGAACATGTCGGGCGTGGCGGACCTGGGGGGGCGCGTGTGGTTCGAATGGAACGACGCCGCGCTGTACGTCGCCGTCCTGGTCATTGACGACACGCTCAGCCAGCCTAGCGCGGGCCGCAATCTCTACCTGGGTGACAGCATCGAAATCCAGTGGGACACCAACCCGCCGGGGAGCAACCCGGCAGCATGGGACGCCGACGACTGGCACATCGGGCTATCGCCGGGCAATTTCCAGGACAGGCCGCCGGCGAGTTATGTCTGGACACCGCGCGACGCCGCCGGCGCCGATCTCGGGATCCAGATGGCTGCGCGGCCATTCATGAACAACGGCCAGTACCAGGGCTACACAATCGAAGCGGCGATCCCGTGGTCGCTTGTCAACGTCCGTCCGAAAGCCGGGCAGACCTTCCGCCTGGCCGTCGCCATCAGCGACGACGATATTCCCCAGGCGGTGCAGCAGAGCATGGTATGCACCTCGCCAGGCCGCCTGTGGCATCGCCCGGATACACTCAATACCTTCACCTTGAAGTAACTCCCCTGGCCGCGCTCGCGGGATAGCGTCGCACAGGACTCGGAATTCTTTGCCTTTTGCCTGCGCGCGTGTTATAATAACCGCTTGCAAAGTTCATCAGGAGTAGTGGCAATGTCGAAGCAGATCCAGCTCGCGGCTGATAACCGGACAGTCACGGGCAAAAAAGTAAACCAGCTCCGCCGCGAAGGCATCATCCCGGCCGTCGTCTACGGCCACCACGTCGCGGCCACCAATATCCAGGTTGACGAGCGCGCCCTCAACCTGGCCCTGCACCGGGCGGGCATGACCCACCTGATCAACATCCAGGTCGCCGACGGCGATGGACTGGTGGCGTTGGTCAAGGACATTCAGCGCGAATCGACGACCCAGCGCGTGACCCACGTTGATTTCCAGGCCGTCTCCATGGACGAGCCGATCACGACGTCGGTGCCGATTCTGTTGGAAGGCGCGTCGCAGGCGGTCGAGGATGGCGGCACATTGCTCCACGCGCTGACCTCGCTAGAGATTCGCGCGCTGCCGGCCAACCTGATCGACTCGGTCGTCGTGGACATCAGCGTCCTGACCGACTTCGACGCCGCCATTCACGTCTCCGACATCAAGGCGCCAGCCACTGTCGAGGTGCTGAATGACCCGGAGGAGTTGGTCGCCAAGGTCACGCCGCCGCGCGTCCAGGCGGAAGACGAGGAAGGCGCCGAGGCGGGCGAGTCGCCGAAGCTGCCTGAGGTCATCTCCGAGACGGAGGCCGAGCGCCGCCGAGGCGAGCGCGCTGAAGAGTAAATGCGGGATGAATAGCGCCGGGCGAAAGGCGGGGCTGGCCGTGGGCCAGGCGGTGTCCTTTCGCCCTCGTTTTTTACGGGCAGCGTAGCGTTTGCGGGGCGAACCCGTATTTACACTAGAGAGCAATCGTGAGTCGCCAGCGCGCGCTGTCCGCATGGTGCGCAGGAGGCATGCTAAACCGTGGTCAGCCTCATCAACAGTTTCCTGGGCCTCTTCTCCCACGACATCGGCATTGACCTGGGAACGGCAAACACCCTCGTCATGGTGCGCGGCCAGGGCATCGTCATCAACGAGCCATCCGTCGTCGCCATTGATAAAAAGACCCGCAAGGTGCTCGCCATCGGCGCCGAGGCGAAAGAGATGGTGGGGCGCACCCCCGCCAACATCATCGCCATCCGCCCCCTGCGCGACGGTGTGATTTCGGACTTCGATGTCACCCAGAAGATGCTGGAGTACTTCATCCACAAGGTGCACGAGAAGTACCGCCCCATCCCCAAGCCCCGCGTCGTCGTCGGCATTCCCTCCGGCGTCACCGAGGTCGAGAAGCGCGCCGTCCACGACGCCTCCCTGGCCGCCGGCGCGCGCGAGGCCTACCTTATCGAGGAGCCGATGGCGGCGGCGATTGGCGCAGGCCTCCCCGTCACCGAGGCGATGGGCAGCATGATCGTGGACATCGGCGGCGGCACGACCGAGGTGGCGGTGATCGCCCTGGGCGGCATCGTCGTCAGCAACTCGATCCGCGTCGCCGGCGACGAGATGGACGAAGCCATCATCCAGTACGCGCGGCAGAAGTACAACCTGTTCATCGGCGAGCGCATGGCCGAGTGGGTCAAGATCGCCATCGGCTCGGCGTACCCGCTGGAGAAGGAAGAGACGCGCGTGCTGCGCGGGCGCAACCTCATCACCGGCCTGCCGCAGCAGGTCGAGGTCAGCTCCGTCGAGATCCGCGAGGCCCTGGCCGGTCCGGTCAGCGCCATCGTGGACCTGGTGCGCGACACGCTGGACGACACGCCGCCTGAGCCAATCGCCGACATCCTGGAGCACGGCATCGCCCTGGCCGGCGGCGGCGCGCTCCTCAAGGGTCTGGCGCAGCGCCTGTGCGAAGAGACGAAGATGCACGTCTACGTCGCCGAGGATCCGCTGGCCTGCGTCGCCAAGGGCGCGGGCAGCGTCCTCGAAGACCTGGACGGCCTGCACAAGGTTCTGGCCGCGACCCAGCGCCCGAACCTGTCGCGCTAAAGGCCGGCCGCCTGGCATGAATGATGAGCCATCTGCTTGAGCGTTCCTGGCTGTTCGTCATCACCCTCATCGCCTTGACCATCGTCGGCGCGGCCCTCTATCAGACGGGCCGGCTGGCGCCCATTCAGCGCGCCCTCTCCGACGTATCCTCGCCCATCGGCGAGCCATCCAACGCCATCGCCGCGCGCGCCGCGTCCCTGGTGGATGGGGTGCGCCGCTTCCAAACCCTGGAGACCGAGAACGCGGACCTGCGCGGGGAGGTCGAGCGCCTGTCCCTGGAGAACGTGCGGCTGACCGAGCTGGCGAGCGAGAACGGGCGGCTGCGCGACGAGCTGGGTTACAAGCAGACCAACCCCTCGTTCCAGCTGCGCGGCGCGGAAGTCGTTAGCCACGGCGGCGCGGGGCTGGCGCCAGGGCGAGTCACGGCGCGCGATCCCAGCCCCTACCTCTCCGTCATGACCATCAATCTGGGGCAGCGGGACGGTGTCAAGCAGGGGCAGGCCATCGTCACACCGCTCGGGCTGGTGGGGCGCATCGTGGACGTGGGCGAGCGCACGGCGCGCGTCCTGCTGCTGACCGACCGATCCAGCTCGGTGAACGGCCAGGTGATGCGGTCGCGTGTCACCGGCGTCATCCAGGGCACCGGCGATGGGCGGCTGCTGATGCGCTACATCGAGCAGGGCGGCGACATCAAGGTCGGCGATATCGTGCTGACGGCCGGGCTGGGCGGCGTGTTCCCACGCGGCCAACCCATCGGCCAGGTGACGAGCGTGCGCCAGCAGGACATCGAGCTGTTCCAGGAGGCCGAAATCCGGCCGACGGTTGACTTCAACCGGCTGGAGAACGTCCTCGTCGTGACCCAGTTCGAGCCAACGCCGCCGGAGACCCCCTGATGCTCAATGGACGGAAGCGCCGCGGCCTGTTTGCCGTGCCGGTCAACGTCTATCTGCTCATCGCGCTCGTGGCGGTGGTGGCGATCATTCACGTCACCTGGCTGCCGCGGCTGCCGGTGCGGCCGGACCTGATGCTGGTGCTGGTGGTGGCGTGGAGCCTGCTGCGCGGCATCGAAGAAGGGCTGCTGTGGGCCTTCATCGGCGGCGTCCTCCTGGACCTGCTGTCCGTCGGGCCGTTCGGCGGCTTCACCGTCGGGCTGCTGCTGGCCGCCCTCATTGGCGGCATCGTCCACCGCACCGTGTTCACGTCGGGGGTCTTCTGGCCCGCTGTGACCATGATTGCCACGACGCTCCTGTTCCATCCCATCTACCTGGCGATTTTGAACGTGGCCGGCTTCTCGGCCCCGTGGAGCGCGGTCAGCGGCGTCATCGTGCCGTTGCTCGTCTGGAACGTTGCGCTCCTGCTGCTACTGCTCCCGCCGCTCTCCTGGCTGCATCGGCGCACCGCGCCGACGCCTGTGGGCATGTGACCGCATGTACGACTTTATCCCTGACGACCCAAAGACCCAGCACTGGGGACAGCGCCCGCCGCCGCCGCCGCCGCCGCCGCCGTCGCCCAAGCCACGCCTGCTCGTCCTGCGCATCGTCATCATCATCGTCTTCGTCGGCCTGCTGGCCCAGCTTCTCAAGCTCCAGATGTTCGACTCGGCCATCTACCGCCAGCGCGCCGATGTGAATCGCCTGCGCGTGCGCACCGTGGACGCCGAGCGCGGCATCTTCTACGACCGCAACGGCAAAATCCTCGTCCGCAACCAGCCGAGCTTCTCGGTCTACATCACCTACGCCGATCTGCCCGACGACGAAGACAAGCAAGCCGCCGTCCTCGAACGCCTGGCGCAGATGCTCGACCTCCACAGCAGCGGCGAGCCGGGCGGTGAGGCGCGCCCCGCCGCCGCGTGGATCAAGACGGTCGCGGCGGACGTCTGCCGCGCCACCTCGACATACGTCCCGCCCGGCCCGACCGTCGCCCACGGCATCAAGGAGTACGTCGCGGAAGCGTGCCGCGCCCCGTACACCAAGGTGCGGGTGAAGTCGCAGGTGCCGCGCGACCTGGCGCTGACCATCGAGCAGGACCGCCTGAACCTGCCGGGCGTGACCATCGGCGTGACGCCGGAGCGCCAATACCTGGGCGGGGCCAGCGTCGGGCAGATTCTCGGCTTTATGGGCAACATCCCGGCCGAGCAGAGCGCCGACTTCTTCAAGCCCGGCAGCGACTACGAGTCCGGCGACAAGATCGGCCTGGCCGGGGCCGAAGCCTCCTTCGAGAGCGCGCTGCGCGGGAACAAGGGGCGCAAGACGGTCGAGGTGGACGCGGCGGGGCGCGAGGTGGGCGTCATCGGCGAAGCCACGCCGCCGTCGGCCGGCCACAATATCGTGCTCACCCTGGACCTGGAGCTTCAGAAGAAGGTGCAGGAGGTGCTGCAGAAGGGCCTCGATCAGATTCGGGCCACGCGCGGTGTCGCCATCGTCATGAACCCGCAGACGGGCGAAATCCTGGCGATGGTGTCCATCCCCGGCTATGACAACAACGTCTTCTCCGATGGCATCAACGCCGACAACGTCAAAGACTACGTCCGGCTCAGCGAGGACAAGAGCCGCCCGCTGATGAACCGCGCCTACGAAGCCATCTACCCCACCGGCTCCGTGTTCAAGATCGTACCCGCCTCGGCGGCCCTCCAGGAAGGCGTGATTGACATCAACACGCGCGTCCACGACCCGGGCACGATCTACCTGCCCATCAAGGGCGACCCCACCGCCAAAGGCACGCCGTTCTACTGCTGGAAGCCCCAGGGCCACGGCGACGTCAACGTGATCTCGGCCATTGCCCAGTCCTGCGACGTGTTCTTCTACGAGGTGACCGGCGGCTACGAGCCGACGAAGTTCAACGGCCTCGGCATTGACCGCTTCGCCAAGTACGCCCGCGCCTTCGGCTTCGGCCAGCCGACCGGCATCGCCCTGCCGGGCGAGGCCAAGGGGTTGATGGCGCAGGACGGCGACGCGTGGGACCGTTGGAAGCGCCTGAACTACGCCGATGTGTGGTACGTCGGCGATACGTACAACATGGCAATCGGCCAGGGCTTCTTCAACGCAACGCCCCTCCAGATGCTCAACGCCACGGCGGCCGTCGCCAATGGCGGCACGCTCTACAAGCCCCAGATCATGTACCAGGAAGCCACGGCCGACGGTCAGGTCGTCCGCGCGTTCCAGCCCGAAGTCATCCGCAAGGCGCCGGTCAGCGAGAGCAACCTGGCCATCGTGCGCGAGGGCATGCGCCAGGCGACCGTTCCGCCCCTCGGCACCGCCTCCGGCGCCGGCCTGCCGACCGAGGTCACCATCGGGGCGAAGACGGGGACGGCCGAGTTCTGCCTGTGGGACGACGCGACACAGCAGTGCCTCAAGGATAAGGACGGCCACTGGCCGACCCACGCCTGGTTCACCGCCTTCGCGCCGTGGGACAACCCCCAGATCGCCCTGCTCGTCATGGTGGACGGCTCCTCGGTGCAGGGGCCGCCGACGGTGATGCAAGGCTCCGAGGCGGCCGCGCCCATCGCGGCGGAAATCCTCCGCGCCATCTTCAAGCTGCCCGCGCCCGAAAAACCCGTCATCCCCAAGAAGGCCGGCGACTAAGACCCCCATTGACACTTGACGCATAACCAGGTATACTACATAAGAGCCTATTGGCCGGAGCGCCTACTAGATATAGTGGGCGCGGGAGCTGAGGTGACTGTCACAATCAAGGGTACGGCCGATGGCCTCGTGGTCACGCTAGGCGAGGGCGAATGGGACACCGAGTTCGCCGCGCTTACGGAGCGCATCGCCAGCTCGGCCAAGTTCTTTAGCGGCGCGCAAGCGACCCTCGATGTGGGCGCTCGCAGCCTGGATGCGGCGGAGATTGCGCGGCTGCGCGACCTGTTCGGGCAGCAAGGCGGGACCCTAAGGAGCCTGGTGGCGGCCGACGGCACGACGCGCGCCGCCGCCCGCGCCCTCGGCCTCACGGCCAGCGCCCCCCGCGCCCGCATCGCCGCACCCCCGCGCGGCGAGAACGAAAGCCGCAGCGGGCTGGTCGTGCGTCGCACGGTGCGCTCCGGCCAGTCGGTGCGGCACATGGGACACGTGGTCATCATCGGCGACGTGAACCCTGGCGGCGAGGTCGTGGCGGGCGGCGACGTGGTTGTCTGGGGCCGCCTGCGGGGCCTGGTCCACGCGGGCGCGACGGGTGACCCCGACGCCTGGGTGTGCGCGCTCCACCTGGCGCCGACGCAGCTCCGCATCGCCGACCTGTTCAGCCGCGCGCCCGACGGCGCCGGCGAGCCGAAGCGCCACGCTCTGCCGGAGGTTGCGCGAATCCGCGACGGGAAAATTGTTGTCGAAGCCTGGGACGAACCGTAGGAGAGGATGATATGGGGGCGCGAGCCATCACTGTAACCTCGGGTAAAGGGGGCGTGGGAAAGACGACAACGACGGCCAACATCGGCGTGGCGCTGGCGCTGGGTGGGCTGCGGGTCGCCTGCATTGACGCCGACATCGGCCTGCGCAACCTCGACGTCGTGATGGGGCTGGAGAACCGCATCGTCTACGACATCGTAGACGTGGTGGAGGGCCGCGCCCGCCTGCGCCAGGCGCTCATCCGCGACAAGCGGCTGCCCGAGCTGTGCCTGCTGCCCGCCGCGCAGACGCGGGACAAGTCGGCGGTGACGCCGGCGGAGATGGTGCAGCTGGTCGAGGAGATGCGCAAGGACTTCGACTTCATCCTCATCGACTCCCCCGCCGGCATCGAGCAGGGCTTCAAGAACGCCGTCGCCCCCGCCGACGACATCCTCATCGTCACCACGCCCGAAGTCTCGGCGGTGCGCGACGCCGACCGCATCATCGGCCTGGTCGAAGCCGAGGAGAAAGAGCCGCCGCGCCTCATCATCAACCGCCTCAAGCCGACGATGGTGCAGCGCGGCGACATGCTTAGCCAGACCGACGTGCTGGATGTCCTGGCGATTGAGCTGGTCGGCATCGTCCCGGACGACGAGGCGATCATCATCTCGACCAACAAAGGCACGCCGGTGGCGCTCCACAACCACTCGCCGGCCGGCACGGCGTACCGCAACATCGCCAAGCGGCTGCTCGGTGAGGACGTTCCATTCATGGCGCTGGAGACCCAGACCGGCTTCATGGGGTGGCTGAAGAACCTGTTCCGCGTAGAAGGGGGATAGGCATGAGTTTCTTCCGCAAACTATTCGGCGCCCCGGAACCGAGCAGCAGCACTGTTGCGAAGGAACGCCTCCAGGTCGTACTGACGACCGACCGCAGCAATATCAGTCCGGCGCTGCTGGAAACCCTCAAGGACGACATCGTCGCCAGCATCTCGCAGCACGTCGAGATTGACCGCTCGGGCATCAAGATCACGCTGTCCAGCGAGCGGAGCTACCAGCGGCTCGTGGCCGACATCCCCGTCGTTCGGGCGCGGGAGGCGGGCGAGACGCGCCCGCGCGGCGGCTCGCCGCCCAGGCAGAACCGCAGATCCGGCTCGGCGCGTCCCGCCCGTTAACAGACTTCTCGCAGCGCCCAGAGAAACAGCGAGGCCAATGGTCGGCCTCGCTGTTTCTCTGTCAGCGCATTGTGTCGGACTATCGTGCAGGAGATAGACATGATAGTTTTCCCCGAAATCAATTCCACATGGCGCGCGGTGGCCGAGGCTGCCGCGCGTACCGCCGGCCGCATCGCCGTCGCATATCGCGGCCAGGTCGAAACCAAAAGCAAGGGCCTCCGCAATGTCGTGACGGAGGCCGATTTTCTGTGCCAGGCCGAGATCAAGCGCCAGATCAGCGCCGCCTTCCCCGACCACCGCTTCCTGGCCGAGGAGACGGACAACACACCGGGCGGCGCGAGTGAGCTATGCTGGGTGATTGACCCCATTGACGGCACGACCAACTACAGCTACGGCCTGCCCGTCTTCTGCACGTCCATCGCCCTGACCTACCGCGACGTCCCCCTCGTCGGCGTTGTGTATGACCCACTGCGCGACGAGATGTACGCCGCCGAGCGCGGCCGGGGGGCGACGCTCAACGGGCGCGCCATCCGCGTCAGCGAGCGCACCGCGTTGGTGGACGCGCTGGTCGGGCTGGAGTGGGCGTCGGACCCGCCGCTGCGGCTGGAGACCGTGCGCCGCCTCGACCCGCTGGCGACGCGCTGCATGACGGTGCGCTCGCCGGGCGCGGCGGCGCTGTCGCTGGCCTACGTCGCGGCGGGCGCGCTGGATGTCTACTTCAACGTGAAGCTCAGCGCGTGGGATGTCGCCGCCGGCTGCCTGCTGATCGAGGAGGCCGGCGGGCGCGTGAGCGATCTGCGCGGTGGGCCGTGGTCCATCCACGGCGGCAACTACCTCGGCAGCAACGGCGCGTACCACGCCGCCATCCTCGACCTCTGGCGCGCCACCTCCCTCACGCAGTAACCCTGCCCCGTCGGCGTCTGGCCCCTCTCCCGCTGAGAGAGGCCGGGTGAGGGTCTTGAATCCTGGCGAAGGCTCGAAGACCCTCACCCCAACCCTCTCCCACAGGGATTCAAGGGCCCAACCCTCTCCGCACCCCCTTCCTCCCCCCCTGTGGGGGAGGAAGGGGGTTGGGGGTGAATCCTGGCGAAGGCTCGAAGACCCTCACCCCAACCCTCTCACGCAGGGAGAGGGGGCCAGAAATGGGACGAGATCACCCGGAACTCGCGCCTTTCCCCCTTTTCGCGCCTTTCGTGGTCCAAAAGCGCGCTCGGCTACCTCTCCAGCTTGACCTCTTCCAGCGGCGCGACATCGCCCGCGTACCGCTCGCACGCGGTCACGAGGTCGAACTCCGCCTCGGACGCCTGGCCCTGCGTCTGGGCGTGATACCACGCGAGGGCCGCCTCCACAAGCTCACGGGTCAGTGGGTCCAGTTGCTCTAGCGGTGTAGGCTTCATGATTTATTCTCCTGTGTCGCGGAGTGAGAGCGCGCCGTTGCGCTCCGCCAGCCCGATGACACCTATTCCCATTATAGCCCCAACCGAGCCGCCCCACGTGGAGAAATCTTCATCTGCCGTCACTTTGGTGAGATAAACTCACACGGCGACCGCCGTTGTCTCCTCCTCCCCCCACACGCGGGCCAGCGCGGCTTGAATCTTCTTCTCGAAGCGCTCGATCAGCTCGCGGTTGGCGTTGACCAGCGTCTGCTCCGCCTCAATCTCAGCGACGATGGCTTGCTGCACAGGGAGGGGTGGGAGGGGGATTTCAAGATGGCTTAGAATTTCTTGGTTCAGGTTCTTCAGTGTGACACCAACTGCTTGCTGTTCAAGATGATCTCTCACTCGTGCAGAAGTAAGTTGGTAGAAGGCAAATCGGACGTCGCAAGCTTTGTTTAGCCGGACAACGAAACAGCCGGTGCCACAGAGCCAGCCGTTCATAGCTTCAGACACGACTGCACAGCGTCCCATCTCTCCACGCCTGCCAATTACAATATCATGTTCGCGAAGGGTGAATTCCTTCAGCCTCTCTCTTGTCGAGGCAGAAACCGTCTTGGTGGCGTCCTGAATGACCGCCCCATCGATGATATTCTGTGGATTGACGACAGGAATACCATTCAAGACGTAGTCGCTTTGGTGCAGCGCGCTCCCGAAAGGTCCGGTCAGAATACCTTCACACACACTGCCCAGCTCCACCATCGGCCACGACGGGTCGATGGGGATGTGCGGGCGGTAGTTGTCGAGGACCATGCGCGCGCCGTCAATCACCTTCTGGTAGCCCTCGATCTCCGCCACAATCTCCCGCTGCACGTCAATTGGCGGAAGAGGAATTTCCACCGACTCAACATCCGACTGATTGATACTCGGGTAGCTGCCTTTTCCCATCATCCCGATCATCTGATTTACTGACTTCTCGTGCTTAAGAATAAGAATGAGGAAATTGGGTAGAAGACGTTCTGCGTTCACGCGCAATACAGCGAATCCGGTCGAAGCGATGGCGCGTTCTGGAAGATGCTCCAGGATTGCGAAAGCTTTCAGATTGGGACGTACTGTGGAAAGTAGCACGTCCTTGGCTGCGACTAGTCTGCGCGCTCGGCTTGGTGCCTCGTTGGAAGCAAGCCGCTGGGGTCCAAGAAACCTTCCTGTCTCGTTCTCTACGCAAGAAATGTCGATGTAATTGAAGAACGAGTTAGGGTATAGCTCGGCCGGGTTAGCAACTTCCGGATTGATATTGCATACATCTCGTAATGTTACGTAGGGGAAAACCGAGAGTTTCGGGTCGATCTCTCGATACCGCTCCGCGCTCAGATTGTAGTCGCCGTTGGCGGCGATTTTCTGCTTTGACACGATGAGGCCGCGGGCGGGTTGGAAGTCGGCCAGGGAAGTGCGGGTACTCAGCCGCCACAGGTACTCCTTGAGCTCGGCGGCCACCTGCGGCACGTCGTTCTTGGCAATGGGCCGCCGCTGCGCGCCGAGGTCAAAGCCGTCGTTCTCGACCTTGAAGAAGGCGATGCTGTCGGTTTGCTTCGCCAGGGTTTTGTCGAAAATGAGGATAGACGTCTTGACGCCGGAGTAGGGGTTGAACACGCCGGCCGGCAGGGAGACGACGGCGACGAGGTACTTCTCGACCAGCAGCTTGCGCAGATCGGTATATGCCGTCTGGCTCTGGAAGATGATGCCCTCCGGCACAATGACGCCGCCCCGGCCGTTGGGCGCTAGATGCTCGGCGATGTAGTCTACGAACAGGACTTCGCTGCGCTTCGACGTCACAGTGAAGCGCTTGTGGGGCTTGATGCCGCCCTTCGGCGACATGAACGGCGGGTTGGCGAGGATGACGTCGGCGACCTCGTTCCAACGGTCGTCGGAGGTGAGCGTGTCGTACTCGAAGATGTGCGGGTCGCTGAAGCCGTGGAGGTACATGTTGACCAGCGACAGGCGCACCATGTCGGGCGAGATGTCGTAGCCCTTGAAGGCGCCGGCCAGGCGGCCCCGCTCGTCGGGCGTCAGCGTGGACGCGCCTTGCGCGTCGGTGTTGGCTTTCAAAATGTGCTTGTAGGAGGAAATGAGGAAGCCGGCCGTGCCGCAGGCCGGGTCGAGCACGGTCTCGGTTTTCGTGGGGTTGACGACCTCAACGATGAAATCAATGACATGGCGCGGGGTGCGAAACTGCCCCGCGTCACCCTGGGAGCCGAGAACGGACAGCAGGTACTCGAAGGCGTCGCCGAGGCGCTCGGAGTGGTCGTAGCTGAACTCGTCAATGGTCTTGAGGAAGAGGCGCAGGGTCTCCGGATCGCGGTACGGCAGGTAGGCGTTCTTGAAGATGTCGCGGAAGAGGGGCGGGATGCCCGGGTTCTCCGGCATCTTGGCGATGGCCTCGGCGTACAGATTGAGCACGTCGTAGCCGCCCAGGCCGGAGCGCATGAGCTTGGCCCAGCCGTAGCGGGCGAAGTCGCCGGCGAAGAACTTGCGCTCGCCGCCGAACTCCTCCGCCTCGGCGTCCATGTCGTCCATGAACTTGTAGATAAGCGCGATGGTGATTTGCTCGACCTGGGACTTGGGGTCAGGAACTTTGCCGACGAGGATGTCACGGGCGGTGTCAATGCGGCGCTTGGTCTCGATATCTAGCATGGCTCTTCTCTAGGCGGCGAACTGGTTTAGCGGCACGTAGTCCTTGATGTAGTCCGGGACGAGGGTGCGGTACTCGCCAGGCACGGCCTTGAAGTCGCGGCTGGAAAACACGGGGTTGGTCGCCAGGTCGGTGAACTGTTTCGTGTCTATGATGTGGCGCACCTGGTCGCTCGTCGCGTAGGCCTTGAAGTACATCCGAATGGCCGGGATGTCCTCGGCCCTGTCCGGCGTGTGGTCGGCCAGGAACTTGGCAAACTCCTCCTCCAGCAGCTCATCCTTCGACTTGAAGCGCGGAATGAGGTCAAAGGCCTTTTCGAGAATCTCGCGCAAGCTGAGGCGGCGGTCTACGCCGGCGGCCTTGCGGAGCTTGTCCAGAGTGTAGTATTCCTCCGGCTTGTTGAAGAGATCGTTCTTGACATAGTCAATCACGCGGTCCCAGTCGCCGGCCTCGACACCCCGCGCAATGGTGGCATCGTCGCGCACGGTGCGTTCGAACCGCTCGAACAGCATGCGGTCAATCTTCATGCCCTGAAGGCCAACCTGCTCTTCCTTGATACTGGAGAGGATGTCCGCGCCGAGGTGTTCGTAGCCCGTGATCACGGCCGGCGAATCGCCGTAGTCGAGATGGGCGATTGCTCGCTGCGGCCGCGGCAGCTTCAGCACCTCATCGTAGTTGTAATCCTCCTCGAAGTACTGGCAGTTGGCGAAGAAGTCGAACAGCTTGAAGGTCGTTTTCTCCGACTGCCCGATACTCGCCTTCAGACTCTCGTCAAGAAGCTCGTCCAGGAAGTTGTGCCGGCGCGTGCCGCGCCCTTTGATCTGGACAAAGTCGGTCGGCGAGAAGATGGGGCGGAAGAGGCCGAGATTGAGAATGTCGGTGCAGTCATAGCCGGTCGTCATCATGCCGACCGTGACGCACACGCGGGCCTTGCTGGTCTTGTACGCTGGCAGGAAGTTGGCCGATCCGAGCAGGTTGTTGTTGGTGAAGTGGATCGTGTACTGCTGCGCGCCCTGAACCTGGGACGTCACCTGCACAGCGAAATCGGATTGATACAGGCCCGGGAACATGCGGTCGGCCATCTCATTAAGGGTGTTGGTCAGCTTGGCGGCGTGGCGCTGACTGACGGCGAAGATGATTGACTTGCCAATCTCGCCGCTGACCGGGTCACGCAGGGCGTTTTCGAGGAAGGTCTTGCAGAAGACCTGGTTGGTGGCATCGGAGAAGAAGCTCTTCTCAAAGTCCCTCTGCTTGAGCGATTCCTCCTGCTCCTCACCTTCGTCATCCCGGAACGAGACGATGAATCCTTCTTCGGACAGCAATTCCGTGGTGATGTCGGTCCGGGCATCCACCACAATCGGGTTGACGAGATAGCCGTCCCGTACGCCGTCCAGCAGCGAGTAGCGGAAGGTCGGCTGGCCGCTCTCGCAGCCGAAGGTGCGATAGGTGTCTAGCAGAAGCCGCCGCTCGAACTCGCGTGGGTCGCGGGTTGTAGCGCCCGCCGTCGTGAAGGCCTTGAGGAAGTCGCGCGGGGTCGCCGTCAAGCCGAGCTTGTAGCCCACGAAATAATCGAACACGGCGCGGGCGTTACCGCCGATGGAACGGTGGGCTTCGTCGGAGATGACGAGGTCGAAGTCCGTCGGCGAGAAGTGCTGCTGGTACTTATTGTTGAACAGCAGCGACTGCACCGTCGTAACGACAATCTCCGCGTGCCGCCAGTCGTCGCGATTCTCCTTGTAAATCACTGTATCGAAATCGGCTGACAGGAGAGCCGTGAACTGTTTCTTGGCCTGGTCCTCCAGTTCGAGGCGGTCCACGAGGAAGAGAACGCGCGACGCATTCTGAGTGCGGAGAAAGAGCTTGGCGACCGCGGCCGCGATTAACGTCTTGCCCGTACCTGTCGCCATCTCGAACAGGAAGCGGTCCTTGCCCCCCTTGACGGCTTCCTGGAGCGTATGGACGGCCCGCAACTGATACGGCCGCAAGAAGCGCAGCTTGTTCTTTCTGATGTAGCCGGGGCGCTCCGCGTCGTTGATCCAGCCGACCTCGTTGCGGTAGGTCGGCCGCTGCGTGAGAACGACGTAGTCGTCCCGAACCGTCTCCTCGACGAGGCGCTTCGGGTCAGGAGTGACTTTCTTGTACCCGACCACAGAGTCGGGCGACGGGAACGACGTGATGATGTACGGGTTGCCGCGATCCAGATCCCAAAAATAGTGCAGATTGCCGTTCGACAGAATCACGAAGCGGCAGTTCTGGGAGCGAGCATACTTGCGGGCCTGTTCCTTGCCGACGAGTGGCTGCTTGCCCTCTGCTTTTGCCTCCAGAACGATGAGGGGGAACCCCCTGGCATCGAGGAGAAGATAGTCAACAAACCCGTTCTTCGTCTTTTCGAAGTCGTCGCCCAAGTCGTCAAGATCGCTGGCCTTGAGCTTGACGTTCAACTCCAGCCTAACATTGGCCGGCTTGTCTCCGTCGGGGAAGAATCTCCACCCTGCCGATTCTAGCAGCTTGTTGATCTTAATGCGCGCGGTCGCTTCTTTGTCTGGCATTGAGGCTGTGGTTTCTAGGCCATGCTGGCGGCCTACAGGTACTCGGTGCGCTTTTGGTGGCGCAGCTCGTCTACGATCTTCTTCACGTCCTGGGCGCGGCTGCGCGGCAGAATGAGCAGCACGTCGTCGGCGTCCACGATGACCATGTCTTCGACGCCCACCACGGCCACGAGCTTGTTCGGGCTGTAGATGAGGTTGTTGCGCGAGTCGACGCCGACATACTCCCCCTCGATAACGTTGTCCCACGAGTCGGAGGGCAGCACGTCGAACACGGCGGCCCAGCTCCCCACGTCGCTCCAGCCGATGTCGGCCGGGATGACGCACACGTCGTCCGCCTTCTCGATGATGGCGTAGTCAATCGTCTCGTTTTTGATGCCGGGCCAGGCGTCCGCGAGGACGTAGTCCTGCGTCCGCGTTCCCCAGGCGTCGGCGATGCGCGATAGACGCGCCGCCGTGTCCGGGATGAACCGCCCCATGGCGTCGCGAATGGTGGCGACGCTCCACACGAACATGCCGCCGTTCCAGTAGTAGTTGCCGGCGGCCAGGAACTGCTCGGCCACCTCCGGCGTCGGCTTCTCCTTGAACGACTTCACCCGCAGCGTCATGCCGCCGTTGACGCTGCCCGTGTCCGCCTCGATGTAGCCGTAGCCCGTGTTCGGCTCCTGGGGCGTGATGCCCAGCAGGATGATGCGGCCCGCGTAGGCGCTGCCGGCGGCGCTCAGGAGAATGTCGCGGAAACGCTCCTGGTTGCGGATCAGATGGTCCGCCGTCAGGCAGGCGAGCACGGCGCTGGGGTCGCGGCGGGCGATGACCTCCGCCGCCAGGCCGATGGCGGGCGCAGTGCCGCGGCCCTCCGGCTCGCCGAGGATGTTGTCCAGGGGGATTTCCGGCAGCTCGGCCGTGACCGCCTCGAGCCACTTCTGGCCCGTGATGACGAGCACGCGCTCCGCCGGGATGATAGGCTTGATGCGCAGGAAAGCCTCGCGCAGGAGACTGTGAGCTGTGCCGATGTTGAGGAATTGCTTGGGCTGGCCCTGTCGGCTGCGCGGCCAGAGTCGCGTGCCGCCGCCGCCGGCCATGATCAGAGCGTACAAGTTGTCCATAGTCTCACTTCCCTTGAGCGATCCGTTCGCCTGCCTGTTGCCGCGCGAGGCGCTCCAGACTGCTCAACCGCCTCGTCGCGGCCTGTCCTATTCGATTCGATACGGCGCGGGCATCTCACGCGCCACAACGTAGTTCATGCCGCCCACCTGCCGCACCAGCCCCTTGACCTCCAGCAGCGCCAGGGTCGCTGAGACGACGGGCATGGGCAGGTCGGCGGCGCGGCGGAGATCGTCAATATGCACCGGATCGGCGGACAGATAGCCGATGAGGGCGCGCTCGGTCTCGTCCTCCGGCAGGGCGAGCTGCACCGTCCGCTGCTCCACCACCGTGCGCAGGTTCAGCTCTTCGATGATGTCGCGCACGCTCGTGACGAGCTTGGCCCCATTCTGGATCAGCGCGTTCGCGCCCGCCGATCTCGCCTCGGTGATGCGGCCCGGCACAGCGAACACGTCGCGTCCCTGCTCGGCGGCCATGCGCGCCGTAATGAGCGCCCCGCTGCTCTCCCCGGCCTCCGTGACGAGCACGCCCAGCGTCAGGCCGCTGACGATGCGGTTGCGGGCCGGGAAGTGGTGGGCATCGGGGCGGGTCCCCAGGGGATGCTCGGAGATCAGCGCGCCCCCCTCGGCGATGCGCTCGGCCAGGACCTTGTTCGACGCCGGATAGACGATGTCGAGGCCGCAGCCGAGGACGGCGAGGGTGCGGCCGCCCGCCTGAAGCGCGGCGTGGTGGGCGATGGTGTCAATGCCGACGGCCAGCCCGCTGACGACGGTCACGTTGTGCTGAGCCAGCTCCATGCTCAGTCGCTCGGTCACCGCGCGGCCATACGGGGTCGAGCCGCGTGTCCCGACGACGGCGACGGCGAACTCATCCTCTGTCGTCAGTGTTCCCTTGATGTAGAGCAGCGGCGGCGCGCCGGTGATCTGGCGCAGCAGGCGCGGGTAGTCGGGGCTGTCGAGGGTGAGGAGGGTGACGCCGGCGCGCTCGACCTTCGCCAGCTCGGCATCCAGGTCCACGTGGCTGCGTAACCGCGTGACGGCCTCGGCCAGCCGCGCGTCAAGCCCGGCCGCCCGCAGCGACTCGGTGTCGGCGCGCCAGGCCGCGCCCAGGTCCCCGAAGTAGTCCTGGAGGGCGCGCAGCCGCACCGGCCCGATGCCGCTGACGCGGTTGAACCCGATCCAGTAGCGCAGATCGTCGTCCACGCTATCCCCCCGTTACGACTCGTCCAGCAGCGCGCGATAGCGCGACGACTGGGCGTGGCACAGAGCGATTGCCAGCGCGTCGGCTGCGTCGTCGGGCCGCGGAATGTCGTCCAGCCCGAGGATCATGCGCACCATCTGCTGCATCTGGTCCTTCGTCGCCTTCCCGTAGCCGACGATGGCCTGCTTGACCTCCATCGGGCGGTACTCGTGAATCGCAACGCCCTCGTTCGCGGCCGCCAACAGGACAACGCCCCGGGCGTGGCCGACGGCGAGGGCCGTCGTGACGTTCTTGCTGAAGAAGAGCTGCTCCACGGCGAGCGCGTCCGGCTTGTAGCGGCGGATAAGCTCGTCGAGCTGCCAGTACACGGTGTGCAGCCGTTGGGCGAGCGGCGTTCCGGCCTCGGTCGTGACGGCTCCGTAGTCTACGAGCGTTGCGTTGTCGCCGTCGCTATCAATCATCCCCCAGCCGCAGATCGCGGTGCCGGGGTCAACACCCATCACCCGCACTACCGCGCCTCGAGCTTCTCGTACATCTCATCCGAGACTTCAAGGTTGCTGTACACGTTCTGCACGTCGTCCAGATCCTCTAGCGCCTCGATGAGCGCCATGACCTGGAGCGTGTTGGTTTCGTCGAGCGGGACAGTCAGCTTGGGAATGCGCGACAGCTCGGCCGACTTGATCGTCACCTTGTTCTGGATCAGCCCCTCGCGCACAGCTTGCAGGGTCTCCACGGGCGTGAGGATTTCCAGCCCATCCTCGAGCGGCTGCACATCGTCGGCGCCCAGGTCAATCGCCAGCAGGCCCAGTTCGTCTGGGTCGGCCTTGCCGGGGTCGGCGACGATGACGCCCTTCTGGTCGAACTGCCAGGCGACTGAGCCGCCTTCGGCCAGGGAGCCGCCGCGCTTGCCCAGGGTATGGCGCAGCTCGGACACGGTGCGGTTGCGGTTGTCGGTGAGCGTCTCGATCAGGATGGCGACGCCGTGGGGGCCGTAGCCCTCGTATAGCACCTCGTCGAAGTTCTCGCCCGCGCCTGCCCCTGCCGCGCGCTCGACGGCGCGCTCGATGCTGTCTTTGGGCATGTTGACGGCGCGGGCGCGGTCAATCGCCAGACGAAGCGAAAAGTTGGTGTCGGGGTTTGACCCGCCGTGGCGCACCGCCGTCTGAATCTCGCGCGCCGCCTTGGTGAATACCGCGCCTCGCTTGGCGTCCTGGGCGCCCTTCTGGCGCTTAATTTGCGCCCAATGTGAATGACCAGCCATATCAATCCTCCGGCCAGGGAGTTCATTTCTTTGGTTTCGTGTGGGCCTATTATAGCATGACGCGCCTGAAATTGACGAACGAACGCTTGCCGAACACCCACGATGCTGCTACAATGTCATGTGCCGCCCTCCGGCAGTGCAGGAGGATGTTATGGTGTGCGTAGACAACAGCGTCACTGACCTTGTCGCGGGCTACGACTTCATTCAGCAGAACGAGAAAAGGGTTGACGACCGCTACGCCCAGCGCCAGCGGGAGGCGCTAGAGCAGAACGACAAGCGCGCGCAGGAACAGGACAACGCTCAGGGGGCGTGGACGGCGCGGCGCAGTCTTCTCTCGCAGCGCATCGTCCTCGGCGTGGACGGCGCCGTCATCGTCACCTCGCTTGTCTTTTTTGCCTGGATGCTTATCGCGCCGACCTCGTGGAGCGCGTCCGCCATACCCGGGTTCTTGGGGATGGCGTTGTGCGGCGCCGCGATTGGCGTTGGCGCGTTCATCGCCTGGCAGCGATTCATCGGCCAGCGGCCCGGCCCTTTGCCGGCGGCCGCCCCGCTGCCCCCGCCGCCGTCACTCCTGGCGGACTGGCAATCGGCGATGAAGGCAACCCTGCCGCCGCCCGACACGGTCTGGCGCGCGGACGACTCGTGGACGTGGGGCTACGAGGGCGAGTACAAGCTGGTGACGGGCCTGACTTCCCTCGCAACGTCGGACGCCTTTCAGCCCTACATTCTCGCCAGTGTGCGCCCGCGCCACGGCGACGACCTGGACGCCGTCGTCGTCTGCCAGCGCGGCATCTGGCTGTTCGAGGTGAAACACTGGTCGGGACGGGTGACGTGGCACGCGGGACGATGGGAACACGCGGAGAAGAACGCGCAGGGGGGCGAAACGCTCAAGGTTCACAATCAGTGGCCGGATGAGCAGTGGATGCGCATGGTAGACGAGATACAGTTCACGCTCAACCGCCGCGCGGCGGGCGTCGTGAAGCGCTACCCGCACATCATAGACATCCAGGGCGGCATCGTATTCACCCACGACCACGCCACGCTGGAAATCGGCAGTATTTTTCCAATGGCTGGCAGCCTGAGCCGCTGGCTGTCCTTCTTCCCGGCCCAGCACGGCCTTGTCTCTATCAACGAGCGGACGGCGCTGGAGATTGTCGAGGCGCTGCTCTCCCGGCACAACGAGGTCACCGCGCAGCAAGCCGGCGTGCTCCCCGCCCGCCGCTCGATGCTTGACGAAGCCCGGCGGCTCGTGAACAGCGCCCTGGCGTGAGAATTGGGCAGAATGACTCTTGACAAGCGCGCCTCCCGTCACTATAATTCATAGCGTATCCTAACAAACGTTAGTTTGGAGATTGTAGTGAGCGAGACGCAGCGAGTCGAACAAATCTACGCGGCAGCGGCCCACCTCTTCAGCCGCTATGGTTACCACGGCACGACCGTCCGCCAGATGGCGCGGGAGCTGGACCTGCAGGGCGGCTCCCTCTACGCCCATATCAGCGCCAAGGAAGATGTGCTGTGGGGCATCGTGGACCACGCCGCCGACAAGTTCCTGGCCGCCCTCGCCCCCATCGCCGCCAGCGACCGCGCCCCGGCCGATAAGCTGCGCGCCGCACTCCAGGCGCACATCGGCGTCGTGACCGACGACCTGGACGCGGCCACGGTGTATTTTCAGGACTGGAAGTTCCTCGCGGAGGAGCGGCGCGACGCGATCCGGGCAAAGCGCGACACGTACGAGAGCTACTTCCGCCGCATCATCGCGGAGGGTGTCGCGTCGGGCGCGTTTCGGCGGGTGGACGAGAAGTTCGCCGCTCTGCTGGTGCTGTCGGTGGGCAACTGGCTCTATCAGTGGTATCGGCCGGAGGGGCCACTGCCGCCGGCCGCCGTCGCCGACGAGTTCGTGTCCATGATCCTGGCCGGGGTATCGGCAGAGATGGTGACTAAAGTCGGCGCGACAGGTGTGCAACGTGTGTCTGTGTAGCGCCGACTTGAGTCGGCATCCGAAGAGCCGACTTCAGTCGGCGCTACAATAGTCCGATGGTAAGGCGATGACAGCCCTATTCTATTCACGGAGGTTTGGGAATGACCGACGAAGAGCGTTTGCAAGAGTTCGAGGCTCGCATCGCCGCCGGCGACAAGATCGAGCCGGGTGACTGGATGCCGGAGCTGTACAAGAAGCAGCTCATTCGCCTGATCCACCAGCACGCCAACAGCGAAGTCATGGGCGCGCTGCCGGAAGGGTCATGGATTCCCTACGCGCCGACGTTCAAGCGCAAGCTCGCGCTCATGGCGAAGGTGCAGGACGAAGTCGGCCACGGCCAGCTGCTGTACCGCGCCGCCGAGACGCTCGGCAAGTCGCGCGAGCAGATGGTCGAGGAGCTGCTGTCGGGCAAGTCCAAGTACTCGAATGTCTTCAACTATCCGTGCGAGACGTGGGCCGACATCGGCATCATCGGCTGGCTCGTGGACGGCGCGGCGGTCATCAACCAGACGCTCATGTCGGAAGGCTCTTACGGCCCCTACTCGCGCGCGCTCAAGCGCATCTGCCTGGAGGAGTCGTTCCACATCAAGCAGGGCTACGACATCGTCATCACGCTGATGAGCGGGACCCGCGCCCAGCAGGCCATGGTGCAGGATGCCCTCAACCGCTGGTGGTGGCCGATCATCATGTTCTTCGGCCCCCACGACAAGGACTCCGTCCACACGGCGACCCTGATGCGCTGGGGCGTCAAGCCCAAGTCCAACGACGAGCAGCGCCAGGAGTTCCTCAGCAAGTTCCTACCGAAGATCTGGGAGCTGGGCCTGACCGTCCCCGACCCTGACATCCGCATTGACGACAGCGGCTTCGTCCACTTCACCGACCCCGACTGGGACGTCTTCTACGCCGTCATCAACGGCGGCGGGCCGATGGGGCCGGAGCGCCTGGCCGTGCGGCGTCTCTCGTACCAGGAGAGTGTCTGGGTGCGGCGCGCGGTCGAGGGCAAGCGTGTCGGCCCCGTGCCGGCGATGGCGTAGGGGAGGCGGCATGAAAGAGTGGGAGTTCAACCCGTACCACCAGCGGATTGACGAGGCGATGGAGACGACGCAGACGCCGCCGCCCGCCGATACGGAGTGGGAGCTGTGGGAGGTATTCCAGCAGGTGCGGCGCGGCGAGCATCACCAGCACGTCGGCGCGGTCCACGCGCCGGACCCGGAGATGGCGCTCGTTCTGGCGAAGGAGAACTTCGTGCGCCGCGGCCAGGCCGTGAACCTGTGGGTCGTGCCGTCGAGCTGCATCTTCGCCACGTCGTACGAGGATTCGGACATCTTCCAGCAGGGGTCGGATAAGAGCTACCGCGAGGTGTGGGGCTACCGCGGCTTCCGCCAGAGTCGCCTGAGCAAGATCAAAGAGGGCGGAAAGGACGACGAGGAATGAACCCGACACCCGCGCTCGACGCCGCCGTCAAGGCGGCCCTGGTAGACTACATCCTGGCCCTGGCGGACGATGAGGTGGTCATCGGCCACCGCGAGTCCGAGTGGACCGGTCTCGGCCCGATTCTGGAGGAAGACATCGCCTTCTCCTCCATCGCCCAGGACGAGATCGGCCACGCCCTGACCTACTACACCCTCCTGGAAGAGCTAGGCCAGGGCGCGCCCGACGACCTGGCCTTCCTGCGGCCCGTCGAGGATTTCCGCAACGCCCAGTTGTGCGAGCTGCCGCGCGGCGACTACGCCTTCAGCCTCGTGCGCGGCTACCTGTACGACCTGGCCGAGGCCGTGCGCCTGGAAGGGCTGGCCGCCTCGACCTACGCGCCCCTGGCCGCTGCCGCCCAGAAGCTCCGCCCTGAGGAGAAGTACCACCTGATGCACGGGCGCACGTGGATCCAGCGGCTGGCGCTCGGCAGCGAGGAAGCGCAGGGGCATATTCAGGCCGCGCTCGACACGGCGTATCCGGCGGCGGCGGGGCTGTTCGAGCCGGTGGCGGGGGAAGAGCGGCTGGTGGCGGCGGGCATCGTCCCGGCGTCGGCCGACGTCCACGCGCGGTGGGCGTCGCTCGTCGCGCCGTACCTGGCCGACCTCGGCCTGGCCGTCCCGGTGGGCGCGAGCCACCTCGGCGGCCGCTATCGGCAGCATACTGAGGACCTGGCGCAGATGCTGGAGGCGATGCAAACGCTGCGGCGTGGCGACCCGACGGCGGTGTGGTAGGCGCGGGCCTCTGTACCGCAGTCCAGACGCCTGCCTGAGCCGAAAAGAGCGCCGCTTGTCGCCCTGAGCAGCGCGAAGGGCCTCCCGAAACGACGGGGGATGCTTCGCCTTCGGCTCAGCATGACAGCAGGACGTGAAGTGGTAGAGACGCGCTATATGTTGGGAAGTGTAAAGTCGTACCCTAACAATCCAGATAAATCGTACCCCTTGGGCGGCCAGCCCCCAAGCGAAAGCGAGTTGAACAGGTTGGGATGGACAGTCGCTCTCGACAGGCAGTCCAAGGAGCGTGGCGGTGTCCAAGCCGCAGATGGCGTGGCGGACGATGAGTTGACCGCGCGCGTCGTGGATCAGCCACTGGCGGGTAGCGAGGTCGAAGTGGGCCTCCACGCTCTGACCGGCCCAGACCCGACCGACGCCATACACGTGGTGGCCGAGAGTGATCTGCCCGACACAGCTGACCTTGCGCTCAAAGCGAACCTGGGCCAGATAGGCGTCTACACGTCCGAGCTTGAAGAGCGTGATCTCGTTCGTCGGCGTATACATCCGACGCGGGACGAGCAACTCGGGATGCGCCTGCAGCGGCGCCCGTCCACCACAGTCACTCGCCCGACTGGGAAAGGCGGCATTGTGTTGGGCCCGTTCGTGATCCAGGGCGTGTTGGAGCGCGGCCGCGTTGGCGCGAGCGACATCGTCAGTGGTGAACTCCGCCAAGGTGCAATGGCATCGTTCGACTTGCGCCTGATCCGTCGGCTGATGCGGGCGAATGTGACGCGGCTCAATGCCCAGGCCGACCAGCCACAAGGTCAAGAGCGTGGGGAAGGCGTCGGCGCAGCCCCCCACACGGCGGGGTCGTTGTCGCTTTGGAGGACATCGGGCAGCGTGTGCCACTGGCTGAATGCCTGGCGCAAGATGGCCTGCGCCTCGTGCCACGTCAGCTTGCGGTAGCCGTACTCGGTCGTGACGTCGACGACTTGGGAGGCGATGAATACCGCCCCATACGGGTCACGGATGTTACAAATCGTGACGCGATGGTCGTCAGCCAGGCGCACGCCTTCTTGCGCATCGAGTTGCCAGACCACATGCCCGACCATCGGGGTCGGCGGTGGGGGCAAGGGCGGGGTGAGCGCGGGAGATCGTCTCGGCTGGGTCAGGCCATGGGCATGGAAAAGCGCATGGAGCAGGCTCGGGCTAGGGAGGTGCTGGTCGCAAAAGCGCGGGTCAGTGTGCAACTCGGTCCAGACCCGCCGACCGCCCCATCGGGGATGCTGGCCTTTGAGCGCCAGCGCCCGTTCGACGACCTCACGCGAGAACGTTGCGCCTAAGCCGCTGGGCGGCCGACCGCGGGATTGCCCATGTAGGGCGGCTGGCCCGTGATCCCGCGCGCGCCGCCACCATTTGCGGACGCACGCCACCGAGCAGTGGAGTTGGTCAGCGATCTGGGCTAAGCTGTCGCCACGTTGGCGGGCCTGCCAGAGGTAATCCTTGTCGCCGTTGCCTAAAGGAGCATGCTGCTGCATACGACACCTCCGACGTACATTGGCGTCGTATAGAGTCTACTCCCCTGCGTTCTGACGGGTACGATTTTATTGGACTGTTAAGGTACGACTTTACACAACCTTACATATAGCGCGTCTCTACGATGTCTTCAGGTGCTTGTCGAAGAAGGCGATGATGCGGCGGCGCGCGTCTTCGGCCGACGGCTCGTGGTAGCCGCCCCCCATGAGCCGCGTCAGCACGACCATCAGGCGCGGAACATCGCCGGGCTGGTGGTCGTTAAGGAACGAGTGGCCCGCGTC
Organism: Anaerolineae bacterium; assembly: GCA_046328535.1. Lineage (GTDB taxonomy): Bacteria > Chloroflexota > Anaerolineae > Epilineales > JAHCIE01 > JBDHWG01. Next base: position 85,828 of record JAXLWJ010000009.1, read on the forward strand.
CGGGTACTCCTTCACATCGTGTTCGACGCCAGCAATGGTCAAGGCGCGCTCCAGGCGCGCCGCCGCGCCGCGCAGCCCGCCGTCCTGCGCGCCGTAGCTGCCGACGATGGGACACGCCTCGGCGAAGAACGCCTCGGCGTCCTTCGGCAGGCTGCCGTAGTTGGCGCTCGACGCTGCGAAGCCATGCCCCGGCGCGAGGAGCAGAGCGAAGCCACCGCCCATGCAGAAGCCGATGACGCCAATCTTGCCACTACAGCCATTCTGGTCGGCCAGCCAGCCGCGCACCGCCTCAATCTGGTCGAACATCTGGCCCTGCCACGTCATGTAATCGCGGATCATGTCGCGCAGGCAGCCAACCAGCGTGCCGCCGGCGAACAGGTCAGGGGCGGCGGCCAGGTAGCCTTCGCTCGCCAGCCAATCGGCCTGCCGCTGCGCATCGGGCGTCATGCCGGCGGCATCATGAATGACCACCACGCCCGGCCACGGCCCGGCGCCTGTTGGCACCGCGACATAGGTTTTCAATGCGCCGCGCGGCGCAGGGATGATCACCTCAGCCATACTGCCTGCACAGTGTGTTGATATCGGCGAGACTGTACCGCCGATGGAGCGCAATGTCAACTCTCGCCGCGAGAGGCCACTCATCTGTCACACGCCGCCAGTCCCGCTGCGTCCACCTTGAAAATAACCCTGGACTGCTCGCAGCGGGCGGCCGCCGTAGGCTCAAGCCTACGGCTATTCATGCAAGTAGTCGGTGCTCGACGCGGCGGACTTCGCGGTGTCGGCCGCCGTAGGCTCAAGCCTACGGCTATTCATGCAAGCCCAAGGGGCTGGCGGAGCCGCCGTAGCAGCCTCTCAGGCTTGCACCCGTAGCCCGCTGCTTCAGCGGCGGGCGGGCCTATGAACAATACTCAAGACATGCGAGGCGAGGCGTATCGTCTGCTGGCCCGGCTGTGGCTAGCCGAGGTTGACGCGCCGCTGGCCGAAACCCTGCGCGGCCTGCCCGGCTTCGCCGAGCACATCCCGGCGCGCGCCGACGCCGCCTGGCGCGACGAGATGGCGGCCGAGTATCAGCGCGTCCTCGCGGAGAACATCTACCCCTACGAGTCGGTGTTCCTCGGCGACGACCTCATGCTCAACACCGAGGTCACGCGCCGCGTCGAGAGCTTCTACCGCGACGCCGGCTTCGCGCCCGGCGCGGCCCGCGTGGCCGCGCTCGATCACCTGGGCGTCGAGCTGGAGTGCATGGCGCGCCTCATCGCCGCCGAGGTCGCCGGCCCTGACCCCGACGCCGCTCGCCAGCGCCAGGCGCGCTGGCTGGCGGAGCATCTGGCGCGCTGGGCGCCGGTCTGCGCCCTGACCGTCGCCCGTCTCGCCCCGCACCCCATCTATCGAGCGCTGGCGCAGCTCACGTGGGAGCTGGTTCTGGCCGAGGCGTCCCGCTCTGACCCCCTCTCCCCGTGGGAGAGGGATGGGGTGAGGGTCTTGAACCCCGGCGCTGATTCGGAGACCCTCACCCAGCCTCTCCCAGAGGGAGAGGGGCCAGACGAGCCTTCTTCCCCCCCTCTCGCCTTGTGGGCGAGGGGGCCGGGGGGTGAGGGCGAGAGCCTGGGGCAGGTCGCGCGCACGCTGCTGACGCCGGCCCGCGTCGGCGTATTCCTCGGCCGGGAGGACCTGCGGCGTATTGGGCGGGCGCTCGGTTTGCCGACGCCCCTGGGCGACCGCTTCGCCATGCTGCGCGCCCTATTCGAGGCGGCGGCGCAGTTCGACCTCTTGCCCGACCTCCCGGAGGCGCTGGCGGCGCTCTGGCGCGACGCCGACGCGCAGATCGCCGCGCTCATGGCGGACGCGCCGTCCTGGGCCGACTACGGCGTAGAGTGGCGGCAGCGCCTGGCGGCCGGCCAGGCGCTGCTGGATGACGTTCGGGAGGGATTGGAGGGGTAAGTTGGCTACCTGCGCGTCTGGCGGCGGTAGTCGTGGATGAGCCAGGCGCTCGCCTCGAAGTAGCCGAAGGTGCGCCGCAGCGGCTCGCCCTGGAGTGACGGGCGCGGCTGGACGCTGGCCCGCGTCAGGACGCGCTCTAGCTCCTCGATGCGTTCCAGCGTTTCGCCCGGCGTGCGCGGGATGGGGATGTCAGCGTAGGTGCGGCGGCCGGGGAACGTGACGCGCTCGCGGGGCAGGCGGGGCAGCATGGCGAAGGCGGTGCAGGCATGGGCAAAGGCGAGGAGTTGAGTGCGCAGCCGCTGCACTTCGTCCGGCGGCAACACCGTGAACCCCTGCTCTTCGAGCCAGCGCCAATCCACGAGGAACCGTTGCACGAGGGCGTGTAGCTCAGACAGGCGGCGCACGTCGCCGACACGCAGCGTCAACTGGAAGCCTTCGCGCACGTCGCCCAGGTGGGCGAACGTCTCGGTCAGGGTTCCCGGCCGCGCGTCGAGGGGGCGGCTCGGGTGGTAGAGGTAGTGGGCGAGGGCTTCGTAGGCGTCATGGATGACCTCGCCAAGATCAACCAGGTCTGCCAAAGGAACCTCCTCTAGCGCTTATTGCTCTACGAACAGGATGACCGCTTGCGCGCCGGGCTGAAGCTGGACGGGCAGCGCCGGGCCGATAGCGGCGGGAATGTCCACGGAGTATTGCTGAGTTGGCAGGCCGCTGAACTGGAACTGGCCGAGGCGGTCCGTGTTGACGCCGCGCGGCGCGCCAGAAGCGGGCTGAACAGTGACGTACATGTTGGACACGGGCTGGCCGCGCCGATCCACGACGCGCCCGACGATCTGGGCGTCGTCGCCGCCGACCTGGCGCACTTCGAGGAGTTGCGGGGTCATGCGGCGGGCCGGCAGCGTTTCGGCGAAGCCGGAGCAGCCCTGGCGCGCTTTGGCGCGCCTGGCGCGCACGTCCTCGGTATCCTTCACGGCGAGGGCGCGAGTGTACTCGCCATCGGCGAGACAGGCTTCGCGCAGCCCAAGCAGGCGGTCGCCGTTCTGAGCATAGGCTTCGGCCAGGCGGTCGGCGGTGTCTTTGTACTGCGGCGCGCGGGCGTAGAGGCTTTCGAGCTTGTTGGTGACGGTCGGCCAGTCTTTGCCCCACTGCGCCAGGGCATCCACGTAGGTCTGCGCCAGGTCGAGCTGGGTGGCGGCTTCGGGGTCCGCCGGGTTCTCGGCGGCGGCGGCCTGGAAGCGGGCGATGGCCTCGTCCATCTTGTTCTTCAGCACGAGCTGCTGCCCGTCCGCCAGGTAGACGCGGGCGAGGCGCCCCTTGACGCCGTCGCTCTGGTAGTCCGGCGCGGCGGCGCGGAGCGCCTGGAGGCGGGCGATGGCGAGGGGCAGGTTGCCGTCGGCGATGGCCCGGTCGGCGTCGCCAAGCGTCTCGGCCGGTGACGGGGTCGCCGTCGGAACCGGCGTGGGGACGTTGGGCAGGGCGGGGCTGTCCTCGATGGTGCTGAGGTCGCGGCCGATGATGCTGAGGCGCTGCTGCGCCTCGGGGTAGTCCGGCGCGAGCCGCAGCGCCTCAATCAGCTCCTGTTGCGCCAGGTCCGGCTCGCCCGCCGCTGACAAGGCGTCGGCGCGCGCCACGAAGAGGGCCGCCGCCTGCCGCTCGCGCTCGGCGCGCAGGGTTAGCCCCTGGCGGTAGCCCGCCCAGCCCACGCCAGCGATGAGGGCGAGGAGGACAAGGAGGGCGAGCACAACCCCTGTCACCCACAGCCAGTTCCCCCGCTTTCGCGGCGGGGCCGGTCGCTCGGCGCCGCACTGCGGGCAAATTGTTTGATCGGCGCTCATAGGCGCGCCGCACTTGTCACACGTCATCCAGCCTGCCCTCTAGAGTTCCGCCTATTATAGCGACGACTCCGGGGTTGAGGCAAGTTCCGCGTTTGCGCCACGCCCGGAACTATGATATGATGGTATCGAACCCCACTCACTCCACACACCAGACGGCGATAGGAGGCAATGATGCTAAATCTCGCAACGCTTGTGGATTCGGGCGCCAAGACGAATCCTGACGGTCTTGCCGTCATTTTTAATGACACGAAACTGACATACACGGCATTGAACGGCATGGTGAATAAGTTCGCCAACGCGCTGCGGGCGTTGGGCGTCAAGCAGGGCGACAAGGTCTGCATCATGCTGCCGAACCTCCCGTTCTTCCCTATTGCCTACTACGGGAGTCTCAAGGTCGGCGCGGTCGTCGTTCCCATGAACGTCCTGTTCAAGTCGCGCGAGGTCGAGTACTACCTGGCCGACTCTGAGGCGAAGGCGTTCGTCCTGTTCGACGGCTTCTTCGAGGAAGGCTTCAAGGGCTGGCAAGGCGCGAAGACGTGTCCGAACCTGATCGTGTGCAGCGCCGACATGGCCGCGCCGCCCCCCGCCCAGGCCGAGGGCGTCACGACCTTCGGCCGCGTCATGGCCGCCGCCTCGCCGCTGTTCGACACGGCGCAGACGATGCCCGACGACACCGCCGTCATCCTGTACACCTCCGGGACGACGGGCCGGCCGAAGGGCGCGGAGTTGACCCATTTCAATATGTTCTTCAATGCCGTGTACATGGCGCGCTTCTTGATCCAGGCCACCTCGGCAGACGTCAGCCTCGCCACGCTGCCGCTGTTCCACTCCTTCGGCCAGTCGTGCGTGATGAACATGACCTTCTCCGTCGCCGGCACGATGACGCTCCTGCCGCGCTTCGACCCGGGCGCGGTGCTGGGCATCATGCAGCGCGACAACGTCACCGTCTTCGCCGGCGTTCCCACGATGTACTGGGCGCTGCTGAACTATCCCGAGGCCGACAAGTTCGACCTCAAGAAGATCACCGCCAACTTGCGCATCGCCGTCTCTGGCGGCTCGGCCTTGCCGCTCGAAGTGCTGCGCGGCTTCGAGGCGCGTTATGATGTGCCAATCCTGGAGGGCTATGGCCTGTCGGAGACCTCGCCCGTCGCCAGCTTCAACGTCCTGGAGCGGCCCCGCAAGCCCGGCTCTATCGGGATTGCGCTCTGGGGTACCGAGATGAAGTGCGTCAATGAGAAGATGGAGGAAGTACCGGTCGGCGAGCTAGGCGAAATCGTCATTCGCGGCCACAACGTGATGAAGGGCTACTACAAGAAGCCCGAAGCCAACGAGGAAGCCTTCAGGGGCGGCTGGTTCCACACCGGCGACATCGCCCGCATGGACGAGGACGGCTACTTCTTCATCGTGGACCGCGTCAAGGACATGATCATTCGCGGCGGCTTCAACGTCTACCCGCGTGAGATCGAGGAAGTTCTGATGGAGCACCCATCCGTCTCCCTCGCCGCTGTCGTCGGCGTGCCAGACTCCGTCCTGGGCGAAGAGATCAAGGCGTTCGTCGTGCTGAAGGAAGGCAAGACGGTCGGCCAGGCCGATCTCATTGATTGGTGCAAGGAGCGTGTCGCGGCGTACAAGTACCCGCGCAGCATCGAGTTCCGCCCGACCCTGCCCATGACCGCCACGGGCAAGATTCTGAAGCGCGAGCTGTACGGCGACCCGATCCCGCAGAAACCGTAGAGACGCTGTACGGCGACCCAATCCCGCAGAAACCGTAGAGACGCGCCATGGCGCGTCTCTACCCGGCGCGTCCCGACTCGGCGCGTCCCGACCCAGGAGAGTCTATGCCCCTGCAAGCCCTAATCCGCGCGCGCTTGTCCGCCCGCGACGCCCGCGCCGAAACCGGCCAGGTGGACCCGACGCGCCTCCTCGAGCTATTCAACGACATTGCCTCGGAGTTGGCGATCCGCGAGGTGGGCGACGAGGGCCTGCTGCGCGCCTACAATGCCTTCGATGTCCTGGGGCCGCTGCGCGTCGGCGACTACATCGAGGCGCGTGGGCGCATCGTGGAGACGGGGCGCAAGAGTCTCACGGTCGAGTTCGTCGCCCACAAGGTGATTCGCGCCGCGCGGACGGTCGAGAACCCGATGGGGGGCGTGGTCATTGATCCGCCGCGCCTCATCGCGCGCGCCACGGGCGTGTGGCTCATCCCCGAACGTGCCGTGGAGCGGGCCGACGAGGGCGAGCCGGCAGTCGAGGGCGAGCAAGTCGAGGGGATCGCCGCGGCGGAAGAGGGAACGGACGAGGCGCAGCCAATGTCGTGGGGTGGACACCGCCCGGCCGACGCCCCACGGGAGAAGCGCCGCCCCGGCTCGACGGTGCGGATGCGGCCAGACGACGACGACGAGGCGCGGCCGCCGCGCCAGGAGCGTGAGGAGGACGAGGAGCGCTACTGGGGCGACCGCTCGGACGATCGGCGCGGTGGCTACCGGGGCGGCGGCGGCAACCGCGGCGGCTCGCGCCAATACAGCGACCGTCCCCGCGACGACCGCGGCCGAGGCGGCTCGCGCCAATACAGCGACCGCCCCCGCGATGACCGCCCCCGCGATGACCGCAGCCGGGGTGGCTCGCGTTCCTACAATGACCGTTCCCGCGACGACCGTGGCCGGGGTGGCTCGCGCCAGTACAGCGACCGTCCCCGCGACGACCGTCCCCGAGATGACCGCGACCGAGGCGGCTCGCGCTCCTACAGCGACCGACCCCGCGACGACCGCCCCCGCGATGACCGCGGCCGGGGCGGCTCGCGTTCCTACAATGACCGACCCCGCGATGATCGCAACCGGGGCGGCTCGCGTTCCTACAATGACCGACCCCGCGATGATCGCAACCGGGGTGGCTCGCGCCAGTACAGCGACCGTCCCCGGGATGACCGCCCCCGCGACGACCGCCCCCGCGATGACCGACCCCGCGACGACCGTCCGCCCCAGCGCGAGGAGTCCGATGACAAGGAGTAGGTCGTCGCGCGGTCGGTTCGAGTGTGTCAACCGACACTAACAGTTCGATTCGAGGACTATGCCCGAGCCGCCCACCGGCGCGATCACTCTGCTGTTCACGGACATCGAGGGGAGTACCCGCCTCTGGGAGCGCCAGCCCGCCGAGATGGGGCTGGCGCTGAGGCGACACGATGCCATACTCCGCGCCGCCATCGAAGTTCACCACGGCTATGTGTTCAAGACCGTCGGCGATGAGTTCTGCGCCGCGTTCGCGTCGGCCTCCGACGCGCTCGAAGCGGCTATCGCCCTGCAGCAAGCCCTTTTCGCCGAGCCGTGGCCGCTGACACTCGCCGGCGCCGACGCCCGTGGGCGGCCGAAAGGGATCCGCGTGCGGGCCGGGCTGCACGCGGGCGAGGTCGAAGAGCGCGGCGGCGACTACTTCGGCCCGGTGGTCAACCGCTCGGCGCGGCTCATGGCCGTCGCCCACGGCGGGCAGGTTGTCCTCTCCCAGGCCGTCTACGACCTGCTGAGCGCGAGCGGGTGGGCGAATGTCGAGCTGCGCGACCTGGGTCTGCGCCGCTTGCGCGACTTGAGCCTGCCGGAGCACATCTATCAGGTCTTGATTCCGGGCCTGCCGACTGAGTTCCCGCCCCTCAACACCCTCGATATCCGCCCGAACAACCTGCCCGCCCAGCTAACGACCCTTGTCGGCCGCGAGCGCGAAACAGCCGCCATCGCCAATCTGCTCGTCCGGGACGGCGCGCGGCTCGTGACCCTGATTGGCCCGGGCGGAACCGGCAAGACGCGCGTCGCCCTGCAGGTCGGCGCCGACCTGATTGACGCCTTCGACCACGGCGTCTACTTCGTCCCCCTCGCCCCAGTCAGCGACCCGGCGCTGGTCTTCTCGGCCATCAGCGCGGCGTTGGGGCTGCGCGAGGAAGGTGGCCGCGCCCTGCGCGAGACTCTCAGCGATCACCTACGCGACAAGCGGATGCTGTTGATCCTGGACAACTTCGAGCAGCTGCTGCCGGCGGCGCCGCGCGTCGCGGAGCTGCTCGGCGCCTGCCCCCGCCTCAGCGCCCTGGTGACCAGCCGCAGCCTGCTGCGCATTCGCGGCGAGCGCGAGTTCGAGATTCCGCCCTTGCGCGTCCCCGACTTGAGCCGCCTCCCCTCCGCCGATGACCTGTTCGACTACGACGCCGTGCGCCTCTTCGTGGAGCGCGCCCAGGCGGTTCAGGCGGACTTTCGCGTGAAGGCAGAGACTCGCCGCGCCATCGCCGAAATCTGCGTCCGGCTCGACGGCCTGCCCCTGGCGCTCGAGCTGGCGGCGGCGCGCACCAAGCTCATGGCGCCAGACACGCTGTTGGCGCGGTTGAGTAGCCGCCTCAAGACGCTCACCGGCGGCCCCCGCGATCTGCCGGCGCGCCAGCAGACGATCCGCAACACCATTGCCTGGAGCCACGACTTGCTCGACGAGGCGGAGCGCGTCGTGTTCCGCCGCCTGTCCGTTTTCACCGGCGGCTTCACGTTGGATGCTGCGGAAGCTGTGTGCGACGCTGTCGGCGACGTAGACATGGACGCACTGGATGGCGTCGCGGCGCTCGTGGATAACAGCCTGGTACGGCGCGCGCGCCCCCTGCCGGCGGCGCTGTCGCCGGCTCCGCCCGACAACTGGGACGAGAACGGTCAGCAGCAGGTGGCCGGCGCCGACGCGCCACGCTTCATGATGCTCGAGACGATTCGGGAGTATGGGCAGGTGCGCCTCGTCGAAGCGGGCGAGGTGGACGCCGCGCGCCGCGCCCACGCGCTATTCTTCCTGGCGCTGGCTGAAAACGCCCAGCATCAGATTGACGGCAACCGCGGCGCGGCCTGGCTGGATCGGCTGAACGCCGAGCGCGACAACCTGCGCCTGGCCCTGGACTGGTTCCAAGCGGCGGACGACGAACGCCGCGCCGAAGAGGGGCTGAGGATGGCGTCGGCCCTGTGGCGCTTCTGGTACTTCAGGGGATACTGGACAGAGGCCCGCGCGCGGCTCGAAATATTCCTGGCGCGGGCGCCCACACCGACCGCGAACAGGGCGTGGGCGCTCCTCGCCGCGGGCAGCCTGGCAGGCGAGCAGGGTGACTACGCGACTGCGCAGTTGCTTCAGGACGAAGCCCTCGCTATCTATGGGAGACTGGGCAACGCCGTCGGTCACGGACGCGCCCTCCACCGCCTCGGAACCATCGCCTATGCTCGAGGGGACTACCCGACGGCCGAGGGCCGGTTCCGCGAGTGCCTGACCCTGTTCGCGGAGCAAGGTGACAAGGGGGGACAGGGTATTGCGCTGCATAGCCTGGGGGAAGTGTGCATGGCCCAGGGGCGCTGCCGGGAAGCGTCCGACTTCTATCAGGCAGCGCTTTCGCAGGGACAGGCGGTTGGGAATAGGCAGATCGTCGCGTGGTCACTGTTTGGTCTTGGCCGCCTCGCCTACTACAGGGGCGACTTGGTGGCAGCGCGCTCCCTCTGTGAGGGAGGGCTTCAAGCGGCGGCCGAGATGCGCGACAAGCACGGCGTGGCGCTGGCGCGGGCGGCCCTGGGCCTGATCGTCGCGGCCGAAGGGGACGCCGACGCGGGGCGCGCGCTTCTGGAAGAGAGCCTGGCCGCGTTGCAGGAGCTAGGCGCGCGCCGCGATGTCGCGATGACCCTGAACGCCCTGGGGAGCCTGCTGGCCGAGGCACACGCCGCCGAGGCGTGGGCTTACCATAGTCAGGCGAGAGACGTGGCGCGCGCCGTCGGCGAACGAGCGGCGCTCGCTGAGGCGCTGGCCGGGCTGAGCCGCGCGGGATCGGCCAGCGGCCGCCTCGATCCCGCCGGTGCGGCGGCGCTGATGCGCGAGGGTCTCGCGCTGCGCCACGCGCTAGGTGACGGCTGCGGGGTCGCCGACTCGCTCGACGGCTGCGCGGAGATGGCGTGTCGGGGCCAGGGGGAGGGTCAGGAGGCGCTGGCTGACGCGGCGCGGTGGCTCGGCGCGGCGGACGTGCTGCGTGAGTCGGTCGGCGCGGCGGTGTGGCCGGTCGACCGCGCGAGGTACGCCCGCGTTGTCGCGTGCGTGCGCGCGGCGCTGGGCGAGGCCGCCTTCGCGGAGGCGTGGGCCGCCGGCCGGGACCAGTTAGTGGCGGATCTGGTCCAGCGTTTGTTGGATGGCGCGACATAGGGAGGGTCTCACACCGACTCTTATGCTGATCCCAAGGGGAACCCCAGAGACGACCGGTGTGTCACACGTACAACGGCGTCCTGTAGTGACGACTTCCAGTCGTTCTGTGGCCTGGGAAACGACTGATGCAAATTAGCAATTACTTCGCGTAATGCCATACCGTCAGCGCCGTCCCAGAATGGAGTTCTGGGCCTGGTATGGCGAAGCCTGCCTCGGCAGGCTCGGATGGGAACGCTGCCCGTTAGCCAGCCTGCTTGAGCAGGCTTTGCCCTTTCAGCCACCGACTCGAAGTCGGTGGCGTCGCCGAGCGACAGTTATGCCGTACATGACGACAAGGTATTGCGCGGTTATTGTGTTAATCCTCATCAATCGGCGTCTCTCCGCGGGGCAACGACGATGCCGTGCGCTGTGGAGAGCCGACTGGAAGTCGGCGCTACAGAAGACGGGGACGCAACTTTCATCCGTGAGGATGCGCCCCAGGCGGTAACGGCGTAGAGACGTGCTATATGTAAGGTTGTGTAAAGTCGTACCTTAACAGTCCAATAAAATCGTACCTGTCAGGACGCAGGGGAGTAGACTCTATACGACGCCAATGTACGTCGGAGGTGTCGTATGCAGCAGCATGCTCCTTTAGGCAACGGCGACAAGGATTACCTCTGGCAGGCCCGCCAACGTGGCGACGGCTTAGCCCAGATCGCTGACCAACTCCACTGCTCGGTGGCGTGCGTCCGCAAATGGTGGCGGCGCGCGCGGGATCACGGGCCAGCCGCCCTACATGGGCAATCCCGCGGTCGGCCGCCCAGCGGCTTAGGCGCAACGTTCTCGCGTGAGGTCGTCGAACGGGCGCTGGCGCTCAAAGGCCAGCATCCCCGATGGGGCGGTCGGCGGGTCTGGCCCGAGTTGCACACTGACCCGCGCTTTTGCGACCAGCACCTCCCTAGCCCGAGCCTGCTCCATGCGCTTTTCCATGCCCATGGCCTGACCCAGCCGAGACGATCTCCCGCGCTCACCCCGCCCTTGCCCCCACCGCCGACCCCGATGGTCGGGCATGTGGTCTGGCAACTCGATGCGCAAGAAGGCGTGCGCCTGGCTGACGACCATCGCGTCACGATTTGTAACATCCGTGACCCGTATGGGGCGGTATTCATCGCCTCCCAAGTCGTCGACGTCACGACCGAGTACGGCTACCGCAAGCTGACGTGGCACGAGGCGCAGGCCATCTTGCGCCAGGCATTCAGCCAGTGGCACACGCTGCCCGATGTCCTCCAAAGCGACAACGACCCCGCCGTGTGGGGCTGCGCCGACGCCTTCCCCACGCTCTTGACCTTGTGGCTGGTCGGCCTGGGCATTGAGCCGCGTCACATTCGCCCGCATCAGCCGACGGATCAGGCGCAAGTCGAACGATGCCATTGCACCTTGGCGGAGTTCACCACTGACGATGTCGCTCGCGCCAACGCGGCCGCGCTCCAACACGCCCTGGATCACGAACGGGCCCAACACAATGCCGCCTTTCCCAGTCGGGCGAGTGACTGTGGTGGACGGGCGCCGCTGCAGGCGCATCCCGAGTTGCTCGTCCCGCGTCGGATGTATACGCCGACGAACGAGATCACGCTCTTCAAGCTCGGACGTGTAGACGCCTATCTGGCCCAGGTTCGCTTTGAGCGCAAGGTCGGCTGTGTCGGGCAGATCACTCTCGGCCACCACGTGTATGGCGTCGGTCAGGTCTGGGCCAGGCCAGAGCGTGGAGGCCCACTTCGACCTCGCTACCCGCCAGTGGCTGATCCACGACGCGCGCGGTCAACTCATCGTCCGCCGCCATCTGCGGCTTGGACACCGCCACGCTCCTTGGACTGCCTGTCGAGAGCGACTGTCCATCCCAACCTGTTCAACTCGCTTTCGCTTGGGGCTGGCCGCCCAAGGGGTACGATTTATCTGGATTGTTAGGGTACGACTTTACACTTCCCAACACATAGCGCGTCTCTACGACTCCTTCGGCAGGCGGTAGGCGTCCAGGGCGGGGCGGAAGGGGCGCAGCAGCCAGTGCGGCCGCCGCAGGCCGTCCGGCGACACCTGGGCCGCCGGGCGCGTCATCGCCAGCCACTCGCGGAACACCGCCTGCGACCGCCCCGTGTCCACGTGGATGTCGCCGTAGCGGTCGCTCGCCCCGGCCTTCACCAGGCGCACCTTTTGGTGCCAGCACTGCTGCCCGCTCACGGGATCGGGATGCACCGAGAAGGTCATGTTCTGGTGGACGCCGGCGTCCTGCCACCACACCCGCGCCGTGTCCGGGTCCTCGGTGGCGTAGGGCTGAATGCCGTGGACCTGGCGCATCTGCCACTGCCCGTTCCCGCCGCTGTTCAGCTCGACGAGGGCCGTGGCGAGGCGGCCGCCCTGGGCCTCGTCCAGCCGCCAGCGGCCCAGGTGGTGCGAGCAGGCGACGACGCCGGGGCGGATGCCCTCGGTTACCCAGACGCGATCCACGAAATACCCAATCTCCGTCTCGACGCGGATCAGGTCGCCGGTGGTTACCTCCAGGCGCGCGGCGTCCTGCGGGTGCATCCACAGCGGGTTCTTGTGGCTGATCTCATACAGCCACTTGGCGTTGCCGCTGCGCGTGTGGATGAGTGTCGGCAGGCGGAAGGTAGAGAGAAGCACGGCCTCGCCCCAGGCGCGGTTGACCTTGCTCGGGTGGACGTGGCTCTTGATGTAGGTCGGCAGGGCATACTCCGGCCAACCCCAGTCGCGCATCGTCGTCGAGTAGAACTCCAGGCGGCGCGACGGCGTCGGAAAGCCGGCGACCTGCGCCCCGTCGGCCAGGCGGATGCCTATGGGCCGGCCCAGCGCCGGGTCGGGCTGGAAGAAGGGCATGGGCGTGATGTTGGAGGGCGGCGCGGCCGGCTCACTCGTGTAGATGACGCCGGTCGCCGGGTCAACGCGGCTGCCGGTCAGCTCGGCGTCGCTCAACAGGCGGTCGTAAGCGGGGTTCGCCCCCTGCCGAATCTCGAACGCGCCGTACTTGCGCATGTAGCCGAGCGGCGTCAGGCCCTCCCGCGCCGCCGCCGCCGCCAGCCCTGGAACGTGGTTCTCGAACATCCAGCCGTACAGCTCGTCCACGGTGATCTTCTGCCCAGGACGGTACGGACTCTCGAACGTCTTGCGGATGCCGAGGGCGCCGTCGGGGTCAATGCGCCACGACATCTCGATCCAGAACTCGTCCTCCTCCCACACCTCGCCCGGGTTGGCTTCGCGGGTGTCCGTCACCGGCCGCCCCAGCCGCCGCATCGCCTCGCGCACGACCGGCTGGCGGAAGGCGATCCACGCCCCCGCCTGGGTCTCCTGGCTCATGATGTCGTGGCGCTCGGCGCCGACGCCCATTGGCAGGATGTAGTCGGCGAACAGCGCCGTCTCGCTCCAGGTGGGCGAGAGGTGGATGTGGAGGCCGAACTTCGACTCGTCGCTCAGCATCTCCAGCCACGTCATGCCGTCGGGGTTCGTCCAGACCGGGTTGTAGACGCGGGTGAAGTAGACGTCGAGCTTGCCGCGGCCCTCCTTCATGAGGTGCGGTAGGAGGAAGCTCAGCTCGTAGTGGGTGAGGGGGTACTCCTGGGGCCAGGATAGCTCGTTCCAGCGTTTGACGTGCGGGGCCATGTTCGGGTAGCGCGGCACCCACTTGTCCCAGACGTTGGCCGACGTGCCGCCCTCGACGCCGACCGAGCCGGTCAGGACGTTGAGGAACCACAGGCAGCGGGCCACACTCCACCCGCCCAGGTTGGCCGACGTGGCGCTGCGCCAGGTGTGCGCCGCCAGCTTGCCGTCACACCCGGCGACGATCTCGGCGATGCGGCGGATCTGCGCCTCGTCCACGCCGCTTTCCTGCGCCGCGAAGGCGAAGGTGTACGGCGCGTACAGGGCCGCCAGCTGCGCCTCGAACGTCTCGAACGTGCGCGGCCGGTCGGGATGCTCGGCGGCGAGGTAGTCTTCCCAGTTCGTCCAGCGGCGGACGAACTCGCGGTCGTAGCGGCCCGTCTCCAGGAGGTGGCGGGCGATGGACAATAAGATGGCCGCCTCGCTGCCCGGCCACGGCGATAGCCACTCGTCGGCGAGGGAGGCGGTGTTGGACAGGCGCGTGTCCAGGACGATGAGCTTCGCCCCGGCCATTTTGCCTTCCATGATGCGCTGGGCGTGGGGGTTGAAGTAGTGGCCGGTTTCCAGGTGGCTGCTGATGAGGAAGATGACGTTGGCGTTGGCGTGGTCGGGAGAGGGGCGGTCCAGGCCCATCCACAGGGTCTGGCCGCAGCGCGCCCCCGCCGAGCAGACGTTGGTGTGGGAGTTGTGGCCGTCCACGCCCCACGCCGGCAGCACCCACTCCATGAAGCCATCGTGGCCGGGGCGGCCGACGTGGTACATGACTTCGTTGTGGCGGTCGTCGAGGAAAGCGGTGCGAATGCGGGCGGCGATGTCGGCCAGGGCCTCGTCCCACGTCACGCGCTTCCACTTGCCCTCGCCGCGCCGACCGACGCGCTTGAGCGGGTAGAGGATGCGGTCGGGGTCGTAGACCTGGTTGAGGGTCGCTGGTCCCTTGGCGCAGGTGCGGCCGCGGCTGCCGGGGTGGGCGGGGTTGCCCTCGAACTTCTGGACGCGCAGGGTGTCGCGGTCCACGTAGCCCAACAGGCCGCAGCCGCTTTCGCAGTTGAAGCAAACCGTCGGCACGAGGGTGTAGTGGCGGGCGACGCGCTTCGGCCACGCCTTCCCGTCGTACTCCGTCCAGTCATCCCACCTGTCAGCGGGCGGGAAGGAGACCAATCCCGTCCCCTCACTAACCCCCCTGCCCCCTTCCTCTCCCACTAAGGGGAGAGGAAGGGGGGGAAGAGGCGCCGCCTCTCTGTTCTTTCCCCCCTCTCCCCTTGTGGGAGAGGGGGTGAGGGGGTGAGGGACTTGTCCCAACGCCTGCAAGAGCTGCGTCAACATAGAGAATCTCCCAACCCCGTCAACGGAATGACTCTACGCCTTCTGGAGTTTGTTGACCAGGTCAATGTACGACTGCATCGCTTTGTCCTTGGACGTGCCTTGCAGCCCCGCCCAGGCGTCGTACTTGGCGCGGCCGACAGGGTCGGTGAAGCCGGGGCGCTTGCCGGAGGCATCGCCCGCCGTCGCCTGCTTGTACAGGCTGTACAGCTGGAGCAGAGTCGCGTTGTCCGGCTTCTTGGGCAGCGATTGGGCGGATTGAGCGGCGGCGGTAAATTCAGTAGCCAGATCAGACGACATGGGAGTATCCTCCTTTGGATACGTATGCCAGCTAGCCTCGCGCGGTGACAGCCTCCGGCTTAATCTTGATGATGATCCGCACTTCGCCCGGCCGTCGGTCGGCGTATGTGTCGCGACCCGTGTATTTCTTGGACATCTTGTCTATGTGCGCGTCGCCGCCCTCGGCGGTGACCTCGACCACGGGGCCGCGCACGAGGAGATAGCGGTAGGCGTTGTCGGGATCGGTAATCTCCAGCGCCACGCGGGCGTCACGCTGAATGTTGCGCGTCTTCTGCCGGCCCTCGGCCGTGTTGACCAGGATGTACTCGCCGTCGTAGTCCACCCACACCGGCGTCACCTGCGGGCTGCCGTCGGGCATGACCGTGGCGAAGTGGGCAAACGCGCGCTTCTCGAACAGGTCCTTGTGCGAATCCGGAATCTTGCTCACCCTGACCCCTTCTACTTTTGTTGCGCGGTCGCCAGGACTTCCTCGGCGACGACGTCCAGCGACTCTTTGATGACGGCGAAGAGAATCTCCATCTCTTCGTCGGTCATGACGAACGGTGGCGCGAAGCACAGAATGTCGCGCACGGCGCGGATGATGACGCCCTTGCCCTGCGCCACGTCGCGCACGCGGCCGGCGATCTTGCCCTCCGGGCTGCCCGGCGTCTTCGTATTCTTGTCGCTCACCAACTCCAGCCCGGCGATGAAGCCCTTGCCGCGGGCGTCGCCGACGAGCGGATGGTCGGTCAGCGCCTGGATGTTGGCCTGGAGCTTTTGCCCCATGACCCTGGCGCGCTCGTACAGCCCGTCGCTCTCGAGGATTTCGAGGTTCTTGAGGGCGACGGCGCAGGCGGTCGGGTGGCCGGAGTAGGTCGCGGCGTGCATCCACTGGCTCGGCTTGGGCAGGCTGTTGATGACGCCGGCGATCTCGTCGTTCATCATCACGCCGCCGAGAGGGACGTAGCCGCTCGTGACGCCCTTGGCGAACGTCATCAGGTCCGGCTGGACGCCGTAGCCTTCCAGGCCCCACATGCTGCCGGTGCGCCCGAAGCCGCAGATAACCTCGTCGGAGATCAACAGGACGTTGTACTTGTCGCAGATGGCGCGCACGCGCGGCCAGTAGTCGTCAGGCGGCACGATCACGCCGCCCGCGCCCATGATTGGCTCGCCGATGACCGCCGCGACCTGGTCGGGCCCCTCGGCGAGGATGGCCTGCTCAATGGCATCCGCCGCCGCCTCGCCGACGCCGCGACCCTGGAGCAGGCTCTCCGGGAAGCGGTACGGGTAGGGCGCGACGACGTGGATGAAGCCTGGCGGGTGCGGCTCGAAGCCCTTCCAGAACGCCGGCATGCCCGTCGCCTGGCTCGCCAGAGACGTGACGCCGTGGTAAGCGAACTGGCGCGAGATGATGCGGGTCTTGTCGGCGTAGCCCTTCTGCTTCCAGTAGAACCGCGCCGTCTTGATGGCGCTCTCATTGGACTCAGCGCCGGCCGTGGTGAAGTACACCGCGTTGAGGTTGGACGGGCCAATCTCGGCGAGCTTCGCCGCCAGCTCGATCACCGGGATGTTCGAGATGCCGACATACGCGGAGAAATAGGCCAGCTTCTTCATCTGCGCCGCCGCCGCGTCGGCCAGCTCCTCGCGCCCGTAGCCAACGTAGACGTTCCACAGGCCGGCCAGGGCGTCCACATAGCGCTGGCCGTGAATGTCGGTCAGGGTCGCGCCCTTGCCCTCAGTGATGATAAGCGGGCCGTAGTCCAGGTGCATCTGACGATTGTGCTGGGGGTGAATCAGGTGGGCCAGGTCGTTTTCGATCAGAGTCGCCGGAGCGTGATCCATGCGACCTCCTTTCTACTTCGTCACTCAGTTAGTATCAATGAGGCCTAGAGTTTAACCCGAAACGACGCCAATGTCCAAGCCTGGAGAGTCCCGCGAAAGGCTCAAACGCGGCGCGAAAGACACGAAAGGAAGTCCCCTAGTGCGAGGACAACAGACCTCGTCGGCGACCCAGGCCCGCCTGCCCGTCGAACGGGCAGGCTACGACGGGCAAGCCTGAGAGGCTCCCTCCCAGCCCCTCGGGCTTCCATCCAGTAGTGCGACGCTTCGAGCGTCGCGCGGGCGCGCGATGCATTATATGTCCCTGGGCCGCAGTCCAGCCCCTTCCTGTCGTGGGGGTCACCGCAGGGTTTCACCCGTCCGTGCGAATGTTACATTCCTGTTACCCCGGTACGAATATTGCCGAAAACGAACTACCGTCATGGAGACGGTGAGCCGGTGGGTAAACGGAGGAGGGGGATAGAGGAGAGCGAACTGCGCTGTCACCTGAGTTCGAGGAGAACGGAAACAAGTCAACAGCGGCGTGAGTCAACGCCGCCGGCGACTTCGACTCTGCCACACAGGAGGTTCTATGCCGTGGACACCGGCACAAATCCACACTCTGGTCATGACTCACGCCCATGAGGGCGAAGCGCTCTGCCCGACCTGTCACGTCCCGCTCATCGCACGACAAGAGCAATTGCCCCGCGACTCCCGCCCCATCACGGTCTTGGGCTGCCCCGTCTGCTCGACGGAGGTACGCCTTGTCGTCCCCACTATGGAAGAGTTCGTGGCTCCCATGATGTAGCCACTGCGCAGAATCGCATACAGCTTGTCGGGGGCGCACCGCGCAGTGCGCCCCTCGGTTATGACGCTACGTTGGCTCCATCTCGACAATTGGCTGGCCTGTCGCTTGGCTGTAGAGAACGACTGGGCACAGGTCCAGGCCATTGGGCCAGACAAGGGTTCGAGCTTCCGGGTCTATTTGGACGCGCCGGAAGTACTCGATATCGGCAAGCGGCGCAAAGATGCCACCGCGCCCCACGACCCGGTCTCGGAAATCTATCTCGGCCCGCGTATCGTCCGAGAAGGTGAGCACGAGGCGATAGTCGCCCACATGACGTACATCAATGACGTGCGGGAACATACATGTCCTCCCTATTCAAGAGGCTCAATCCTTTCTGGCAGTTGATCCTGTCGCAACCGCTCCCAGTTGCGCAGCAACTCACGCTGGTGCAGCGCAGCCCATTCGACTACCATTGATCTAGCACGGTTCGGTAGAGTCCCGCGCAGAAAGGCGACGGGATCAATCCCAACTTCCGCTTCATACCCACCGTAAATAGCATGGAAGTGAGGCGGATTATGCTCGTCGGCATACATACGAACGATTATACCAAAGAAGCGGCTGACTTCGGGCAAATCTCCGCCTTTCCACAATAAAGAGCGTCGTGTATTATTGTAGTCTAGGCCCCGTGGCAATGACTGTCAAACGACGGGAACGGTCTGGACGCCTTCTATCCAGGGTATCGTAGGAGAAGTACTACTACTCATGGCCCCCACCTCGCAACCTGACCGCGATTCGGGCGTCCGGCTCGCCGAGCTGATGGCCGCGCTCTCGACGGCGACCGACCTCGGCATGGGGCAGCCGATGGAATACGCCATGCTCAGCTGCATCGTCGCCGTCCGGCTCGCCGAGGCGGCAGGGCTGCCTGAGGCCGACGTGCGCGACGCCTACTACGAGGCGCTGCTGCGCTACATCGGCTGCAACGCCGACACGTACTGGCTGGCCTCCATCGTTGGCGACGAGATCGCCTTTCGCACCGCGCTGGCCCCGATTGACAGCGCCGACAACATGCGCGTCGTCAACCTGGTGCTGCGCTCCATCTGGCAGGCGAACGTTGGCGCTGATCCGGCGCGGATGACGGCGGCCATCGCCCAGGGCTTCGCCCAGATGCCGCAGACGCGCTCGAGCTTCTTCGCCGGCCACTGCGAGGTGGCCAAGGGGCTGGCGGCGCGGCTCGGCTTCCCGCCGCGCTTCGTGGCGACCATCGGCCAGCTGTACGCGCGCTGGGACGGCAAGGGCGTGCCGCCACTCAAGGGCGACGCGATCTCGCCCGCCCTCCTCGTGGCGGCGCTGGCGCAGGATGTGGT
Source organism: Anaerolineae bacterium (assembly GCA_046328535.1). Classification (GTDB taxonomy): domain Bacteria; phylum Chloroflexota; class Anaerolineae; order Epilineales; family JAHCIE01; genus JBDHWG01. The sequence goes on from JAXLWJ010000009.1 coordinate 104,997, forward strand.
CACGTTCTACCGCCTCGGTGGCGTTGACGCCGCCGTCGCCATGGCGCGCGAGCGGCGCGGTGGCGCTCACGCGCCAGCGCTGGTAGACGTGTTCTGCCGGGAAGCCGCGACGCTCGTGGCCGGGCTGGACGACGAGCCGGTCTGGGAGAGCGTGCTGGCGCTGGAGCCGGGCGCGCGGCGGACGCTGCGGCAAAGCGAGCTAGACGAGGCGTGTGAGGCCATCGCCGACTTCGCCGATATCAAGTCGCCTTTCTTCCTGAACCACTCGCGCCGCGTCGCCGATCTGGCGTCCGCCACCGCCCGCCGCTGCGGCCTGCCGGAGAGCGATATCCGAACGATTCGCCGGGCGGCGCTGCTTCACGACATTGGCAAGGTCGGCATCAGCGCGGGCATCTGGGGCAAGGCCGGGCCGCTGACCGAGCGTGAGTGGGACAAGGTCCACCTGCACCCGTACTACGCCGAGCGCATCCTGGCGCGGCCCGAGCCACTGGCGCGCCTGGGGGCGCTGGCCGCCGCGCACCACGAGCGCCTCGACGGCTCCGGCTACTATCGCCGCCTCTCCGCCGCTATGCTCACCCCCGCCGCCCGCATCCTGGCCGCCGCCAACCACTACGTGGCGCTGACTGAGCCGCGAGCGCACCGCCCGTCCGTCTCACCGGATGAGGCCGCCGACGCCTTGACGCGGGATGTCCGCGCCGGGCGGCTGGACGGCGACGTCGTCGCCGCGCTGTTCGCCGCGAGTGGCCTCGCCTCGAAGGCGCAGTACAAGGCCGGCGTGGCCGGGCTGAGCGAGCGGGAGATCGAGGTGCTGCGTCTCATCGCGCGCGGCCAGACGATCAAGGGGGCAGCGGAGGCGCTGACAATCTCGCCCAAGACGGTTGACCGCCACATCCAGAACATCTACGCCAAGATCGGCGTGTCCACGCGCGCCGGCGCGACCCTCTTTGCGATGGAAAACAATCTGCTGGCGTAAATGGGGAATTCTCCCGATGCGGCTGCTGACCGGCTGAGCTATTCTGGTCGTGTAAGTTCGATGAGACGGACACGACAGATAGAAGGAGCAGTCGGCCATGATCAGTACGTTGAACGGAACACGCAGCCAGACCCAGATTGACGACGTGACGCAGATGTCGGCGGCCCAGCTCGCGCAGCACATCGCCGCCGGCGATATCAGCGCCACCGACGCCGTTGAGGCGCACATTGAGCGGATCGAGGGCGTCAACCCGACGCTGAACGCCGTGGTCGTCAAGCGCTACGAGGCGGCCCGCGCCGAGGCCCGCGCCGCCGACGCCAGGCGTCAGGCGGGCGAGCCGGTGGGGCCACTGCACGGCCTGCCGGTCACGGTCAAGGAGTGCCTCGACCTCGACGGCACGCCGTCCACGTTTGGCCTGCCGTCCCGCGCCACGACCCGCGCCACGAAGGACGAGCGACACGTGGCGCGGCTGCGCGATGCGGGCGCGATTGTCCTGGGCAAGACCAACGTCGCCCAACTCCTCTTCTACTACGAGAGCGACAACCCCCTGTACGGCACGACGAAGAACCCCTGGAACCCGGCGCGGACGCCGGGCGGGAGCAGCGGCGGTGAGGCGGCCATCATCGCCGCCGGCGGCTCGACGATGGGCCTCGGCACCGATATCGGCGGCAGCCTCCGCGTCCCGGCGCACTTCTGCGGCATCGCCAGCCTCAAGCCCACCGCCGGCCGTACACCCGACCTCGGTCGCTTCAGCGTTCCCGTCGGCCAGCAGGCCGTGCCGAGCCAGGTCGGCGTGCTGGCGCGGCGGGTGGAGGATGTCGCCCTGGGGCTGGACGTCATCAACGGCGGCGCCAACCCCGCCGTCGAGCCGCCGATGCCGCTAGGCGATTTCCGCGCCGTGGATGTCCGAAATCTCCGCGTCGCCTGGTACACCAACGACGGCACGTTCGCGCCCGCGCCGGCCGTCACGCGGGCGGTGCGCGAGGCGGCCGAGATGCTGCGGGGGCTGGGCGCGCAGGTGACGGAGTGGACGCCGCCGGACGCCGGGTTGGCGATGGGCCTACTTTATGGCATCTTCGGCGCAGACGGGGGCCGCCTGATGCGCGGCATGCTCGGCCAGGATAAGCAGACGCCGCAGATCGCCCAGTTGCTGACGCTGGTGCGTCTGCCGCACACGGCGATTCGTGGCGCGCAGGGTCTACTCAACGCGATGGGCCAGCGCAGCATGGCGATGGGGATAAGCGCCTTCGGCCACAGCGACACGGCGCACTACTGGCAGCTGGCCGAGATGGTGATGGATTACGGGGCGCGCTTCCACGATGCGCTCGACAACGCCCAGGGCGGCCCCTTCGACGTGATCGTCTGCCCGCCGTGCTCGCTGCCCGCGTTCACCCACGGCGCGAGCAAGGACGTCATCACCGCCGGCGCGTATGCGTGCCTCTACAACGTCCTCGGCTATCCGGCGGGCGTCGTGCCGGTCACGCGGGTGCGCGAGGATGAGGGGGTGGGGCGGCCGGTGTCGAAGGACAGGGTGGCGGAGGCGGCGCGGCTGGTGGAGGAGGGCAGCGCGGGCCTGCCGGTGGGCGTTCAGGTGGTGGCGCGGCCGTGGCGCGAGCACGTCGCGCTCGCGGCGATGTCCGCTATCGAGGGCCTCGCCGCCGCGCGTCCCGACTTTCCGCGCACACCGGTGGACACAGCCCCACGTAAAACGAGGTAGAGGCGCGCCATGCCGTAGAGACGCGCCCTGGCGCGTCTCTACTTATGTTCTGCCCATGAGGTGCGTGGCGACGTAGTCGGCGTCCGCGGCGACGCCGAGGAGGAGGCCGGACTTATATGAATGCAGCCAGTGTAGTCCGGCGAAGTACAGCCCCGGGTAGGCCGTCACGCCGCGCTGGGTCACCGGATAGCCCACGTCGTCGAAGATTGGCAGCTTTACCAGACTGTAGTCGTAAGCGTAGCCCATGGCCCATATCACGCTCGTGATATCGGTGGCGTCCAGGTCCAGCTCGGTGATGACCTCGGCATCGTAGCCGTCACGTAGCTGCGACAGCTCCTCGCGGGGCGCGTCCAGACCAAGCCGCTCGATGTACTGGTTCACCAGACCCACCATATCACTTGCGGCCTTATCTATCTTCGCCAGGCTGTCCTTCAGGTCGGGAGCGAGGGTGATCTTGCTTTCTTCCACGCCCCGCAGATGTCCGAGCAACACCACGCCGTCCCGCGCAAACTGGTGCAGGTTGATGTCGTGCCCGCCCCGGTTCCCGCTCAGCTGCGGCGCGCCGGCGAATCGCGCCCGTGGTGAGGGCAGCTGGTCCGCAGTTCTATCGAAGAAGCCGACCTCGTTCAGCCACCAGAAGATGTCATGCCCCCGATAGCGGCGCGGCGCCCGTCCGGCCGTGCCGACGCAGAGGTAGACCTTGCGCCCGCTCTCGTACAACTCTTCGGCGATCTGGCAGCCGGACTGGCCGGAGCCGACAACCAGTACGGCGCCCGGCGGCAGTTGGTCCGGGTTGCGGTAGGCGCCGCTGTCAAGTTGCAGGATCTCTGGCGGCAACTTCGCGCCGAGCGCCGAGGTCTTGCCGCGCTGAAAAGTGCCGGTCGCCACGACGACGTTCGCCACCTCGAACGCGCCGCCATCGGTCTCGACCGTGTAGCCGCTGTCGCGCGGCTGGATGCTCGTGGCGCGAACGCCGTAGCGAACGGGCAGCTTGAAGCGCTCGATGTAGTCCTCGAAATAGCGGACGATGTCCTCGCGGGCCATGAAGCCGTCCGGGTCATCGCCAGCATATACTGCGCCCGGCAGGCGAAAGGTCCAGTTGGGGGTGTTGAGGGTAAAGGAGTCCCAGCGCGCGTCGCGCCAGGCCGTCGCAGGCCGGGCCGCCGCATCGAGGACAACGTGCTCGTGGCCTTGCTGGCTGAGGTAGTAGCTCACAGACAGGCCGCCCTGCCCGCCGCCGACAATCACGGTTTCGACACGGTGGTTCATGTGGCGTTTCTCCCTTCAACAGTAGAAGACGAGAGGAAGCGCCGGCCGGATTTCAACCGTCTTGCCCTGCCGGCCATTATCGAATGTCAGCTCCATCAGATGGGAGGCTCCGGGGACGATTGTGACCACACCGTTCGCCGTCAGCGAGGCAGCGACGGGCGAGAGCTTATCGGCGGGGACAGTGATCCTGACCTCGGTGAGCGACCTCACGCCGAGTGGGTGCGACTGCGCGGGGATATTCGCCTGCCACGCGGGGTAGGTCAGGTCCTCGGGCAGGACGCCGACGAACGGCTCGTGGGGGGTGGTGGGCGCGAACAGGGGCGCGTGGGCGAACGGCGCGCCTTCGTAGACGAGGGACGCGGTGGGGAACGGAATGGGGTCCGCGGCGGCGCGCCGCCGCACGAGTACGCCAAATGGGGACGCGCCTGTCGCGCGCCAACCCATGCGGGCGACGATGTTGTCCCCCGTGTCGGCGTGGGCCTGGGCGGCGGCCGCCTCGTCATGCAGCCAGAACAGCTCCAGGTAGGCGTTGTCTACGAAGAACGAGGTGGATGAGCTGCCGACCGGGCCGTGCTGCGTGACGCCCCCGAAGCCCAGCCAGCCGACTTGCTCCAGCGCGCCGGCTTCCGGCGCAGCCACGTTCGAGAAGACGACGACATGGTCAAGCTCGAGCGGAAACGTCACGACGACCTCGCTTGTTGAACGGTTACCGTATTGGCGCGGATGTCAGATGCACTTGAACGACGAGGTACGTGCGCGCGGCGGCGGTGACGTCTTGAAAACGGCGGGGAACGCGCGCCATGCCCTGGGTGTACACCTCCAGCGCCGTGGCGACCTCGGCCTCATCCTCGATCGCTGTGCCATGCCCTTTCACGTCCTGGCCGTCGAGACGCAGGGTCACGGGCGCGCCGCCGCACAGGTTGCGCCACCACGTTCGCTCGCGGCGGCTGAGGATGGTGATGACGTCGCCGGAGCGCGTGTAGTTGACGGGCAGGGTATACTGCGCGCCGCTCTTGCGGCCGGTGACGGTGATGAGGAGCGACCGCCCGGCGAGGCCGTGCAACGGCGACCGCAAGACCCACGTCATCATGTTGTTGCCGAAGCGCACCCAGCCACTCTGCTCCGCCATAGCACGCCTCATTACGCTCGGCATGACAGCCCAGGCTTATTTTCTGCGGAGTTCCCCCGGCGATGAGTCTGCGGAACACGAAGGTCACGAAAGTCCGCGAAAAGCGCGAAAGGCCCACGCTGGGGGACTTCCTTTCGTGCGTTTCGCGTTGTTTTCGTGCCTTTCGTGGTCCAACACCTTGCCCTACCGCACACTCGACATGACAGCCCAGGCTTATTTTCCAGCGAACTCCGCTTCGAGAAGGCGCAATTCGCGCTGAATCTCAGGCTTCGCTCGACGAATACCACAGCGCCCCTCAACGTCGGTATATGCGCGTATCATGCTCTAGAGCAGCCGTTGCATCCCCAGTTTCACAGAGGCCGATGAGTTCGTCTAGAGGCGCATAATCGGTCTCCGTCAGTACCTGTTCCTGCTTTTCCCGCGAGAGGTCAAGGAGGATCCTCCCGAGCACACGCCAGTGCGGACCGATCTGCACACCGTGCGCCCGTCCCGATTGGAGCATGTCTATAACGTCTTGCTCTGAGACGCGCAGCAACTGCGCCGCCTCCTCAGGCGTGTAGTACACGTTGGGCTGGATCGCTAATGTCTCGATAGCGCTCATCCGACCTCCCCCGGCAGCCTTGTCCTCCAATGTTCCCTACCCGCGTAGTGTAGGCTGATCCACTCAATACGTCAAGGCGAGGGGACGGCGATGGGCGGCAGCGCCCCTTCGAGGTCGCGGCGGTGCGGCTCCAGCCACGGCGGCAGCATCAGCGCCTCGCCCAGGTGAGCTATATCTTCATCTACTGCGAAGCCCGGCCCGGCGGTCGCCAGCTCGACGATGTGGCCGTCGGGGTCGTTGGTGTAGATGCTTTTGAAGTAGATGCGATCCATCACCGGCGAGACGCGCAGGCCCGCCGCCAGCAACTTCTCGCGGAACGCCAGATGTGTCTCTTCATCCGGCACGGCCAGGGCGTAGTGGTGCGTCTGCCCCGGACCGAACTGCGCCCGGCGGACGCGGCGCGGATCCCGCTCGAAGTATGTGACCAGCGTTCCCGGCCGGCCATCGCCCACGCCCCAGTACCAGTGCGCCGAGTTCGGGTCGTCGAAGTTCGACGTCATCTTCACCCGCCGCATCCCTAGTAGCTCGCCCAGGAAGGAGTGCGTCCGCTCGATGTTCGAGCCGATGGCGGTGATGTGGTGCATCCCCTGGCGCAGCGCCATGTCCGGCGTGATGTCCGCCACCGGCTCCGGCCACGTCGTCGCCGTGATGCGCGCCTCGTCGCGGTTGTTGACGAGCATGTCTTCGGGCGGCGCTTTGTACGTCGTGCCGATGGCGTCGGGCGTCTCGTCCACCGTCCAGCCGGGGCCGCGCGTGGCGATCTCGATGATCGCGCCGTCGGGGTCGGTGAAGTAGATCGAGGTGAAGTAGTGGCGGTCCAGCGGGCCATCCACCTTGAGGCCGTGGTCGGTCAGGCGGCGCTTCCACTTCAGCAGGCCGTCATAGTCGGGAACGCTCAGGGCGAAGTGGTGCGTGCCGCCGATGCCCCAGTGGCCCCTGGGGGCGTCGCGCCACTCGAAGAAGGTGATGGCGGAGCCGGGGCTACCGGTCTCGTCGCCAAAGTAGAGGTGGTAGCTGCCGGGGTCGTCGAAGTTGACGGTCTTCTTGACCAGCCGCAAGCCGAGCACGCGCGTGTAGAAGTCCGTTGTCCGCTGCGCATCCGACGAAACAAGTGTGATGTGATGCAATCCCTGAACGCCCATCGCTTCCCTCCTCGCTCGGTAGCTCTGCACAATAGCGTGGAGACCCCCTGCTGGCGGTGGAGTGACAACTCCACCGCCTCCGGGAGGCGCTGGAGATGGCTCTCCAGCGCCAGCACGATACGCTCTTCCACGCTAAACTGCGGAGCTACTCCTCGCTCGTCACCGAGCGTCTATCACGATACTGTCTACACCTATGATACTTCGCCCCGTCCCGCGCGCTGTCCTCGGCAGCGCCCTTTTCGCGGAGCGTTAGCGGGCCGACGGCGTCACGACCCGCGGGGCGACTTCGCGGCTGATGAGCGGCAGGTAGATGGGGTAGGAGGGCGTGCCGTCGGTGGCCGTGGCCGTCGGGGTGACCGTCGGGCCGACGCTCGTGGCCGTGGCTGTCGGGGTGCTTGTGGCCGCCGGCGTGCCGACATCGGCGAAGAAGACGTCCCAGGCGTCGAACGAGTAGCCATAGCTATTGTTCGCCGTATTGTCTTCGATCTGCACGTACCACAGGTAGTCTGTGCCGAACTGGAAACCGTCCAGGCCGGTGGTGGATGTCAGGGTGTACGAGCCGTTGTTCTGCACCGTCGGGAAGATCCAGCCCGCGAACGTCGTCGCGTCCACGAGAGCCCAGCGGTACCAATCGGTCGCGGCTGGTCGCGGCTGCCAGGTGAACGTCGCCGGTATCGAGACGGTCGAGCCGGTCGGCGGCGAAACCAGCGGCACGTTGGCGATATCGAGGTCGCCGCCGCTCACAGTGTTACCGGCCGTATAGCCGACGATGTCCGGACCGTACCAGACGTTCACGTATTCCGGCTTGGTCGAGTTGACGCCGTAACGCACGTAGTAGGTCTTGCCGCTAGGCGGCGTCGGCGGATTCGCAAAGGTGTAGATGCCGTCGTTGCCTGTGGTGGTCGTCGCCACGACATCGTCGGATGAGCCGTCGTACTGGTGCAGGGCGACGTCTTCGTTGGCGACGGGCGTCCCATTGGCGAGCAGGCGGCCGAAGATGGAGCCGTCGCCGGGGACGGCGGGCGCGGCCACCGGCCTGGCCGACGTCGTCCCCGCACCGGGGCGCTTGGCCGGGGCGTCTTTGACGCCGCGTGTGGCCGCAGTCGGCGCGGTGTCCGGGCGGGCCGGGTCGGCGAGGGCGACGGAGAGGACGAGGGCCACCAGGGCCGCGAGACCGAGCGCGACGACCGCCGCGTACCGCAGATGGGGAACACGAACGAACAGACGCTGCATGAGGGGGTCTCCTTTTAGGGCGCAGGCGCGCGGCGGGAGCGCCAGGCATGGTACAGAACAATCGAACCGGCGACGGCGGCGTTGAGGGAGGCGACGTGGCCGCGCATCGGGAGCTGCACGAGGACATCGCACGTTTCGGCGACGAGGCGGCCTAGCCCCTTGCCCTCGCTGCCGACGACGAGCGCCACCGGGCCGCGCCAGTCGTAGGCGTCGAAGGCGGTCTGGCCGGCCATGTCGAGGCCGACCACCCACACCCCCTGCCGCTTCAGGCCCGCCAGGGCGCGCGACAGGTTGGTCGCCTGGGCGATGGGCAGGTGAGCGACGGCGCCGGCGGACGCTTTGCGGACGGCGGGCGTGACGCCGGCGGCGCGATGTTCGGGAATGATGACCCCGTGGGCGCCGACGGCGTCGGCGGTGCGGAGCAGGGAGCCGAGATTGTGAACGTCCTGGATGGCGTCGAGGGCGAGGATGAGGGGCGGCTCGCCGCGGTCGGCGGCGGCGGCCAGGATGTCGTCAATGTCGGCGTACTCGAAGGCGGCCAGCTCGGCGGCGACGCCCTGATGGACGGCGCCGAGGCGGTCCAGCTCGCGGCGGTCCACCCAGACAAGGCGGATGCCGCGCGCCTGGGCGAGGGCCAGGATCTCGGCGATGGGGCCGCCGGTCTGCGTGCCTTTGGCGACGAGAAGGCGCTGCACCCCTTCGTTGGCGCGCAGCGCCTCGAGCACCGGATGCCGCCCGTACACGACGTCAGGCACAAGACCTACCCCTTGCGCCAGGTGGTGCCGGCGGGGCTGTCCTCCAGGGTGACGCCGAGGGCGGCCAGCTCCTGGCGGATGCCGTCGGCCAGGGCGTATTGCTTCACCTTGCGCAGGTCGGCGCGGACGCGGATGAGAAGCTCGATAAACGGCGCGGCTGCCATGTCCGGCGCGGCCCCGGCGTCGAGCTTGAAGCCGAGCATGGTCAGCAGCCGCCGCAGGGTGTCCTGGGCCTGCTCGAACGCGGCGGCGGTCACGCCTTCGTCGCGCGCCCGGTTGATGGCCGTAGCCAGCTCGAACAGGGCCGCGACGGCCTGGGGCGTGTTGAAGTCGTCGTCCATTGCCGCGTAAAACGCCTGGCACGTGGCCTCGGCGGTGGCCGTCAGGCTCTCGCCGGGCGCGCCGGCGGCGTCGGGGCGGGGCGGGCGCAGGGCGGCGTAGAACCGCTCCATGCCCTTTTCCGCCGCCGCGATGGACTCCTCGGTGTACGTTGGGGCGCTGCGGTAGTGCGACTGGAGCACGAACAGGCGCAGGGCGTCGGCGGTATGCTGCTCGAGATAGGCGCGGATGGGGACGATATTGCCCAGGGACTTCGACATCTTCTCCCCGCCCAGGCGCATCAGCCCGTTGTGGACCCAGTAGCGGGCGAAGGGCGCGATGCCGGTGAACGCCTCGCTTTGGGCGATCTCGTTCTCGTGGTGCGGGAAGATGAGGTCCATGCCGCCGCCGTGGATGTCAATCTGCGTACCGAGGTGGTGCAGACACATGGCGGAGCACTCGATGTGCCAGCCGGGGCGGCCCGGTCCCCAGGGGCTGTCCCAGAATGGCTCGCCGGGCTTCGCGCCCTTCCAGAGCGCGAAATCGGAGGGGTCCTCTTTGTAGTCGGCGGTGTCGCCCTGCTGCATCTCGTCCAGGGGGCGTCGCGACAGGCGGCCGTACTCGGGGAACGCCGAGCGGTGGTAATAGACGTCGCCGCCGGCGGCGTAGGCGTAGCCTTTGTCAATCAGGCCCCCAATCATGGCGATGATTTCGGGCATCTCCTGGCTCACGCGGGGCGCGACATCCGACGCTTTGACGTTGAGGCTGTCCAGCTCCATCAGGAAGCTATCGGCATACTGATTCGAGAGGACGATGGGGTCCACGCCAAGTTTGTTGGCGCGAGCGATGACCTTGTCGTCTACGTCGGTGAAATTCTTGACGAAGCGCACTTCGTAGCCGAGGTGCTCCAGGTAGCGGCGGATAACGTCGAACACGATAGACGACATGGCGTGGCCGACATGGGCGTCGTCGTAGGTCGTGACGCCGCACACGTACATGGTAACGCGCCCCGGCGTCATCGGCTCGAAGACTTCCTTCTGGCGTGTCAGGGTGTTGTAGATGGACAGGGGCATGCGAGTTCCTAATTGATGGGCGGAGCCTCGGCGCGCCGCGCCCGCGCTCGCGCCGCCGCGACGATAAGCTGGATGGCCTGCCCCGTTTCGATGCGCTCACTGTTGAGCACCATGTCGTACAGGGTCGAGTCGGTCCAGGACTGGTTATAGTAGCGCCGAATGTGGTCGGTGCGCGCGCGGTCGCTGGCCCACAGCCGCGCCAGGGCCTCGCGCCGGTCCACGTGGGCGACGCGCATCAGGTGTTGGATGCGCGCCTCGACTGTGGCGACGACCTGGACGTGGAAGGCATCCGGCGTGTCCTTCAGGACGAGGTTGGCCCCGCGCCCGACCATGACCACGTTGCCCTCGGCGGCCAGGTCACGCATGACCTTCTCCAGCAAGTGGACGCCCTGCTCCATCTCGGCCACCGACGGCGCAACGCCGGTGCGGTTGCCGGCCGCCGTCGGCAGCGGCGCCGCGTCCAGGATCGAGCTGCCCCGCGAGCGCGGGACGGCCGGCAGCTGGCGCAGCATGTTCAGCACGACGTTGGTCAGGCTGAGAGTGCTCTCGTAGTGGATCTCGGCCAGGCACTCCGGTGAGACGCCGGCGGCGGTGGCCGCCGTGATGAGGGACTGGCGGTTGACGAGCCGCGCCCCGAGCGCACGAGCGACGCCCTCGGCGATGGCGTCCCCCGTCGTACCGAGAAAGCGCGAGATGGTGACGACGGGCATGAGCAGCCTCCTCTAGCAGGGATAGGCCAGTGTAAAACCAGACGGGCTTATAGTATAGTACCTTTATAACGCCGGGGGAAGCCGGAGGATGCGCCGCGCCCTTGATTCTCGTGCGCGCGGATTGACAGGCTCCCGCGCCCTCTCTATACTCCTCACAGCAAGTCTCACGCCTGGAGAGACCGACGATGCCCGAGTTGCCTGAAGTCGAAACCTATGCCGCCGATCTGCGCGAGCGGCTGCGCGGCCGAACATTCCGCGGCGCGCACGTCTATTGGGGACGCTGTGTCCCGACGGGCGACAGCCTGCTGGGGCCGCGCCTGGCGGGCCAGACGGTCGAAGATGTGCGTCGCCGGGGCAAGTACATCGTGTTCGACCTGTCCGATGACACGCTGCTGGTGCATCTCAAGATGAGTGGGCGGCTGGATGTCGTGGCAGCCCATACGCCGGCGGACCCCTACGCCCGCGTCGTGTTCGAGCTCGACAACGGCGAGGAGATGCGCTTCCACGACCCGCGCAAGTTCGGCCGCGTCTACCTGGTCGCCGATGCGGAGGGGGTGACCGGGGCGCTGGGGCCGGAGCCGCTGACGCCGGATTTCACGGCGGCGGCGCTGGCCGCGCTGCTGGCCGGGCGGCGGGGCCGCCTCAAGCCGCTACTGCTGGACCAGACGTTCCTGGCCGGTCTCGGCAACATCTACACGGATGAGGCGCTGCACCGCGCCGGCCTGCATCCGCTGCGCCACGCCGACACGCTCACCCCTGACGATGTCGCGCGGCTGCACGCTGCCATCCGCGAGGCGCTGGCGCAGGGCGTCGCCAATCGCGGCACCAACCTCGACTGGGCCTACACCGAAGGGACGAACCAGAACGCCCTGCGCGTCTTTCACCGCCACGGGCAGCCATGCCCCACGTGTGGGACTGTCATCGAGCGCATCGTCGTGGGCGGGCGCGGCACGCACTTCTGCCCCGTCTGCCAACCACCGACGTAGGCTGGCGCGTTTGTCAAAACCCCGCTCCTATAGTATCCTACTTCCCTGCCCATCATGGCGGGGGGTCCAGCCCGCGCGGATGCCCCGCTCTCTCTTCCATCCACGCTCGTAGAGGAGGTAACCGCATGAAACGCTCGATAGTCCTGTTGGTGGCCCTCAGTCTGTTCCTCGCTGCCGCCCTGAGCGCCTGTGGCGGCGGCGCGGCTCCCGCCACCTCGAATGCCCCGCAGGCGGCGCCGACGACAGCCGCCGCTGCTCAGCCGGCAGCGCCAACCGTGGCGGCGGCAGCCAAGGCGGCGGCGCCGACGGCAGCAGCGGTCGCGCCCACCGCCGCCGCGGCGGCCGCAGGAGCCGCCAAGGCCGTCTCCGGCGACCCGGTGAAGATCGGCATTGCCGTCGCCCAGACCAGCAATACCGCGCTGCTCGGCCAGGAGCAGGTGATCGGCGCCCAGATCGCCGAAGAGTTCTTCAACCAGAAGGGCGGCATCAACGGGCGGCCCATAAAGCTCGTCTTCCAGGACACGGCGGGCGACGAGGCGGGGGCAATCAACGCCTTCCAGCAGCTCATGAACAACGACAAAGTCGTCGGCATCGTCGGCCCGACCCTCTCGCAGCAGGCTTTCGCCGCCGACCCCATCGCCGACAAGGCCGGCGTGCCGGTGATTGGTCCGTCGAACACGGCGAAGGGCATCCCGCAGATTGGCGACTACGTCTCGCGCGTTTCGGCGCCCGTCGCTATTGTCGCGCCGAACGCCGTCAAGGCGGCGATCAAGGACAACCCCGGCATCAAGAACGTCGCCGTGGCCTACGCCCAGAACGACGCCTTCAGCAAGTCGGAGACGGGGACATTCCAGCAGACCGTGACGGATACCCTCAAGCTCAACCTGGCGACGGTGCAGACGTTCCAGACGACGGACACGGATTTCACGACTCAGGTGACCAACATTCTCAACGCCAAGCCCGACCTGGTCATCATCTCCGGCCTGGCGGCAGATGGCGGCAACCTGGTCAAGCAGCTGCGCGAGCTAGGGTACAAGGGGCCGATCATCGGCGGGAACGGCTTGAACACGACGAACGTGTTCCCCGTCTGCAAGGACAAGTGCGACGGCATCTACATCGCCCAGGCGTACAGCCCGGAGCTGTCCACCCCCATGAACGACGCCTTCAAGGCCGCCTACAAGGCCAAGCAGCAAGGCAAGGACCCCGGCCAGCTCACCGCGCAGACGTTCGCCGGCGTTCAGGTGTTCGTGGATGCGCTGACCGCCCTCGACAAGGCCGGTAAGCTCCAGACGACGGACCTGGCGAAGTTGCGCTCTGACCTGAACAAGCAGGCGCTCGGCGGCAAGTACGATTCGCCCCTCGGCCCCATCTCCTTCACGCCCGAAGGCGAGATCGTGCAAGACCAGTTCTACGTCGCGCAGATCAAGATGAACCCGGACGGTCAGACAGGGAAGTTCGTTTACCTCAAGTAAAAGGCGGCGGCTCGTCCCCCACCAACCCCCGCCTCACTGCGCTCGGCGCCCCCTTCCTCCCCCACTTGTGGGGGGAGGAAGGGGGTTGGGGGGGATGGAGGAGGGCGCCGCGTCCCCGCCTCAACCAAGCCTGTCCGCCCTCGACCTCACAAAGAGAGGGCAGACATGAGTCGAGACTTCGCGCGGGGGGCAAGTGACTCTCATCAACGTCTGGCAGAATATCCTCAACGGTTTGGCGGTGGGCAGCGTGTACGCCATCTTCGCCGTCGGCTACACCCTCATCTTCTCCATCCTGCGCATCATCAACTTTGCGCACGCGGCGATCTTCACCATCGCCGCCTATTTCACCTACCTCTTGACCGGCTCGGTCATCAACAGCAATGGCGCGCTCTATGGGGTGTTTACCGGCGGCTTCGGAGCGCCGGCGCTCCCGGTCAAGCTGCCATTCATCATCGCGCTGCTGGTCGGCGGCCTGCTGGCCGGGCTGGTCGGGATGCTGGTGGACCGCATCGCGTTCCTCCCCCTCCGCCGTCGGGGCGCCGACCCGCTGCTCAGCCTCGTGTCGAGCCTGGGCGTCGCAGTGGCGATGGTCAACCTTATCCAGTACTTCTTCGGCGCAGAGATCTACTCCTACCCGGCGAACCCCTTCGGCGCCATCCCGGCCGCCATCAACCTCGGGACGGCCGAGTCGCCCGCCCCGGTGCGCACAATCCAGATCATCATCTTCTTCGTGGCAATCGTGGTCGTCATCTTTCTCACGTGGCTGATCAACTACACAAAGGTGGGCAAGGCGCTGCGGGCCGTCTCCGAGGATGCGATTACGGCGAGCCTGCTCGGCATCAATACCGACCGCATCATCCTGTTCACCTTCTTCCTGAGCGGCTTCCTCGGCGGCATCTCCGGGACGCTGGTCGGTGTGAGCGTGGGGGTGGCCGGGCCGTACTTCGGCATCGCCTTTGGCTTGAAGGGCCTGGCGGTGATCGTCCTCGGTGGGCTGGGGGACATTCCTGGCGCGATTATCGGCGGCATTGTGCTCGGCCTGGCCGAGGCATTTGTGCCGCCCCAGTTCGTCGCGTTCAAGGAAGCGGTCGCCTTCCTCATCCTGTTCCTCGTGCTCATCGTGCGCCCCCAGGGCATCCTGGGCCGCACGACGCAAGTCAAGGTCTAGCCGATGGGCGAGTTCTACAATACCTACGGGTTTCTCATCACCTCCATGGTCCTCGCGGCAGCGATGGCGCTGAGCCTGTATCTGCCGCTCATGGCCGGCCAGCTGTCCCTCGCCAGCCCCGGCTTTTATGCTATTGGCGGCTATATCGCCGCTGTGCTCTCGACCCAGGTCTTCCACCCGGAGGGGCCGTACCCGCTGTACCTGGTGTTCGTCGAGGGGATCGTCGCCGCGCTTGTCTCCGCCGCCCTCGCCGTGGTCGTCGGTGTGCCGGCCCTGCGCTTGCGCGGTATCTACCTGGCGCTGGCGACGATTGCCTTCGTCGAGATCGTGCGCATCGTCTCGCTGAACCTGCCGATTCTCGGCGGCGCGATCGGCATCTTCGGCATCCCGCAGCCGTTCACGACCCAGGGTGAGTACCTCTGGTTGGGGCTGCCGCTGCTCATCTTCGCCATCGTGTTCATCTACCGCCTCGAGCGCACCCGCATGGGCCGCGCCTTCAACGCCATCCGCGAGGACGAAGTCGCCGCCGATGCGATGGGCATCAACACGACGTTCACCAAGGTGGTGGCGTTCACGATGGGCGCGGTGCTGGCCGGGGTGGTTGGGGTGGTGGCGGCGCACTTCCTCAACACGTGGAACTCGCGCCAGGGGACGTTCGAGTCCAGCGTCAACTACCTGGCCTACGTTCTCATCGGCGGCTCGTGGACGGTCTTCGGGCCGGTGGTGGGCGGGCTGCTGCTGACGGCGCTGCCGGAGGCGCTGCGGGGCCTGCAAAGTTTCCGCTTCATCCTATACGGTGTCCTTATCGCCGTCGGCGCGATCTTCTTTCCCCAGGGCATCATCACCCCGGAACTGTTGAAGCGGCTGCGGCGCGGCAAGCCGCCGACGCGGCCGGCCGCCGGTGGGCAGCAAGCGAGTCAGACGCATGGATCAGCTCAGTAGTCCGGCCGCCGTCGCCGCGGCCGCGCCCGAACGCGCTCCCGCGCTCGAGGTGCGTGGGTTGACGCGCCGCTTTGGCGGCCTGCTCGCCGTCAACAACGTCTCATTTGGCGTTGGGGAGGGGGAGATATTCGGCCTGATCGGGCCGAACGGTGCGGGCAAGACCACCGTGTTCAACCTCATCACCGGCTTGACCTCGGTGACGAGCGGCGAGGTGCTGCTGCGCGGCGAGAACATCACTGGGAAGCGGCCGTATCAGATTGCCCAGCGCGGCATGGCGCGGACGTTCCAGAACATCCGCCTGTTCGGCAACCTGTCGGCGCGGACGAATGTCGAGATCGGCCGCCATACCCACACCGGCAGCGGAATCGTCGCCGGGGTACTCGGTTTGCCGCGCGCCAGGGCCGAGGAACGGTTGACCCAGGCGCGGGCGATGGATCTGCTGCGACTGGTGGGGCTGGCCGACCGCGCCGAGGAGAAGGCGCGCAACTTCCCGTATGGCGACCAGCGGCGGCTAGAGATCGCCCGCGCCCTCGCCCTCCAGCCAAAGGTGCTGCTCCTGGACGAGCCGGCGGCGGGCATGAACTCCGGCGAGAAGGCCGATCTGAGCGACTTCATCCGCCGCGTCAGGGCCGAGTTCGACCTGACCATCCTCCTCATCGAGCATCATGTCCCGCTGGTGATGGGGTTGTGCGACCGCGTCGCCGTGCTGGACTTCGGGCATCTGCTCGCCCTGGGGACGCCGGAGGCCGTGCAGAACGACGCGAAAGTCATTGACGCTTACCTGGGAGCGGCCGAATGAGCGTCCCCAGCGCCCCTGCCATGCCCCACAATGGACCGTCGGCTGCGTCGACGCGCGAGCCCCTGCTCGAAGTGGGCAACCTCCACGTCAATTACGGCGGCATCCACGCGCTTGTTGACCTCAACCTCACGGTATACGAGGGCGAAGTGGTAACGCTGATCGGCGCGAACGGCGCCGGCAAGAGTACGACCCTGCGCGCCATCTCGCGCATTGTTCGGCCCCGCAGCGGCAGCATCGTCTTCGATGGGCAGGACATCCTGCGGCGGCGCGCAGACGAGGTCGTGGGGCTGGGCATCGCCCAAAGCCCGGAAGGCCGCCGCATGCTGACGCGCCAGACGGTGTTGGCGAACCTCGAACTGGGCGCGTACACGCGCACCGACAGGGCGGGCATCGCCGAAGACATCGAGCGCCAGTTCAAGCGCTTCCCCCGCCTCGCCGAGCGCCGCTACCAGCTGGCCGGGACGTTGAGCGGCGGCGAGCAGCAGATGCTGGCGATTGCCCGCGCCCTGATGAGCCGCCCCCGCCTCCTCCTCCTGGACGAGCCGAGCCTGGGCCTCGCCCCCCTCGTCGTCCGCGAAATCATCGCCATCATCCGCGAGCTGCGCGCCGCCGCTGTCACCATCCTCCTTGTCGAGCAGAACGCCAGCCTCGCCCTCCAAAACGCCGACCGCGGCTACGTCCTCGAAGCCGGGCGGGTCATGTTTGAGGGCGTGGCATCAGACTTGCTCGTTGATGAGCGGGTCAAGAAAGCCTATCTGGGCTAACCGACTCAGCAGCCCGGTCTAGCGTCGTATAAGCGAGAATAGACAACGCCTTATACGACGCCATCGGCGTTGTAGTCGGCGTCGTGTGTCGTCGCTTCGTAGTGTCGTTCTACCCCCCCTTAGAAGGAGGCGCCCATCCCCAGTCGTCCTCGCCGCGGATCCCCCTCTCGTGTCGTGTACTGTTTGTAGCCCGCATACTCAAGGAGGTACCGATGTTTGATCGCTTGTTCGCTCCCGGTCGACGCCGCCTCGCAGCCGTCACGCTGCTCAGCGTCGCGGCCGTCGCGTTGACCGCGCTGGCGCTCGCGCTGGCGATTCCCCCCAACGCCGAGGCGGCCCACGCGACGATCCAGATGGCCGACGCAGCCTCAGTTCCCCACACCATTACCGTCCCGGCCGGCGGTAAGGTGAGCTGGGTGAACCACGATACCCGCGCCCACACGATTGCTGCCGCCGATGGCAGCTGGGCGTCGGGCCTCGTCCCGCCCGGCGCGGCCTTCGACCGTGTGTTCACCCGGCCGGGCGTCTACACCTATCGCTCGGACTTCATGTCTCAGTCCGGCGCGTTCGTGCAGGCCCAGGTTGTCGTCCTGGCTGGGCCGCAGGAGACCGCCGAGCCGACCAGCACGCCGGACGCGAGCATGGTGCAGGTGCCGAGCGGCTACACGGTTGACGTTCTCGCCGCCGGGTTCACGGCGGCGTCGGCGATGACCGTGGACGACCAGGGCCGTGTCTACGTGGCCGAGTCGGGCATCTTCGGCACGCCGGCGCGTATCGTGCGCATCAATGCCGACGGCTCGCACACGGTGGTTGCGCCGACGGGCGCCGATGGGTTCATCCCGCCCCTCCTGGGCATCGCCTGGGGGCCGAACGGGTTCCTGTACGCCTCCGACTCCGGGCGTGTCGTTCGGGTGAACCCCGATGGCACCCTTACCCCGGTCATCACCGGCCTGCCGGTGGGTGGCGACGACTCCAACAACAACATCGCCTTCGGTCCAGATGGCAAGCTGTACGTCGCGGTCGGCTCGCGGAGCGATGCCGGCGTCATGCAGCGTTCCCAGTTCGAGGCTTCGCCGAACGCGACCCCAGCGCCGCCGCCGGCCATCCACGACATCCCGTGCCAGACCCTGACCCTTGTCGGCCAGAACTTCACCGATGAGTATGGCGCGACGACGGGCGCGTACCAGAACTATGGCGTCCAGTCCACGCCCGGCCAGACCGTGACCAGCGCGACCCTATGCGGCGGCGCGGTGCTGCGCGCTAACCCCGACGGCAGCGGCCTCGATGTCGCCGCCTGGGGCTTCCGCAACCCCTACGGCATCGCCTTCGTCCCGGCGACCTCGGCAATGGCTGGTATGCTGCTCGTGGACGACAACGGGCCAGACGGCACGGGGGTGCGCCCCATCTACGCGCCCGACTCGCTGCACGTCGTGCAGAACCCGTCGGCGACGACGGCGGCCAGCGCCCCGTGGTACGGCTGGCCCGACTACTTCATCAACCATCCCGTCACGGACACGGCATACTTCAGCCCGACCGCGAGCCTTGTCCTCCAGACGCACCCAACGCTCAACACCCACACGTCCTCCCTCGGCTACAGCACGGTGCCGACGGGGCTGGCGGTGAGCACAAACCCCAGCTTCGGCTTCGTCAACGACGTGTTCGTCGCCTTCTTCCAGGGCGGACGCGGGCCGGGGACCGGGCCGGGGCCAAGCGTGCAGCGGCTGCATCCGAGCATCAGCGAGACCGGCGTGATTAGCTGGACGCAGACGACGTTCGCCAGTTCGACCATGCCGAACATGGGCCTGCAGCACCCGATTGACGTGAAGTTTAGCCCGGACGGCAGCGCCATGTACGTCCTCGACTTCGGCGCTGAGGCGCCGGGTTCGGCGATGGGCGCCGTCTTCCGCATTCGACACGGCACGGCGGTAACGACGACACCGACGACGACCGCGACGCCGGCGACGGCCACGCCCACGGCGACTGGCACGGCCGCCACGACGACGCCCACGGCGACGGCGAGCATGACCCCCACACCGGGAACGTGTCTATCCGGCACGGTGGACGTGGCGATTCTCAACTTCGCCTTCGCCCCGACGCCGCTCACAGTGTGCCAGGGGGCGACGGTGCGCTGGACGAACTTCGACACAGCGCCCCACACGTCCACCTCCGACACTGGCGTTTGGGATAGCGGTCTCCTGCTCACCGGCCAGGGCTTCTCGTTCACGTTCAACACCCTGGGTGACTTCCCCTATCATTGCACCGTGCATCCGGGCATGCACGGCATGGTCCACGTCGTCGCAGCCGAGACAACTGTGACGACCACGCCAACGGCGACGGCAACGACAACGACCGCGGCGGCGACCAACACACCAACCGCTACGGCAACGACAACGACCGCAGCGGCGACCAACACACCAACCGCCACAGCGACGGTCCAGTCAGGCACGGCGACCCCGACCGTCACGGCGACGGCGACCGTCGCGCCGGCGACCAGCACCCCGACCAGGACGGCGACGGCCACGGTTGCGCCAGCCACCAGCACGCCAACCGCCACCGCCATGCCGACGAGGGTTCCGGTCGACTGTAGCGCGCCGGGCAGCGTCTGCGCGGGCATCATCTTCGTGCGGACATACATTGACCGCTACTGCAACAACATCTTCGACCTACCCCTGCCGGGTACGACCGTCACCGCGACGTTCCCGGACGGCACGACGCAGACCACGGTCTCCGACAACAACGGCTATGCCTACTTCATCGGCGTCTTCCTGGCGCCGGGTGAGACCGTAACGATCACCGCCGACGAGCCGCCCGTGCCGACCTGGGTGCAGGCGTCAGGCACCAACCTGATCCCCTGCGTGCCGAGCCAGCAGACCATCTCGACGGCGCGGTTCGGCATCAACGGCGGCGGCACGACGGTAGACTTCCGCTGGAACCTGGCGTCCCTCGCCCGGCCCACGGTTCAGCCGTAGGACGCGCGCGAACGCCACGTCTGACCTCACACGTGGGCGAAGGGCCTCCGCTCTGGCGGGACCCTTCGCCCCGCCCCACCGAAAGAAGCCCATCCATGACCGACATCACCCCCGCGAGTCGGTGGCGTGAAAGCCTGCTTCGCTGGACGGCCCCACCGCCTGAAGTTCCCCCAACGCCGTCCTCGGACGGCTGGCGCATGCACGCCGACCGTTTCCGCGCCCTGAACGAGCGCCCCCGCGCCCATGACGAGCCGTTCCTGCAATTCCTCGCCCCCTGGCTGACGCCCGGCGTGACGGTTCTGGATGTCGGGGCGGGCGGCGGCCGCTTCGCCCTGCCACTGGCCGAGCGGGGCGTGCGCGTCGTCGCCGTGGAGCCGTCGCCCGCGATGGCGGCGGTGCTGCGCGAGACGGCCGAGGCGCGCGGCCTGGCCGTGGACCTGGTGGCCGAACGCTGGCCCGATGCGGCGGCGCCGACCGCGCCGCTGGTGATCTGCGCCAATGTGGCCTACGACGTGGCCGACCTGGCCCCGTTCGTCGCCGCCCTCGACCGCGCCGCCGAGCGGCTGGTGGCGCTCTACCTGCCGCTGACCCACCCGGTCGGCCACCTGGCCCACCTGTGGCGGGCGTTCCGCGGCTGGCAGCCGCCGGACGGGCCGACCTACCTGGACGCGGCCGCCGTCGTTTTCGAGCTGGGTATCCCGTGTAACGTGACGCTGGTCCCGAGTTACCCGACGCTCACCTTCGCCGACTGGGACGCCCTGGTCGCCTTCTATCGCCATCGGCTGGGGATGCAGCCGCAGCCGGCGCGGGATGCGGCGCTGCGGGCGGCCCTCGCGCCCGACGTCGAGGAGCGCGGCGGCGAGCTTGTCGTCCGGCCGCGCCAGCGATGGGCGGCGGTGATCTGGTGGGACAAGGGCTAGAAAAGGTGAAGGCGGAGGCCAATTGGCCTCCGCCTTCTATTTACACGCGCGGTTTGGTCACGGCTCGGCCGGGGGAGCGTAATCTTCCTCCTCCGGCTCGTTCGCCATTTCTGTCGCCATCGCGCGGCCCACGCTCGGCGCGCGGCCTTTCTGCTCGTAGCGTGTTTTGCGCTTGCGAAGCTCGCGCTCCATTTCGTCTACCGCGTGGCTGACGGCCTCGGTGGGCGAGTCGCCGTTATCCTCCGTGACAAGCGTCGCGCCAGGGATACCCACGCTAATCAGCGCGTGGGTGGTCCGGTTGCGCGCCTGGTCCTGGCGGAGGGCGACCCGAATCCACACCGTGTCGTCATCCCAGTGAGTGAGCAACTTGTCCAACTTGGCGACCTTGCGCGCGATGGTTTGTCGGTCCGCGTCGGTCAGGTCAATGTCCGGGGCCATGAGTTGATCAATCATACGCTCTCCTCTCGCCAAAGCTCGATCTACGCCGCCCTCGACCAGGCGCCCTGCCCCTACATCGGGGCGCCGGGCTGGGGGAGCGGCCTTAAGAAGGCTTCAAGCCTCGTGTGTCACGTCGCGTCGCCGGTGAAGCGCGACATGATACACGAAGCTTGAAACGACGGGAGCCCCGCGTGGGACGAAGAAGCGTCAGGCGGGGCGATCACTCTGCGGAGAAGGACGATTGCTGAGACGATAAACGATGCGCCCGCGGGTGAGATCATAGGGGGTTAGCTCCACCCGAACCCGGTCGCCGAGCAGGACGCGGATGTTGTTCTTGCGTAGACGGCCCGCCAGGTACGCGAGCGTCTCCACGCCGCCGTCCAGGGCCACCCGGAACGAGGCATTGGGGAGGGCCTCGATCACGACGCCTTCCGTTTCGAGTTTGTCAGACTGGACTGGTTTCCTTGCCATGTAGGCTCCTTCTTGCAGTGGGCCGCGGCTGGCCCTGACCGATACACAGGATAGGTATATAATAGAGGACGGTTGACGCCAAAGATAGGACTATTATGACCCCAGTGGTATCAATTGCGCAAATTCAGCAGGCGCTGACGCTGCAACTGCCGGGCATGGACGCCTGGCTGCGGATGGCGCCCCACCACCGCAATCTCGTCTTCCCCGAGGAGACGACCCCGCGCCTGGCCGGTGTCCTCATCCTCCTCTACCCGTTGGATGACAGCCTTCACGTGGTCCTTACGCGGCGCGCCGACGACCTGGCGACGCACAAGGGCCAGATTTCGCTGCCCGGCGGGGGGCTGAAGGCCGGCGAAACGCCGGTGGACGCGGCGCTGCGCGAGGCCCACGAGGAGTTGGGGATCGCGGTTGACGGCGTGACGGTGATGGGCGAGCTGACGCCCCTGTACATTCCGCCGAGCAACTACCTGATCCACCCCATTGTCGCCCACCTGCCGGGACGCCCCGCCTTCGCGCCCGACCCCGGCGAGGTGGCCGAGCTGCTCGAAGTTCCCCTGTCGGTACTCTTCGCCGCCGACACGCGCGTCGAGGAAACCTGGGAGATTCGCGGCCTGCCGACGCTCGTGCCGTTCTACCGCCTGGCGGGCCACAAGGTGTGGGGCGCGACGGCAATGGTCCTGGCCGAGTTCACGGCGCTCCTGGAGACCGCCGCGCATAGCAGTAGCTCCGCTCCATAGCGTGGCGGCCCCGGCTGGCGGTGGAGTGACCGCTCCAGCGCCAGCACGATATGCTACCCATCCCCCACTCACCAGTCGTTCTAACGAGGGCAAAGGAGACCTGCATGTCAAAACGCCATGCCTTTGTAGCCGCACTGCTCGCGCTGCTGGCCCTGGGACTCCTGTCAAGCGTCGCAGCCGCCGAGCCACCGGCCCCCAGTAAGGCGCCGCCCGAGTCGCAGACAGCGCCCGCGCCGCAAGCGGCGCCGACCTTTGGCTCTGGCGGCGCGGTGGGCGCGATCCCGCGCGACTTCGGGGAGTTCACCTCCGCCAAGGATAGCTGGATTGCGTCGGGCCTGCGCTACCAGAATGCGAACTACGGCAGCAGCACGACCCTGTTCGTGGGGTACGACGGCGCCGGCCCGCAGGCGGAGCGCAGCCTGTTCGCCTGGAACATCAACAGCCTGCCGCCCGGCACCATCGTGCGCGACAGCGCCATCCGCCTCACCCTCGCCACCGCGTCAGGCAGCGCGCCGATGCGCATCGTCGCCCGCCGCATCACGTCGGACTGGGGCGAGTACAGCGTGACCTGGAACAACGTGCCGAGCTACGACAACGGGGTGGATTGGGCGTCGCCGTCCATCGGCACGTCCGGCAGCTACGACTGGGATGTATCGGCCCTGGTTCGCCAGTGGGTCGGCGCCGATCTCCCCAACTACGGCGTGATCATGATCGGCGACGAGACGCCCACGTCGGGCGTCTACGACCGCGGGTTCTGGTCGCGCGAGGCCGGCAATTCGTCGGATCGCCCCAAGCTGCGCCTGAACTATACCGTTGCCCAGGTCAATCCGTTCCCCGACTCAGTCATCGGGACGAGCTTCAACGTGGGCTGGACCTCGAACGGCTCAGACGACCTGGTGGACCGCTGGGACGTGCAGTACCGCCAGAAGCCGAGCGGCGGCGACTGGGGGAGCTGGACGGACTGGCTGAGTGGCGTCAAGCAGACCTCGGCCACGTTTACCAACGCCCAGAACGGCTCGACCTACAGCTTCCGGGTGCGCGCCGTCTACAACACGACCGGCTCGACCACGTGGAGCCAGGAGAGCAACCCGGTCACGGTGCAGGCCGTCGCGCCGCCGACCGTCGTGATCAACCCACTCCCCCCCTACTCTAGCACGACCTTTACCGTCTCGTGGTACCCGGTCGGCTCGACCGGCAATCTCGCCAACTACCAGCTGGAGGTCTACGACAACGGCGCTCCGCAGCAGACGATTACCGTCAATGCGACGAGCCAGCAGTTCACCAACGGCTTGAGCGGCCACCAGTACACCTTCCGCGTGCGCGCGGTGGGGCTGGATGCGCAGACCGGGCCGTGGTCCGACCCTACAGCGACGGTCGTAGACACCGAGCCGCCCACGGCGGCCATGAACCCGCTGCCGCCGTTCTCCGGCGCGTCGTTCATCGTTTCCTGGACGGGCCAGGACGCCATCAGCGGCATTCAGTCGTACAACTTCGAGGCGTATGACAACGGCCAGCCGCT
Organism: Anaerolineae bacterium; assembly: GCA_046328535.1. Lineage (GTDB taxonomy): Bacteria > Chloroflexota > Anaerolineae > Epilineales > JAHCIE01 > JBDHWG01. The sequence continues at coordinate 129,102 of JAXLWJ010000009.1, forward strand.
CACCGGCTTCAACACCCCGGCCAATAGCTGGCAGTTCAACGGCGGCGTGGACGGCCATACCTACATGTTCCGCGTCCAGGCGATTGACAACGCCGGCAACGTCTCCGAGTGGACGCCGACGGTTCAGACGACCGTGGAGACGACGCAACCGACGATGGTTGTGTCGGTACCGGCCCGCTATCAGCTGGCGACCGACATCCGCGTATCGTGGCAGGCCGCCAATGCGACCAGCGGCGTGAAGGGCTACGACATCCAGGTGAAGGACGGGGCCGGAGCGTGGACGGACTGGCTCACCAATACCACGTTGACGACGGCCATCTACCCCGGCGTTGTCGGCCATACCTACAGCTTCCGCGGTCGCGTGACGACGAACGCCGGCAGCACGAGCGAGTACAGCCCGGACAATGCGGCGGTGGTCACGATTGTTGCCTCGGCGGTGCGCGGCCAGGTGCTCGGCAACCTGGGCCAGGGCATCCCCGGCGCGTCCCTGTCCAGCACCCCGCAGAACCTGAACCTCGGCGCGACCAGCCACGGTCGGGGCGACTACGCCCTCGGTTGGGCGACCGTCGAAGCTCACACCATCAACGCCTTCCCGGTCGGCAATCTGCTGAACCTGTACCTATCCTTCGCGCCCATCACCGTCCCGGCAGCGTCCGGTGTCACGGACGGCGTGAACATCTACCTGCGGCCGGCCAACGATGCCGTGGTCAACGGCGGGTTCGAGCAGGGCAGCGGCGGCTGGACGACGAGTGGCAGCGTGGACACGACCGCCCCCGGCTATTCCGGCCAGAAGGGCGCGCGGCTCTCCCTCGGCGGCAGCCTCAGCCAGAGCGTTCGCATCCCGCTCGCGCCGTCGCCGAGCATCCTCGCCTTCCTCTACCGCGTGGACACGGGCAGCGCGGGGACGTTGCAGGTCACCTTCGACAACATCTCGCCGCCGCACGCGCCGGTCGCATTTACCCTGCCCCTGAGCGGCGGCAGCGCCTGGCAGCACGCCTCCTTCAACCTGGCCGCGCTGGCCGGGTCGCAGGCGACGATGACGTTCGCTCTCAGCCCGGACGCCAGCGGGGCGTCGGTGACGCTGGACGAGGTCAACCTGGGCGCGGCCCAGCCGACCCTGGCGTACCTGTACCTGCCGCTCATCGCCCGCGAGGCGACGCCGCCCGCGCCCCCGCCGGGCGCGGCCCGCGTGGCCGACCTCGACCGCCGCGCCACAACCAGCCCTCGCGTCGCGGTCAGCCCGGCGGCGATTGACCTGAGCGCGGCGGCCCGCTAATTGCAGTCACATCCGTCACGGGCGTGGGATGCCGCCGCGCCCGTGACGGTGTCTCCGAAGGATGGGGGCTTTTGCGCTTGGACGAGCATATCTGGTTAGGGACAACAGCGTGGGCATTCGATACGTGGGTGGGGTCGTTCTACCCGCCGGGGACGAAGTCGGCCAACTACATCACCGAGTACGCCAAACAGTTCCGCGCCGTCGAGATTGACAGCACCTTCTACGCCATCCCGCGCGAGAGCGTCGTCGCCGGCTGGGACGCCAAGACGCCGCCGGGCTTCCTCTTCTGTCCCAAGTTCCCGCAGCTTGTCACCCACCAGAAGCGCCTGACCGACTGCGCGCTGGAGACGGAATACTTCCTCGAGACGATGCGCATCCTCGGCCCGAAGCTCGGCCCGCTCGTTCTCCAGTTCGACTACACGTTCCACGGCGATCAGTTAGCGCTCTTGACCGACTACCTGGACAGCCTGCCGACCGACCTGCGCTACGGCGTCGAGGTGCGCCACCGCAGCTGGCTCAACGACGGAACCTACGATGCCCTGCGCGAGCGCAACATCGCCTTCGTCATGTCCGACCTGTACTACATGCCCCGCACAACCGTCCGCACCGCCGACTTCGCCTACATCCGGCTGCTCGGCGACCGGCGCAAGATACCGGGCGACATGGGCGAGATCGTCCACGACCGCACCCAGGAGTTGCGGCGCTGGCGGGACGAGGTGGTGGCGCTGCGGGAGAGCGGCGCCGAGGTGTACGTGTTCGTGAACAACAAGTACGAGGGCAACTCCCCCATCACCGTCCGCCGCTTCGAGGCCCTGCTCCAGGAACCTGCCACCTGACTCCGTGCCGCGTACCTCCTATCTGTGATATAATACAAGGCGTGGAGGCTAGATAACATGCAAGCGCCAGACGTTGACCCGAAAGAGGCCGTCATCCGCGTCCTGGATGACCTGTCGAACGAGCAACTCGCCGAGGTGCTGGACTTCGCGTTGTTCCTGAAACAGCGCGCGCCGGCGCGTGGGCAGGACAAGAGGCGGGCCGAGGTCAAGAGCATTCCAGCGTCGCAGCTACGCCCCCTGGTCGGCATAATGTCTGTGGGTGGGGATGCGGTCGAGGATAGTGAGCGTCTCTATGACGACGAATAGACAGGCGGTCATTGACGCAAACGTCCTTGTGGCGCTCGTAGACAGCCGAGACAAATGGCACCGCCAAGCTGATTCCCTTCACGTCGCCCTCAAGGCGCAGGATGTAGAGCTACTATACCTCGACTCCGTGCTGGAGGTTGGCATTGAGGCCATCGTGACGTTCGACATGGATTTCCAGCAAGTGAGTTGGCTGACCACAATTTCTGACCCAAACCACATACGGGGCTGACGCTACTTTTATGTCCATCGACAAGTCAGGAAAATGGTCGAAGGGAACAACTGTAGGCGACGTGATGTCTGAAGTTGATGATCTGCGGGCGGAGAAGGACCACTTTTTTCGCTACACCGACATGTCGCCGCTGACGCCGGAGCAGCGCGACACGTTCACGGGGCTGGTCTACTACCCGGCGGACCCGACCTACGATGTCACCGCCGTGTTCGAGCCGTTCGACGACGCCCGCCCGGCGCTGCTCATCACCAGCCAGGGCGACGCCCAGCAGTTCTACGGCATCGGCAAGCTGCGCTTCTCCATTGACGGCGACCCGCAGGCGCTGACCCTGTTTCAGGATGAAGCGGGCGAAAGCCTGTTCCTCCCCTTCACCGACGCGACGAGCGGCGGCGAGACCTACGGCGCGGGACGCTATGTCGAGGTCGAGGGGGCGGGAACGGAGGACGGCCAGACCCTCATTCGCATAGACTTCAACAAAGCCTACAACCCCTACTGCGCCTACAACGAGATGTGGGTGTGTCCCATTCCCCCCGCCGAGAACCGCCTCACCGCCGCCATCCGCGCCGGCGAAAAGACGTTCGAGTAACCCCTATTTCCGTGTGTTCCGTGTGTTCCGTGGTTTCGCTTCCCGCTTAGCGCGGCGCAGCCTGGACAGTCGCCACCTCGACGGCGTTGTCCGACACCGGCGTCGTGGCGGACGTGACGGGCAGCCGCGTCGTATCCGGCCAGGCGTAGAGGCCGACGCGGACGCTGAGCGGGCCGGCCGGGAGATCGGCGGGCAGGGCGATGGCGCGGCGGTCCACAACTGTCCCACCGGGCGTCCAGCCGGTCGTCGGCGCGCTACCGCCGGCCGGCTCGCCATCGAAGCCGGCGACGAAGCGCCCGCTGCTATCGAGCAGCTGGGTGAACACCGTATACCGCTTCTGCGGCGCGGCGTCGGCCTGCCAGAACAGCGTGACCAGCAGCGTCCCGTCGGGCTGGACAGTCTGGGGCGTGACATCCGCGCCGACGAGGTGGACGCCGTCGGCGAAGCGCGCGTCCAGGGAGATCGTCGGCGCGGCGGGCGGCGGGGCGCTCGCCAGGCGGTACTGGGTGACCTCGAAGCCCTGGCGCGACTCGAAGCCGGCGCGGTAGCCGTGGGCCGACAGCCACGCCTCGGCCGGCCGCTGCGGGTCGTTGACCGCCGCGCCGTATGTGACCAGCCAGACCCGCGCCTTGCCCTCAGTGGCGCGGGCGAGCTGCTGGTCGAGGCGCTGCGGGTCGAGGACGACACTGGGGACGCCGGGCGGCGCGTAGAAGTCGAACAGCGCCGTCTGCTCCGCGTTGCTGAGGGCGATCAGGTCGCCCCCCGCCGCGTGCGCCGCGATCGCGGCCATGGCCGCGCCGTAATCGCTTTTGATGTACGCCGGGTTGGTGTACCAGTTGTACAGCGCTACCCCGTCAAGCACCAGGAGGACGGCAAGCGCCGCCGGGCCGAGCCAGCGCCGAATGCGCCACAGCGCCTCGATGCCGCCGGCCGCGGCGACCAGGAGGGGCGCGGCGCCGACCATGACGAAACGCTCGTGGAAGAAGGGCATCGCCGGATCCACCAGCCAGCCGAGAAGCAGCGGCGAGAGGACACCGAGGCCCAGGAGGGCGAGCGCCCACATCCGCCCGCGCTGGTAGAGGCCCACCAGGCCCATGCCGGCCAGGACAAGCCACACGACGAGGGCGATGGGCGCGCCCCACGGCAGGGTCAGGCCGGCCGCGTATGACTCCAGACCGCGGCCGAAGATCGTCCAGAACTCCCCAAGGCTCCAGGACCACGCCTTGCCGCTGGAGTGGCCGAGCAGGAAGCCCGCGTGGCCGACGACCCACGGCACGTAGGCCAGCGCCAGAAGGCCCATGACACCGAGCCACAGCCAGAGTCGCCGCTCGCGTCGCGGGGCGCGCACAGGCGGCCCCTTCGAGGCGGCGCCGTTCTCAGGCGCGAGAACGTTGGGCGGGCCGTGGCCGTTGCCCGCGATAGCCGCGGCGCTCGGCGCGCTGTACACGAGGGTGGGCGGCGGCGGACTCGGCTCCGCGCGGCGGGGGCGCCAGGCGATGAAGGCCGCGACGGCCTGGGCGGGCAAGATATAGAACACCTCGTAGTGGGTGTACATGCCTAGCAGCGTCACGACGGCGTAGCCGACCCACCAGCGCGCGCTCCGGCCGCGGATCAGGGCGATGAGCAGGACGGTGGAGGCCAGCGAGAGCATGGCGGCCGCCGCGTACATGCGTAGCTCCTGGGCATAGTAGACCTGGAGCGGGGCGAACGCCATGAGCCACGCGCCGATGACGCCGGCGCGGCGGTCGAACAGCCACGCCCCGGCCAGGTAGGCGAGCGGGAGCATGGGCAGCGAGAGGACGACGGACAGGAAGCGCAGGCTGAATACGTTGAGGCCGAGTTGACCCCACGGATGCAGCAGCGCGTAGTAGAACGGCGGGTGCGTGTCTATGCTCGTCGAGAGAACCTGGGCGAAGGGTAGGCGGATGACCGACAGGGTGAATGCCTCATCGCCCCACAGGTCCTGGCCGTCGAGGAGGAAGAGGCGTAGGGCGAACCCGACCAGCAACGACAGCAGCAGCAGCACGCGGTAGCGCGGCTGCCGCTGTCGAAATCGCCGCTTGAGCCAGGCTGGCGAGAGGTCATCCCTGACCTGAGCCGTCAGCGAAGAGAAGGAACGCCGGGGAGGCGTACTCATCTCAGACCAGAGCGACCCACACCGAACTGGTCGCGGTGTAGAGATCGCGGGCGGGCAGAACCGGTTCTACCTCATACATCGCGCATCCTCAAGGGGTGTCAACTCACAGCATAGCAGCGGTGAATTCTAGCACCGAGCGGGTGTTGGCGTCAAAGCCGTTCCGCCGCCAGGCCCTTTGACACTCGCCACGCCCTGGCCTATAATCGAATTCACAGCCCGACACGTACCCAGGAGTCAGCATGGTTACGACGGCAGTCGAAGACTACTTGAAGGCGATCTATGAGCTGGTGCGTGAGCAGGGCGAAGCGACCACCTCGGCAATGGCCGAGCGCCTGGATGTCGCGCCGGCGTCCGTGAGCGGGATGGTCAAGAAGCTGGCGGAGATGCGCCTCGTCGAACACACGCCATATCGCGGCGTCATCCTGACCCCCGCCGGCCGCAAGATCGCCCTGGAAGTGATTCGCCACCACCGCCTCGTCGAGCTGTACCTGGCCGAAGCGCTCGGCGTCCCCTGGGACGAGGTTCACGACGAGGCGAACCGGCTGGAGCACGCCATTTCCCCCTCGGTCGCCGACCGCATGGCAGCGGCCCTGGGCAACCCGCGGGTAGACCCCCACGGCGCGCCCATCCCCGACAAGGATGGCTCCATTGCCACCGAGGCGACGCGGCGGCTCTCGACCGCCCTGGCCGAGCAACGTGTTGTCGTGGCCGAGGTGATTGACGAAGACGCCGAGCTGCTGCGCTACCTGGCGTCCATTGGCCTCGTGCCGGACGTTGTCGTCGAGATCGTTGGGCGCGAGGCGTCTGGCGCGCTGACCGTCCGCATCGAGGGCGCGGCCCACACCATCAGCCGGACCACGGCCGAGCGCGTGTTCATCCGCGACAACTAGACCTCTGCCTCACCCCCACCAGTACGAGCGGGGCCGGCCCCGCCATTTTAGCAGAATACCAATGACGACGAGCGCGAGGCCGATGACGGCGACGTAGAACAGCGGCTCGCGCATCAGTGGCGGTAGGGGGAGATTGACATCGCCGACGCGCACCGGCGGCAGCGGCGCCGCCGCGGCCCCATCGGCGCGGAACTCGATGTCTACGTAGGCGTTGACGCGGTTGCCGACGATGCCGGCGCCGTCGCCGACAGTGACGACTCCTAGCGCCGGCGCGCCCTCCGGGAAGACGTTGTCGCGGCGGTCGGCATTGAACACGGCCGCGGTCAGGCGCAGCGCCGTTGGCGGGCGCACGCCGAGATCGCTCCAGCGGATGCGCATCTCGATGGTTTTGTGGCGGGGCGACAGAATGGCGAGGTTATCCTCGGCGCCGACGTCGCGGAAATTGGCGTCGAGGACGGCCGGCCGCGCCTGGTTCTGGCCGAAAGACGTGCGCACCAGCCGTTCCCACGTGGCGACACTCGGCATGAGGCGCGTCGAGGTCAGGCCCGCGAAGACCGACGCGCCGGAGTTGGGCTGGCGGTCGGTGTCCACGGCGATCTGTACCTGGGGCGCGCCGTCGCCGGTGTTGGCGCGCAGGTCCGCCAGGCGCACCAGGAAGTACAGGTAGGCGCTATCACCTGTAATACGCATCTCCTGGATAGCATCGGCGGGGGCGGCGGCGCGCCAGATCCACTCGCCGCTGGCCGGGTCATAGCCGTTCGCGGCCGGCGGCTTGCCCACCCAGTCGGCCGGGTTGCCGTCCACGGTGACGCCGTGGGCGTGGGCCGCCCGTGGGAGGAGGCACAGGGCCGCCAGCAGCAGACTGATAACGCCGCGAAGGCGCGGCCGGGTGAGATGTGTTCCCATAGGCCCCAATTGTATACCGCTTTGGGGCGGTTGCTCAAGCGCCGCCTAAGCGCCCCTCATGTTTGACCGCAGCCCCAAACCTGAGTAGACTCTCGAACAGTTGTTCAAGCGCATGGAGGCGACATATGGGTCGGGTGGTGAACACTGATAGCGCAAGCGCCGAGCGCAGCCGGCTGCGCCGGACAATTGCCGAGGCATTGCGGCTGCTCGGGCAGAAGCAGTCCGTTGATGACGAAGCGCGTGACCTGGCGGCGCTCATCGTCTACTCACTGCGCGGCATTGCGCGGGGTGTAGATACGAGCGCGGCGGCGTGGGAGAAGCGGGATTATTACCTCAAGGCCGATCGGTTCAGGAGCGATTGGGCGTGGGTCGAGCCGATGGCGCGGCAGTTGGAGGTCATCCTCGTTCGGGAGCGCTGGGATGACTTGCCCACGGTGCTGGCGCTACTTCTGCCGCGCTTCAGCGACATCAAGCTCACCAAGATGACCCGCACCCCGGATCTGTGGGCCGGCTGCTACGACCGCTTGCGGAAAGAACCGATGCTCACCGACAGCCGAGTCCGCTAGCTTCACCGTCGAATGGGAGTAGCTGGGCTGCGCCGCCGGTCTCGTAGCCGGGCCTTCATGTCGGGGCGCCGGAAGAACAACGCAGCGGGTGCGGCGGCTGGTCGAGCAGACTCTTGGCGAACGCCATGAAGCGGTGGACATCCCCAAACGTTGTCGCCAGGCCGACGGAAACGCGCACCGCCCCCGACGCCCGCCCATCCATCGCCTCGATGAACTGCTCGAACGTCATGCGGTCCGCGTGGTGGAAGTACGGCGCCAGGTCCGCCGGTGACAGAGCGTTGATGACCTCACCGGCGCCGGGGTTGCAGAAACAGCCCGTGCGCAGAGAGATGTTCGCGGCATTCGCCTGTTCCTCAATCCAACGAAAATCGCACAACATACCCTGATTGTCGTAGAAGTTCACCGTCACCGTCCCACCGCGCATCGTCGTGTCCAGCGGGCCATAGACGCGGACGAGGGGTTGACCGTTGCCGTGGCGCAGCCCGACCAGCTCAGCCAGCAGCCAGCCCGCGAGGCACATCACGCGCTCGTGAATCAAGTCTATGCCGACCGAGGCAATGTGGCGCAGGCCGATCTCGACGGCGGGGATGTTGAGGTAGTTGATGGTGCCGTCCTCGAAACCGGCCTCGCCCTCGGCCAGGTAGTAGCCGTCGCCCTGCACCGAGGCAATCGTAATCGTGCCGCCGGCGAACCACGGGCGGTGGAGCTTCCGCAGCGCTGTCTTGCGCACAATCAGCGCCCCGATGCCGGTGGGGTAGCCGAAGATCTTATAGAAACTCAAGGGTACGTAGTCGGGTTTCCATTGGCTGAGATCCAGGCGGTTAGTCGGCGCAAACGCCGCCGCATCGAGCAGCACATCCCATCCCTGGGACTGCGCCGCCGCGATCCACTCTAGCGGGTGCTGGACACCGGAGAAGTTCGACTGCGCTGGGTAGGCGAACAGATTGTTCTTCGTGCGATCGCCCCGCGCTAGCTCTGCGAGCAGGCCAGCCTCATCCGTCCGCAGATCCGGGGGGACGATGGGAATATACGTGACCGATGCGCCTTTCGCCCGCGCAAACTCGCGGATGCCGTTGACCGAGTTGTGATTGTCAAACGTCAGGGCGTAGCGGCTGCCCGGTTCAAACGGATACGACTCGCCGACCAGCTTGAGCGCGCCGCTCGCGTTCATCGTGAAAATCACAACGTATTCGTCGGGCGAGGCATTGAAGTAGTCCAGGACGTAGCGCCGGGCATGCTCATCCAGCTGGGTGGATGCCAGCGATGTTGGATTCGAGGAATGGGGATTGCCGTAGACGCCGCGTGTCAGCAGCTCCATGTGCTGGCGCACCTGGGAGTCGGCATACAGGCCGCCGCCCGTGTAGTCGAGGTAGACATGGTCCTGGTCGTCGAGGCGGCGATACTCGGTCGCGCGCAAGTCGTCCAGGGCGCGCGTGCTCTCGAATGCTGGGTAGCGGCGGCAGAAGTCCTGGTAGGCGGCGTCCAGAGTGGCGTCGGTGGTGAGCGTTGTGGCGAGCGTCATGGCCAACCTCCCCGTGTAAGCGTGAAGTGTCTGCGCTAATTGTACACAAAGCGCGTGGCTTGGCTAGCAGGCGGTACCGTACATTATACTCATCCTCATTCTGCCAGGTAAGTCAGCCCCGCGTAAGGAAGACCCGCCCCAAACATACATAATGAAGAGGGCGCGGTGGTTCGTAGATTCCGCCGCGCCGGTGCTATAATTTGGCTTACGTTTGTCGTAGTCGCCACTGAGACAGTAGAGGTACCCTCGCTATGTTGAAGAGTTTCATGACCAAGGTTATGGGCGATCCGGCGGAGAAGCTCGTCAAGGACTTGCGCCGCCGCGTCGAGAAGATAAATGCGCTCGAGCCGGAGATGCAGGCCCTGAGCGATGAGGAATTGACGCACAAGACCGAGGAGTTCCGCGCCCTGATCGCCGAGGCGACCGAGGGCCTCCGCGAGGACCTGGCCCAGCGCCAGGTCGAGCTGAGCGAGGCCAACGGCCAGGCGCGCGCCGTCGCCGAGGACAACTACAAGGCCGCCCGCAAGGCGCTGTTCAAGGCCGAGGAGGACGTCCTCGACGAAATTCTGGAGGAAGCGTTCGCCGTCGTGCGCGAGGCGGCCCGCCGCACGATCCGCCAGCGCCACTACGATGTCCAGCTGATCGGCGGCATGGTGCTGCACGGCGGCAAGGTCGCCGAGATGAAGACGGGCGAAGGCAAGACGCTCGTCGCCACCCTGCCCATCTACCTCAACGCCCTGACCGGCCACGGCGTCCACCTGGTCACGCCCAACGATTACCTGTCGAAGTTCGGCGCCCAGTGGATGGGCCAGGTCTACCACTTCCTGGGCCTCAGCGTCGGCGTCATCCAGGGCCAGACGAGCGCCGCCGACTATCAGCCGAGCTACCTCTTCGACCCGCACTACCAGTCGTCCGACGACCGCTACCAATACCTCCGCCCCGTGCCGCGCGACGAAGCCTACGTGGCCGACGTCCTCTACGGGACGAACAACGAGTTCGGCTTCGACTACCTGCGCGACAACATGGTCACCCGCATCCAGGACCGCGTCCAGCGCGAGCTGCACTACGCCATCGTGGACGAGGTGGACAACATCTTGATTGACGAGGCGCGCACGCCGCTCATCATCTCCGGCCCGGCCGAGGAGTCGGCGGAGTACTACGGGACGTTCGCGCGGCTGGTGCGCGGCCTGCACGAGGACACGGACTACACCATCGAACACAAGCAGCGCGTGGTGACGCCGACCGACGAGGGCATTGACAAGATCGAGCGCGCGCTGGGTATTCCCAACGACAAGTCGCTCTACGACCCGGAGTACTACGAGCTGACGCCGTACTTCGAGAACGCCCTGAAGGCCGATGTGCTGTTCAAGCTCGACAAGGACTACATCGTCAAGGACGGCGAGGTGATCATCGTGGACGAGTTCACCGGCCGCCTGATGCACGGCCGCCGCTTCTCCGAGGGCCTACACCAAGCTATCGAGGCGAAGGAGGGCGTGGCCGTCCAGCGCGAGAACCTGACCCTGGCGACCATCACCTTCCAGAACTACTTCCGCATGTACACCAAGCTGGCCGGCATGACCGGCACGGCGAAGACGGAGGAAGAGGAGTTCCAGCGCATCTACAACCTGGACGTCATCCCCATCCCGACGCACCGCGAGATGGTGCGCCAGGACCAGACGGACCAGATTTACAAGCACGGCAAGGCCAAGTTCTCGGCGGTCGTGCGCGAGATCGAGGAGATGCACAAGCTCGGCCAGCCGGTACTCGTCGGCACGACATCGGTCGAGAAGTCGGAGCTGCTATCCGAGATGCTGCGCCGTCGCGGCGTCAAGCACCAGGTACTCAACGCCAAGCTCCACGAGCAGGAAGCCAACATCATCGCTCAGGCCGGCCGCCTCAGCGCCGTGACCATCGCCACGAACATGGCCGGCCGCGGTGTGGACATCCTGTTGGGCGGCAACCCGGAGGGTATCGCCCGCGAACGCCTGCGGCAGCAGGGCCACGACCTGGCGACCGTCGAGCCGGCGGTGTGGGACGAGGCGCTGGCGCAGGCAAAGGCGGAGACCGACGCCGAGCGCGAGAAGGTCATCGCGCTGGGCGGCCTGCACATCGTCGGCACGGAGCGGCACGAGGCGCGGCGCATTGACAACCAGCTGCGCGGCCGCGCCGGCCGCCAGGGTGACCCCGGCTCGTCGCGCTTCTACGTCGCCCTGGACGATGAGCTGATGGTGCGCTTCGGTGGGCAGAACGTCGCCGGCATCATGAATCGCATGGGCCTGGAAGACGACGTGCCGATCGAGCACGGCCTCGTGAGCCGCTCCATCGAGAACGCGCAGATCAAGGTCGAGGGCTACAACTTCGACTTGCGCAAGCACCTGCTCCAGTATGACGATGTCATCAACCAGCAGCGCATCCTCGTCTACCGCCAGCGCACCGACGCCCTGACCAAGACCAGCCTGCGCCCGACCTTCGAGGACATGCTGGCGAAGGAGATCAGCGCGGCGGTCGAGGAGTTTACCCAGGGGCCGCGCAACGAGTGGGACCTGGAGGCGCTGCACCGCGACATCCAGCGCATCATCCCCATGCCGCCGAACTACCCCTGGCAGGACTGGGAGGAGATGGCGGCGTCGGCCATCGAGGAAGAGTTGCTCGAGCTGGCCGCCGATACCTACGATCACCATGAGGAGCAGTTCACACCGGAGGTCATGCGCGAGATCGAGCGCGCCGTCCTCCTGCGCACCGTGGATAATCGCTGGATCCACCACCTGACCGCCCTGGACGAGCTGCGCACGGGCATCGGCCTGCGCGCCTATGCCCAGCAGGACCCGCTGGTCACGTACAAGCGCGAAGCCTACGACATGTTCTCCCAGTTCGGGGAGTTCATCCAGAGCGATGTCGCGCGCCTGATCCTGCACGTCGCGCCGGAGAGCAGCGCCCCGCCCGCGCGCCGCGCCGCTGTCCCCCGCGCCACGCGCTACCAGGGCGCTGGCGGCCAGGTGTCCGCGCCCCCACCGGCGTCGAAGTCGGCGGGCGCGGCGAAGCTCGGCCGCAACGACCCGTGCCCGTGCGGCAGCGGCAAGAAGTTCAAGGACTGCCACATCAACCGCGAGCAGGAGCTGCAAGCGATCCTGGCCCGCAAGGCGCAGCAGCAGGGCAGCCGCACCCCGGCGCCGGCCGGCGCAACCGTCGCGGCGACCAGCGCGGGCGCACCCACGGCGAAGGGCAGCGCGCCGAAGCCGTCCGGCAAGAGCGGCAAGAGCAAGCGCCGCTAAGAGGCTAACCACGGAAGGCACGGAATACACGGCATGGGAGAAAGACAGAATTTTCCATCTTTCCTTTTCCGTGTGTTCTGTGTGTTCCGTGGTAGATTTCTGAATGGCCTATGAATCGCACCGACCGCCTCCTCGCCATCACCCTGGAGCTGCACGCCCACCGCTACACCCGCGCCGAGGACCTCGCCGCGCAGTTCGAGGTCAGCGTGCGCACCATCTACCGCGATGTCGAGGCGCTGTGTGAGGCCGGCGTCCCGGTCGTCGCCACGCCGGGCTATGGCTACTCCCTGGCCGAGGGCTACTTCCTGACGCCGGTGATGCTTACCGCCGACGAGGCGGGCATGCTCCTGCTGGGCGCGGCCTTCGTCGCCGACCAGGTGGACACCCCGTATCGCAGCGCCGTCGAGACAGCGCAGAAGAAAATCGAGAAGATTCTGCCGGCGGGGACGCGGGGCGAGGTTGAGTTCCTGCGCGACTCGTTCCGCTTCATGAGCGGCATCCGCCCGCGTGACCCGGCCATCGAGGCGCGGCTGACCGTCATCCGCCGCGCCATCCGCGATCACGCGGTGCTCCACCTGCGCTACCACGCTCGCCACGGCGAGCCCGGCGAGCGCGACGTGGAGCCGTATGGCCTGGTACAGGTGGGCGGCGCGTGGCTCCTGCTCGCCTACTGCCGCGTTCGCCAGGACACGCGCGGCTTCCGCCTCGACCGCATTGACAGCGCCACGCCGACCGGCGAGCGCTTCACCCGCCGCCAGAGCTACTCGGTGCGCCAGCCCCACGTCATGGAGTACGGCGACATCGAGGTGCGCGTTCTCGTGCCGGCGGCGGCGCTGCGCTGGGTGCGGGAAGGGCGCCACTTCACGTGGGTCGCCGACGAGCCGCACCCGGACGGGGCGGTCATGATCTTCCGCCCCCGCTCCCTGCGCGAGCTTCTGCCCTGGTTGCTCTCCTGGGGGCCAGACGTCACCGTGCTCTCGCCGCCAGAGATGCAGCAAGCCCTACGCGACGCGGCCGCCGCCCTCCTCACCCGCTACTCGCCCGCCAACCCATAGTCTCCGCAATGCGCTCGAATCTCTCGGAAAGTGACTACGGAATACACTGAAGGCACGGCAGGGGAGACGGGCTGCGCTCCCCCTCCCCTTTCTGTGTGTTCCGTGTATTCCGTGGTTGTCTCTCAGCTACGCCTGCTGCGGCTGGCGCAGCTCGAGCATGTAGAGCGTCCTACCGGAAGGGTCGCGGGTGGTGAAGACGCGGCCAAAGGGCATGTCCTTGATGGGTGAGACCTCGTCGGCGCCACTCTGCGCCAGGCCGGCGCGCGCCGTCTCCGCGTCCGACACGAACCACCACAGCTCGATCGGCTCGCCCTGGCCCTCGGAGAGGGCGAGGTTGGCGGCGCCGGGGCCAGACTTGAACTGGACGAAGCCAGGCTGGCGGTCCTCGATTTCCAGGCCGAGGACATCCGTGTAGAAGGGGATGGCGTCGGCGACGCTCGAAACGTGCATCATAACGAAATTCAGACCGTGTACCATGAGATTGCCTCCTGTTAGCCTACGTCTTGGGTTGTCCACTCGACTATGCTTAGTATCCCACAGCCGTGTGACAACCCTATGTCAGGAGCAAGATCGGGTACACGAATTCCCGAAATAGACGTGTGACATAGCAGGTTTTCATGGACTTGCGTCCACCACCAGACGGGTGAAAATACGCTGTCGCCCTGAGCGCAACGAAGGGCCCCCAGATGCACCGGGGAATGCTGAGTGCAACGAAGCATGACAGCCCTAGGGTTATTTTCAGGGGAGTCGCAGCGCTCGTGTCGTTCTAGCGCCGCGCCAGCGTCACCAACCCTGCCGCCTCCATCTCGACAAGCTCCCTCGGGACGGCAGCCGGCCGAGCCAGCGTGACGGCCCCCGCCGCCTCCATCT